>JAFNXL010000016.1 GCA_017379075.1 Bacteroidaceae bacterium
AATGGTGTACATCTGCTTCCTTTTGTATTTCCCTCTCAACTATTCGCGCTGCGGCATCCTTTTCTGGGGATTCATCATAGGACTCCTGACAGACATTTTCTCCAACACGCCCGGCGTTGGGGCGGCGTCCACCACACTGGCCGCCATGCTGCAGCCCGTTCTGCTGCGTGCCATGGCACCAAAAGACAGCACCGAGGACATGATGCCCAATTTCCAGACAATGGGATACGGCAACTATGCCCGCTTTTTCATCATACTCATTGTCATCCACCACCTGTTGGTCTTCCTGCTTGAGAGTTTCTCTTATTTCGATTCCCTTTACCTTGTCCTGTCCTGCGCCAGCAGCATTGTGCTGACCACCAGCATTGTCTGGGCAATGGAACACCTGTTGAACCGCAAATCATAAGCATTGAGGCATAATGTCCAATCAAGAGTATCAGCTAGAAAAGCGTAAGTATGTATTGGGAGGAATTGCGGTATGCATTGTCCTCACTTTCATTGTGCGCTTGTTCTTCCTGCAGCTGATGAGCGAGGACTTCAAGCAGAATGCCGACTCCAACGCATTCCTAAAGCGTGTGCAATACCCTGCCCGAGGAGCCATCACCGACCGCAACGGTGACTTGTTGGTGTACAACCAGCCGGCCTATGACATTATGGTGGTGATGACGGAACAGAAGGGTGTGGACACCCTGGACCTGTGCCGTTGTCTGGGCATCACCCCACAACAGTATGAAAAGCGTATGGAAGAAATCAAGAACCGACGCAGGAATCCCGGTTACAGCCCCTATACGCAACAGCTGTTCATGAACCAGCTTTCGGTAAGCGAAATCAGCTCGTTCCAGGAAAAAATGTTCCTTTTCCCCGGTTTCTACATCCAGAAACGCAGCATCCGCCAGTACCAATATCCCTACGCGGCACACGTCCTGGGCGACGTAGGCGAAGCCGATCCAGACGACATTGAGGCCGACAGATATTACCAAAGAGGCGACTACATTGGCAAACAAGGCGTGGAACGAAGCTACGAAGAGGCACTGCGAGGCATCAAGGGTTCGGAAATCCTGCTGCGCGATGCCAGAGGAAGAATCAAGGGCAGATACCAGAACGGAAAGTTTGACCAGGCTCCCATACCCGGACGCAACCTCACGCTGAGCATCGACATCAAACTGCAGGCGCTTGGCGAAAGGCTGATGACGGGAAAGCGCGGAAGCATTGTGGCCATTGAGCCAAGCACGGGAGAGATTCTGTGCATGGTTTCCAGTCCCACCTATGACCCCCGAATGACCGTAGGCCGCCAGCGCGGAAAAAACCACCTGCTGCTGAGCCGCGACCCCAACAAGCCTCTGCTGAACAGAAGCATCATGGGACAATACCCGCCCGGTTCCACCTTCAAGACCAGCCAGGCGCTCACCTTCCTGCAAGAGGGAATCATCACCCCCTCCACGCCATATCCCTGCACCCTCGGATTCCACTTCCGCGGACTTACCGTAGGCTGCCACGCCCACGGAGCGCCTATCCCCGTTGTGCCCGCCATCGGAACTTCGTGCAACAGCTTCTTCTGCTGGGGACTCTATTACATGTTCGGGAACCGCAAGAAATACCCCACCGTGCAGGATGCCATGACCCGCTGGAAAGACTATATGGTAAGCATGGGCTTCGGATACAAACTGGGTGTGGACCTTCCCGGCGAGAAACGCGGACTCATCCCCAACGCTCCCTTCTATGACAAGGCCTACCGCGGTTCCTGGAACGGACTCACCGTCATCAGTATCTCCATCGGACAGGGCGAGGTGAACCTTACGCCCCTGCAGATTGCCAACCTGGGCGCCACCATCGCCAACCGCGGCTACTACATCACGCCTCACATCGTGAAGGAAATCCAAGGCGAGGAAATAGACACCGCCTTCACCCGCAAGCACTGGACCATGGCAGAGCCGAAGCATTACGAGACCGTGGTACAAGGCATGCGAAAGGCCGTGGTGGACGGCACCTGTCGCGGAGCCAACACCACCATGTATGAGGTGTGCGGAAAGACCGGCACGGCACAAAACCCCCACGGCAAGGACCACAGCGCCTTCATGGGATTCGCCCCCATGGAAAATCCCCAGATTGCCATCTGCGTGTACGTAGAGAACGGAGAGTGGGGAGCCACATACGGCGTGCCGCTGGGCGCGCTGATGATGGAGCAGTACATCAACGGCAAACTGAGTCCGGCCAGCATGGAGAAAGCCGCACTCTTCGAGAACAGACACATCTACACCCCAACTTTCTACACCGCAAATGAAATCAAATAAAACGCCCGGAGTTTTGCAGTCGCTGGACTGGTTCACCATCATCATCTACATTGCCCTGCTGGCCATGGGATGGATGAGCATCTGCGGTGCCAGCTACGATTTTGACCAGGCCGGAAACTTCTTCGACTTCAGCACACGCTCCGGCATGCAGATTGTCTGGATTGCCACCTCGCTGGTGTTGGGCGCCATCATCCTGTCCACGGACGACCGCTGGATTGAATCGCTTTCCTACATTATATATATAGGTTTCCTGGTGCTGCTCTTTGTCACGCCCATGCTGGCCAGGGACATCAAGGGTTCCATGTCATGGATCAAGATTGGGCCGTTCAGCATCCAGCCCGCCGAATTTGCCAAGTTCGGCACTGCCCTGTGCGTGGCCAAGCTGATGGGCACCTACGACTTCAACATGGGCAAGTGGAAGGACTTCCTGCTGTGCGCCCTGGTCATACTGGTGCCGATGGTGCTGATTATCATGCAGAAGGAGACCGGATCGGCACTGGTCTATCTGAGTTTCTTCCTCATGATGTACCGCCAGGGCATGCCCGGATGCCTGCTCTTTTCCGCTGTGGCAGCCGTGGCCTACTTTGTGGTGGGCGTGCGTTTTGCCGACGAGCCGTTGTGGGGAATCCCCGTCATCAGCCTGGGCAAGAGCGTGGTGCTGTTCCTCATCCAGCTGTTTGTGTGCGGAATGCTCCACATCTACACGCCCCGCACCCCATCCATGTACAAGCTGGCAGGATACTGCACAGCGGCAACCCTGGCCACATTGATGCTCAGCAAGTTCATCTATCCGTTTGACATCACCTGGGTACAGCTTGCCATCAGCGTTTACACCATATTATATCTTCTGTACGTTTCGCTGCGCGAGAGGCTCCTGAACTACCTCTACATTGCGCTTTTTGCCATAGGTTCCATCGGGTTCTTCTATTCCAGCAACTATGTGCTGAACAACGTGTTGGAACCGCACCAGCAGACCCGCATCCGTGTGCTTCTGGGTCTGGAAGACGACCCCAGAGGAGCCGGATACAACGTCATCCAGGCCAAGATTGCCATCGGTTCGGGCGGACTTCAGGGCAAGGGTTTCCTAAACGGCACGCAGACCAAACTGAAATATGTGCCCGAGCAAGACACCGACTTCATCTTCTGCACCGTGGGCGAGGAAGAGGGCTTCATTGGCTGCACAATTGTCCTGGCGCTGTTCCTGTGCCTCATTCTGCGCCTCATCCATCTGGCCGAGCGGCAACCCTATGTCTTCGGACGTGTGTACGGCTATTGCGTGATGAGCGTCTTCCTGTTCCACGTCTTCATCAATGTGGGCATGGTTCTGGGGCTCACTCCGGTAATCGGCATTCCCCTGCCCTTCTTCAGCTATGGCGGCTCCTCGTTGTGGGGCTTCACCATCCTGCTTTTCATCATGCTGCGCATTGACATCGGCCGCAACAGATTGAAAAGAAAATAAGGCACAACACCCATCTGACAGCCAAAAAAGAGCAAAAAGCACGTTCCGAAGGTCCGCTCCCGACTCGGGAGAGCCTTCCTGAGCGTAAAAAATGCATTCCCAATGCGGGAAGCCATTTTTTGGGCATAAAAAATGAGTTCCCAACCCGGGAAACCATTTTCTGGGTGCAAAAAATGCGTTCCCGACCCGGGAGAGCATTTCCAGAGCCTCTGGAGGCCGTCCCGACTCGGGAGGACATCTGCCAAGAAGCGGAAACATAAAAAACGTTAAATGGAAGAAAGGGAAACAATATACTCCCCGTCCCCGCCGTTTTAGGAAATAGAACACTCAGATAAAAAACTTGGACAGAACATGAATTGGAGTCAGATTGAAAGTAAGATGAAACGGTTGTGGGGATATATCAAAAAGCTATTGAACGTCTTGTACAAAGCAGGGTACGGCATCTCTTATGCCTGGTTCCTGTTCCCCGTAGTCTTCTGGTTCAGCTATGTCAAGACATGGCAGTACATGAACTCCGACCCTCACACCACAGACCTCTATCTGGGCATCAACCTGCTGGCCGGACTGCTGCATGTCATTGCCACCCTGTTCCTGCTGCACAGACGCCGGGCGGTACAGTTCAGCATATCCGCCATCATGTGGTTCATCTCATTGCTTCCCTTTTATGTTCTTTCAATTTGCCTGCAATCCGCACCCACCGGTTATGCCGCAGAGCATCCCATCCCCAAAGGCTTGGCCTGCCACACGCCGATGGCGGAGCACGCAGACATGGAAAAGGCCGTAAACCCGGAAGACTCCACTACCTATCTGCAAATACGGAAAGGCATACAAGGCGGCATCTACGAATACTCGTTCTTCTATCCTCAGCTGCCCGAGGGCACAATCTGGCTGCAATGTTACGAAGCGGGAAAGAACACGCCGCTTTCTGCATGGAAAATAAAAAAGAAGACAAGCCAGAAGACAAAAGTCACCGACAGCTTCTCCTGTCTGGTCCGGAACAAAGAGTTCATCATATACGAAGGTGACTGGAGCGAATACTATGCCGCCAGAATAGAAGTGTGGTTCAAGGACAAAAAAGGAAACAAGAGAAAACTTCTGGAGAAATTCTACACCGTAGAGGGCTGGAGCCGATGAAAGGAACGGCTTTCCGGATGAAGACAAATAATAATTTACCTAAACATTCAAACTCACATTTTTATGAAACATTTGAGTCAAATCTTTATCGTTGTGCTGCTTTTGCTCAGCGCATGCACGGAAAACAAAACCACACAAACGGACACGAAGCAGATAGACGCGCTTCTGGCCGAAGTACAAAAAACGCTGGCGACAGATGCTGGCAATGACAAAGCCATCGCATTGTTGGAAAAGGGGATGAAGGATTATCCTGAATCGCACATGATTCCCTCGGTTTTAGGTTTCATAAAACTGGATGAAGGAGATTCGGCCTCTGCCCGCATTTTCTTCCAGAAAGCGCTTGAGGTGTGTGAAAAGCAGTTGGCCAAAGCCCCAACCGCTTACGACTCGGTACAAAAAGCCTGTTACCTGATGATGATGGACGAGGATGAGAAAGCAAAAGCGGCATTCCAGGAAATTCCAAGTTTCAAACAGGCATTTGAAGACGAGGAATATGATGAGATCAAGAAAGAAATAGGAAACACCGTAGAATCCTGGCGAAACGCATATCGCACCCATAAGGAAATCTTCGGAAAGTAATCACATCAAAGTCCTTTTACGGTTCCACTGAGACGGACGCCCACTTCCTTTACGCTGGGCACCGTCTCTTTTTTCATCAGGTGGTACAGGAGAAGGGTGTTTGCCGAGCCGGCAGGAAGGGGAATGGCCATAAAAGGTTGCTCATACTGAAGACTGGTTACGCCACGGCCAGAAAACCGGCCGGCGCTGTCGCACAATTCATAGCACAAAGTATCGGTAAAGGTGGTGCCGACGCTGTCGTTCCGCACTTCCAACGCCATCCAAAGCCTTTGGTATGGGAAAGAATGCGTGATGCGCAACCCCACAAAGGCATCAAAAACAGTATCGGCCGACAAAGGCGGAAGGGCGAACATCAGTGTGTCCGTTCTTGCCCATCCGTCTTTGCCGGTAGACTGGTAGCGGTGGAACCAAATATCGCCACCGCACGCAATCAAGCCGAGGCAAAGCGCCAGCGCACTAAGCCTGACCTGTTTCCTGTGGTTTGTCATTCTGGGAAGTGTTGTCCTTGCGTTCGCGGCGGGGCTTGCGGTCCCCATCTTTCCTGTTGCCGTTTCTCTGACCCTTTTGACGGCGGGGCTGTGCGGTGTTGGGGTGTTCTTCTGCCGAAGGTGTTTCTTTTTCGTTCTGTGCGGAATCGGCGGAAGGTGCAGCCTGGCGGTTCTCGCCTTTGGACTTGTTCTTCTTCTTTTTCTTTTTCTTGTCAAAGCGGTTCATGTCATCCTGGGTGGCCAAGTCTACGACTCCGCTTTCCTGTACAACACCTTCTGCCTGCAATGAAGCGGGTTTCTCGCCCTCCTTGTTCATGGCGATAATAGCCATGGCTCGCTCGGCGGTGATGGTGGTAAGGTTTGCCGCCAGACGACGGTCTGATGAATAGGTGACCATTCCACTCAGAATATCGGCCTTGAAGAGATAGAATTCCGCGTCCTGGGTTTGGAGAACCATCTCGCGGCTGGGCAGTTTGCGGCCTGCCTCTACGTACTGATCCACCTCGTAGTTCATACAACATTTCAGTTTTGCACATTGTCCAGCCAGTTTCTGGGGATTCAGACTGAGATCCTGGAAACGTGCGGCACCCGTATTCACACTGACGAAAGACTTCATCCAGGAGGCGCAGCAAAGCTCGCGGCCGCAAGGGCCGAAACCGCCGATGCGACCGGCTTCCTGGCGTGCGCCAATCTGTTTCATTTCAATGCGCACACGGAATGCCTCGGCAAGCACCTTGATAAGTTGGCGGTAATCCACTCGTCCGTCGGCGATATAATAGAAAATGGCTTTGTTGCCGTCGCCCTGGTATTCCACGTCGCCAATCTTCATCTCCAGCCCCAAATCTTTGGCAATCTGGCGGCTGCGTATCATGGTGTCGTGTTCCCTTTCCTTTGCCTCGGCATATTTTTCCATATCCACCGGTTTGGCTTTTCGGTAAATGTTGCGCACCTCGTCCATACTCTTCAGGTTTGCCTTCTTCATTTGCAGCAAAGCCAGTTTTCCGGTCAGCGTTACCGTTCCGATGTCGTGTCCGGGGTTGGCCTCCACCGCCACAATGTCTCCCTTGTCCAAAGAAAGGTTGTTGATGTTATGGTAATAACCCTTTCGGGTGTTCTTGAACTGCACTTCCACAATGTCCGTGAGTTGGTCGTTGTTGGGGATGTCGGCCAAATAGTCGTATGTGTTCAGTTGGCAATAATGCCCTATGTTGCAACCCTTACGGGAAAGACCGCGGCCGCGGCATCCGTCAATATATTCCAAATCCATGATGTTGTATTCTTGTTTCTTTCTGATTATATTCGTTATCAATAATTATACTTATCTCTATTGTTTCAACTGCACCGCCATCTTCAACGCCAGGTCAAAGAAAACCATTCGTGCATTTACGTTCTGCCCGATGTCGCGCTGGGCGTCTGAAAGTTCTTCCATAATGGTGATGACATTCCGCTCATTGATGAAGCGTGCGAAGTTGGTGCTGAAACGGCTTTCCTCAAATGTCTGATAGTTCAGTTGCGGCTGGCGGAAATTGTAAATGAAATTCTCCCTGAGCATGCGCTGGAAGAAGTCCAACATTCGTTTCTGGCGCTCGCGTCCCTGCTCCGCCGCCGAATCTGCCCATTTGCGCATCTCACGGATGTCGCGCAAATAACACTTACGCATCAGATGTACAAAAAGGTCGAAGAACTGACGCTCTTCATCCTCGCTTGCCAACATCTTCAGTGCCTTGACGTAATTGCCCTGCGCAACGCGGGCATACATTTCCGCCTCGGACTGTCCCACGCCGTGTCTCTGCATCAGCGCCTGTGCCATTTCCTGTGCGCCCAACGCCGGAACGTGAACACATTGCACACGACTCTGGATGGTGCCCAACACGTTCTCGGCATCCTCCGTCACCAAGAGGAAATGTGTTCCCAAAGGAGGTTCCTCTATCAGCTTCAGCAATTTGTTCGCCATCTCCACAAGCATTCTTTCCGGAAGCCAAAGAATGACCACCTTCTTTCCGCCCTGATTGGACTTCAGCGCCAGTTTGCGCTGCAAGGCATCGCTCTCGTAGACGTAATGTACAATCTGCTGATTCTCTGCCTTTATATCACTGAGCCACGTCTCTATGTCGAAATAGGGATCGGTGCACAACTGCTCACGCCACGGAGCGATGAAATCGTCCGAAACGGGGCGGTCCGTACTCTTACGCTTGTAAACGGGAAAAGAAAAATGGAGGTCGGGGTGAGTCCAGTTGTCCAGCATGCGGCATCCGTTGCAGTAGTGGCAGGCCTCGTCCGCTCCAGGATATTCGCACAAGAGATAACGCGCGAAGGCCAACGCCAAAGGCAACTTTCCTGCGCCCTGCGGTCCGCAAAACATCAGTGCATGGGGTAAACGTCCTGAATGCACCATTTCCAAGAGGTGGTGCTTGACTCTTTCCTGTCCTATTACGTCGGCAAATCTCATTCTGTCCTATCCTCCTTTTTCGTCAGTATATCCGTCTGGCTATTTCATAAATGCTGTCCACAGCACTTATGGTGTAGAAATGCAGGCTGGGCACGCCATGCTTCATCAGCTCGCGGCATTGTTCCACACTCCACTCTATTCCCACTTGCTTCACCTCTTCATCCGTCTTGCACTTCACCAACTCACGGTAAAACGGTTCGGGCAAATCGCAATGGAAGGTTTTGGGCACTACGGTCAGCTGATTCAAACGAGACAACGGCTTGATGCCGGGGATGATGGGAACTTCAATACCCAAAGCGCGGGCACGTTCCACAAAGGAAAGATATTTCTGATTGTCATAGAATAGCTGAGTTACGGCATATTCTGCTCCCAAATCCACCTTTTGCTTGAGCACCTGAATATCACTTTCCAGACAGGCGGCTTCCTCATGTTTCTCGGGATAGCATGCCACGCCGTAGCGAAAGCGGTTGCCGGGCACCTTTATGGGAGAGCCGTCAGCAAAGAACCCATCATTGAAGCGGTTGATCTGTTCTATCAATTCCGTAGCATGGGCAGGGCCATCGCCAGTGGGCATGAATGTGGCGTCCTCCTTGGCTTTGTCGCCACGGAGTACCAACAAATCGCTTATGCCCAGAAACTGGAGGTCTATGAGCATATATTCCAGATCCTCTCGGTCGTTTCCACTGCAAACAATATGCGGCACCACCGGAATATCATATTTCTTCTGTATGGCAGCGGCAATCGCGATGGTGCCAGGACGACGGCGCACCCGCTGACGCTGCATCAGTCCATTCTCCAGTTCATGATAGACGTATTCACTGCGATGGGTGGTGATGTTGATATATTTGGGGCTGAATTCCTTCAGACGGTCTATGGTACGGAACAGGGCAGCCGTTCCGTTTCCTTTCAGCGGCGGCAACACTTCAAAGGAGAAAGCCGTTCCGCCGCCATTGGATATGATGTCTGTTATGTTCATTTCTTGTCAGATTTAGCGATTCTATATACCACAAAACATTTTGCGCCAAGGGTATGGCGCACCGTATTTCCCTGTGCTGTCAGGTAATTTTCCTGAGGCACAATGGCATTGGGGTTATCCAGCGTATTCTCTCCCTCATATTGGCTGCAATCCAGTGCCAGGGTGGTTACCTTGCCCACTCTTTTCGTTCCTTCCAACTTCAACAGCACTGGTTGCGGTTCGTTTGTGGTGTTGATTACCTTTACAATGAAACTATCGTCCGTCTCGTCCAGGACGGCGCTGCTGAAGATACCGTCTTTTCTCTTGGGCGCGATTTCCGACTGGCTGCAAGGCAAAACGTGCGTTCCCTTGTTCTGGGCATACATAGCCTGAACATGATAACTACAGGAACGGGCTATGCGAAGGTTGTCAAACCAGATGAGGTCCGGACGCCATTGCCATCCCTCAACATGGGCCAGCATTGGGGCATAAGTGGCCATCTCTACAATGTCGGCATTGCGTTCAAGTGTGGTCATGAAAGCGGCCTCGTAGATACTTGCCCCTGCGTGATTATACTTCTTTCCGTGATCATGGCAGGCATATTCTCCGGCAAACACCTTGGGACCCTTTCGGTCATAATTGTCATAGCGGTACATATTGTTGAGGAACCAGTCCACGGGTCTGTAGAAATGTTCGTCCACCAGATCGGCCTTCAGCTCCGTCATCTCCTTCCAACCGTCTTCAAAGTCCTTTCCGTCGGGACCAGGCCCGCTGGAACCCACGATGCGGATGTCCGGGTATGCCTTTCTGATGCGCTCCACAAAAAATTTCAACCGCTCAAAATAGAAACGTCCCCACTGCTCGTTGCCCACAGCAATGTATTTCAGACAAAACGGTTCGGGATGTCCCATTTGTGCTCGGAGCTTTCCCCACTGCGTCGTGCTGTCTCCGTTGGCAAATTCAATCAAGTCCAGACAATCCTGGATATAGGGGTCGAGTGCCTGCTCCGTAGCTGGAGCATGCGCTTCCTCTCGTTCCCAGTTCTGATACTGGCAAGCCATTCCCACATTCATTACAGGCAGCGGTTCTGCGCCCAGTTCCTCACTCAGCAGGAACAACTCATAAAAACCCATTCCGTAACTTTGGAAATAATCCGGAAAGCAGCGGTAGGGGAAGCAGTCCATCCAGCGGTTCTTGTTTATCTTTCTATTTTCCACGGGACCCACGGAATGTTTCCACTGGTAGCGGTTATCCAAAGTTGTGCCCTCCACAATGCATCCGCCAGGAAAGCGGAACACACCGGGGCGCATGTCGTAAAGCGCCTGGACAATATCCTTGCGCAATCCATTTCTGTGGCCTCGCCAGGTATCAACAGGGAAAAGGCTGATGTGCTCCACATCACACGTTTCGCCAGTCCATGCGCTTCCTTTCTCGTCGGCAAGAAAAATTCGCAACTCCGCCTTCTCAACTTCGCGCGGACTGCGGATAACGGCCTCGTACTGCTTCCATTCAGGACTGTCCACCACCACCTTCACTTCGGCCAGTTGTTGATGCTCTGCCATGGTAGAGGGCTGTACCAACTGAACCTTCAGCATCTGCGGCTTTCCCTGTGGCACTCTTGCCCAGACCGAGAAACGGTAGTCGGCACTGGCGCGCAGTCCCATACCAAAGAAACCCTCGTTCTGCAGGCCAGTCCACATTTCTGAATGTCCCATACCCTGCAGACGCAGGTAGTGGGGATTCCGCTCAAAAGGACCGTCCGCCATCAGTTCAGCCCTTCCCATCACCTTCCAACCACTCAAGGCATTGGGGGTATATTCAAACGAGCGGTTTTTCACCAGCTCTGCATACATTCCTCCGTCAGCCGCAAAGTTTATATCTTCATAAAAGAGACCGTACATAGTAGGCGCAATTGGAGCGCCTTTGCGTGCCGTCTGCACGGTTATGACCGTCTCGGACGCAAAAAGCGGCTGCCATGCAAGACACAGCAATCCCATGAAAAACGCGCCAAACAGTGACTTCAAGTGCATACTTCTACCTTATTTTTAATAGTAATTGGCTGTAAAATTAAGGATAATCTGGAAAAGATGCAAGCAAAAGCAGAAAAAACTAAGAATCTGTTTTGATTTTGGCGGACAAGTTATTTTCTCGGCATTTTTTCCGTATCTTTGCCCCCAAATTACAGAACAGAGAATGATAGTTTGTATAGCAGAGAAACCGTCCGTTGCGCGTGAAATTGCCCAAGTGCTGGGTGCAAACCGCCCCATGGACGGGTTTATGGAGGGGAACGGCTACCAGGTTACGTGGACCTTCGGCCATCTGTGCGAGCTGAAGGAGCCACAGGACTATTCGCCAATGTGGAAACGGTGGAGCCTGAGCCAGCTGCCCATGATCCCCGAGCGCTTCGGCATAAAGTTGAAGGCCGACAAGGGTGTGGAGAAACAATTCCAGACCATTGCACGGCTCATCCAAGGCGCGGACAGCATTGTAAACTGCGGAGATGCCGGACAGGAGGGTGAACTGATACAGCGCTGGGTAATGCAGATGGCACAGGCCAAATGTCCCGTCAAGCGTCTGTGGATAAGCAGTCTGACTGAGGAATCCATACGCCAGGGATTTCAAGAGTTGAAGGAGCAGAACCAGTACCAGACGCTTTACGAGGCCGGCCTGATGCGCGCCATCGGCGACTGGCTGTTGGGCATGAACGCCACCCGCCTCTACACCCAGAAGTATGCCTCGGGACAGCAACAGGTACTCAGCATCGGTCGTGTGCAGACTCCCACATTGGCGCTCATTGTCAAGCGGCAGCAAGAGATTGAACAATTCCAACCACTACCCTACTGGGTGCTGTCCACCATCTACCGCGACACCGTATTCACCGCCATCATGAAGGAGGGCGACCGCGGATTCGCCACCCAAGAAGAGGGCGAGGCGGCACTGGCGTCCATCAGCGACGCACCGTTCACCGTTACGGAAGTGCAGGAGAAAAAGGGTACCGAGGCCGCGCCAAGACTTTTCGACCTCACCAGCCTGCAGGTGGAATGCAACAAGCGGTTCGGCTTCAGCGCCGACACCACGCTCCAGCTCATACAAAGCCTCTACGAGAAAAAACTGACCACCTATCCACGCGTAGACACCACCTATCTAAGCGATGACATCTACCCCAAATGCCCCGGCATTCTAAACGGACTCACCGCCTATTTCCCGCTGATGGAACGCATCAAGGGAAAGCCTTTGGCCAAGAGCAAAAAAGTCTTTGACAGCAAAAAGGTAACAGACCACCACGCCATCATTCCCACTGGCGTTCCGGCACAGGGAATGACCGAGATGGAAGCCAAGGTATACGATCTCGTTTCGCGCCGTTTCATCGGTATTTTCTACCCCGACTGCAAGTTCACCGCCACCACCGTAAAGGGCGAAGTGGGCGATGTGAAGATGAAGGCCACAGGTCGTGTCATCAACGACCCCGGATGGAAGATACTCTGGGCCAAGACCGCCACGGACGAGGACGAGAAAGCGGCCGACGAGGAAAAGACACTTCCCCAGTTCACCAAGGGGGAAAGCGGACCGCATACACCCACTCTTACAGAGAAGCAGACCACTCCCCCGAAGCCTTACACCGAGGCCACGCTGCTGCGTGCCATGGAAACGGCCGGCAAGACTGTGGACAACGAGGAACTGCGCGAGGCGCTGAAGGAAAACGGCATTGGCCGGCCCAGTACGCGAGCAGCCATCATAGAGACGCTCTTCCGCCGCCACTACATTCGCAAGGAGCGCAAGAACCTGTGGGCCACCCCCACTGGAGTGGAACTTATCAGCCTCATCCACGAAGAGATTCTCATGAGTGCAGAACTGACCGGACGCTGGGAAAAGAAGTTGCGCCAAATTGAGCGCCGCGAGTACGAGGCGAAGACCTTCCTGGACGAGCTGAAGGCCATGGTGTCAGAGATTGTCATGTCTGTTTTGCGGGACAACACCGCCCGCCACGTCCCCTGCATTGTGCCTGCCAAAGAAAAATCCAAGGGCAAAAAACAATAATGCCGACCCCGGATACGTTATTTTCTTAAGTCATGAGCAACGAGCGGTGAGTTCCGAGTTGTGACATTATAAAAATTGCAAACGCAAAAATGCAAAAATGCAAAACGCGCCCTTCCATAACAATCCCTCCCTGGGCCGCCTTCTTCGGACAGCGGTCTTGTGTTGCGTGGCGCTGATTTCGGCCTGCAACCCCGAGACCTATGTAAAGAAAGGTGATGCCTTTTATGCCATCGGCGAATACTTCGATGCCGCCGCCGAATACAAGAAAGCCTTTTCCCGAACAGCCGTCAAGGACAAGGAAAAGCGTGGCGTGCGTGCCTGGAAGATGGCCGAATGCTATCGTCACATGAACTTTTCCGCCAAGGCGATGGGAGCCTATCAGAACGCAATCCGTTACAAATACCCCGACAGCCTGGCGTTGCTCTATCTGGCCCAGGCACAACACAAGGCCAGCGACTACAAGAAGGCCATGGCCAGCTATCAGGCTTTTTTGGAGAAGGAACCCGGCAACCTCCTTGCCATCAACGGCATAAAGGGTTGCGAACTGGCACCGCAATGGAAGGAGAACCCCACCCGATATACCGTAAAGAAGGAACCCGTCTTCAACGGACGGCGCTATGACTACTCGCCCGCCCTGCTGGGCGACGAGGGCGAACAGCTCTTCATCACCACCACGCGCCCGCAGGCCACCGGAGACGAGCTGAGCGGCATCACAGGCGTGAAGAGCGCCGACATCTTCTTCAGCCAAAAGGACGACAAGGGCAAGTGGTCGCAACCCGAGGCGCTGGAATCCGAAGTGAACAGCATCTATGACGAGGGTGCCTGCTGCTTCTCGCCCGACGGCAAGACCATGTATTTTACCCGTTGCACGCACGACCCCAACTACCCCCGTTATGCGCAGATTTTCAGCAGCGCGCGCAGCGACGCTTCCTGGGGCAAGCCCGAAGCGGTACCCATCTCGCGCGACACCCTCTCAAGCTATGCCCACCCAGCCGTGTCGCCAGACGGGATGTGGCTCTATTTCGTAAGTGATATGCCCGGCGGAGTGGGCGGACTGGACATCTGGCGCATCGGACTGAGCGAATACGGACTGGGAGCCGTGGAAAATCTGGGACCTGTCATCAACACCCCTGGAGACGAGATGTTCCCCACTTTCCGTCCCAACGGCGACCTTTTCTTTTCCAGTAACGGGCATCCTGGCATGGGCGGGCTGGACCTTTTCCGCGCCCAATGCGACTCCACCAAGAAGTGGCACATCGAGAACCTGCAATACCCCATGAACAGTCCCGGGGATGATTTCGGCATGACTTTCCAGGGCCTGCACAACCAGGGCTTTTTCTGCAGTAGCAGAGGCGATGCCCGCGGATGGGACCACATTTTCTCATTCTACTGTCCCGAGGTCATCCAAACCGTCAAGGGATGGGTCTATGAAAAGGACGGATATGAACTGCCCGAGGGACTGGTCTATATGGTGGGCAACGACGGCACCTATCTCAAGCTTAGCGTAAAGGGCGACGGCAGCTTCACACAGCAGATACAGCCCAACGTGGAATACGTCTTCCTGGGTACCTGCAAAGGTTATCTGAACCACAAAGAAGAGTTGTGCGTGGACACCACCAGCGAAAGCCAGGAATATGTGCTGCAGTTCCCCCTGGCCAACATCCACGCCCCCGTACTGGTACGCAACGTGTTCTACGAGTTTGACAGCGCTGAGCTGACTCCCAACAGCACCCAGGCGCTGGACAGCCTCGTCACCCTGCTGAATGAGAATCCCAACATCACCATCGAACTCTCCAGCCACTGCGACTTCCGTGGCAAGGACGAATATAACCAGAAACTGAGCCAGCGCCGCGCAGAAAGCGTGGTAAACTACCTCATTGCCCACGGCATTGCAGAAGACCGCCTCACGCCCGTAGGCTATGGCGAGAGCCGTCCAAAGGCCGTCACACGCAAGGTGGCCGAGCAGAACCCCTTCCTGCATGAAGGCGACACCCTAACCGAGGCCTTCATCAACGCCCTTCCCAACGAGGAGCAGAAGGAAGCATGCCATGCGCTGAACCGCCGCACCGAGTTCCGCGTACTGCGCATCACTTATGGCCTCTTTGACCAGATAAAGAAGGATGCCAAGAAGGAAGAGGAAGAGCAGAAAAAAGCTGCCGAAGAACAAGAAAGCGAGCAGGAGGAACAACCAGCCGTGGAAGATGACGACTATTTCTTCTTCTGACCCCAAATTCCGGCTGTGCGCACAGGCAACCGTTGGCCATTTAAATGTACATTGAAAGAATAACCTATGGACAGAAAACAGTTTTTGACATCAATGTTATCGCTGAGCGGTGCCGCCCTGGCATCAACAGCAAATGCAGCCATTCTTGACAAGACCGCAGAAGCGATAATGGCCAAGGCAAAGGCCAGTGCCAAACGCAACAAAAGAAAGATTGACCCCGCAACGACAGTACTTTTGTCAGACATTCACATCTGCGGTGAGTTGGAAAACGGAATGTCTAAACACTATCCCTATAACCCCACCTGTCTGAAACTACGAATGGCCGAGATCCTCTCCATGCGGCCTCTGCCGGCAAACGTGATTGTATTCGGTGACGTGGCCTGGGATTACGGTTTGGAGGAAGACTACCGTTATGCCGCCGAGTTGCTTTCGGAACTGGAACAGGCAGGCATCAAAGTCACACTCGGAATGGGAAACCATGACCGCCGCGAGCCGTTCTTCAAGGTCTTCCCATCATATACCACCTCCACCAAGGTTGCTGGCCACGTAGTATCAGTAGTTGAGATGCCCCACTTCAACTTTGTGATGCTCGACTCGCTTGCCGAACTCCCCAATCTGCGTTTGCGTCAGCCCACAACCGTTTCGGGCGAGATTTCGGGCGGGCAAATTGAATGGCTCCAGGAATTTGCGAAAGACAACAAACGCCGTCTGGTATTGGGAGCCCACCACCCTCTAAACGAGATGGCCAATCTGGAACAGTTCATTGCCCAGACTCCTGCGGTAGCCGGCTATATTTATGGCCACACCCACATCTGGGACAAATCTGTTCGGGTGGTACGTCCGCGTAAGGAACTGCACATGGTACAGACAGTAGGACTTCCCGCCACATTCTATGGCGACATTGGCTTTGTGGTCATGCGCTCCACCCCCGAGGCCATAAAGTTCGAATACTCCTCAAAGGGCTTCTGGTGGCCGCAGCCCAAGGAAAATCCGCCCGCAGAGTGGCTAAGCCGCGCCAAAGACCTGTCCGACGAGCATTGCCAGTTTTTATTATAGACACCAATATTTTTGATTGTAACAGTCTGTCAAGGAACGCCTTTAGTTTGTTTCTTGTCCTCTCCTGCGTGTCCGGAATTGCAGGATGCGAAAGAATTTCAGCGCAAAGATATAGCTTTATTTTGTTTTTACAAAATAAAATATTATATTTTTTCGCTTATTTGTAAAAAATTATTCGAATACAATAAATTTCCTGCGCTTGAAGATAATTTTTTCCTCGCGAGGGACTACATTTTTCCACGCCACGGAGCATAAAATCCATGCCGAGAGCGACAAAAAGGACCAATTTACATGTAAAGAAAAATGCAAAATGCAAAGCAAAATGCAAAGCCCCGTCATACGATTTATTGATTTTCAATTACTTATCACTTCTCTTTGCATTTTTGCATCTTTGCGCCA
Organism: Bacteroidaceae bacterium; assembly: GCA_017379075.1. Lineage (GTDB taxonomy): Bacteria > Bacteroidota > Bacteroidia > Bacteroidales > Bacteroidaceae > Physcousia. Next base: position 17,073 of record JAFNXL010000016.1, read on the forward strand.
TGCAAAATTTATAACCATGCAGCCCCTATATAATATATTATAGTCTATTAGTCAATACTATTCACTAATATTATAAGGTGTGGGGTGTCCCCCGTTTTAAATTTGCAAAGGCAAAAATGCAAAAATTGCAAAATATGACTCGCACAAACATACAAAAAAATAATGGACTGCACTCAAATACAGCCCATTACAACAGCCATCTTATTTGGTTTGCTTTTTTGCAAATTTTGCATTTATTATTTTAAACGGCATCGGATGATGCTTTCCGTATCAACGGAAATGATGTCCGGCCCGCCATTGGGGTTCTTCTTGAAGCTCACATAGCCAATGTGCGTATCGCGAGGATGGACCTTTGTGTCCGAGCTATGTGCGTGGAAGACTATGCGCAGCTTGCCTTTAGCGTCGCGGAAGAAGCTGTGGTGCCCCACACCCACAAGTTGGTTGGGTCGGCGCAGAATGGGATTATAGTCCACCTTCTGCCAGGGACCGTTGATACTTTCGCTGGTGGCGACACCAATGGCATAGTCTTTACATGTATATCCGTTGCCAGAGTACGTCATATAATACGTGCTGTTGTGCTTGATGATGAAGGGGCCTTCGTTCACCACGGCATCCAGCTTTTCCCATTCCTGTTCGGGGCGCACCACCTGTTTGAGCGTATTGAGTTTCATTGTGGTAAAGTCGGGCTCCAGTTCACAACTATAGATGATATTTCCCCGATCAAATCGTACAAAAAACATATAGGGCTTGCCATCCTCGTCGATATAAAGATGGTGGTCAATGTTGCCTTCCTGCACAAAAAGAGGGCCGGTATACAGCTCGTTAAAAGGACCTGTAGGGCTGTCGCTCCATGCTGCGCGTATCTTTTCGTTGCCCGAAAAATACATCAGATATCGGCCGTTCACATTGTATACCTCGGGAGCCCAGAACCACTTAGGGCAGGAAGTCTGCTCCTTGCGCAAAGCCCACCCCAGACGTTCCCAGTTCTCAAGGTCTGTGCTGGAGAACACTTCTATACCGCTGTCGCCAGTGGTGCCATAGGCATAATACACACCATCCTCCACCAAAATGTAGGGATCGGCCAGCGCCAGGGGTTTCTCAACAGGAGTCTGTGCGCCGGTTTGGAATACGGCTGCTGCGGTCATAAAAAAGGCAAATGCAAGGCGTTTCATCATGATTTTAACGTTATTTTTGTTAATATTATGGGCAAAGTTACAAATTTTACTGCTTTCCCTCCAAACCACTTTCTCTGAAAAACAACAGGAAAGCTTCATATTTGCTTGGCAGATTGGAAGAAAAAGGCGATATTTGTGGCAAAAGAGACACAAAACACACAAGTATTACCCTAAAAAAACACACAGAAAATGACAAAACGACACACCCTTCTGCTCATCCTCACCCTCGCTGGCTTTTTATTTGGCGTGGAGTTGAGAGCGGCAATCCGTCTTCACCGTGGTGTGAACATCAGCCACTGGCTCTCGCAAAGCGATACGCGCGGAAAAGGCCGTGCCGAGTATTTCACGGAAAAGGACGTAGCCTTCATCGCTTCCCAGGGCTTTGACCATCTGCGCATCCCCATTGACGAGGAACAAATGTTCACGCCCCAAGGCGAAAAGGAACCAGAAGCCTTCGCCTTGCTGCACAATGCTCTGCAATGGTGCCGCAAGTATAAGATGAAGGCGGTGGTGGACCTGCACATTCTGCGTTCTCACCACTTCAATGCAGCAGAAAAGCCCCTTTTCACCGATGAAAAGGCACAAAATGCCTTCTACGAATGTTGGCGCAAGATAAGCGGAGAACTGAAAAAGTACTCCGTAAAATGGGTGGCTTACGAGCTGATGAACGAGCCAGTGGCGGACAATCCGGAGACATGGAACATCATTGTGAACCGCTGCGCTGCCGTGGTAAGGGAGCTGGAGCCCAAACGCACCATCATCATCGGTTCTAACCGCTGGCAAGGCTACGAAACGGTGAAAGACCTGCGCATTCCGGAGAACGACCGCAACATCATCATCAGTTTCCACTACTACAACCCCTTCCCGCTGACCCATTACAAAGCTTCCTGGACAGACCAGAGGGACTATACCGGCGGCATCCATTACCCCGGCCAAGTGGTTCGGGAAGAGGATTTGAAGTCCGTTCCGAAGGAAATTGCACAAAAATATCACTGGATGACAGGGTTGAAATGGGACAAAGAAGTCATATCAGACCATTTTGAACAAGTTCTGGCGCGTGCCCGACATTATGGCGTAGAGGTTTATTGCGGAGAATACGGCTGTATAAACTCATCCCCCGAAGCCGACCGCAACCGCTGGTTCAGAGACATGGAACAGACATTCGAGGAAAAAGGCATTGGCTGCGCCGTTTGGGACTACAAAGGCGGATTTGGCATCATCAAGGGTGGAAAACCCGATGAAACCATGATTCGCATTCTCACCGGCAAGGAAAACTCTTCCAAATAACAGACAGGTTCACTGCTCTGCCGCCGCTCTCTGAGGTCCGGCCGGCTCGGGCGTTGCGGAAGGGTTGAAGGGATTGTAGTAATAGACACCCAACCCGTCCAGATAATCGAGGAACAGGGGCAAGCGCTGCACGAAACGGCTGAAGTCCTTTCCCGTCTCTGGCGTCCAGGCGTCCTCTGCCACCGCTGCCAACCGCGGGAAGGCCATGTAGTCAAGACGCTTGGCATCGGCAATGCGTTCGGTCCACAAGGACATCTGCAAGCCCATGAGCTGCTTTTCGTAACCGCGCGCCAAATGAAGCACCGGCTCGGGAAAAGCATAGACGTTCTCCAGTGCATTATAGCCGTCCCAAACACGGCCATATTTGTGCGAGGCATCCTGGTTGAAGTCGGCATAGAGGGGTCGGCGCGGTGTCATGATGACCCGATAGCCCTTTTCCAACGCCTTCAGAAGCTGGTGCTTACGGTCGTGGCGCCACCACATAATGACCGCCTTTTCTGGTGAGATGCCGGCATCTATGGCCTCGTCCCACACAATTACTTTACGTCCTTTGCGCGCCACAATGTCGGCCACTCGGCGCAGGAAATAGTGTTCCAGGCCTGTCTCGTTCATCAGCTTATTATCCGTGATGAACCGCTGAATTGCAGGATCGGTGAACCAGGCCTGGTTGCCAAAGTGAACTTCATCGCCCCCGATGTGGATATATGGAGAGGGGAACAATTGGAACAGTTCGTCCAGAATATTTTCGATGAAATCGTACGTTTCGTCCTTGCTGGGATGGAAGGTAAAGTGTTTCCAACGCCCTTCTCCACCGCCCGAAACCTCGGGATAGGCACGGCAGACAGCGGTGGCATGGCCTGGCATATCAAACTCTGGCACCACCATGATGTGCCTTGCCTGGGCATAGGCCACAATCTCACGGATATCATCCTGGGTATAGAAGCGCGCCGGAGCCCCAGCATCGTGCCAATTGCCCACAGCACCCTCGGCTGTAAGTTTGGGATAGCGCTTTATCTCAATGCGCCAGCCCGGTTCGTCCGTCAGATGCCAATGGAAGACATTCATCTTCAAGGCGGCCATGATGTCCAGATATTGCAGAATCTTTTCCTTTCCGAAGAAATGGCGGCTTTCGTCCACCATGAAGCCTCGCCATCCATAGCGGGGAGCGTCATCAATGCTGCACGCTCTCACCTTTCCCTTCCCTGCACGGAGCATCTGCAAAAACGTCTGGCTGGCGCGGAAAAGCCCTGTCCGACATGAAGCTTCAAGCACAACTTTATCTTCCTTTACTACAATTCGATACGACTCATCATTCCACCCCACAGCGCTTTGCAGCCGGCACTCTATCCGTCCCGACTTCTGTCCACTGGAAAAACCCAGCGAGCGTAATTGCGCCTGCAGGCTGTCCGCCATGCCACGCAAGCCGGTTTCGGCACATTCCACCACGGGACTGCCGCCCAACACAAAGGTACCAGCGCCCAGCACGCACTTTTCTGGACGGGGAATGAGGGACTGCTGCGCCTGGGTGAAAAGCGCGATGAGAAACAGCAAAAAGATAGTCAGTCTTGTTTTCATGGAAATCCGTGTTTGATTTGACGCAAAGTTAGGACTTTTCATCAAAAAATCATCTTAAGTCGACGTTTTTTTGTTATACAAACCACAAATAGCGCACTTTTTCAAGCCATTGGGCGGATTTCCCTTGTTTTTCTTAAGAAAGTTACACATTATTTTTCATTTTTTCACTATCTTTGCCACAATAAAAGACACAATAGTCCTCCCTAATCATGTTTCGACTCAAAAGAACGTTCTTTTTTACCATCTTTTTTATGGCTATTCTCATGGCCATAAATGCCCAAATCCGCCTTCGCGGCTACGAGCAAGACCATATTGCTCCGGAGTTCCTAAAAGGCCAATGGAAGGCACAATGGATTGGTGTGCCGGAATGTGATTTGAGCGATTTCGGAGTGTATCATTTCCGCAAGTCCATCAACCTGGAGCAAGTTCCCGCAAAATTTATCGTCCACGTTTCCGCAGACAACCGCTACAAGCTGTTTGTCAACGACTCGCTGGTGGCGCTGGGACCCTGCCGAGGCGATGTAAGCAACTGGAACTACGAGACCATTGACCTTGCGCCCTTCCTCAAGAAAGGGAAGAACACACTGGCATCCGTTGTCTGGCACCTGGAACCCAAAGACGCGCCTGTGGCACAGGTTTCCTTCGGCAAGGCCGGATTTCTGATGCAGGGAAACTCTCAGACCGAAGCCATCGTCAACACGGACAAGTCGTGGAAATGCGTCCGCAACACAGCCTATAGCAAATGTACCACAGGCCGTGTGCGGGGCTATTATGCTGCCGGCGCTACTGAACTGATACAGGCTGAAGAGTACCCCCACGGATGGACAAAGGCCGACTTTGACGACAGCCAATGGAAACAGGCGACAGAAGACGGAAGAGCCGCGGCAAAGGGCACCATGAACTACTCTGAGCGACTGCTCGTTCCCCGTTCGCTGCCTGCCCTGGAAATGACACCCGAGCGACTGAAATCCGTGCGCAAGGTTGAGGGCATAAAGAAGGCCGGCGATTTCCTGAAGAAGCCCACCGCGCTGCAGATTCCCGCCCACACAAAAGCAGTGCTTCTGCTGGACCAAGGATATGAAACCACCGGTTACCCACACTTGTCTTGGACAGGTGGAAAGAACACCAAGTTGACACTGACTTATGCCGAAACGCTCTTCACCCGCAACGAAAAGGGGCACGAAGCGCCTTTGGGCGACCGCAACGAGGTGGAGAATCGTGTAATTTTCGGTTATGAGGATTGTGTTGTGGCCGACGGAAACGACTTCTGCTTCACTCCCCTTTGGTGGCGCACCTGGCGCTATATTCAGCTCACCGTGGAGACCAAAGAGGAGCCGCTGACGCTGAAAGATATGTATGGCACCTTCAGTGCCTATCCCTTCAAGCGCGTAAGCCAGTTTGCCGCCACCGGAGACAACGACCTGGACAAAATGTTGGAAGTGGGATGGCGCACAGCACGCCTCTGCGCCCACGAGACATATATGGACTGTCCCTATTACGAGCAGTTGCAATACTTTGGCGACACCCGCATCCAGACCATGGTGACCATGTATAACACCAACGACATGGCCATGGTGCGCCAGGCTTTGGAAATGGGCAGAATGTCAATGGTAGCCGACGGACTGACCTACAGCCGCTACCCCCACAACGTACCGCAGATGATAAGCAGCTACAGCCTTTCATGGACTGGAATGATATATGACTATTGGATGTACCGCGGCGATGAAGCCTATGTGCGTACCCTTCTGCCCCAGACCAGAAGCATCATGAGCTGGTATGAGCAATATCTCCGCAAAGACGGTTCTCTGGACCGTATTCCTTATTGGTATTTCTGCGATTGGGCAAGCAATTTCAGAGGCGGCGAACCGATTAGAGAAGAAAAGGGAAACAGCGCATATCAGGATTTGGCATATCTCATGGCGCTTGACGAAGCAGCCAAAATGGAAGAGGCGCTGGGTCTGCCCTCCATTGCCCAGCACTACAAGGAACTGGCGGCCAGAATCCGCAAGGATTTCCACAAGAAATACTGGAACGAGGGACGCAAGATGTTTGCCGACACCTACGACCACCGCAATTTCTCTCAGCACGTCAACATCATGGCCATCCTGACCGACATCATCACCGGCACAGAAGCCACCGCACTCTGCGAGCGCATTCTGGCGGAAAAGGGAATCACACAGACCACCATCTATTTCAAATACTATCTGTTCCTGGCCATGAAACACTCCGGACTGGCCAACAGATACCTTGAAGAACTGGCCGTATGGCGTCAGCAACTGAAGGAAAACATGACAACCTGGGCGGAAATGCCCGAGCCAACCCGCAGCGACTGCCACGCCTGGGGAGCGGCTCCCAACATAGAATTGTTCCGTATTGTACTGGGCATTGACACAGACGCGCCACGCTTCGAAAAAGTACGCATCGCCCCTGCGCTGGGCAAGCTCACTAAAGCGTCTGGCACCATTCCCCATCCTGCCGGATTCATCCGCGTAGACTACAAATTGGACAAGAAAGGCCGTCTGGATGCCTTTGTGGAACTTCCTGCGGGCGTAAGCGGAACCTTCGTTTGGGAAGGAAAAGAATATCCCCTGCAAGCAGGAAAAAACAGCCCGTTGGGCATAAAATAATTCGGCACAACTTATCAAACTTTATTATATTAATTCTTTAAAACACTTAAATTCATGGGAATTAACAGAAGAAAATTCTTACAAAGAGGTGCGGCAGGTGCCGCCCTGTTTACCATTCTTCCCCGAAACGTATTGGGTAGAATGAACGGTAACAAAGAATTCATCGCCCCCAGCGATCAGTTGACTCGCGGCCTCATCGGTGTAGGTGGTATCGGCCGTAGTGCCTCACACTTCATCAGTGACCAGAACTGTAGAATGGTTGCCATGTGCGACGTAGACCAGAAGCATCTGGACTCTGCCTTCGAGGCTGCCAAGAAGAACTGGAACGAGACAGTGAAGACCTACCACGACTTCCGCGAACTCATCCACGACCCCAATGTAGACATCGTTCACATTGCCACTCCTCCCCACTGGCACGGTATCATGTCTGTTGAAGCAGCCAATGCCGGAAAGGACATTTTCTGCGAGAAGCCTATGACCCGTACCATCGGCGAAGGAAAACGCGTTGAGGAAGCCGTTAAGCGCAACGGACGCATCTTCCGTCTGAACACCTGGTTCCGTTTCAAGGACACCTTCTACGGACTGGGAACAGACGTGAAGCCCCTGAAGAAGCTGGTTGACAGCGGCAAGCTGGGCTGGCCCTTGAAGGTTCGCATCTCTGGCGCAACAGGCTTTACCTGGAAGTTCTTCTGGGTTGGTAAGGAAAACCTGGAAGTACAGCAGGTGCCCAAGCACTTCGACTACGATCTCTGGCTGGGTCCCGCTCCCTTCAAGCCCTACAACGCTCACCGTACACACCAGACCTTCCGCGGATACTGGGACTACGATGGAGGTGGTCTGGGCGATATGGGTCAGCACTACATCGACCCCGTTCAGTACATCCTGGGCAAGGACGACACCTTCCCCGTTAAGGTGGAAGTTGACGCTCCCCAGCAGCACTCTGACGCCATCGGTACCTGGCGTAGCGTAACCTACACTTACGAGGACGGATGCCAGATCATCCTTGAAGGCGAAGGCTATGAAAGCCCCGGCAAGGTTCCCTACATCGAAGGACCCAAGGGTAAGGTATACAAGGGATTTGAATGCACCATCCCCAACGTTCAGGAGATCATCAACGAAATGCCCGATCCCGAACCCCGCAACACTGACTATCTGGATTGCGTACGCAACCGTCGCCAGTTCGCACTGAACGAGAGCAACGGCCACCGCAGTTGTACCATCGTAAATATGGGTGTTTGCGCCCTGCGCCTCAACCGCACATTGCATTTCGACCCCAAGACCCAGATGTTCATCGGCGACGACGAGGCAAACCGTCTCATCTACCAGCCCATGCGCGGAGAATGGCAGAACTACATCTAATCAGACGAACAGTGCATTTAATCAAATTAAACACAGTAAATCATGCGTAAATTTTATAGTATCATACTGTCAGCACTGTTGCTGATGACCGTTGCCCTGCCCGGAATTGCGCAGGACGAAAGACAGAGAAAGCCTGAGACCATTGTACAGGACGTGCTGGCGCAAGTTCCTGTGCAGAAGCAGGCCGACTACAACCGTGAAATGGAAGACCTTGCAAAGGGCGCTCCCGCAACCGTTGAGATTCTTTGCAAAATGTTGAAGCCCGTTGAAAAGGCCGTTAATAATAAGGTAGAATATGCCATCAGCGGTGTGGTAAACTACGCTTGTGCAAACAACAAGTACAAGGCTGCTGTCCGCCAGGGTCTGGAGGCTTCTGTAGCTTCTGCTCCCGACGCAGCTACCAAGCAGTTCCTGCAGGAATACGTTCGTTTCATCAAGGACGGACGTGCCGAGATTCCCGCATACAAGAACCATGCTGGCGCAGAACCCTATGCCAAGTTGTGGGACGAACTGAAGGCTGCAGGCGCAAACTGCGCTCCCATTGTAATCAAGGCTCTCAAGAGCGATGACCGTGCGCTTCGCATGCAGGCGCTCAAGTTTGCCAACAACTATGCCGATGCCGCATTCGTAGGCCAGGTTGCCCAGAAGTACAACTCACTGAGCACCGAAGCCAAGAACGACGTACTGGGTTGGATTGGCGACAACAAGACCATCACTCAGCTTGACCTTGTGATCAAGGAAATCCAGAAGGGTAAGGGCACTAACGCAATGGCTATCGAAACTGCCGGCCGTCTGGGAACCGCCACTTCTGTTGACGCCCTGATTGCCGCTCTCAGCACAGACTATAAGGCAGAAGCCACAGCCGCTCTCCTCGCCTTCAACGGCAACATCAACGAACGCGTAACCACAGCTTTGAAGACCGCCACTGGCGATCTCCAACTGGCTCTGCTCGACATTGCCAACACCCGTCGCATCAAGAGCGCATCTCCTCAGGTATTCGAGTTGATCAACTCATCTGATGCCACCGTGGCTGCTGCCGCCCTCAAGGCACTCCCCGGTGTGGTTACCAAGGACAACGCCACTCAGTTGGCTGGCATGATGGACAAGGCCAGCGGCGAAAAGGCTGCTATCTACCAGCAGGCATTCACCGCCAGCATCAAAGGCATGAACGCAGAAGAGCAGTACAAGGTTATCAGCAGCGAAATCCAGAAGGCAAGCAACAAGGCACGCTTCTATCCCGCCCTGGCTGCCACCAACACTGACCAGTCTGTAGCCGACCTTCAGGCTGCATGGCAGGGCGGAAGCACCGAGGCTCTGGCTGCATTGCAGAAAAGCAGCAACTACAAGGCTGCCGCTCCCCTCTTGGCTGCTGCTCAGAAGGGCGACGAAACTTCTCTCAAGACCTATATCAAGCTGATCAACGCCAACGAAGGTGTCACCAAGCGTGTCCGCCTGCTCGACCAGGCTCTGCCCTTTGCAAAGAGCGCCGATGCCAAGAAGGTTATAATTAACAGCCTTGGCAATGCTGCCAACCGCTACAGCTTCGACCTCGCTGCCAAGTATCTTGACGACAAGGAAGTAAACTACCAGGCTGCAGCAGCCTGCAAGAACATTGCTTCTAAGTGCAAGGGCGACATCGACTACAAGAAGCTTACAGCCGGTCTTAACAAGGCTTCTGAAATCTACAAGGCTCACGGCGGTGCTGATGACGGTTATGCTGTAGACGAAATCAAGAAGATTCTGGCCGAGGTTAAACCCGGAGAAATCTACAAGCTCACAGACGAGGAAAAGAAGGAAGGCTTTGAAATCCTGTTCGACGGAACCAACCTCGACAAGTGGACCGGTGACAAGAAGGGTTACCAGGTAATCAACAACGAAATCGTGGTTTCTGCACAGTACGGTAGCTCAGGCAACCTGTACAGCGCCGAGGAGTACAAGGACTTCGTTCTGCGCTTCGACTTCTGCTTCACCCGTCCCGGTGTGAACAACGGTATCGGTATCCGCACTCCCATGGGCGTGGACGCTGCATACCACGGAATGTGCGAAAGCCAGATTCTCGACCACGACGACCCCATCTACGGCGGTTTGGCTCCCTATCAGGTACACGGTTCTGTTTACGGTGTAATCCCCGCAAAGCGCATCAAGCACAAGCCTCTGGGCCAGTGGAGCACCGAGGAAATCCGCGTGAAGGGTGACCACATTACTGTTACTGTTAACGGCGAAGTTATCGTAGACGGCAACGTACGCGAGGCTTGCAAGGGCCACAACGTAGCTCCCGACGGCGGCAACAGCAACCCCTACACCGCAGACCACCGCAACCACCCCGGTATGTTCAACAAGCAGGGACACATCGGATTCCTGGGTCATGGCGAAGGAATGAAGTACCGCAACGTACGCATCCTTGACATGAGCAAGGGCAAGAAGGGCAAGAAATAATATACCTTATTATATATTATAGCCTATCAGGGGGCGCAGCCAATGGTTGCGCCCCCTTCGTTTTGTCAAAAATGCAAAAATATCTGGTGTAACTGAATGACACATTTCAGGGTTTTCAGATTTGCACTATGTTTTATTTAACAGTAAATTCAAAGTCGCAAAAATTCGCCCGTGAAGTGCGTATATTTACGTTTTCTTTGTATATTTGCAATATGATTCAAGAAGAATTTAAGTTTTATAAACCATGTAAATTGTTACAACCCTATGTAAGGTATTATTGGGTGTTCAGTAGTAATCAAATGCTAAAGACCTATACATTTCCTATTGGATGCTCCCAAATCATCTTTCACAAGCGTACTCCCCTTTATGTGCCAGAATTGGATACAACGCAACATAAACTGACAATCAGTGGACAAGTCAACTTCTCCTCACATCTGCAAGCTGATGATGACATTGAGATGATTGTTGTGGTATTCTATCCTCATACAATAAACTTGTTTCTGGATACCCCAGCCTCATCTTTTTACAACAAAGAAGTCTCTGGTTACGACATTGAGGATAAGCATTTGGTCGAATTGGCAAAACAAGTGTTCGAATGCTGTGATAACAACCAATGCGTTGATCTCATCGAAAGGTGGCTTTTGTCTCGTTTGTCAATAAGACCATACGAAACAACATACAGAGTAAGGCGCATGACTGCCGCAATAGAGCAATTGTGTGCTGCTCCACAAACTCTTGTAACAGATTTGGCTTCCACTTGTTGCCTGTGCAAGAAACAATTCGAGCGGGAGTTTTGTTTGCATGTAGGAATGAATCCCAAAGAATATTCCCGCATCGTCCGCTTCCAAAAGACTCTGAAGCAGATGCAGCATCAACGGAGCAAAATCAATCAGGCAGATTTGGCATACACAAACGGCTATGCCGACCAGTCTCACCTCATAAGGGAATTCAAGAAGTTGTGTGGATACACTCCTTTATCGTTGCTTGAAGTCGCAACACCATATTCCGACTTGTTTACCATTCCCATATAGATGGGTTATTCTGAAAATTCTGGGATTATGTTTTTACCTGTTCTGGTGTTCTCTGTTTCGGTCGCTTTTCGTCCCTTTCGGTGTCATTTTGTCAAGTCTCATCAGTCACATAGCCCGCTATGTTCCTTCTTCAACTTACAAAAGCACACACGAAAAAAGAACGAGAATCAACTCGACATAATTTTTAGAACACCCCAGAAGTCTCGTTTGTTCTATCTTGTACTGGATATTCTTCCTACTTTTGCAGCTACATTTATGAACCAAATGAATAAAAAGTATGAAAGAAGTAAATCCTAAGGAAACAAGCCGAGCTCAACAATTTGAGATTTGGAAAAACGCTCCAAATCCAATGCTTACCTTTGTCAGAAAGATGGATGTAACCAATCTTGTAAGGACAAGCAAAAAAAGACATCTGAAGTTCAATATGCTTTTGGACTATTGTATCGGCAAAGCCGCCATCGGCCAGAAGGAGTTCTATTTGTTGCCCGTAGGAAAGAAGTTGATGCAGTTTGACAACATTGCCATAAACACAATGGTAAAGAACCACCTCGGGGAAGTAAGTTCTTGCGACATTGCGTTCAACGGTGATTTTGATTGCTACAGCCATGATTATCTGAAGTACACGTCAGAGGTTGCGCAAAGTTGTGTCGACCGAGATTTGTCAGAAGAGTATATGGTTATTGGCACCTCAGCCGTCATTGACACGGAATTGGAATTTGCAGGAGGGATGTACAGCGGAATATACAACAACCCTTTCATTATATGGGGACGCTATTCGAGGCATTTCTTCAGATACTACCTGAACATCTCTTTCCAGTTCCACCACTCTCAGATGGATGGGGCACATGCGGCACAATTCCTAAAGAACATTCAGAAAGAGATTGACAAGATAAGATAAGACAGACAGATTTTTACATCACTATGTAAACGGATTTACACTTCTATGTAAACGCACTTACATAACTATGTAAATCCATTTACACTTAAGAGTAAATGCGTTTACAATTCAATGAAAGCGAGTTGTAAACGCAAACCACTATTTGTTAGTTAGTTATACCATCCCCGAAACAACAATGAGTATTCTTTATTTCATCCTGTTTGAATGATTTCCCTCACATTGTGACTATAAGCATAAAATGAGGTTTTGCCCCAAAAAAAACATTGTATCTACTGACAAAACGAAAGGAAAGGCAAGTATTCACTTGACGGTGCGAATGGCAGCCTCAACACGACGAAGAAGGTCGCGTTTCTCTGTTGAGGGAGAATAGACAAACCCCTCTGCCACAAGCACTTCGTTGGCGGCTGTATCAATCCGCGCCAGGGAAACAAAAGGTCCACCCAATGCACCGTTCCTCATCTGCCACAGACCGCGCACTTCCTGCACAACACCTCCGTTGAGTTTACGTAAACGACTGGTCAGCAAGGGAAGTCCGTCCTCGCGAACCGTTTCCATCCATTGGTCTGGCTGGCTTCCGGGGATATTGGCCTGCATAACAGAATCGCGCATAGCTGCAAAATGAAGGGGTTGAAGCACATCGTTGCCGTCCCACGGATAAGTGTAGACCACCACATTGAGGTCCTTTTCGTTAAGATTGGAACCAGCCCATAAAAAATTATTTCCTCGCTTGGCGGCACGGATTTCCTCGGGAGCAAAAATGGTACGCCCCATAACGGCCTTCAATTCAGAATGGGCCTTTTGGCTATACTTTTGCTTCAACTGAGCCACACGCATTTCCAGTTGGGCATCGGCAATCACATCGCATATATAATCCTGATTTCTTCCGATGAATTCGGCCAATTCTTTCACATTTGCCGCCTTTACCGTCACTTCTACTTGAGGTTTTGCAATGACATCATAGGAAACACCCAGGATGGGCTTGGCTGCCTGGGCATCCAATTTCACAAACAACTTGCTATGGAAAGTGGTATAAGTCTGGGTATAGTATGAAGAGAAAATGCGCGTTACACGGAAATGGCTTTCCAACTGAGGCAATCCGGGAATTGGGCCTTCCAATACCTGTTTAAGGGTGTCGGCCACCGTGCTTTCCCACACAGCCTTGTCCACCACCAACAGCAACTCGCTGGGCAAGCCCTTGCTCTTTACTATGCGTGGAGCCGCCTTCTGTTCTTCCTTGCACGCTGCAAACATGAGGCAAAGTGCGCCCAAGAGGCAAAGCATTTTCTTCATTCCATTCATTTCATGTATTGTTTTTATATGAATATTTAAAAACAAAAATCCCGTAAATCAATGACTTACGGGATTCATCCTGTAGCGGGAATGGGACTTGAACCCATGACCTTCGGATTATGAATCCGACGCTCTAACCAGCTGAGCTATCCCGCCATCCTTCAGAATTGCGCTGCAAAGGTAGCGCCTTTTTCTGAAACGTGCAAATAAAAGCGGAAAAATTTCTTCGAGAAAGGTTATTTTTGTACCTTTGCAGTCAGATTCACATATGCGCGCACATGAGATTTATTAAGAAGTTGGACATATTCATTCTGAAAACCTATCTGCAATTGTTTGCGGGTACGTTCTTCATCTGCCTTTTCATCTTCATGATGCAGTTTATGTGGCGATATGTGGAAGAGCTCATCGGAAAGGGACTCAGTTGGCAAGTATTAGTCCAATTCTTCTATTATTCCGGCCTAACGCTGGTTCCGCTTTCGTTACCATTGGCAGTATTGCTGGCATCGCTGATATCTTTCGGCAACCTGGGCGAGCGTTATGAGCTGCTCTCCATGAAGGCCGCCGGCATTCCCCTGGTCCGCATTCTGCAACCCGTATGTCTTTTTGCCATTCTGGTATGCGGAGGAAGCTTCTATTTCCAGAACAAGGTGGCGCCCGAAGCCACCAAACAGCTTGCCACGCTGGTATGGAGCATGAAGCAGAAATCGCCAGAACTGGAAATCCCCGAAGGAATCTTCTACAACGAGATTCCCGGATACAATCTCTTTGTGGAGCAGAAAGACCCGGAAACAGGCATGTTGTATGGTGTGATGATTTACAGCAACACCGGCGGATATGACGATGCCGAAATCGTATTGGCGGACAGCGCACGTCTGCAAAGCACCGAAGACAAGATGCACCTCATGCTCACCTTGTATCAGGGAGAACGTTTCCGTAATATGGACACCAAGAGTGGAGACATGCTGCGCGCCAATGTGCCTTATATGCGTGAGTCGTTCATCAGCGAGGTGGACATCATCCCCTTTGACGGAAACTTCAACATCATGGATGCCAACCTGTTCTCGGGCAACGCACAGACCAAGAACCTCACCGAGATTAACCGTGGCATAGACTCGCTTGCCCATGTAGTGGACAGCACTGGACACGCCACCTACAATACCATGCAGGCTTCCATGCTGATGAAAAAGTTGCCCGACGGACATCCAGACTCGATACAGGTTGTGGAAAAGGCATTGGCAGAGGACGCAGTTCCCTTTGACACGCTCTATGCCGCGCTGAGCGACGACATGAAAAGCAAGGCATGGAAAAACGCCACCACCAAGGCGCAGAACATGCAGTCGGAATGCGATTTCCGAAAGATGCTCACAGAAGACCTGAACCGTACCTTCCGCCGCCACCGCATGGAAGCGCACAAGAAGTTCACCCTCTCGCTGGCCTGCCTGCTGTTCTTCTTCATCGGCGCACCGCTGGGCGCCATCATCCGCAAGGGCGGACTGGGATTGCCCGTGGTCATCAGTGTGGTCATATTCATTTTCTACTACATTGTGAACGTGGGTAGCGAAAAGATGGCGAAGACGGGCGAATGGAACATCGTATCCGGCATCTGGCTCAGCACAATGGTGTTGTTGCCCATCGGTATTTTCCTTACCAACCGCGCCAACAAGGATTCGGTGGTGTTCAACATAGAGGGCTACCGCGCCTTCTTCCA
The DNA here is from genome assembly GCA_017379075.1 of Bacteroidaceae bacterium. Lineage (GTDB taxonomy): Bacteria > Bacteroidota > Bacteroidia > Bacteroidales > Bacteroidaceae > Physcousia. The sequence continues at coordinate 32,459 of JAFNXL010000016.1, forward strand.
GAAGGTTTTAGGACTGCGCGCCAAACGCCGCCTCAACCGCAAGGAAGTTATCATCAACGAACCGAACTACCTGCAAATTACGCAAGACCTGGAACAGCTTTCGGCCGACTGTGCCGCCTATATCAAGCGTGCGCGTCTGCACCTTATCCCCAATTATTGGAAACTGTTCTTCCGTTACCATCAGGACAAGGTTGTAGTAGGCATAAGCGAAAGACTGGAATCTTTGGTTGAACAACTGCATAACAGCCGAGATGCTGTAATCCTGGCACGCATCAATGCACTGCCCATTCTGGTGCCGGACGCCCACACACGCCCCTTCAGCAATCCGCGCAGGAACATTGCCGCAGGTGTGTTCTTCCCATTGGGGCTGCTGCTCTTCTTCAGAGTGTGGCGCTACCGCTTGAGACTCTGGAAAGACATGCAGGAAATACAGAAACTGAGTAAACAAATCATTGACAGAATAAGAGACAAAAAATATGAGTGACGACATTGCACTGAGTACCATCGAGGACGCGCTCGAGGACTTCAAACAGGGTAAGTTTGTTATAGTTGTGGACGATGAAGACCGCGAGAACGAAGGAGACTTCATCACCGCTGCCGAGCTGATTACACCAGAGAAGGTAAACTTCATGCTCAAGCACGGCCGAGGCGTACTTTGCGCCCCCATCACCATGAGCCGTGCCAAGGAACTGGAACTGGAACACCAGGTACAAGACAACACCAGCATGCTGGGCACGCCGTTTACCGTTACGGTAGACCTGTTGGAAGGCTGTACCACCGGAGTGAGCACACATGACCGTGCCGCCACCATCCGCGCGCTGGCCAACCCCAACTCAAAACCAAAGGATTTCGGACGTCCCGGACACATAAATCCCCTCTATGCCCAGGACAAGGGCGTATTGCGCAGAGCCGGACACACCGAGGCGGCAATTGACCTGGCACGCCTTTGCGGCATGCAGCCCGCAGCAGCGCTGATCGAGATTCTCAATGCCGACGGCACCATGGCACGCATGCCCCAGTTGAAGAAAGTGGCGGCAGAACACGGCATGAAGATCATTACCATCAAGGATCTGATCGCTTACCGCATGAAGCAAGAATCGTTGGTAGAGCGCGGAGAAGAAGTTGACCTGCCCACGGCATACGGCCACTTCCGCATCATCCCCTTCCGTCAGAAAAGCACCGGGCTTGAGCACGTTGCCGTATTCAAGGGCGAATGGACACCCGAAGAACCTATTCTTGTGCGCATGCACAGCAGCTGCATGACGGGCGACATCTTCGGAAGCATGCGTTGCGACTGTGGAGAACAGCTCCACAAAGCCATGCAGCTTATTGAGAAAGAAGGTCGTGGTGTAATCATCTACCTCAGCCAGGAAGGACGCGGTATCGGACTGATGAACAAGATTGCCGCCTACAAATTGCAAGAACAAGGCGACGACACCGTAGATGCCAACATTCATTTGGGATTCCAACCCGACGAACGCGACTATGGCGTAGGGGCACAGATTCTGAACCAGCTCAATGTGGGCAAGATACGACTCATCACCAACAATCCCGTCAAGCGTGTGGGATTGGAAGGATACGGACTGGAGATTGTGGAGAATGTCCCCATCGTCATTGAGCCGAACCCTTACAATCTGCAGTACTTGCAAACCAAAAAGGTTAGAATGGGACACAAGCTGTAAGCGACATCCCTATACATTATTATATATAATATAGAAGAAGAAGAAGAAACAACAAATCACATTTACAGAATATGCAGACACTTTCCGACAGACTGAACAGACTGACACCGAGCGCAACCCTGGCCATGAGCCAGCGCAGCGCAGAGCTTAAGGCACAAGGTGTGGACGTAATCAACATGAGCGTGGGCGAACCCGACTTCAACACCCCCGACCACATCAAGGAAGCAGCCATACGCGCCGTACAGGAAAACTACTCCCGCTACAGCCCCGTTCCCGGCTATCCCGCACTGAAGCAGGCCATTGTAAACAAACTCAAGAACGAGAACGGATTGGAATACGCTCCTTCCCAAATTCTCTGTTCTAACGGAGCCAAGCAGAGCGTATGCAATGTCATCATGGCAATCGTGGACAAGGGAGATGAGGTCATTATCCCTGCCCCCTACTGGGTTTCTTACCCCCAAATGGTGAAGCTGGCCGACGGTGAACCCGTCTACATCGAAGCCACCATTGAGCAAGACTTCAAGATTACCCCCGAACAGTTGGAAGCTGCCATCACTCCCCGCACCCGCGCCATCATCCTCTGCTCGCCCAGCAACCCCACCGGAAGTGTCTATACCCGTGAGGAACTGGAAGCGCTGAAGAATGTACTTGTAAAGCACGAGCGTGTCATCGTCATTGCCGATGAAATCTATGAACATATCAGCTACATGGGAAGCCACGCCAGCATTGCCCAGTTTGCAGACATCAAGGACCGTGTTGTTGTCATCAATGGTGTGAGCAAGGCATACGCCATGACTGGATGGCGCATCGGATTCATTGCCGGTCCCGAATGGATTGTGAAAGGATGCAACAAGCTGCAAGGCCAGTACACCAGCGGTCCCTGTTCCGTTAGCCAGAAGGCAGCAGAAGAAGCCTTTGCCGGTCCGCAGGAATGTGTGGAGGAAATGCGTCAGGCCTTCGAACGCCGTCGCGACCTGATTGTACGTCTGGCCAAGGAAATTCCCGGACTGGAAGTCAACTGCCCCCAGGGTGCGTTCTATCTGTTCCCCAAGTGCAGCAGTTTCTTTGGCAAGCGTTGCGGTGACCGCGTAATCAACACCAGCACCGACCTGGCCATGTATCTGCTTGAAGTGGGTCATGTGGCAACTGTGGGAGGAGACGACTTCGGCAGCCCCGAATGCTTCCGCATGAGCTATGCCACCAGCGATGAGAACATCATCGAAGCCATGCGCCGCATCCGCGAAGCTTTGGCACAATTGGTATAAGCAAGAGATAAAAGCAAGAAAAGCAGAAGGAGGAACGCCACTTGACGTTCCTCCTTCTCTTTTCTTTTTTCTTGTGTCTGCTAATTACAGGTTGATGGCACCGCTGGGGCACGCATCAGCGCAAGTACCGCATTCGGTGCACTGATCGGGATCAATTGAATACTTGTCACCTTCAGAGATAGCGCCTACGGGGCACTCATCGATACATGTGCCGCAAGCAACACAATCGTCATTGATTACATAAGCCATAGTAGTAATGTTTTGTTTGGTTTATAATTAAAATTTTCTCTTACTATTATTGCAAAGGTAATTATTTTTAATGACACAAAGCCTTTTTTTGCCACAAAATATTGTCTGTATATAACAAAATGGACAAGCGGATGCCGTTTTTATAGAAAAAGAAACGTCGGAATGGGGCTATAGGTGGCTATAAACACAATAAAAAAGCCGGATAGTGCGTTTATATAAGGTATGAAGCGCATTATACTCTTGTCTGCCTTATGCCTGCTCTTTACAGGACTGGGATGCCGCCATGTCATGGCGCAACCCAGGAAGCTTCAATACCGCCCTTATATTGACGAGCGGAAATTCCACTATGGCTTTCTGTTTGGCTTCAACATCCAGGACATGGAACTTTCAAACACAGGATACGCAAACCCCGAAACAGGAGAACAATGGTATGCCGATGTGGACAATTATAATCCAGGCTTCAGCGTGGGTGTTTTAGGCGAGATGAAGCTGAACAAGCATCTTTCTCTCCGCCTCAGCCCCACAATGCACTTCGGCCAGAAGCACATCCTTTTCCATGAACAGCTTTCGGGGCGAGACACCACACAGAACGTCAAGAGTTCGTACATTTCCATTCCGCTCGACCTGAAAGTGGCCGCACCGCGCTACAATAACTTCCGCCCGTATGTCATTGCCGGCCTAAATCCCATGATTGACCTTACGGCACGCAAGCGCCATGCACTGCGCACAAAGCCAATGGACTGTTATCTGGAAGTGGGAATGGGATGCGACATCTATCTGCCTTTCTTCAAACTTATCCCCGAACTGAAATTCTGCTTCGGCCTGGCAGATATTCTGCAGAAAGACCGTTCGGACCTTATCGACACCTCACTGCTCAAATACACGGAGGCCGTGGACAAGGCACGTTCCAAGATGATTGTGCTTACGCTTTACTTTGAATAAGGCTCAAGCACAAACGTCATTGTGCCCACAAACCTTCCATGCTTGCCCATTTGGTTGCAGGGCACATCCTCTCCCTTGCTGTTCTTCACAAACTTTGGTTGGTCAAACATGAAATGCGTATGACCACCCAACAATACATCTATGCCGTGCGTCTTGCGCACAAAGCCGATGTCATAATCTTCGCCTTCTGCCCATCCCAAATGGCTCAGACAGACGATAAAGTCGCACTTCTCTTCATTGCGCAACTTGTCCACAATGGGTTGCACCGCCTTGGCCGGTGTACGGTAACGTACTGAGCCATAGCTTTGCCCGGACACCAGTCCCTCAAGTCTCGGGCTCACGCCCACCACTCCCACACGCAGGCCGTTGCATTCCATAATCGCATAAGGTTGCACCAACCCTTCGCATGGCGTGCCAGAGAAATCGTAATTGCTGCAAACAAACGGAAAATCTGCCATCCGTATCAGACGCGCCAGATTCTCCAGTCCGCAGTCAAACTCATGATTGCCAATGGCGCACGCATCATAACCCATAAGATTCATCAGTTTCACCTCCGCCTCGCCGCGGAAAATATTGTAATAGAGCGAACCCTGGGAAAAGTCGCCACAATCAAAAAGCATCATATCTTCCGGATGTGCCCGGCGTAACTGACTTACCAAGGCGGTCCGGCGTACAAAGCCGCCCTTGTCCGCCAATGAAGAATCTGCATGATTGGGCGAGATGGGTTCCACACACGAATGGGTATCATTCGTATGCACAAGAAAAAGAGTCTTTTCCTGCGCTACAGCAATGCTGGCACACCACAACATCAGTATAATCAGCGAAAGTTTGCTTTTCATCATTTCTTCATTACAATACGTCCTTCAATTCGACTGTCTATCACACGGTTCTTCACCACACTCTCCATCATTATCTCCCGCACGGACATGCCGGTCTCGTGCCTGCGTTTATGTTTCTTTAGAGCGTATAGGCGGTCGTTCCCCTCGGCCAGATAATCCAGTGTGGCGATTAGGTAAGTACGCTTCTTGTCAATCGCTTTTCCTCCAATCCGCACCTGCAACACATTTCCTTCGGCATCCATCTCCATCCTCATCTCTCGGCTCACCGCCTCCCCTTTCACTGCTGCAATGTTCCGCATCAGTTCCAGCACATCTTTCCCCTTCATTTCCAGCACAACCAGATTGTTCTCGAAGGGAGAAATCTGCAATATGTCACCCCTGCGCACAATCCCTTCTGGCATGCGGCTGCGTAGGCTTCCCACGTTGGCCAGTCCAAAATCGGCCTTGGGACCACCAGCACAGGTACTGCCTTCCACAAGCACATCAGCCACCCAGTTGCCCAACAGGCTCTCCGGCTTACCGGCTGACATGGCCACTCTGCTCATGCCCAGCACTGGACTCACCTCTTTGTCCACACCATCTTTATACGGTTTCACAACCATCAAGGCAACTGAATCGGGCACGGCATCCAGAGCCCGCGTCACCTCCAACCGCTGCGCCGAAACATACTTAACCCTGTACCGCTGTGCCATTGTCACAAACGGAAATAACATGAAATACAAGCAGATAATAAAACAATTCTTCATACCTACAGACTAAAAACGGCTCAAAATTACATCTTTTTCGGCAAAAATACAAAATAATGAGGCTGCTAGTATGGCAGAACAACTAATTTTTCGTACCTTTGCAGCCGCTTTCCCGTGGGTCGCTGGCAGGAAGAAGAGAGACCTGTTATGCCCACGAGTGATCGACAAAACAATTTTATAATCCAAAATCAAAAAATGGCTGATTTAATTAAAATTGCTGAAGAAGCATTTGCTACTGGCAAAAGCCACCCCTCATTCAAGGCTGGTGACACCATTACCGTAGCGTACAAGATTGTCGAAGGTAACAAGGAGCGTATACAGTTGTATCGCGGTGTTGTTATCAAGATTTCAGGTCACGGAGACAAGAAGCGCTTTACCGTGCGCAAGATGTCTGGTACCGTTGGTGTTGAGCGTATTTTCCCCTTGGAAAGCCCCAACATTGACAGCATTGTAGTGAACAAGGTAGGTAAGGTACGTCGTGCCAAGTTGTACTACCTGCGTAAGCTCACCGGTAAGAAGGCTCGCATTGCAGAAAAGCGCACCATCATCAAGAAGGAAGCTTAATCGCAACGCTGAAAAAGAGCGTTCCAGTTTAAAAGGCATTGGGTTCTCCCATTGCCTTTTTTGTTTAACACCAGACGGGAAAATCTTTACAGGGGTGTTCTATAAATTATGTCGTGGTGATTTTTGAACTTCTTTCGGATGTGCTTTTGTAAGTTGAAAAAGGAACATAGCGGGCTATGTGACTGATGAGACTTGACAAAATGACGCCGAAAAAGTCAAAAAGCGGCCGAAACTCACTTTGCTAGATTTGGAAAAAACTCAAAACCAGAATTTATAGAACACCCCTACACAGATTATCCCACAATGTTACTTCTTGTATTCTTCTAATAATTCTTCAACACCTCCTGATGCAGACGGGCACGGCGCTTTTGGAACAGCTTGCGGTTGTTGAAGATGGCATCCGTGGCCCAATATGAGAGTTCGGCCGCGAGAATGCCCACTGCAGCCCCCACTACTACGTCGCTGGCATAGTGCTTGTTGTTGAGGATGCGCAACGCACCGGTTGCCGTGGCTACGGAATATCCGGCTATGGGAATCCATACGCTTTTGTGGCCATATTCGTGGCTGAGAAGCGTGGCTCCGAGAAAGGCCGTGGCGGTGTGTCCGGAAGGGAAGCCTGCCCCTTCGCCATTAGGGCGGGTGCGGTCTATGCTGTACTTTATGCCGCCCACCGCTGCCATCATCATGGCACCGGCCATCGCATCGGTGGCCAATACTTGCCAGCGGTTACGGCTATGACCCTGCACGCCGCCCAGCGACATGCCGAGCTGTGCGGCAAGAGGTGCGAAGCGCAGATAATCGTCGACCTTGGTGCGGAAACTGGGCATTCCATCCATTACTCTGCGGCTTATGGCCTTGTCTGCCGGCCAAACGGCAAGTCCCACCGCCGCAACGGGCGCTGCCACGCAACAGGAATGGTGCAGGCGATTGAGATTAAATTCCTTACGGTCCATCTTCACCGTGAGCGGAGCCTTGTTCTCTTTATAGAGGATTGTGGAGTCGCCTTGTGCCTTGGCGTTGAATGCGCACAGCAGGAAGCAGAAAAATATGATTACGGATTTCGTCATTGCAAAAGCGGTTATTTTTACCATTTAGAAGCGGCAATGCAAAGATACGTCATTTTACCGGAAAAACAATTTCCTCGGGAGGAAAAACTTTTTCCCTCGGGAGGGAGAAAAAAAACGGTGGAACGCAGGGACTGCTTTTCCACCGTTTTTTATGTGTTGCTTTCTTATCTCTTAAAGTCCGTTTACCTGAATCAGATACTCGGCAATCTGCACGGCATTGAGGGCGGCACCCTTACGAATCTGGTCGCCGGTGAGCCAAAGGGTTACGCCGGTGTCGCTGGCGATGTCCTGACGCACTCGGCCCACATAAATGTCGTCACGTCCTGCGCTTTCAATGGGCATAGGATAGACATAGTTCTGGGGATCGTCCACCAACGATATGCCGGGAGCGTTCTGCAATGCCTGGCGCACGGCCTCAACGGTGATGGGCTGCTCGGTCTCGATCCAGACTGACTCGGAGTGGCTGCGCAGAGAGGACACACGGACGCAGGTGGCAGAGGTGCGGATGTCGCTGTGCATAATCTTGCGGGTCTCGTTGAACATCTTCATCTCTTCCTTGGTATAGTCGTTCTCGGTCATCTTGTCAATCTGGGGAATGACGTTATAGGCCAGCTGATGGGGGAATTTCTTGATGGTCTTGCACACGCCGGTCTCAATGATCTCACGATACTGCTGCTCCAGTTCGGCCATGGCCACGGCTCCTGCGCCGCTGGCGCTCTGGTAGCTGGATACATGGACGCGCTTGATGTGCGAGAGCTGTTCAATGGGCTGAAGCACAACTACCATCATGATGGTGGTGCAGTTGGGGTTGGCAATGATGCCGCGGGGACGGTTGAGGGCGTCCTTGGCATTGCACTCGGGCACAACCAGGGGCACATCGGGGTCCATGCGGAAGGCCGAGCTGTTGTCAATCATCACGGCGCCGTACTTGGTGATGGTCTCGGCAAACTCCAGGCTGGTGTCGCCTCCGGCACTGGTGAAGGCAATGTCCACATCCTTGAAGTCGTCGTTGTGCTGCAACAACTTTACCTCAATCTCCTTTCCACAGAAATTATATTTAGTGCCGGCACTGCGGGCAGAGCCGAACAACACCAATTCGTCAAGGGGGAAGTTTCTCTCTTCCAGCACTCGCAGGAACTCCTGTCCTACAGCTCCGCTGGCACCTACAATAGCTACTTTCATTTCTTTCTACCTTAATATAAAATTGATTCTTACAATTCAGGTGCAAAATTACTCATTTTCTGATAATGCAAGGGGCTTTCAGTCACAGATTTTCACAAAAATAGTGTATCTTTGCATCTTAAATACGCAAAAATACAAGAAAAATGCATCTTGCCACGATACTATTGAGCGCAAACGGACCTTTAATCACGGACCCTACCTGGATTTTTTTCCTGGTATTGTCCATCATCCTGTTTGCCCCCATACTGCTGAACCGCCTGCACATCCCCAATGTGGTGGGACTGATTATTGCCGGCATTCTGGTGGGAGAATACGGATTCAACCTGTTGGAAAGAGACAGCAGCTTTGAGCTGTTCGGGCAAGTGGGCATCTATTATATCATGTTCCTTGCCGGTCTGGAACTGGACATGGGAAGCGTGAAGAAATACGGCAGGCAGGGCATGCTGTTCGGGCTGCTGACCTTCGGTGTTCCCTTTGTCATGGGCTTCTATGCCGGCGTCCATCTTCTGCAACTCGGCACACTCCCCTCGCTGCTCCTCTCCTGTCTGCTCTCCAGCCATACGCTGGTGAGCTACCCCATTGTGGGGCGCTACGGAATGGGGCGTCATCGCAGCGTCATCATCAGCGTGGTGGCCACAGCGTTCGCCACCTTTGCCGCCCTGCTTACCCTGGCTTTCGTTGTGGGCATGCAAGACCCTAATACCAGTGCCCTTTCCTGGGTTATCTTTTCGGCAAAGTGTATCCTCTACATCGCTTCGGTTACCTTCATCTTCCCGCGTCTGGGCCGATGGTTCCTGCGCAGGAACGACGACAGCGTGATGCAGTACATCTTTGTCATCGCACTGGTTTTCCTCAGTGCGGCGCTGGCCAACCTGGCTGGGCTTGAAGGCCTCTTGGGTGCATTCCTTGCCGGACTGGCCATCAACCGTTTGATTCCACGCACCAGTCCGCTGATGAACCGCATAGAATTTGTTGGGCATGCCATCTTCATCCCCTACTTCCTCATCGGCGTGGGCATGATGATTGACATCAGCGTGCTGGGCAGCGGCTTCACCACGCTTTGGTTTGTGCTGGTGATGGTGGTTGTGGCCACGGTCAGCAAGATGGCTGCCGCCTGGCTCATGCACTTGTTCAGCCCGGGCAACCGTGCCCAGTTCTGGCTGATGTTCGGCCTCACCAACGCCCATGCTGCCGGCGCCCTGGCCATTGTAATGATTGGAAGCAGCCCGGAAGTGGGCCTCATCGATTCCGTGGCATTGAACGGCGCCATCATGGTCATTCTGTTCTCCTGCATCATCAGTTCCCTTGCCACAAACCACGGCGCACGCAAACTGGCGCTGAGTGACACCACGCTGGATGACAACCAGGGTTCTTACCACGGAAAGTGTCTGGTGGCCTACTCCCAGGAAGACAATGTGGACGTAATGACCCAATTGGCCATCCTCATCCGCAATCCCTATATCCCCGACAGTCTAATGGGGCTGAGCGTAGCTTTTGACGACGACAGCGGAGAAGACCAGGTACGAAAAGGCAAGGCATTGTTGGAGAAAGCCCAGAAAACCGCCGCAGCGGCAGACATCAGCATGGGCATCCTGTGCCGTCTGAGCACAAACGTGGCAAGCGGCATCCTGCACACCATCAAGGAATATGAGGCGGGCGAGGTCATTATGTGCCTCACCGACCGCGAAACCGGCATGGCCAAGTTCTCGCTGGGCAATGTCATAAACCATGTGCTTTCCGGTTCTCACCGCGAGCTGATGCTTGTCCGCTCCATCGTTCCCCCGGGCACACTGAAGCAGATTGTGGTGGTTGTGCCCGAGAAGGCGGAATACGAAGTGGGCTTCTACAAATGGCTGGAACACCTTGCCCGAATGGGCGAGCAGATCGACTGCCGCATAACCTTCCACACCCACCCTGCCACCATGAAGTATATCAAGGGATACATGGCACAGAAGCACACCAACGTGCGGACCAACTTCGTGGAGATGAACAAATGGAGCGGCATCAGACAGATGGCAGTCGGCATGAACGAGGACCACATGCTGGTGGTGGTGACGGCTCGTCCCGGATTCATATCCTACTCGCGGGCAATGGACCGCTTCCCGCAGATTCTGAGCCGCCACTTCAAGCAGACCAACATAATGCTGCTCTATCCGGACCAGTGGGGAGACCCCATGGAAGAGCTTACCATCTTTGCGCCTAACGGAAGGGCGGTAACCGTGCAGCCCAAGTCCTTCGGCGGATGGATAAGGTTAGGATGGAGAAAACTATTGTCAAGAAAATACACCCTCACCAAGAAGGGGAAAAAGAAATCTTCAAAAAAGATTCCTGCATGATACAGTTAAAAAACATCACCAAAAGTTTCGGTTCGTTGCAAGTGCTCCGGGGCATTGACCTGTCTGTGGAAGAAGGACAGGTGGTAAGCATCGTAGGGCCAAGCGGAGCCGGAAAGACCACCCTTCTGCAGATTATGGGCACGCTGGACAAAGCCGACAGCGGACAGGTCATCATCAACGGACAGGACATCTCCGCCCTGAACCAGAAAAAGCTTTCCCGCTTCCGCAACAAGCATCTGGGCTTTGTCTTCCAGTTCCATCAGCTGCTGCCCGAATTCACGGCACTGGAGAACATCATGATTCCAGCCTTTATCGGCGGTGCCGACAAGAAAGAGGCGGAAGAGCGGGCCAGGGAACTGCTCCAGTTCATGGGACTGGCAGACCGCGCCACGCACAAGCCCAACGAACTCTCCGGTGGCGAGAAACAGCGTGTGGCTGTGGCAAGAGCGCTGGTCAACCATCCCGATGTAATCATGGCAGACGAGCCAAGCGGAAGCCTGGACAGCCGGAACAAGGAAGATTTGCACAAGCTTTTCTTCGACCTTCGCGACAAGTACGGACAGACGTTCGTCATCGTGACACACGACGAAAGCCTGGCCACACTGACTGACCGCACAATCCACATGAAAGACGGCATTATCATTGACGACAAATACAGGACAATATGAGAAACGACGATATTAAACTGGGACGGTTCAACGTCCTGCGCGTAACAAAAGCCGTAGATTTCGGACTGTATCTTGACGGTGGCGACACCCACGGCGAAATCCTTCTGCCCACAAGATATGTTCCAGAAGGAGTGAACGTGGGCGACGAAATCAGCGTCTTTATCTATCTGGATCAGGAAGAACGCCTGATTGCCACCACCGAGACACCTTTGGCACAAATGGGCGACTTCGCTTTCCTGGAAGTGGCCTGGGTGAACAACTTCGGCGCCTTCCTCCATTGGGGACCCATGAAGGATCTTTTCGTTCCTTTCCGCGAACAAAAGCTAAAGATGATGAAGGGCCAGAGCTACATTGTCCACGTTCACATGGACGAGCAAAGCTACCGTCTCATGGCCAGTGCCAAGGTGGAACGCTACCTTTGCCAGGACTTTCCTCCTTACAGGCCGGGCAACGAGGTGGACATCCTCATCTGGTACAAGACAGACATTGGCGTAAAGGTCATCGTCAACAACAAGTTCGGCGGAATGCTCTTCGACACGCAGATCTTCAAGGAACTGCACGTTGGCGACCGCATGAAGGCCTATATCAAGAGAGTACGTCCCGACGGCAAGATTGACCTTACCCTGCAAAAGAAAGGCAAGGCCGGTGTGAGGGACTTTGCAGACATCCTCCAGGAATACATGGAAGACCACGGCGGAATATGCACCTTGTGCGACAAAAGCCCCGCCGATGAGATTTACCAGACTTTCGGCGTCAGCAAGAAAATCTTCAAGAAAGGCATCGGCGACCTGTACAAACGCCGCCTCATAGAG
>JAFNXL010000017.1 GCA_017379075.1 Bacteroidaceae bacterium
ACCGGAGTTATAATCTCACGCGAATCTCACGAATCTCACGAAATATTACTTTATGCCCTTGGCGTAATTTGCGTGAGTAAAAACCTCGGACGCTGCACGCAACGTCCCTACTTTCTCATTACTCATAGCTCATATCTCACTGCCTAAAAATCTGTTTCTTATGTTCTTATGTCTAATCCTTTTGGCGCGATTTGCGTGAGTGAAAAACCTCGGACGCTGCACGCAGACGTCCCTACCTCTTCACCGTTCACCGTTCACCGTTTAATAATGGCACGCAGATGACACGGATGCGACAGATTACCGCAGATTTAATTTTTTGACAGAGGAACAAAAGGACCTATTTTTCTTTTGATACTTCTGTTCTTATGTCAAATCTCATCGCTCACAACTCATTGCTCATAACTCAAAAATCTTTCGTATCTGTGTAATCTGTGTGCCATTCACCATATTTGTCAAAAAACAAGAAAAAGGGATTTTTGGGGTGAGGGAAGAAAATACGGAAATGTCCAACCTCCTTATAATCAAGTGGATGCGAATCAGAAAAGTTGCCCCCTAAAACATACGAAAAAAACACTTAAGTGTTTCTTGAGTTTTACTTAAGTCTTTTTGCGGAAACACTTAACTGTTTCCGAAGAAACACTTAAGTGTTACTTTTAGCTGATTTTTGTGTAAAGATTTTTTATTTCAGCAACGTACGCGCTTTTTCAATGAGGGTGTCCATGCCTTTTGCCTGGTCGGCGCTGTCCAGGGTACAATGGATGTGGGGTTCTATGCCAAACTCGGTGTGCTGCATTTGCGCGTCCATGGTGGGACAGGCACTGAAGCGTACCGCCCATCCGCAGGGCAGTTCGCTTGTGAAGGGCAGTCCGCCCCCGCCTCCGGTGCGGTCGCCCAGTATGGTTACGTTGTCCAGGCACTTCATGTTGCGGACAAAGACGTTTGCCGAGCTGTAGCATTCGCGGTTGGTGAGCAGTACCACGGGCTTTTGCCAGCGAATGCCGGTGCTGGGGTTGATGTATTCGGGCTGTGGGGTGCTGAAATCGTTGTGGCCGGGGCCGGTCTTGTGCATGGTGTAGCCCACAAGGGTGCGCTGGTTGGTGAAGTGGGAGGTGAGCCGTTCGGCGTTGGTGAGCATGCCGCCCCCGTTGCCACGGATGTCCAGGATGAGGCCGTTGCAGGAACGCAGATAATAGAGCACCTCGTCAATGTTGCCGTCCCCTATGCCCGATGAGAAACTTTCGTAGACCACATAGCCGGTGTTGTCGTCGAGGATGCGGTACTTCAGTCCGGCGGCAATCTTGTAGTCCTTGCCCAGATAGCGGTCGCGAAGATCCTCGTCGAAGTTGCGGGGATAGTCTTCGTGCCAGCTCCAGTAGCGGCTCATGTCGGCGCTGTAGTAGAGATTGACGTGTCCGTCCTGCAATTCGGCAAGCATGTTGCTCATGACCTCGAAGAGCTGGGCGCTGTTCATGTCTGGGCTGACCTGGGCGGTGTACTTTTCGCGCACCCGGTTCCAGTCCAGCCCAATGGTCTCGGCCTTGTAGGGCAGGAAGCAGTAGCGGCGGTCAATGATGTCCCAAAGGGCTTCTATGTTGCTGCGGGGCGAGGAGTCGAATTCCATTCCCTGCCGGCAGGACAGGACGAGGACGAGGGAGAGAAGAAGGAAGCAAAGTTTTTTCATAGGACGGAGTCTTTTGAGGGGAGACTGTTTTTCCTCAGTATGCTGAAATGGCGCACAAAGCCGATGAGGAAGGAACGGCTGACATCGTTCATGCGGAGGTGGTGGACACGGCTGTGGCGGACATCACTGAGGTAGCCCAGGCGTATGACGGAGCGTCCGACTGGGAAGTCGGCGGTGAGCATCTGGCGCAGGCTGAATGCGTTGGCGGGATGGCTCATGAGCAGATTGTGCGCCACACCGTTCTGCGAAATCTCGTAATAACTTTCTCCGTAATGGGGGCTGAACATGCAGCCCATCAGGGGGAGGTCTGCCTGATAGCGCAAGGAAATGGGATAGTCCCTACACCTTATTATATATATACCCGCCACGGAAGCGGCCAGGTCAATGCCCAAACGGGCCTGGGCGGGGTTGTTGCCGTTGCGTGTGTTGTACAGCACGCCGGCCTGTGCGCCCAACAGTCCGCCTGCCATCAGACGCAGGGAGGGAAGGGGTGTCCAGTGGTAGTGCCATCCGGCCTTGTAGCCAATGCGTCCACCCCAATAGCTGGCGTTTCCGGCCGGGTTGTCCGTGCAGGAGAATGTGCCGCCAAGCAGACTTTGGTGCGAGATGCGGCTGTCTGCCATGCGGGTCATGCGAAGGGTCTCGCGAAGGATGGTGAACTGCGGACCGCGGTATTCCATGGGCGACAGATAAGTGTCCAGTTGGGACGCCCGGCCCATGCCCAGCATGAGGGCATGGGCGGTGGTGCGGTTGTCCGCTGTGTCCTGCGCCGTGGCGAAAAGGCACAGCGCGGCAAACAGGAGCGAAGGGATGAGCCGTTGCAGTCTAATCATCGAAGAGGTGCATTTGTCCGGTCATTTCATCTGCCACGTCGGCCTGGCTCTTGCCCTCGTAGGGGTCAGGCTCTTCGGTGCGGCTTGTTGTGCGCTCAGTGTCCTCTTCCGGGGTTTGCGGTTCGGGCTGGCGAGTGGGTTCCAGTTCCTCCACCTTGTCAACGGCAAAGGTGGTGATGCGCTTACCCCTGGCCTTGAAGCTCTTTACGCCAATGTACTCTTCGGCTTCCAGAATGATGGGCTCGCGGAAACTGTCGGCACCGCCAAGGGTGGTCTGGATGCGGGGATAGACCGTATCCGTGAGCAGGAGCAGCTGGTTCTTGGGGTTCTCGCCCAGGAAGTTCTGGTGGCGTGCGCTGGCTTCCATGGCGAAGCGCTTGATGTAGGGGTAGCCGTTCTGGTCCTGGTCGAAGAGGACTGCGGTCCACACCTTGCCCTGCTCGAATTTCTCAATGCGCAGGATGTCGTCCTCGTAGTGGTTGTTCAGGTCGATGTTGGTGAGGTAGAACTCGCCGTTGGGCAGGATGACGAGGATGTGCTCGTCGCTGTTGAACTCGCCCAGGAAGGTGCCTTGCTCATCATAGTTGAGGCGCTTCACATCGGGGTCGAACCAAACCTTGCGTCCGCCCAGGGTGCTTACACCGTGGCTCTTGAGGGTGATGCGGCTGACGTCCAGCTTGGTGAGGACGTTGCCCATGCTCTGGCGTCCCTTGATGGCCTGTTCGCTGAAGTCCTTGTCAAAGAACACTTTCTTGAGCTTGGGGTTGGGCTTGAGGGTAACCTTGATGATTTCCGCCTCGCCGTTGGGGTTGGCGGTGAAATAGAGCACGCGGCTTCCGGGCTTGCCCTGGGTGAGGTCGTACTCGCGGTCGTGGGTGATGCTGGTTACGTTGAAGCGCTTGATGAATGTGGTGCCGGCCTTGCCGTCGCGATAGACGGCGTTGAAGGTGGTGCGTGTGTCGCGTTTCTTGAAGATGTCCACATGGATAATCTCAGCCTTCTTCTTTTCGGCCTTGCTGCGTTCGGTCTCGCCCACGAAAATCTTTTCGGCCACGCGCACCACCTTGTAGGTGCCGTCGCGATAGAAGAGGATGACATCGTCAATGTCCGAGCAGTTGCAGACAAACTCGTCCTTCTTCAGGCCGGTGCCGATGAAGCCTTCCTCGCGGTTGATGTAGAGTTTCTCGTTGGCCTCCACCACCTTGTTGGCCACAATGGTGTCGAAGTTCTTTATCTCGGTGAGGCGGGGATGGTCCTTGCCATACTTTTCCTTGATGGTGCGGAACCAGTCGCAGGTAACCTCTACCATGTTGCTCAGTTCCTTGTCAATCTGCGCCACCTCTTCCTTGATGCGTGCGATGAGCTCGTCGGCCTTGTCCTTGTTGAACTTGAGGATGCGTGCCATCTTTATCTCCATGAGACGGAGGATGTCATCGCGGGTGACCTCGCGGACAAAGTCTTTCTTGAAAGGTTCCAGGCGTGCGTCAATGTGTGCCACGGCGGCATCCATGTGCTCTGCCTGCTCAAACTTCTTGTCCTTATAGATGCGCTCTTCAATGAAGATGCGTTCCAGGCTGGCAAAATGGAGGCTCTCCATCAGCTCGTCCCTGCGGATGAGGCGTTCCTGGCGCAGGAGTGCCAGTGTGTTGTCCACGTTGCGTCTGAGTACCTCGCTCACAGAAAGGAAGCAGGGCTTGTTGTTGTCAATGACGCAGCAGTTGGGGCTGATGCTCACCTCGCAGTCGGTGCAGGCATAGAGGGCGTCGATGGTCTTGTCCGATGAGGCGCCAGGCGTGAGGTGGATAAGGATCTCCACGGTCTCGGCGGTCATGTCCTCCACCTTGCGCACCTTGATCTTTCCTTTTTCGGCGGCTTTAAGGATGCTGTCGATGAACTGGCTGGGCTTGCTGGGCGAACCGGTGGTCTTGCCAAAGGGAATCTCTGTGATGGCAAGGGTCTTGTTGTCCCGCTTCTCAATCTTGGCCCTGACGCGGACGGTTCCGCCGCGCTGTCCGTCGTTGTACTTGCTTACATCTATGCTGCCACCGGTGGGGAAGTCGGGGTAAAGGTTGAATTCCTCGCCGTGCAGATAGCTTACGGCGGCATCGCAGAGTTCATTGACATTGTGGGGAAGAATCTTGCAACTGAGACCAACGGCAATGCCTTCCGCACCCTGTGCCAGCAGCAGAGGGAACTTGACGGGAAGGGCAATGGGCTCCTTGTTGCGTCCGTCATACGACCACTTCCATTCCGTGGTTTTGGGATTGAACACCACATCCAGGGCGAAGGAGCTGAGGCGCGCCTCAATGTAACGGGCTGCCGCCGCGTCGTCGCCGGTAAGGATGTTACCCCAGTTACCCTGGCAGTCTACCAGCAGGTTCTTCTGTCCCAACTGTACCAAAGCGTCCTTGATGCTGGCGTCGCCATGCGGATGGAACTGCATGGTGTGGCCCACAATATTGGCCACCTTGTTGTAACGTCTGTCATCCATGCGCTTCATGGAATGGAGGATGCGCCGCTGCACGGGTTTGAAACCGTCCACAACGTGTGGGACAGCGCGTTCCAGGATTACATAGGAAGCATAATCCAGGAACCAGTTCTGGTACATTTGGTTCAAATGATGCGTAATGCCGTCTGTATTTTTTGTGTTGTCAGTCATTGCTATTGAGATTTTAATGCAAATATAGTGCTTTTTCCAAAAAAAACACGTACTTTTGCACGGAAAATCAACAAATTTAGCATAAATCATAATTAGTGTTATGGCACAGGAAGATGTATTCAAGAAAATAGTTTCACATTGTAAGGAATATGGTTTTGTTTTCCCCAGCAGTGACATTTACGACGGACTGGGCGCCGTTTATGACTACGGTCAGAACGGTGTGGAGCTGAAAAACAACATCAAGCAATATTGGTGGCAGAGCATGGTGCTGCTGCACGAGAACATCGTGGGCATTGACGCCGCCATCTTCATGCACCCTACAACATGGAAGGCCAGCGGCCACGTGGATGCGTTCAACGATCCCCTGATTGACAACCGCGACAGCAAGAAGCGCTATCGTGCGGACGTGCTGATTGAGGAACAGCTGGCAAAGTATGACGAGAAGATTGACAAGGAAGTGGCAAAGGCCGCCAAGCGCTTCAAGGACCAGTTCAACGAAGAACAGTTCCGCAGCACCAGCCCCCGTGTGCTGGAGATTGCCGCCAAGCGCGACGCGCTGCACGAGCGTTTTGCCAATGCGCTGAACGCCGGCGACCTGACTGAACTGCGCCAGATTATCCTGGACGAGGAAATCGTATGTCCCATCAGCGGAACCCGCAACTGGACCGATGTGCGCCAGTTCAACCTGATGTTCTCAACCGAGATGGGTTCTACTGCCGACGGCGCAAGCAAGATTTATCTGCGTCCCGAGACCGCACAGGGTATCTTTGTGAACTACATGAACGTGCAGAAGACCGGCCGCATGAAGCTGCCTTTCGGTATCGCCCAGATTGGTAAGGCTTTCCGTAACGAGATTGTAGCCCGTCAGTTCATCTTCCGTATGCGCGAGTTCGAGCAGATGGAGATGCAGTTCTTTGTGAAGCCCGGTACAGAACTGGATTGGTTTGCCCAGTGGAAGCAGACCCGTATGGCATGGCACCAGGCTCTTGGCTTCGGTGCGGAAAACTATCGTTTCCACGACCACGACAAGCTGGCTCACTATGCCAACGCCGCAACCGACATCGAGTTCAAGCTTCCCTTCGGTTTCAAGGAAGTGGAAGGTATTCACAGCCGTACCAACTTTGACCTGTCACAGCACGCCAAGTATTGCGGCAAGAAGATTGAGTATTTCGATCCCGAAACAAACGAAAGCTACACTCCGTATGTTATCGAGACCAGTATCGGCGTGGACCGTATGTTCCTGAGCGTAATGTGCCACAGCTATGAAGAGGAAAAACTGGAGAACGGCGAAACCCGCACAGTGCTTCACCTGCCTGCCGCGCTGGCTCCCGTGAAACTGGCCGTAATGCCTCTGGTGAAGAAGGACGGACTGCCCGAGAAGGCAGAGGAAATCATCAAGGACCTGCGTTTCCACTTCAACTGCAAATATGACGAGAAGGATTCTATCGGCAAGCGTTACCGCCGTCAGGATGCCATCGGTACTCCTTTCTGCGTAACCGTGGACCACGACACCCTGAAGGACAACTGCGTGACCCTGCGTTACCGCGACACAATGGAGCAGAAGCGTGTGCCCATTGCAGACCTGCGTGGCATCATTGAGGATCAGGTAAGCATCACCAGCGTACTGAAGAAACTGCTTTAATCCGAAGAACGAGTCAAACGAAAAAACATCTGTAGAGTGATGAACAAGACACTTTTCCGCACGCTTCTTTCCTGTGCAGTCCTTGGGCCGGTGCTTCTTTCTTCTTGTAGCGAGAATGATGACATCTGGGATCCCTATTATAACTGGCAGGAACGCAATGCGGCGTGGTACGAGACCATAGCCGATTCGGCACGCACAGCCATCAGTACAGCCAAGAGCCGCTACGGCGAGGATTGGGAGAAGCATTGTGACTGGCGTATGATCAAGACATACAAGAAAGGTGCCGATGCCGCAGCCACTCTGGAAGATTCCATCTGCGTGCACATCCTCACTCGCGGACAAGGCCAGTATTCTGCAGCGTTTACCGACAGCGTGAGCCTGAACTTCCGCGGCTGGACCATGCCGACGGAATATCTGAACGAAAACGGCGACCTGGAATTGATGCAGCCCATCTTTGCCCAGTCTTATTACGGAACCTACAATCCTGTAACCGCCACTCCGCAGAAGATGTCGGTTTCGGGAACCATTGACGGTTTCTCCACCGCTCTCCAGTATATGGTGGAAGGTGACGACTGGCTGGTGTACATTCCCCAGAAGATGGCTTATGCCGCCAAGGAATCGAGCACCATTCCGGCATACAGCACATTGCTCTACCGCATGCATGTGGTGACGGTGCATCGCCAGGGGCTAAAAGAATAATATTAAAAGGTGTGTCAATCAAAAAGGCACACCTTTTTTAAAACTTAAAGATCACTTGAGAACGTACCTTCTTTTTGTCATACTTCTTTCCGTATGTTTTTCTTCCACTGCCCAGGAGAAGAGCGACATCACGTCCAATCTGTCTTGTTTGTATGCTCCGTGGGACAATAGTGGAAAGATTACGTCGGAAACCACGGCGTTGGGCAAGAGGCATGTGGGTTATGCATACGTAGAAATAGCGGGTTTTAGCGGCCAGGCTCCCGAGGCGTATGGGCAGTTCTTTTGGGAACAGAAATTCTGGGAAAGCCCGGTGTTCATTCACGCGGAATACAGGGCTGTGGCGGCGAATGCCTTTTATGAGGGTACGGGATATTTGGGCGGTGCCTATTGCTTTTACACGAAATATGGCTACCTTGCCCTTGAACCGCTATTGATGTGGAAACAAAGGCAAGGTGTGGGAGGCCAGTTCTCTGTTGTTGGAGGGTGGGACTGGAAGCACTTTATCCTTGAGCATTATACCGATGTGTGGAAAACCACTAAAATGGATTCGCCGTTGGATGTTTACTCCCAGACAAGATTGTTTTATAAGGTATACGGCCGACTTTCGGCCGGGGTTATCGGGGAGGTGTATTGCAGCCCCAAGCACAGCACATCCGGTACGGCGTACCTTGCTGTGAGGTGGCGTTTCTAATCCAATGCCCGAATCAGAATCAGACAGTTTTCTCCAATCTCAATGAGACGGCGTTTGTAGAGGTCGCCGATGCCTTTTTTGAAGATTTTCTTGCTGACACCGAAAGTCTGGTAAATCTCATCGGCAGGGCTCTTGTCGCACAACGTGCATATTCCGCCGTGCTCTTCCATATATTCCTGGAGGATGTCAGCAAAGTCTCTCACTCCGGCCTTGCCTTTCTTTTGCAGGGTAAGGTCAATCTTGCCGTCGGGGCGTATTCTTTTGATATATGCCTTCATGCGGTCGCCAACGTGCAGTTCCTTGAAGATCTGCGTGTCGAAGAGCATGCCGCCGAACTTGTTGTTGACGATGACCTTTACGCCGATGTCTGTCTTGTACCAGATGAGGATGTCCACCTCGTTGCCCGGTCTGTAAGGAGGGAAGTCCTGGCAAAGATAGCGCTCCACCTTGGCGCTGGCCATGAGGCGGTAGCTCTGCTCGTCCATGTGGACGTGGACAATGTAGCTCTCTCCCTTCATCATCTTTATCTTTTGTTCGCGGAAAGGAACGAAAAGATCCTTCATGGGTCCCCAATGGAGGAAGGCGCCGAAGTTGTTCACCCAGGCCACTTCCAGGAAAGCGAAGTCGCCCATTTGTGCCAAAGGTGTCTCGGTGGTGGCAATCAGGCG
>JAFNXL010000018.1 GCA_017379075.1 Bacteroidaceae bacterium
CCCGAAGACTATGTGGAAAGCGAGGAAGATCTTTCTGAAACCTTCGAGTTCCAGCAGATTGGCGACGGATTTGCGGCAAAGGCTGACAGCATCAACGGTTTGATTGGTACATACGAAGCCATGACCGTAGCCAAGGGTGTAGTGGTATTTGACAAGAATACTGCCGCTACAGCTGAAGACAAGGTTGTGGAGAACGAAGACGGTTCATTTAGTTCTGTTACAAACCGCTCAGTAGGCCGCAATAGTGCTTATTTGAAGTTTGGTTACACTCAGGCTGATCCCGCTGGTACCTACGACTTGGTAATCAAGATTGATGGTACTCCCACTATTATGGACGGCATCCAGAATGCACTGGAAAACGTGGCCAAGAGTGGTACCGTATATGACCTGAGCGGACGTCAGGTGAAGAAGAACGCAACCCTGAACGACCTGAAGGGTCTGGGCCGCGGCATCTACATTCTGAATGGTGTGAAGGTTATGGTTAAGTAATCTGATAGTTGCTTACTTTCAATAGAGAAGGCTCTCCGGTAAGGAGGGCCTTCTCCTTTTGAGAGAACATAAAAAAACTTTACACAAAAAATAGCAAAAAGTAACACTTAAGTGTTTCTGCAAAATCACTTAAGTGTTACTTCGGAAAGACTTAAGAAAAACTCAAGAAACACTTAAGTCTTTTTTTGTATGTTTCCAGTAGTACTTTTTACTTTTTTATATCCAATTGAATTTGAGTAGGATACGTTTTCTTGTATTTTCTGTTACTACTTCAAAATCTCCTTTTCTTTTTTTTGACAAATGAAGCCAATGGCACGCTGATGACCGAAGAATTTTGAGCAGTGAGTTTTTGGATTAGACAGAAGAACATAAGAACATGTTTTTCGTTCCATCGGATATGCCATCCGATGGTGTAGAGGTGGGGATTTGCAATCCCCGCCTATGCTCTCGGATCACAGACCCTTATACCCAGAAACAGCGAATGACATCTTCGCCGTGACAAATTATAACCCAATGTACTCTCTTCGGACGCTGCACGCAGACGTCCCTACTCCCTCATTGCTCATTGCTCATTACTCAATGCTCATCGCTCACTGTCAAACATTTTTACCTTTTCCCTTCCAGCATACATAGGTGTCAAAATGAACAAAAATCATTTAAAACAGTTCAAAAAGGCACATAAATGAATGGCTAAAATAGCCCAACTGGAAAAAAATAATTTCTCAGTTGAAAAAAAATATTTTTCCAGTTGGGAAGTTATTTTTTCGCAACTGGGCGTTTCCAACTTCCTAACTGGAATTCCCAAATTCCTCCCGTTTGTAAAAAGTTTTTTATCCAATGGAAGGAACAAGGCGTGGCGGGCGTTGTAGGCCGTGGGAGAGTGGTTGCCTTGGATCATAAAGATGTCTGGAAGACGTGGTTTTGGGGCCTCGGGTGTTTAATGGGTATAAAAGAATGGCGTCTGGAGGACGCGAATCGGTGGTGTGGGGTTGCCGTTCCTCGTCTTCCAGACGCCAGTTTGTGTTCTTGTCATATTTCCACGGGCTTGAAAGCCCGCGGCTATTCATTTTCCCGTCTTCCAGACGGCTTTTCGCTCACGGCTCATCATAACGACAGCGAGCCTTTGCTTGTACCTGTCCTCGGTGAGATCCTGAAACGAGTTCAGGATGACGATTGGAGGATTCGATCATCGCTCACCGCTCATTGCTCATTGCTCATCGCTCACAACTCACAGCTCAAAGTCCCATTTCGCGGATAAGGTGGGGTGCGTGTCCCCATTTCTCTATGAGGAACAGAACAAAGCGGATATCCACGCCGATGCAGCGCTGAAGGTCGCTGTTGAAACTGATGTCGCCACTCATAGCCTCCCAGTTGCCGTCGAAGGCCAGTCCGATGAGTTCGCCGCGTCCGTTGAACATGGGGCTGCCGGAGTTTCCGCCGGTGATATCGTTGTTGCTGATGAAGCAGAGCTGCATCTCTCCGGTATGCTTGTCGGCATATCGTCCCCATTCGCCCTTTTGCATCAGGGCCACGATGTCGTCTTCCAACTTGTAGTCCTCAATTTCCTTCTGCTTGGCGGCCTTGTCCAGCAGGCTCTGTGCGTTGGTGAAGTAGTCGAACTTCTTGCCACCCGCAGTGTAGTCCTGGATGAAACCGTAGCTCAGGCGCATGGTGAAATTGGCGTCGCTGTAGTGCGGGTTTTCCTGATCCATCTCCAACAGTGCCTGTGTGAGCAGGTGTTCGTTAAAGGTGATGATGCGTCCCTCCTCGCGCATGCTCTGCTGTATCTGCATGAGCTTGTTGGGGATAATCTTGCACAGTTTGAAGGCGGGGTCTGTTTCGCGTAGGCTGCTGTCTGCCAGCAGACGGTCCAGGCAAGAGGCGTCCTTACAGATGGTCTTCTCGAAGAGGTGGCGTGTGTAGGCCTTGCAGTCGCCGCCGAATTCTTTGTCTATGATGTCGTAGCACTCGGGCAGGAACTTGGCCGCAACCTGTTGGCGGTAGTTCTCCAGCAGCACACCCATGGTTTCCTGGTCCAAGCGTGCGTCATAGTCTTTAAAGAATCGCTGTACTGCCTCGCGGGTGGATTCAATCTGGTCCTTTCCGGCATCCTGTGATATGCGGCTCAGCATGCTGGCTATGCGGTAGATCTCTATGCCGCGCATGAAGGTCTCGTTGTAATAACCGCTGGCATGTACAGCCTCGCGGCGGTTGGCATAAGCCTGTTCCAGTTGTGTGAACATCTCACCGAAGCGGCGTGTCAGTTCCTTGTCGCCCTTGAACCACTGTGCCAAACGTTTTTCCAATGCCTGCTTCTGGCCGATGACGTTGAGGTCGGCAATGGCCTTGTTCATGCCGATGGAGTTTTTCCAGTAGTTGCTGCTGCTGGCGTATTTGCTGGCATACTTGATTCCGGTGGCTCGGTCTGCGTCCATCCATTTCTTCCAGACTTCTTGTTTCTTTCCACGTACTTGTATGGTGGATACGTTGCGGTCGTTTACGCGTTCGCTGATTCCCCACGAGCTGAGGTAGCGGCTGGTGCTGCCGGGATAGCCCACGGTCATGCAGTAGTCGCCGGGACGGTATCCGTCAATGCTCACTTTGGCATATCGCTTGGGCTTCAAGGGCACGTTGTCCTTGCTGTATTCTGCGGGCTCGCCGTTCTTGTCAGCATAGATGCGGAACATGCTGAAGTCGCAGGTTTGGCGGGGCCACATCCAGTTGTCCGTGTCGCCGCCGAACTTACCCAGCGTCTGTGTGGCGGTGAAGACCAGACGCACGTCGCGGTAGGTCTTATACTTCGATACATAGAACGCATTGCCGCCGTAGTAGCTTCTTACCATGCAGTCCATGCCTGGGTTGGCGCGGCTGTATTCGCGTTCTACTGCACTGCAGATTGAGTCGGTCTTGGTGTTGTTGATTTCCCTTGCGGGGATGGTGGGGTTGGCGCGGTAGATGCTGTCCAGGGCGGTCATGATGCGCGAGGTACATTCCTCGGTGCTTTGCAGGAAACGCACGAACAGTCCCTCGGCAGGGCGTTCCTCTTCCAAATTCTTGGCCACGAATCCGTTGGCCAGGATATCGTCCTCGGGGGTAGAAAGTGCCTGGATGGCACCGAAACCGCAGTGGTGGTTGGTGAACACCAGTCCGTTGGGGCTGACCACAACGCCGGAGCAGAAATCACCGAAGTCAACCACGGCATCTTTCAGGCTCACGCCGTCGGGGTTGTACAGTTCTGAGGGTGTCAGGGTCAGACCCAGTTCTTTCATGATGTCTGCCGTCTTTTGGTCTATACGGTTCAGCATCCACATGCCTTCGTCGGCGTGCAGATGCAAGCTGCCAGCCGCCAGTAGGGCGACGGCAAGGAGTTTCTTTATTTGCATAAGATGTAGTGTGTTGTTTTTATTGGGTTTATTTCTTCTTGGGTTTTCTTCTTGCCCATCCTTCCTCATCGCCGCCCTTGTTTTTCTTCATGTCCGGGTTGAGGAACGCCAGCCAGTCTTCCTTGGCGTATTTTTTCCCGCGCGGACTGGTGTATCCTCTTTCCTCGCGACTGGGCTTCTTCTTGGAGGATTTTTCCTGTGCGGGTTTCTCGGCTCTGTCCTTCTTGCGTGCCTTGGGGGCTGAGGGGGCGTTGCCCTTCTCGCCGCGGTCGGCATAGTCGGCCACCACGCTGCGTCCCTTCACAGTTACGCCGTGCTTCAGACCCTTGACTACGCGGTCGGCATCCGCTTCGGCCACTTCCACAAAGGAGAAGTTCTTCATCAAGTCTATGCGGCCAATCTCCACCTTGTTGCCCTTCACGTTGTTGTTGATGAGGCCAATGATCTCACGGGCGAACTGTCCGTCAATCTTACCCACGTTGAGGAACAACCTTACATATCCTTCTTCTGCGGTGCGGTCTCCGCGTTTGCGTCCGCCCTCGGCCTTTCCTCCCTTCTTGCCGTCTTTTCCCTTTGCCTGGGTCACGTTCTCTATTTCGGGTGCGTTGGCATAGTATTGCAGGAAGCGTCCGAACTCGCGGCTCAGCACGCGCTTGATGAGATCTTCCTTGTCCAGCCATTCCCACCGTTTTGCCACTTCGGGCAGGAAGGGAGCGATTTCTTCCTCGTCGATCTCCACGCGTTCAATCTCGTCAATGACATGATAGAGTTGCTTGGCGCAGATGTCTTTGGGCTCGGGCAGGACACCTTTGACAAACTCTTTCTGAATGATGCGCTCCACCTGCTTTATCTTGTTCTTCTCCTTTACGTGCACAATGCAGATGCTGGTTCCCTTTTTTCCGGCGCGTCCTGTACGTCCACTGCGGTGGGTATAGCTTTCCGTGTCGTCGGGCATGCCATAGTTGATGACGTGGGTCAGGTCGTTCACGTCCAGTCCGCGTGCCGCCACATCGGTGGCAATGAGCAGTTGGGTGCGGTGTTTGCGGAACTTCTGCATGGTGAGGTCGCGCTGTTGCTGGCTTAGTTCGCCATGCAAGGCATCGGCGTTGTATCCGTCGCGTATCAGATTGTCCGCCACCTCCTGTGTCTCCATTCGGGTGCGGCAGAAGATGATGGCGTAGATGCGGGGATAGAAGTCCACAATTCGCTTCAAGGCCAGGTATTTGTCTTTGGCGTGAACCATATAATAGATGTGGTTTACGCTTTCGGCTCCTTCATTTCTGCTTCCCACTTGGATGGTGTGCGGGCTGTGCAGGTAGTTTTTGGCAATGCGTTCGATTTCCTTGCTCATGGTGGCGCTGAAAAGCAATGTGCTGCGCTCCTGGGGAACGCCCTCAAGGATTGCGTCCAGATCCTCCTGGAATCCCATGCTGAGCATTTCGTCCGCCTCGTCCAAGACCACATGGCTGATGTTGGAAAGCTGTGCCACGCCACGTTTCATTAGGTCGAGCAGTCGGCCCGGTGTGGCTACAATGATGTCCACTCCTGCCTTCAAAGCACGAATCTGTGGCTCAATGTTGGCACCGCCATAGACCGCCAGAATGCGCAGCGAGGGCATGTGCTTGGAGAAACCTTCGAGGTCATCGGCAATCTGCAGGCAAAGCTCACGGGTAGGACTGAGAATAAGCGCCTTTGGTCCGCGGGCTTCCACCGAGCGCAGCTTTTCCAGTACGGGAAGTCCGTATGCTGCGGTCTTTCCGGTTCCGGTCTGTGCCAATGCAATCAAATCAACGTTGGGGGTGTCTTGGGATAGTAACCAGGGAATCACCTCTTCCTGAACAGGCATGGGGTGTTCGTACCCCTGCTCTTCAATGGCTTGCAACAATTCTTCGCACAAGCCTAATTCTGCAAAAGTCTTCATATTGGGTGCAAAGGTAGTTATTTTTTCGCATTTCTCCCTGATTCTTAACTGAAAAAAGCCTATCTTTGCATGCAAAATAAAAAAGATATGACGAAGAACGGACTGATTTTGGAGGGCGGCGGTATGCGTGCGTTGTTTACGGCGGGAATACTGGACGTTATGATGGAAGAAGACATAACGTTTGACGGAATGGTGGGCGTGTCTGCTGGAGCCACTTTCGGCTGCAATTTCAAGTCGCGCCAGCCGGGGCGTTCCTTGCGCTACAATCTGCGCTTCATCGGCGACTCCCGTTACATGGGATGGCGCACTTTGTTAAAGGACGGAAATCTGGTGAGCGCGGAATTCAGTTACCACATCATGCCCACCCAGTTGGATGTGTTTGATGCAGAAACGTTTGCGGCGAACCCAATGGAGTTCTATATCGTCTGTACCGATGTGTTTACGGGAAAACCCGTGTACAAACTTTTAGACAAGGCCGATTACAATGGAATGGAATGGCTTAGAGCGTCTGCTTCGATGCCCATTGTCTCCACACCGGTTCAGGTGGACGGTCGGACATTGTTGGATGGCGGAATCGCTGACTCCATCCCTTTACGCTTCTTGCAAGAAAAGGGTTACGGACGTAACATCGTCATCCTTACACAGCCCAAGGGCTTCAAGAAAAAGCGCACCAAACTGATGCCGGCGTTCCACCTTTTTACCCGCCGTTATCCGGCCATTGTGCGTGCCATGTCTCGTCGGCATATCATGTATAACGAGCAGTTGGATTATCTTGAACAGCAGGAGCGCGAGGGGAATATCCTGCTTATTTATCCGCCCGAACCTTTGCCCATTGGCCGTACGGAACAGAACGAGAAGAAAATGAGGCGTATCTATGCCTTGGGACGCGAAATGGGTGTCAGACGTCTGGAGGAGATAAAGGCTTTCTTGGCGGAAGCAAAAAACGAGAACAAATGAAAAAGGACTCAAATATGCGCAAAGTCATTGGGATGGGGGAGACCATCCTTGACATTCTTTTCAAGAACCGGCAGCCCGTTGCGGCCGTGCCCGGAGGTAGCAGTTTTAATGCCATCATCAGCACGGGAAGAGTGGGCGTACCCTGCCATTTCATCGGCAGTACTGGAGCCGACGAGGTGGGGCAGATGATTGTGGATTTCATGCATGCCAACGGTGTCAGCACGCAGTACTTCGAGCAGACGGAGGAAAAGAGTGCCGTCAGCCTGGCGTTCCTTGATGAGGCTGGCGATGCCCATTATTCTTTCTACAAGCCCTCGGTCAAGTGCCCTGGCGAAAAGAGCCATCCCGCATTCGCTCCGGACGATGTGTTGCTCTTTGGCTCTTATTATGCCTGCTGTCAGCCCATGCACCCTTTTGTGGAAGCGGTGATGGATGAGGCGGTGCGGTCAGGAGCCATCCTTTATTATGATTTGAATTTCCGTCGTGGTCATGCCCATGAACTGCCAGTCCTGCTGCCCGTCATTGAGCAGAATATGAAGCAGAGTACCATTGTGCGCGGCAGTGCCGATGATTTTGAGGTGATGTATGGAATGCGCAATGCAGAGGAAATCTACAGAAACCATGTATCGCAGCATTGCCAGCTGTTCATTTGTACCTCTGGCGCAGAGGATATAACAGTATGTACTCCCGGCGGTATCTACAAATATCCGGTAACGCCCATTCATGACGTGGTAAGTACGGTGGGAGCCGGTGACAATTTCAATGCCGGAATGGCCTGTGCAATGATATGGCAGGGTGTTTTGCGCGAGCAGTTACCCGCGCTTGAAAAGGACGGATGGCTGCGTCTGCTGGAAACTGCCACAGCCTTTTCTGCCGCTGCCTGCCGTAGTACGGAAAATTATGTCCCGACGGATTTCAGATTGTAACGTCAGCAGACAAAACAGCAAAAAAGCTTGGGCTGCACAAGAATGTTGGATAAAAAATAGTATCTTTGCAGCCAAATGACAAAAAAATGATTAGATACGACAAAAAGATATTTCAGGAAATAGAGGTAACGGCTCAGATTTCGTCCTTTTGCGGTGAAGGCAATGTGGAGGAATGGCATGTGATGTTGCATGTGCAGGCCGGTGGCTTTTTTTCTGAGCAGATGGAGCGTCTGCACCAAGCCGAGTCCCTGTTGATGGGAATGCAGGAATGGAAGGGCGTCAAGTGTGTGGCACGCCGCTACTTCCTTTCTGACAGTGCCAATCAGTACCGGGAAATGACTTTAAAGCAGACTGATGCCGTAAGCGTTATCCAGCAACCGCCGCTTGACGGAAGTAAGGTGGCGCTCTGGCTTTATCTGACGCGAGGGATGGAAATCGTTCAGGAACATGGAACGACTGTCTGTCAAAGCAACGGCTATACCCACTTGTGGCGCATGGGAATGCAGCATCCGGAAGGCGACAGCGCTGTGCAGACCACCGTATTGCTGGACGGCTATGAGGAATCGCTTTCGCAGTTTGGTGCGAATGTGGCGGATAATTGCATCCGTACTTGGTTCTTTGTGCGCGATGTGGACACCCATTATGCCGGATTGGTACAAGCAAGAAAGGAATGGTTCACTCGTCATGGGCTGACGGAAAACACCCATTATATCGCCAGCACGGGCATTGGTGGCAGACCGGCAGACACAAAAGCATTGGTACAATTGGGTGCCTATGCCCTCCAAGGATTCGAATCTGCTCAGGTTCGTTATCTGCATGCGCCTCAATGGCTTAATGCGACCCACGAATATGGTGTGACCTTCGAGCGCGGAACTGCGGTGGAGTACGGAGACCGTGCCCATGTCATCATATCGGGAACCGCCAGCATAGACCATTTGGGTCAGGTGGTGTATCCGGGAGACATAGTGGGTCAGACCAAGCGGATGTGGGCCAATGTGGAGGCTTTGCTTGGCGAGGCATCTGCATCTATGGACGACATGATGCACATCATCGTCTATCTGCGTGATATGGCAGATTATGAAGTGGTTCGTTCTCTTTTTGCCGAGCGTTTCCCTCAAATTCCCACCGTCATCACGTTGGCTCCCGTGTGCCGTCCGGCATGGCTCATCGAGATGGAGTGTGTTGCAGTGGTTCCCCGAAAGAACGCCTCTTTCCGGAATTTCTGATACAATCAAGTCAAATTAAACAATGAAGAAATCGGCAATTTGGTCTTGGGGACTTGTTTTGGCTCTTGTCCTGGCAATGGCGTTGGCTACCGTAGTCGAGGCCAATTTAGGAATGGGCTATGGCCGTGCCTGGGTGTATGGGACATGGTGGTTCCGCTTGTTGTGGCTTGCTTTGGCGGCAACGGGTTTGTGGCACATCATCCGATGCCGCCTGTGGCGTCGTTTTGTGCTTGCTGCCCTGCATGTTGCCTTACTGATGATTCTGGCTGGAGCGGCCCTGACTGCCATCACTTCCCATCGGGGTTATCTTCATTTGCGCGAGGGGGATACTTCTGACATTTATGCCGATGACAACAGTAGGGTGAGACATTTGCCCTTTGAAGCCCGGCTCGACAGTTTTAGAATCCAATATTATCCCGGCACGCAAACACCGCGGGACTATATCAGCAACGTGGAAATGGGTGGAACGAAGTACCGCATCTCCATGAACCGTATTGCACGCATTGAAGGATATAGATTTTACCAGTCCAGTTATGACCGAGACGGACACGGTACCATTTTGCGGGTCAACTACGATCCTTGGGGCACTGGGGTAACGTATGCCGGCTATCTTTTGTTGGGAATTTCCATGGTGGTTTATCTGATAATGGGAAGTTCTCTGCTGAAGCGTGGAAAGGCGGCCCGTAGTGCTGCTGTTTTGCTTCCCCTCTTCCTTTGCTCCTCCTCATTGCAGGCGGCAGATTCCTCTTTCGTGGTTCCCCTTGAACAGGCACAGCAGAAGGCCTATGAACAAGTGCTGTGGCAAGGAAGGCCCGCTCCATTGGGTACATTGGCAAAGGATTTCCTGCAAAAACTTTACGGAAAGCGTACATATAAGGACTTGACTGCAACACAGGTTCTTCTGTCTTGGCAACAGCATCCCGAGCATTGGGCGGACGAACCCGTCATCGCACAGAAGGACAGCGGATATGCTTGTCTCAACGATTTTATGGATTATTCGGTGATGCCTCCCCGCTTGAAGGGGGTGGAGCACGACCCGTATCTGGCTGAGAAAGTCAGCCTGGCTCTGATGCTTGTGCAGGAACGTCTTGTACTGCCCCTTCCTGCTGAAGTGCGGCCCCGCGGAAAGGCAAGCATTGCGGCCGAGCTGTTTTATAACCGCCTGGACTGGACTTTGTGGGGAATGATTGGTTGCTGGTTGCTGGTTATGGGGTGTCTGCTCCGTTCTTATGTATTGCAGAACCAACATTCAAGGAACCGTGCCATCTTGGGCATGGCGATAAATGCGGGAAGATTGTGCCTTCTGCTTTTTATGGGAGTGGCCTTCTTCTTGAGATGGAATGCGGCAGGAAGAATACCATTGAGTAATGGATACGAGACCTTGCATTTTGCTGTATTGTGCGTTTTGGCTTTGGGGACCGTTTCTTCACGCCTTCGCCAAGAGACGGCGGCTTTCTTGCCGGCGGCTTTCTTGCTTTTGGTTGCCCATTTGGGCGAGAAGGATCCCGGCATCACACCCCTGATGCCAGTGCTTCATTCTCCCTGGCTCAGTGCCCATGTCAGCGTGATAATGCTCAGTTATGCCATGCTGATGCTGTCCGTTGTGGACCGAAGGATGCTGCGTGCCGCCGTCTGCCTGCTGGCCGCGGGAATCTTTCTTGGGGCGGTATGGGCCAATGTCTCATGGGGTTCTTACTGGAGTTGGGACCCCAAGGAAACCTGGGCGCTGATTACCTTGCTGGTGTATAGTGCCCCTTTGCACGCACAAAGTTTGCCGTGGTTCCGCTCGCAACGCAATTATCGCATTTATTCGTTGGTGGCGTTGGCCTGTCTTGCCATGACATATTGGGGCGTGAATTATCTTTTGGGCGGAATGCACAGCTATGCCTCTTAAGGTAATGTTTTTTTAATGGATTAGGAATCAGTGATAGATAATAGAAAATATAAGAAGACTGGGAAAAAGAAAAAACGTCGTCTGAAAAAGAATGTACGACGCGGTTGTGCCGTATTCTTCTGGATGTTGGCCCTGAGTTTGGGTAGCCTGGTGTGGAATGCCGTATCTCCTTCTTTTGGCGATTCTGTCGAAGAGGACACCGTGGCGGTGGAAGAACCGTACATCGCTCCCGAAGACACGGCCGATGTGGATCCTGCTCTTACGGAACGCCTTGCACATTATGTAGAAACTGCTCCGCGTATAGAAAAATCTCGTTTGGGAGTCTATGTTTACGATATCACTGCGCGAGAGGATGTTTACGGCCACCGGGACACCGTTCCCATGATACCGGCTTCCTGTACCAAATTGCTTACGGCGGCGGTGGCGTTGCACCATTTGGGCCCCGATCATGCCTATGACAGCAGTCTGCTGATGTATGGCTCGGTAAGCAAAGGAACCTTGTATGGTTCGTTGATTGTGTCCATGGACGACGATCCGTTCTTCCCCTCTTTTGATGAATTTGTCCAGGCTTTGTGCCGAAAAGGCATAAACCACATAGAAGGAAGCATCGTGTTCGATCTGGCCCGTACCGACACATTGCGCCAGCATCATACCGCATCGCCGTGGGATATATCCTACAACAAGGTGCCCTTGCTCATGAAGGGCGCACCCCGTATCCGTCGGGAGTTCATGCATGCCCTTTCCGCTCAGGGCATCACTTACCATTCCAATCCGGTTTTGGCACATCCCTGGCTTCAAGGATTGAGCAAGGATGAGGACCCGGCCGAGTATCGCCTGGCCCTTTCTCTGGCTCGTTCCCAGAGCGAAATTCTGGCTCGGACAACCCATTCGCTCCGTTCCGTTTTGTTCCCGGTTCTAATGTACAGCGACAACATTTTGGCCGAGGCGGTGCATTATCACATAGGCCATGCGTATGACCGATGGACGGGTGGCGGATGGTCTACTCAAGAGCTGACGGAAAAATTTCTACGCGAGGAAATGCAAATTCCCTCGGGAGAGAAAAAAATGTTGAGCGTGAATGACGGTAGCGGACTGGCGCCGGCAAACCGCTTTACTTCGCGTTTCTTGGCCCAACTTCTCACTTATGCTTACGACCATCCCGTCATGCAGAAAGTTTTCATTGACGAATTGCTCCCATCTCCTCTTCCCAACCGAAGGGGAACACTGAGCGGCAGAATGAAAAGCGAGAAAGTCCATGGCCGCGTTTTTGCCAAGACCGGTACGCTCGCTGCCAAAGGCGTCTCTTCCCTCAGCGGTTATTGCTTGGGACGGAACGGACACTGGTATGCCTTTGCCATTCTGCACGAGGATATGGCCATCTACGAGGCGCGAATTTTCCAGGATCGCCTATGCGAATTACTGGTTAAATAGACTTTTTGCAGAAGCCGATAATAAAGACCTTTGACATCTGAAAACCTCTTTTCCGGAGCGTCGGAAGTGTTCTCCCGGGTTGGGAGCGGCTTCCGACACGTAAAAAATGCTCTCCCGGGTTGGGAAGCCATTTCCTGAACCCAAAAAATGCTTTCCCGGATTGGGAAACGATTTCCTGAACCTAAAAAATGCTTTCCCGGGTTGGGAAACCATTTTTGGAATGTAAAAAAGCCCTCCCGAGTCGGGAGCGGACTTCCGCACGTCTGACCGTAAGGATTATTTCCCCCAATGGAACCTGAGTCCTATGGTGAGATTGAAGTTCAGAGGCTGTTTGGTGTAGTGGTTTTCGAGTCCGCTGCCATTTTTGAAATAATAATGGACACTGGGTTCTGCATATAGGCTGACTGTGTGTCCAAGATGGTATTCTGCGCCAATGGATGCCAGGGCAGAGAACGTGAGGTGCTTGTCGCTGACGCTTTTGGTGTACGAATGCCGGTAGTCATTGTTTTGCCAGCAAAGGGTTGTCGCTTTTCCGCTGACTAATTTTTCGGCCTGCCCGCCTAAGGCAATGTAGCCGTTGAAGCGTTTCTTCTTCCATACTTGATAGCCAACCTGTACGGGAATGCCCATATAGTGTAGCTTCTGCTTGGTCTGTTCGCTTTGGTGTGTGTATTCCTCGGAAAACTCGGATACCAGATAGCTGTATGTAAGCCCGGTCTGAATGTTCCATCTGGGTTTCAGACTGTATCGGAAGGAGACGCCGAATTTGATGGGCTGATGGTGCTTCACCGTTTTCTTCTGGGGTCTGAAGTTGGGATGGGCACTTGCCTTTGGGCCTGCATTTGATGTGGAATCCGGCTTATCGGGATTTGTTTGGTCGGGGATATCTGCGCCAATAAAAGGTTTTTCACCGCTTTGGAGGGACATCTGTGCAACTACTCCGGAGATATGAGTGCCCATGGCGAATGAAGACGTTTTCTTTTGGGAAGACGGCGCGTTCCAATCTGGCTTGTGGTGGGCCGGGCCGGTATGGCTGGCAGAAATGTCTGGTGTTTTGTCCTTCGGCAGTCCTTTGTCGAGATTCTGGGCCGATTCTTTTTTTGCTTCCGTCTGTTCCGGTTTCTCTTTTTCAGCCGCCGCCTCTTGTCCTATGGGCAGGATGTCTGATGCCGAAACATTCAGTTTTGGAATCCGAGCTGCCGGTTTGGGGGTGACGGTCGCAATGAGTCCGGTGGCAGCCGGTTTTGGCTCAGAAAGAACCATAGGCCGGATGTCTTGCGACTCGGAGGGGTGATGGATGTCTGTTACATACGTGGGGGCCGATTCGTTCCACAGGTAGCCGATGAACGAAACGAAGAGCAGGATGGCGGCCACAGCTGCGGCACGCAGAAGGCGTCCCGGACGGGTGGCGGCACTGTCGTCTGCGGGCACAGGAGAAAGTCCGCGGCGGTGCATCTCCGACTTTATGTCGTCCAGCAAACCTTCGGGCGCTTTCTTCTGAAAGTCTTTCAGCCGGTCGTGTATGTCTTTATTCCATTGCTTGCTCATCTTTTCCCTGTTTTATGGTGATGTGCTTTAATCATTTTCGTCAGCATTTGTTTTGCCCTGCTCAGTTGGGATGCCGAACTTGCAGGCTGGATGTGAAGGATTTCTGCAATCTCCTTGTGGGTTTTCTCCTCAATGACAAAAAGGTTGAAAACCGCCCGATAGCCAGGCGGCAGTTGGCGGACAAGTGAAACCAGCGTCTGTGCGTCAAGCCCCTCGGTGTCCGGCTCCGTGTCAGGGATGCCGGCCACCTCCGTTTCCTGAAGCGGGACAAGGAAGGTGCGGTCTTTCCTCAGTTCCATCAAGGCTTCGTTTATCACAATCCTGGTGACCCAAGCCTTTAGGGAACCTTTTCCGCGGTAGTCGAACAAATGGATTTGTGTGAATATCTTGATAAAGCTTTCCTGTAGGACATCTTTCAGGTTGTCTTCGTCGGAAATATATCGGGCGCAAACGCCGGCCATGTGGTCGGCGTATTCCTGATAAAGCTTGTCCATGGCGCATTTGTCGCCTTTCTTGAACAAGTCCAGAATCTGTTGCTCCCTGTCTTTCCGAAAAAGAATCATGCCAACAGATTATTTCCGGATGTCTATGGTGGGATGGGGGATATTCTTGGCGGCTTCTTTCCCGTTCAGTTTATACGAACTGATGTTGTCTGGTTTGCCCCCTTTCCATTTTATGCGTGATGAGAAGGTGATGACATCCTGTGTGCCGTTTCCCCAGTCTATGGTCAGTTTCTCGTCTTTGTAGATCATGGTTTGATCCAGTTCACCGAACACCAGGGCATAACGGCCGTCACGCCGTAGAAATGTACGGATGCCATACATTGTGGGCATATAGAAGCGGGTTTTCTGCATGTCGTCTTCCTTGAATTCGTCCTTGGCATAGGTCTTGTCCCGGAAGGTGGCTGTGGTGGCCAGAGCGGCATAGCTGCCTGGAGTTTCGGGATTGAGCAGGTCTTCACCGTTCTCGCCGGTCAGGGTAATGTAAATCTCAATCGGATAGAAATCCCAGATAATATCGGGATCCGGCCCATCATCCTCTCCGCAAGAGGAAAAACAGAACGAGGCGATGCTGCATGCCAAAAGGCAGAAAATCTTTTTAAAGGTGGTTCTCATAAGTCTTGTCACAATTTTATTGTTAATGCAAATGCGGGTTTTTGTCTAATAAATGCAAAACTTTTGAAAACATTGCATCGGAAATGGAAAAAATTACGTAAAATCAGCAAAACAAATGGAAACCGGAATCCCCTTCAATGTTTAGGGTGGTGGGGACAGCTGCTGTGGCTGCAGTTGCAGCAGCCGTTGCCGCCACGGCAGCTCCGTAGCCAGAAGTAGAGTGCGACGGCTGCCACGGCCAGTATGACAGCCAGGAGAAGGATGCTTTGCAGATTCATAGGGGAAAGGGTTTCAGAGGATGACGGCAGCCAATGCCGCACAGCACCAGGCTATGAGGCATTGTGCGCACATGATGACTACGGCCCATGTGGTGCCCAGCTCGCGGCGTATGGTGCTGATAGTGGCTACGCAGGGGGTGTAGAGCAGACAGAAGACCATCAGCGACAGGGCGGCGGGGGCGGTGAGGACGGCGCTGAGCGAGGTGCCTGCCATGAGGCTGCCCAAGGTGCTGACCACAACTTCCTTGGCAAGGAATCCGCTGACCAGGGCGGTGGTGATGCGCCAGTCGCCGAATCCCATCGGTTCGAAGATGGGGGAGACGAAACCGGCCAGCTGTGCCAGCATGCTGAGTTCGGAATGTTCGCCCACCATTTGCAGGCGGAAGTCGAAGGTCTGCATGAACCAGATGACCATTGAAGCCAGGAAGATGACCGTGAAGGCGCGTTGCAGAAAGTCGCGTGCCTTGTCCCAGAGCAGACGCATCACGTTGGATACGGCGGGCAGGCGATAGTTGGGCAGTTCCATGACGAAAGGTACGGGTTTTCCCTTGAAAAGGGTGTGGTGGAGCACCATGGCGGTGAGTATGCCCACCACAATGCCGATGAGGTACATACCCATCATGACCACAGCGGCTTGTCCTGGGAAGAAGGTGCCGGCAAAGAGAGCATAGACGGGAATCTTGGCTGTGCAGGACATGAAGGGGATGAGCATGATGGTGAGTCGGCGGTCGCGCTCGCTGGGCAGAATGCGGCTGGCCATTACGCTGGGCACGGAACATCCGAAGCCGATGAGCAACGGCACGATGCTGCGGCCCGAGAGACCCACCTTGCGCAGCAGCTTGTCCATGACAAAGGCAATGCGGGCCATGTAGCCGCTGTCTTCCAACATACTGAGGAAGAAGAACAGGGTGATGATCATGGGCAGGAACACCAGTACGGTGCCCACACCGCCGAAGATGCCGTCTATGATGAGCGAACGCACCACGGGAGCGATATTCCACGCTTCCAGGGTAGCAGCTGTAGCGGCGGTCAGTGCGTCAATGCCCTGCTGGCAGAGGTCCTGTAGCCAGGCGCCCAGTCCGTTGAAGGTGATGTAGAACACGCCTGCCATGATGATGAGAAAGGCGGGCAGCGCGGTCCATTTTCCGGTCAGCACGCTGTCAATGCGTCTGCTGCGGCGGTATTCCTTGCTCTCGCGCGGCTTTACAATGGTATGTTGGCAAAGGCGGCCTATGTAGTTGTAACGCATGTCGGCAAGTGCGGCGCTGCAGTCCAGTCCGCGCTCTTCCTCCATCTGGCGTACAATGTGTGCCACGGTCTTCTGTTCGTTAGTGTCGAGTCGGAGTGCCTGGCTCACCATGGCGTCGCCTTCCGCCAGTTTGCTGGCGGCAAAACGCAGGGGGATGTTGGCATGGGCGGCATGGTCTTCAATAAGGTGCATGATGGCATGCAGGCAGCGGTGTACGGCTCCTCCGTGGTGTTCGGCGTGGCAGAAGTCCTGTCGCATGGGCTTTTCCTGGTAGCGTGCAATGTGCAGGGCGTGCTTTACCAGTTCGTCAATTCCCTCGCCCTTGATGGCGGAGATGGGAATGACGGGGATGCCCAGCATGCGTTCCATCTCGTTGATGCGGACGGTTCCGCCGTTGCTCTCAATCTCGTCCATCATGTTCAGCGCCAACACCATGGGAATGTCCAGTTCCATGAGCTGCATGGTCAGGTACAGGTTGCGTTCAATGTTGGTGGCGTCCACAATGTTGATGAGCGCGTCGGGATGGCTTTCCAGAATGTGCCGGCGGCTGATGATCTCTTCATTGGTGTAGGGCGAGAGCGAATATATGCCGGGCAAGTCCGTTACGGTGGCTTCGGGATGGTTCCTTATGGTGCCGTCCTTGCGTTCCACGGTAACGCCGGGAAAGTTTCCCACGTGTTGCCGTGCGCCGGTAAGTTGGTTGAAGAGTGTGGTCTTGCCGCAGTTTTGGTTTCCCACCAGTGCAAAGGAGAGCTGTTTCTTTGGCATCTTCTTGCCTCCCTTTTCCTGGGCGGTCTGCTTTTCGTGGTAACGGCCTTCCTCGCCCAGTCCCGGGTGTTCAATTTCGTGCATGCCGCTTTCGGCCTGCGTGTCTTGTTTCTCTGTCGGGGCAGTGCATGGAGAGGGTTGGCGCAGGGGAGAGACGATGATTTTTTGTGCGTCTTCGCTGCGCATGGCGAGTGCGAACCCGTGCAGACGGAGTTCTATGGGGTCGCCCATGGGGGCACGCTTTTCCACCATCACCTCCACGCCGGGAATCATTCCCATGTCCAGGAAGTGTTGTCGCAGGGCACCGTTTCCTCCCACTTCAACCACGGTGGCCCGTTCTTTCTGCTTCAGTTCGCTCAGTGTCATCTGGATGAATGTTTTTGTTTGTGTACAAAGATACAAAAAACTGGCTGAATGGCCAAATTTATTTATATATGAGCATTGTCAGTTCCTCGGGCACGAACATCTCGCGTGCAGTTTGCCAGAGGTCTTCTGCCGTAAGGGCGTCTATGCGTGTGCTGATTTCCTCGCGGGTCTGCACCTTGTTGTAGTGCAGAAAGCGCTTGCCCATGCCAATGGCCACGTTCTCGAAGTTGTCATACGAGATGCCTATCTGGCCCTTTATCTGTTTCTTTACGGCCAGGAGGGCTGAGGGCGAGAGTGGCGCCTGTGCAAGCCTTGTCAGTTCCTTGAGCACCAGTTTGCGGCAGCGTTCCACCTTGTTGGGGTCGCAGCCGAAGTAGACTGCCCACACCCCGGTGTCCGTATAGGTGGTGAGGGTGCTCTCAACCGTATAGACCAGTCCGTTCTTCTCGCGCAGCGATTGCGAGAGCCTGCTGTTCATGCCCGGTCCGCCCAGAATGTGGTTCAGCACGAACATGGCCAGGTGGTTACGGTGCGATGCGCCGTAGGCACGCCGTCCCATCATGACATGTGCCTGATGGGTGTCCATCTGTTTGGTCTCTGTCTGCGCTTGGTATTCGGGAAGTGCGGTGCGTTCCTGCGGAAGGACAGGGACGGCGTTGTCCGTGGGCAGGTTGCGCAGGGCTTTTTCCGCCAGCCTTACCACTTGTTTTGGGTCGGCCTGTCCGTAGACAAAGAGCACCATGTTGGCCGGCACATACTGTCGGCGCACGTATTGCACAATGTCTTCGGTGGTGTACTCGCGCAAGCGTTCGGCATTGCCCAGAATGCTTCTGCCCAGGGGGTGGCCGTTGAAGATCAGGTTCTCGAACTCGTCGTATATCAGCTCGCCCGGCGAGTCGTTGTAGCTTTCAATCTCGCTTGCCACCACTTCCACTTCCTTGTCCATCTCGTGTTGTGGATAAGTGCTGTTCAGTACAATGTCCGCAAGGATGTCGATGGCGCGGTGCAGATGCTGTTTCAGGCAGGTGCAGTAGTACACGGTCTCTTCCTTGCCCGTAAAGGCGTTCAGGTCTCCGCCTACGGATTCCATGCGGTTGATGATGTGCCATGCCTTGCGGCGATGGGTTCCCTTGAAGCTGAGATGTTCGGTAAAGTGCGCCATGCCGCTTTCTGTGTCCAGCTCGTCACGGGTTCCCGCATCTACCGCCAGTCCGCAGTAGACAACTTCGGTGGGCCCGGCGGCGCAGACAATGCGCATTCCGCAGGGAAGGGTATGGGTATAATGGTCTGAATATGCTGTTTTCACGTCTATATCTGTTTGTTCCGGTGTGTAAAACCTTGCAAAAGTACTGAAAAATATCGGAATCGGGCCGGCAAGGGATAAAAA
Source organism: Bacteroidaceae bacterium (assembly GCA_017379075.1). Lineage (GTDB taxonomy): Bacteria > Bacteroidota > Bacteroidia > Bacteroidales > Bacteroidaceae > Physcousia. The sequence continues at coordinate 18,939 of JAFNXL010000018.1, forward strand.
ACTCTTTTTCTGGGCGTCTTTATTTCCAAAAATCGTTAACTTTGTGTGGTGTAAAACATAGATAGGACACGAAATTCTAATACATTATCAAATATATCGTTTTATCATGAACAGAAGACATTTTATCCAGGGCATGGCCATGACGGCTGCGGCTGCGGCGTGCCCGGCATCGGCAGGCGCTTTTGCCAAGGAAGCGCCCCAAGTGCAGACTCCGCAGGGTTCTTCCTTCCATAATTTTACCTTCAATGCCCAGGGCAAGTTCCGTATCATGCAGATTACGGACACGCACTATATTGCCGGTGACGCTCGCTCAAAGCGCGCCATGGACAACCTGATACAGATGCTTGATACGGAAAAGCCCGACCTGGTAATCCACACTGGAGACATCATTTTTGCCAAGCCGGCGGAACGTTCGTTCGACGAACTCTTCGCTCCCATCATTGAGCGCAAGATTCCCTTTGCCGTGGCGTTGGGCAACCACGACGAAGAGTTCGGCATGAGCCGCATGGAGGTTTATAATTACCTCCGTTCAAAACCCTATTGCATCAACACCCCCGAGAAGGGCATCCATGGCGCCTCAAACGATGTGATAACCCTTTCTTCCACCGACGGAAAGAAGCAGTGGATATTCTATCTGCTGGACACCATGAACCGCAGCAAGGACATCAAGATAAATGCTTACGACTATCTCCACTTTGACCAGATTCAGTGGTATCGCGAGCAGAGCCAGCATTTCCGCAGGGAGAATGGCGGAACCCCCGTTCCGGCATTGGCCTTCATGCACATTCCCGTGTTTGAGCATCTGACGGCATTGGCAGACAGCAAGCGCAAGATCAAGGGAAATCTTCAGGAGAATCCCTGTCCCTCACTCATCAACTCGGGTATGTTCTCGCAGATGCAGGAGATGGGCGATGTGATGGCGCTTTTCTCTGGACACGACCACGACAACGACTATGTGATGAAGTGGCAGGACAAGTATCTCATCTATGGCCGTTACAGCGGTTGCAACACCGTGTACAACAATCTGGAGGGAAGCGGCTGCCGAATGATAGAACTGACCCAGGGACAGACATCCTTCCGCACCTATGTGCGTGTCTTTGACAAAGGCATAGAGCAGGATATGACGCTGCCCAAGGATATGAAGTAAACTGCCCAATCATTTTTGCAAGCATGGCAAACCGCCCCGTTCATTGTTTGTGAACGGGGCGGTTTGCTATATGTGGAAAATTAGGAATTTATAACCACCTTTTTCTTACGGATAGCTGCGGATGAAAATCTTTTACAAAACGAGAGTACTGTTTTAAGAGCTTCTGCGGCTATAGAAGCGGGACAATTCCAGTTGGGCGGAAAAAAGTGCCCAGTTGGAAAAAAATATGTTTCCAGTTGGAAAATTATTTTTCCCCAACTAGAAACCCTGTATTAGGGGTGTATTGGCATTTTAATGCTTGATCTTCCATTTTTCCTCTTTCTATGTACCCGAAAAACGTCAAAAGATAAAGTAAAAAGATTTTACAAAAGATAAACTTCTATAAGACAAGGAGTGTCTCTATATTCATGACCATGATTTGTCCAGGGTAAGCCAAAGCATTGCAGTACCAACTTTGGTACATAATAAATGGTACTGCAGTACCAGCCAGTTGGTACTGAGGTGTCAGCTTATTGGTATTGTAGTGTAAGTAAACTGATACGCAAACCCTTGCACAATAGAAAAGTGGAACTATTGTCGTTTATGAGTGAAAGGGATGCATTCTATTCTTAGTCCCTTGCTAACACATCCTATTCGTCAAAGAATACCAGTTGCACGCCAAAACAAATGATGTATTAAGTGCTAATATGCAACGTGATACGTTTACACATCCCTTATATGGAATTGTAAATAGATTTACCTTTAAGCGTAAATCCGTTTACATAGTGATGTAAGTGCGTTTACATAGAAGAGTAAATCCATTTACATCGTGATGTAAAAAACGGGGCTGCGCAGAGGGGCAGAAATCTTATTGTTGTTTGAGTTTTCCCAACATTAAATAGTTGTTATCCCTGTCTGTGTCTATGCTTTTTTCCAAGGCGGAGAGTTTTTTGCGCATGTCCGGGGAGAGGTCGTTTCTGCGTAGCGCTTCCTGCAATTCTTCCTTCAGGTCGGAGGGTGATACATTACGGCAATAGTATCCGTTACGCGCATGCTGAAACCAATACACATCAGTGTGGCCAAGGAAATCATTATACATCCGGTACTTTCCGCCCCGCAGCGTGCGCTTGTCCACGAAGAAGTCCAGGTGGTCACGGCTTTCAAAGGTTACGAAACCATCCTGTTCCATCCTTCCGATAATGGTCCCCACGAAGCATGTTGGATATTCAAAGCATTCGTTTGGAAAAACCTTGTTCCCCGGCACATCAAACGTGAAGACAGGATGCAGGGACTTGTCCGTGGGGGAACAACGGTAAAGCGAATCATTCTTTTGAGACCTAAAAATTAAAAAGGAGAGGTCGAAGGTTCCCGTATTATGCCTATGATAGATTTCCGGACTATAGTCCATCTCTGTCCGCGAACCCTTGTAAGGGAATTCTTGCCGTATATTCCCCTCAAAATCCTGTACCCACGCCACTCGGGGATTAACCTTCCAGGGCAAGGTGGCTATGGTAATCTCCTTGCGGTTTCCATCCACGCGGAAAACCGATTTTGGCAAATCCCAGGGTTGCTCGTCGGGAGCATTCAGCGGGATGAAGCCCTGAAACTGCCCTTGCAGGTCATAGACAATCAGTTGTTTTGTTGTCCATGGCATAATATAGATGCGGTTATGTTTCTCATCCAACTGAAAGTCTGAGACCTGGCCATAATTCCCACGTCCATTGCCGGAAGAGCCGATGTTGCAGACAAACTTCCCTTGGCGGGTAAACAGCCTGAAGGGCATGTTGCGGCTGCTGTGTACAAGGATGTAATTCTCTGAGACACGCACGCTGGAACTTCTTACATAAGCTTCATCTTTGCGCTCCAATGGGATTATTTCCAGATTCTCCACAAAATGGCTCAGCGGCAGTTCTATGCTGTCTGTCAATCTTTCTGGATGGCACACAACCACTGTGTCGCCATCCACCACCACACGTTCCGCCACCACCGGCAATTGCGCTATGGCAGTTGCCGCATGTTCCTTTTCCTGTCGTCCGCAAGCCGTTATGCCCACAAGCAGAACAACCGACAAAATCATGTTTCTCATCGTCAAAACCTTTGTAAGAAATCGTCCAATGTCTGGCCTTGCAACAGTTCCGGGCCAATCTTTTCCTTAATTCTCTGCTTGCGCCGGCTGATGGAAGCCTTGTTGATACAATACACGTTAGCCAAGTCCTGCATGCTGACATTGATTTTCAGCAGGCAACAAAAATTGATGTCATTGATGTTCATGCCAGGCACAGCCTTGAGCAGGCGCATGGTAAACTGCTCATACTCCGTATCCATCAAACGGCGTATTTCCCTCCATTCCCTTTCGGTGATGGCGATGGCCTTGTCATTTTGCGCTAAATTCTCGTTCAGCGAGGGCAACTTCTGGAATACCGCCATCTTTCTGATCAGTTCTTCACGCAACAGGCCAGACTTCTCGCGCAGCAAGGCCAGTTCCTCTGCCTGGCGCAGCAACTGGTTTTCCTGCTCCATCTGCACCTGTCTCAGCATCAAATCCCTTTTCTTCTTCGTCTGTACAAAGAATGCCATGCCGGCACCAGCAATGAACAACAGGAACAACAGGGAGACAATCACAATCACCTGCTGTTGGCGGCTGATTTTCAAAGCATCTATCTCGGTGGTCAGTTTCAGCTCATTGAAGGCGTTTTCCCTTGCTTGGCCACGGTATGACATGTACACCTGATTGACGTATCCCGCCACATCCTGATGATACTGGTAAGCCTTTTCCGCATCGCCCAATGTCAGATAGTGTCTCGACAGATGATGCATTGCCTCGGTGGCCAGAAACAAGTTTTCCGACTGGGCCACCAAGTGGTAATAGTATCTGGCCGAATCCTCTTGGTGCTTCAGGTCGTACAGCTGTGCCTTGTACATATTATGTGCGGGCACATCCTTTCTGCGCATATATTGCCGCGACGCCTGGAGCAGCTCCATCAGTTTGTCATAACGCGCCTGTTCATGATAAAGTTGGCGATAGCGTTCCGTCAGATAGTTCAAGTAATCAACATCCGTTGTGTTTTCCGCCATGGCCCTGAGCGAATCCAGATGCTGTTCCGCCTCGTCATACCGCTTGACCTTTATCAGGAAATCCGCTTTTTTACAGAGCAGGTTGCGTATCGCCTCTCCCCTTGTTTGCAAAGCCATGCGCTTGTCCATATAGGCCAGGGCCGAATCCACTTTGTTCTGATGGCTGAACATATTACACTTGATGGCATACGCCCATTGTATCCCATCCGAATCGTTGTGTTGGAGAAATTCGTTGTGCATCACCGCCAATAACGAATCTACACGCCCGTATTCACGCCCAAACATAAAGTTCTGCGTCAAAATCATTCGCATCGCCTTCAGGTGTGTCGAATCCTTTTTCTGTTCATAATACCGTACTGTCTCATACAGCAGTTCCACCTCGGCCGGAGTGCTGGCCAACGAGCAACTCGATTTTACCCGGCAAAACGTGTATTTGTCCTCACCCGTCAGTTTATCCTCATTCACTTTGTACAGGCAACTCTGGGTACTGTCCATATTCCCCTGGCTGTAATGCCGCTCGGCTTCTTGCAGCCATACCTTGTTTCTGTCCGCAGGCGTGCAAGCGGCTATGAGGAGAATGAGGAAAAGAAAAATCTGTTTCATGCAATACAGTCCAATTGAAATGATGTAAATGTTACTTTAACGTTCGCAAATGTAAGGAAAAAAATTAGCATCTGTTTTGATCTTCTTGAAAAACTTCCTTGGTCTATGTCAATAGACTTCCACGAATTTGTATGCAAAATTACGGAAGTTCATTGGTGTGGGCAAATAAAAGTGATGTACATCTATATAGACTTAATTTGCAGATATACAATTAAATTCACAATTTTATCGATGTACAATCTAACGGGAAATACTCAGTTAAAGGTCTTCCTATGGCCTGTCTGAGCAAAACAAGGAGTATCCTCTCGCAATACGTGATGAACAATTCCCTTGTCAAATCCAAGATGGTACCTCAAAAGGTTAATGTACATGAGAATAAATGTACACATTATTCGCAAAAACCTCGTTTACAGGCATCTATAACCTTTATTCTTGTGCATCAACTTTTTCGCCGGCATAAACATAAATAGCATACCTTTGCATCGTTAATTTTTAAAATAATTGTACTTATGAAAAAGATTTTTTTAGGTTGTTTGTTCGCCATGAGTTGCATGAACAACAATCAGAATGAAACAGCTGCGCAAGAAGCTTCAATATCGGAAGCGAAGCCAAGTGAAAGCAGCGAAGCGCAGAATGCGATTTTTTGGGAACTGGATGTTGCAAAAGATTATCCCGAGAAAACAATCAATCTTGAGGATATCGCAGAAGTCAGGTATGTGCCGTTGGAAACAACAGACCAGTCCCTTATTCAGGGCATTCATAAAATGGCCACTTCTGATGACAAGATTGTTATATGCGATCTGGTACAAAACACGATATTCATTTTTGATAAAGACGGACATTTTATAAATTCTATCAACAAGGAAGGGCCTGGTCCGCAAGAATATTCTTCAATACAGAATTTTGCTGTCGATTTCCAGAAAGAAGAAATTTACATCTGTGACTATCCGCTGAAATACAGGATACTTGCCTATTCATTTGATGGCGAGTTTATTCGGGAATCTAAACTGGATCAGAAGATATGGCCGTCAATTCTTTACAATTATGACGAGAATCACTTGATTGCGTACGACAATTATAATATGGAAAGTGAAAATGCTAATAAGCAGCCCTATTCGTTGATAAACAAAGGAAATGGGCAGGTTTCTCCCTTACCTTTAATAATTGAGAACAGGAAATCCAACCGTGTAATGACTTCAGATGGAGATAAATTTATGTCTTTCTCAATAGATATTGATCCAATGATAAAGACGGATGACGGTGTTGTCATTTCCGATTTTGCACTGGACACCATTTATAAATACACGGATCATAAATTGATTCCTATTGGAGTCCGTAAAAATCTTGGGCAGAAAGACTTGTCCTCATTTTGTGCATATAGCAGCAATTACAGTTTCTTTAACATCGTCAAAATGGAGGTTGATGAGAAGAACATCAAAAATGCACCTACTGAACTGGATTCGAAGTTCTTTTTCTTAGATAGGAAAAGTTCCTCCATTAGTGAGGCCAAAATTCAAATGTCCGATGTGGTAACAAAAAAGGATTTAAGTTGGGACTGCTATGGGAAAGATTTGCATGAGAGTGGTGTGACACGTACTTTCAAAGCCAGTACGCTGATTAAACTTCTGAAAGAACAAAGATTAAACGGGAAATTAAAAGAAATTGCGTCGACATTGAACGAGGATGATAATCCGGTATTGATGATGGCAAAATTTAAAAAATAAACTCTGAAAGACAACAGCAAGTATTGAGTGTACTTCTCCAACAGTAATGACAAAAACATTAAATTATAAATTACAACATCAATGAAAGGTTACATCTTTATTTTACAATTGTGTTTGTTCGCAATGAGTTGCGTGAACAACAATCAGAATCAAAAAGCTGAGCAAGAAATTTCAGAATCGGAAGTGAAGCCAAGTGAAAGCAGCGAAAAAAATGAATTCAAATTCTGGGAGTTTGATATAAGAAAAGAATATCCAGCTAAGGATATATACATTCAAGATATTGCCGACGTTGAGTATTTGCCTATTGAAACAAACGATTCCATGTTATGGTTGGGAAGAGAAATAAACTATGTTGATGATGACATTATCATGGCAGCCAACGATAAAAGCGGTGTTCTTTTTCACGACCGTAAATCTGGTAAAGCTTTATATTCTTTCCATAGAAAAGGCAATGGACCAGAAGAATACCGTGCATTATCAAGTGTTGCCTACGATAAAGAGAAAAATGAGGTTTTTGTGTTAGACATGATGAGTAGCAAATACTATGTATATGACGATAAAGGAAAATTCATACGAAAGTTTATCGCAGAAGGGAAACAACGCCCTTATCGCTTTTTCTTGTGTGGAAATGATGAATTGATAGAATACAATGCTGAAAACACCTATACTCGACGTTCAAGAAAGGACGGGAAAACGCTTGAAGTATTTACATTTGGTGATAACCCTAATTTTGGACTTGCTTTCAATAAAGGTAATTTAAGATATAATATGGCAACAAACATGTTCATCAAAGATAATGACGGTTATATATTGTCTGCCTTTGCTTCTGATACTACGTGGCTATTGACCTCAGAAATGAAAAAGGAACCGATTGGCGTTAGAACTCCTCCTGTTTTGTCTATGGAGGTTCCCAAGTTTTTATTACCTATTAAGAACACTCCCAACTATTACTTCATGTATGCTGTGGAAAGAAGCGAAGAGTATCCAGTAGACATGTATATGATAGATAAAAATAGTAATCAAATTTATTGGTTAAAAAATATGCTAAAGAACAAGGATTGTATCAACCATGAAGTAGATTTAGACTTGTCTGGTCGCATTTGTGATGCAAACATCCCTACGGATTTAAGCATACAAGCATTAGGCGCTTTGGGGTTAATAAAAGCGAATGAAGACGGAAGGTTGAGTGGCAAGCTAAAAGAAATCGCAGATAATTTGGACGAAGGAGATAATCCTGTTTTAATGATTATGAAATTCAAGAAAGAATAGATGTAGTAAATATTGGCAACATAGGTGCTATAATTTTATCAGTTAATAAGATGTCATAAATCAATGTTGCCATATTAGGTTTTATTTTTTGTCTTTAGTTAACCCATAAGGACAACATAAGTAATGAATGGAATACGACATAAGTATTGAATTGACTTCCCCAAAATGGGGGTAGAAATAACAAGTACCTCCCAAAGTCATCCTGAAATTTGCGGTTAAGCGAGAGCAGAGCCAAGCTTGTTTGGCTATGCAGAGCGTGAGCAAATTGAACAAAAGTTAACTCGTTTCAGGATCTCACCGAGTAAAAGGGAGGGGTAAGTACAGGCTCGCTTTGAGATGCAGAAACGAGTTATTCGCCTTCGCTCATCGAGAACATCTTTAATTACATAAGGTATGGTCAGCATGACAGTCTACTTTGGGCTGTTATATAGAAGTAAAGAATAAATATTAATGTATAAAAGACAAGATCAATGAAAAAGATTCACACTATTTGTCTCTGTGCATTCCTCTTGACTTGTGGAGGATGTGCCAATCAGCAACCGTCTCAAAAGATGGAAGAGGAAGAACCCTCTTCAGTGGAAGTTACCGAAATGGAGGAAGATACAGCCGCTCTTCAGACTGTCTCTGAAAAGGATGATATCTGGTATGATGGTGAGATTCCCTTTGTTTTCGATGCTTTCAAAAAGTATCCGATTACCAAAATCAAGTTGAGTGAGTTGGCAGACCCGGAATACATCGCCTTGGAAACCAACGATTCGGTATTACTTAGCCTAAAAGGCACATGCAAAGGAAATGAGTTCCTGTTTACAGATAATTATATCTATTTTGAGGACCGCGCATCAGAAATCTACATTTTCACACGGAAAGGAAAGTTTGTCAGAAGGATTAACCGGCAAGGGGGAGGTCCTGAAGAGTATTCGTACATAGGCAGCTTTGCTGCAGACCCAAAGCATAAGGAGATTTTTATACAAGACTATTATAGAGCAGCTGAGCCGATAAAAAAGAAAGGACAAAAAAGAAAAAGCGGAAGGACCTATGTGTATGATATGCAAGGAAAATATAAACGGCATTTTAACAATGCCGCTACGGAGATTGTCATCTTGAACGATTCTCTGCTTTTGAATTTTTTCCAGTTCAATCCAGGTGGGCCACGTTACTCTGTGATTCGCAAGAGCGATGGCAGCGAAGTGAAGAAACTGCCTATCCGATTCCCGACTAAGTTGCCCCACGACATCCACGGAAGATTGCAATACGGCAAACTCATTACAAGCCCCAAAGGAGCATTCATGTCCCACATGGGCAACGACACCGTATTTGAGATTATGCGGGATGACCTGAGCGTGCGTCCACGCATCATTGACAAGAGCAACTATCCCACTACGTTTGCCCAGGCGCATCCTACACTTGAGACTTCGCGTTACCTGATATTCTATATCCTTTGCTCTCATAACTACGAGCCGCATGTAGACCAGCACTTCTACATCTACGACAAGAAAGAACGTCAGATTTATCAGATGAAGGATTATGATGGCAATAGCTATTGGGTGCTTATGGACGATTATCCGCACGTTACCAATTGGAGTAAAATACAAAATCCAAACATGGCTGTCCGTGTGCGCTATATATATGCCATCCTGCAGGGCGAAGGCAAGCATGGTGATAAGGCAATCAACGACCTTGCCAATTCTTTATCTGAAGATGACAATCCAATACTTCAAGTGATGAATTTCCATGATGTAGAGAGTGTAAAGAGATAAGGCTTATCAAAACTGATATGAACATGAGAAAACAGTTCCTGGCCTGTCTGGCATTGGCATTGCTGGCTTCCTGTACTAATTCCGGAACGGAAAAAGAAACCGTAGAAAAGAACAATCCTAAAACGGAAGTAAAGAAAGAGGTAAAGTCCCAGACGAAACCAAAGAAACGACTTGCGATGCCAGTTCTGGATTTAAACGTAAGGTACCCAAAGAAGATTGTAGATTTGCAGGACATTGCAGATGTGGAATATATTGTATTGGAAACCCATGAAGACGGTTTGGCGGGCTCAAACCATTATACAACCCTAACGGATAGCCTTATTATTACATACAAGTTTTCATCAAAAGACATTCTTCTTTTTCATCGTGATGGCCGTTTCTCCCATTCTTTCAACCGCGAAGGCGGCAGCGGCAAGGAGTATTCTATTATATCCGAGAATCTGTGTGTGAATCCCGAACAAAAGGAAATCTACATCTATGAGAGTGCAAGAGGACGTATACAGGTCTACTCTTTTGATGGCCAACACAAACGAACTTTGAAAGTAAGGGGTGATGGCTTTGAGTGGGGAACGCTTTATTACATTGATTCCAAATCTCTGTTGTTGGAAGACAAGAATAATGTGGGCGCTAATGCCAATAGCCCCAGGCCGTACTATAGACTTTCTATCGCAGATGGTTCAAAACAACGACTTCCCATTAAGGTTGAGAAACGTATTAGAAATGGAGAATCTTGGTATGTAAAAGAAACAGGTCTTTTTTGGGGGATTGGTGTGAATATCTCTCCAGTTGCAAATATCGGCGGCGAATTGATTATATCCGATTTCGCATTGGATACCGTGTATGCTTACAGGGACGAACGTTTGATCCCCATTGCAAGGAAAGTGAACTGGATGAAGAACAGTGGACAACCTTGGCTTGTGACGCTTGATGCGATAACGGACAAATATTATTTATGGCATGCCATTAAGAAGACTCTAAAAATGACCGCATGGCCAGATAAGACTTTTTTGCAGGACAGGTATACCGGTGAATGTACTCAGATAAAATTAGCGGACAAGAATATCACAGATAAAAAATATAGATTCAGGCACAGGGCTTCCGCCAATCTTTTCTGTCTGCCTAAAGGGTATATCATGCAGTATTACCCTGCGTACAGTTTAGTGGAATTATACAAAGAGGGGAAACTGCAAGGAGAACTTAAAGAGATCGCTTCTAAGTTGGGTGAGGACGATAACCCAGTATTGATGTTGGCAAAGTTTAAAGAATAAAAAATATGAGAAAACATATCTTGGCCAGTCTTGCATTGGCAACGCTGGCTTCCTGTTCGGGAACAGCACCGGACAATGGGGAAAAGGAAGGGGTGACGACCGTGCTTCCGGAACAGAAGAACGAGGTGACCGTAATGAAACTTACCAGGGGAGATTTCCACCACGAACTGGTGAGCAACGGAAAGGTGGCTGCCGGCACGTTTGCCGACCTCTGTTTCCGCACCTCGGAAGTGGTGGCCAAGGTGTGGGTGAAGAACGGCTCCTTTGTACGCAAGGGACAGAAACTGGCGGAGCTGGACCTCTTTGCCCTGAACAACAGTCTGGCGCAGACCAGGAACGCACTGGCACAGGCCCGGCTGGAGATGCACGATGTGCTGATTGGCCAGGGCTATCAGCCCGACAATCTTGACGCCGTGCCGGCCGAGGTGATGGAACTGGCCAGGGTGAAGAGCGGCTACGACCGCGCCCTGGCACAACATGAGGCGGCACAGCACGCCGTGGAGCAGGCCACGCTGACGGCTCCCTTTGACGGAGTGGTGGCCAACCTCTTTGACAAGCAGTACGGCATGGCCAAGAGCGGCACGCCCTTCTGCCGTATCATCAGCACCTCGGCAATGGAGGTGGACTTCACGGTGTTGGAAAACGAACTGCCCCTGATTAAGGTGGGCGACCAGGTGGAGGTGATGCCCTACGCCTCGGCGGCGGGGACGCACACAGGACGCATCAGCGAGATAAACCCGATGGTGGACGACAACGGCATGGTACGCGTAAGGGCGCAGGTGGGCGCAGGCAGCAAGCTGTACGACGGCATGAACGTGCGGGTAAGCGTGAAACGCTCGGTGCCCGACCAGATGGTGGTGCCCCGCACGGCCATAGTACTGCGCTCGGGCAAGCAGGTGCTCTTTACCGTGCAGGACAGCGTGGCGATGTGGAACTATGTGACCACGGGGCTGGAGAACATGACGGAATACACGCTGGTGAATTGGGAAGAAAGCGGTCTGCAAGAAGGCATGACGGTGATCACCTCGGGCAACATCAACCTGGCGCACGAATCGCCGGTGAAAGTGATTGGAGACTAAATGATGTGCTGTAAATTCTGGTTTTGATTTTATTTCGCGAGATTTGCGTGAGCGTAATTTGTTATGATTAAATTTTTGATTAGACGACCCATTGCGGTGTTGATGGCCTTTACGGCCTGTTTCATCATAGGCGTGGTGACGTACTTCACGCTGCCCGTATCCCTGCTGCCCGACATTGCCATACCGCAGATTACGGTGCAGGTGAGCGGCGAGAACTCATCGGCACGCGAGCTGGAGAACACGGTGGTGGCACCTGTGCGCCGCCAGCTGCTGCAGGTGGCGGGACTGCACGAGATTGAGAGCGAGACACGCGACGGGGCGGGCATCATACGCATGGCGTTCGACTTTGGCGTGAACACCGACCTGGCCTTCATTGAGGTGAACGAGAAGATTGACGCCGCCATGAACCGCCTGCCCAAGGAAACCGAGCGGCCCAAGGCCATCAAGGCGAGCGCCACGGACATTCCGGTGCTCTACCTTAACATGACACTGAAGAACGCCCGGCCCTATGAGGAGATGGACGAACAGCAGTTCCTCACCCTGTGCGAACTGGCCGACAACGTGGTGAAACGACGCATTGAACAGCTGCCCGAGGTGGCGATGGCAGACGTAACGGGCATACCGGGGCGTATGCTGCAAATTGTGCCCGACCAAGAGAAACTGGCGGTTACGGGCATCACCATCGCCGACATAGAGAATGCCCTGGCGGCCAACAATGTGGAGCCGGGCAGCATGCTGGTGCGCGACGGATACTATGAGTACAACATACGCATTGCCACACTGCTGCGCACGCCCGAGGACGTGGCACACATATATATAAGGAAGGGAGAGCGGCTGATGCAGCTGAAAGACCTGTGCCGTGTGGCCGTGGTGCCGCAAAAGGAACACGGACAGTCGGTGGCAGGGGGAAAGCGTGCGGTAACGCTCGCCATCATCAAGCAGAGCGACGAGAACATGGACCACATGAAGGCGAAGCTGAAGGAGACCACTGACCACTTTTCCACACTGTATCCCGAGATTGACTTTGAGGTGTGCCGCAACCAGACGGAACTGCTCGACTATACCATATCGAACCTGAAGGACAACTTCACCATCGGCTTCCTGTTGATCTTTATTGTGGCCATCTATTTCCTGGGCGATGTGCGCTCGCCCGTTGTGATAGGTCTCACCATGACGGTGTCTGTGGTGGTGACCTTCGCGCTGTTCTATCTCTTCGGGGTGTCGCTCAATATCATCTCCCTTTCGGGCCTGATTCTGGCGGTGGGTATGATGATTGACAACTCCATCATTGTGACGGAAAACATCTCGCAGTACCGCGAGCGGGGCTATTCGCTCAGGCGTTCCTGTGTGGCCGGCACCACGGAGGTGATCACCCCCATGCTCAGCTCATCGCTCACCACGGTGGCGGTGTTTGTGCCGCTGATTTTCATGAGCGGCATTGCCGGAGCCATCTTCATGGACCAGGCCTTTTCCATTGCGGCGGGCTTGCTGGTGTCTTACATCACGGGCATCATGCTGCTTCCCGTGCTCTACCTGCTGTTCTACCGTGTGGGCATCCATGGCAAGGGGCTGTTGACGAGGCAGTTTGACAACAGCCGCAAGAACGGATGGCTGGAACGAGCCTATGACGCCGGCATCCGGTGGGTGTTCTCGCACAAGGCGTTGAGCGTGGGGATGACGCTGGCCACCTTGCCGCTGTGTGTATTCCTCTTCTTCCAGATAGAGAAGGAGCGCATGCCCGAGATTGAGCAGAACGAACTGGTGATGCGCATAGAATGGAACGAGCACATCCATGTGGAAGAGAACCGCCGGCGGGTGGATGACTTGATGAAGAGGATGGAGCAGCGGGTGGCGGAGCACACGGCATACGTGGGCATGCAGGACTATATACTGAACGGGGGAAGCGAGTTGTCAGCCACCGAGGCGGAACTGTACTTCAAGACCGAAGAGGCGGCCGGCATCGCTCCTTTGCAGGAGGCGCTGGAAAAGGAGGTGAGGACGCGTTACCCGTTGGCGGTGCTGACCTTCTCGCCACCGGAGACCATCTTTGAAAAGCTCTTTGTGACGGGGGAGGCGGATGTGGTGGCACAACTGCGCCCGGAGAATCGCTCGCAAGCCCCAGACCCCGCCGTGTTGCAACAGTTGGAAGAAGACATTGCGGAGCGCACGGGGATGGCCGCCGAGGGCATAGCCTTCCGCAACCAGATGAATATTGTAGTGGACAGGGAACGGTTGTTGCTGTACAATGTGTCGTACAACGAACTGACGCGCGTATTGCGCACGGCATTCAAGGAAAACAAGGTGTCTACCCTGCGCTCGTACCAACAGTATCTGCCCATCGGCATTGCTGGGGAGGAGCGCAGCATCAATGAGATTCTGCAGAAGACCCTGGTGCAGGCGTTGCCCGACGGCAAAGGGGAGACCTCGTATGTCCCCTTGAACCGTCTGGTAAAGGTTGTGCCATCGGAAGACCTGAAGAGCATTACGGCGGGAAAGAACGGCGAGTATATCCCCATGCGTTTTTTTGATGTGGACAACGCGCCCCGCCTGATGGCCGACGTGGAGCAGGCGGTAAAGGCAGCCGAAGGATGGGAGACGGACTTTGCCGGCAGTTACTTCTCTAACAGGAAGATGATAGGGGAACTGACCGTAATCCTTTTCGTGTCCATTCTGCTGATGTACTTTATCCTGTGTGCCCAGTTTGAGAGTTTTGTGCAGCCACTTATTGTGTTGGTGGAAATCCCGATAGACGTGGCCTTTGCATTGGCTTCGCTGTGGATCTTCGGCCATACGCTGAACCTGATGTCGGCCATCGGCATCATTGTGACGTGCGGTATCGTGGTGAACGACTCCATCCTGAAACTGGACTCCATCAACGAACTGCGCAAGGCGGGCACTCCGTTGCTGGAGGCCATCCACACGGCGGGCGTGCGCCGGTTGCGCCCCATCATCATGACCTCGCTGACAACCATCATGGCCATGGTGCCCCTGCTCTTTTCTTCGGATATGGGTTCGGCGTTGCAGAAGCCGCTTGCCATAGCGATGATTGGCTCCATGCTGTTGGGTACGCTTGTCAGCCTGTTTGTCATTCCTTTGATCTATTGGTTCATTTATCGTAAAAATGAGAAAGCATGAAGGTTTTATATTTTTCTATAATATGTCTGTGCCTGTCCGTATCAACGACTGAGGCGCAAAACATGGTGAAACTTGACTTGAAACGCACCATTGAGTTGGCCAACGACAGTTCGCTGGCGGCGTTCCGCAACCAGAACATGTACTTGTCGGGCTATTGGGCGTACCGAACCTACAGGGCAAACCGTCTGCCCAGCCTGACACTGAATCTGATGCCGGCGCAATACTACCGCTATATCACCCAACGTTACGACTCGAACACGGACACGGACGTGTACCGCGAACAGCAGATGTTCAGTGCCGGGGGAGGATTGAGCATACAGCAGAACTTTGACCTGACGGGAGGTACGTTCTACGTAGAGTCGGACCTGGAATATCTGCGCAACTTCGGTGAGACGAAGTCGACCCAGTTTGCCAGCGTGCCGTTCCGGGTGGGATATTCGCAAAGCCTGTTGGGCTATAATCCTTTCCGTTGGGAACGCCGGATTGAACCGTTGAAGTTTGAGCGGGTGAAGAAGGACTTTATCCGCAATACGGAAGTGGTGTCCGAAGAGGCGGTAGGCCATTTCTTCAATCTGGCGATGGCGCAGGCCGACTATCAGCTGGCCAAGGAGAATGTGGTGTCTTCGGACACGCTGTACAGCATTGGGCAGCAGCGCCACAAGATTGCGGCCATATCCAGGGCGGACCTGCTGACCCTGCAACTGGACAAGGTGAACGCACGCAACACACTGGAGAATGCGCAGATTGCCTTGAAGCGGGCGATGTTTGCCCTGGCCTCGTACCTTAACATGGACAAGGACACGCACATTGAACTGGAGATTCCGGGCCGGCCGTACGCGATGGAAATCCCGATTGACGAGGCGCTGGAAAAGGCAAGAATGAACAATCCGGGTTTTCTGCAGCAGAAACAGCATATCCTGGAAGCGGAAAGGGATGTGGACAGGACAAGGATGGAGTCGATTCTGAACGCAAGCGTGAATGCCAGTGTGGGCTTCAACCAGGTTGCGGACCGGTTCGGGAACGCTTACCACAAACCGCTGCAACAGGACCTGGTAAACGTGAGCGTATCCATCCCATTGGTAGACTGGGGCGTAAGGAAGGGAAGGTACAACATGGCGAAGAACAACCTGAACGTGGCGAAGATTGCCGCCCGGCAGGAAGAGGTGAGCCTGATGGAGGAAGTGACCATGACGGTAAGCGACTTCAACATCCAACACCGGCTGATTGCCAGTGCCGAAGAGGCGCTTGACCTGGCAGTGACGGCCTATCACCAGACACGCCAGCGCTTTATCATCGGAAAGGCGGATGTGAACAGTCTGACATTGGCCTTGAACCGCCAGCAACAGGCGCAGAAGAATTATATTTCGGCCTTGCAGAACTATTGGCTGAACTATTACAAGATACGCCGGCTGACCTTGCATGATTTTGGAAGAGGGCTGTCTCTTTCTGACGGGTTTGACTTTGAACATGGCATACTGAGATGAACAAGATCCGTACCTTTTCGCCCTTTACGCTGATTGTGGCATTCGTCTGTCTGTCACTGGTGGGCCTGGCGCTGCTGCCGCAGTTGCCGGTCAAGCTGTCGCCCTCGCACACCTTGCCCCGACTGACGGTTTCGTTCACCATGCCGGGCAACGCTTCCCGTGTCATTGAAGCAGAGGTGACAAGCCGGCTGGAAGCGATGCTGACCCGTGTGAAGGGGGTGAAGAACGTCAATTCCACTTCGGACAACGGCAGCGGAAGCATCACGTTGGAACTGGACAAGCATGCGGACATGGAGACGGCACGCTTTGAGGTGTCTGCCATTGTGCGCCAGGCGTGGTCGCAACTGCCCGAAGGGGTGAGCTATCCGCAAATCCGTGCCAACCGTTCCAACGAAAGGGCTTCGCGTCCCTTCATCACCTATACGCTGAACGCTCCGGCCAGTCCAGTCTTTATACAACGGTATGCCGAGGAGCACATCAAACCAGTGGTGGGGCAATTGAAGGGAATATATAAAGTGGACCTGAGGGGAGCGACACCCATGGAGTGGCGGCTGGAGTATGACAATGTCCAGTTGGAACGCTTGGGCATCACCTTGCCTGACATACAGGCGGCCATTGCCCGGCATTATGAAAAGGAGTTTCTGGGAATCTGTCCCGTGACGAAGGGAGCCGGAGACAAGGAGTGGATACGACTTGTCCGCACAGCAACCGGCAAGGAGACGGAGTTTCATCCGGAAGAAATCCTGTTGGAAGCGGCTGACGGTACACTTATAGGTCTGGAAAAGCTTATCCGTGTGACCCATGAAGAAGCCGCACCCACCAGCTATTACCGTATCAACGGATTGAACTCCATCTATATGAATGTGACGGCCGAGGAGACCGCCAACCAACTGGAACTGGCCAAGGAGGTGAGACAGACAATGTGGAAACTGCAACAGAAGATGCCGCCCGGATATGAGGTGCATATCAGCTACGACGCCACGGAGCATATACAGAAGGAGTTGGACAAGATTTATTTCCGTACGGGGCTGACGGTGCTGATTCTTTTGCTCTTTGTGGCGCTGATTACCTGGAACCTGCGGTATCTGTTGCTGATAGTGACCAGCCTGTCGGTCAATCTGGCCATCGCCTTTATTTTCTATTATCTGTTCGGTCTGGAAATGCAACTCTATTCGCTGGCCGGCATCACCATCTCGCTGAATCTGGTGATAGACAATACCATTGTGATGGCAGACCACATCCGCAGAAAGCATAACCTTGAGGCGTTCATGGCCGTGCTGGCGGCCACCCTGACCACGGTGGGCGCCTTGGCCATCATCTTCTTCCTTGATGACAAATTAAGACTCGATTTGCAGGACTTTGCGGCGGTGGTGATCATCAATTTGCTGGTGTCGCTTTTCGTGGCTCTTTTCTTTGTGCCGGCCATGATTCAGAAGATTGGGATTGAAGGCGAGAAGAAAAAGACATGGGGAATGGGGTTGAAACGCAAGGCTGTGGTCTTTACGCGTCTGTATGTGCGTTGGATCGGATGGCTTTGCCGGCATAAGGCGTTGGCTTGTGTGTTATTGGTGCTGGCCTTCGGTTTGCCGGTGTTCCTATTGCCGGAAAAGATAGAGGGCGAAGGGCGCATGGCCGCCTATTATAATAAGGTGTTTGACCACACCACATACAAGGAGAAGGTCAAGCCCATTGTGGACAAGGTTTTGGGTGGCAGCCTGCGTTTGTTTGTGGAAGAGGTGTACGAGGGCAGCTACTTTAATCGGGGCGAGGGAGAAACGGTGCTTTCGGTATATGCTTCCTTGCCGAACGGCAGCACGCTGGAGCAAATGAACACGCTGGTCAAGAAGATGGAGACATTCTTGAGCGAATACAAGGAAATCAAGCAGTTTCAGACCTCCATCTACAATCCCCGTGAGGCCACCATACGGATATTCTTCACCAAAGAGAACCAGTGGGGCAGTTTTCCTTATGTGCTGAAGGAAAAGGTTATTGGCCGTGCGTTGGATTTGGGCGGTGGCTCCTGGCAGGTATATGGTTTGCAAGACAAAGGCTTCAGCAACGTCACACAGGAACATGCCGGCCAGCTCCGGGTGAAGATGTATGGTTATAACTATGACGAACTGGCGCATTGGGGCGACAGCCTGAAGAGAAAGTTGCTTGGACGCCGCCGCATCAAGGAGGTGACGGTTAATTCGGAATTCTCTTATTTCAAGGACGACTACAGCGAGTTCTTCCTGGACCTGGACAAACATCGGATGGCGAAGGAGAACATTACGGGCATGCAGCTGTTCAATGCCTTACGGCCCGTATTCGGTCGGAACATCTCATGCGTAGGCATTGTGTATGACGGCCAATCCGAAATGTTAAAGCTAACCTCGCGACAGAGTGATGAATATGATGTATGGAGCCTGGCGAATATCCCGTTCAGGATAAACGGCAATTCTTACAAGTTGGCCGACTTTGCAAGGGTGGAGAAGGGCTTGTCTCCCCAACGGGTGGCGAAGGAGAACCAGCAATATCGCCTGTGCCTGCAATATGAATACATCGGTTCGGGCAGTCAGGGGCGGAGGCTTTTGAAGAAGGATTTGGAGGAGTTCAATGCCGCGTTGCCGATGGGTTATGTGGCCGAAGACGCGCAGGAGGAATGGTCGTGGGGCGAGAAGGACAACCGGCAGTATGCCCTGCTGCTGATTGTCATAGCCATCATCTTCTTTACCACCAGCATTCTGTTCAACTCACTGAAGCAGCCTTTGGCCATCATCTTCGTCATTCCTATTTCATATATAGGGGTGTTCCTTACGTTCTGGTTGTTCAAACTGAACTTTGACCAAGGGGGATTCGCCTCGTTCGTGCTCTTGTGCGGCATCACAGTCAATGCCAGCATCTATATTCTGAATGAGTATAATGCTGTGTGCCGTCGTTTTCCGCATCGGATGCCTGTCCGTGCTTTTGTAAAGGCGTGGAATGCCAAGGTTATGCCCATCTTCCTGACGGTAGTTTCAACGATCCTGGGTTTCGTGCCGTTTATGATGGGAACGGACAAGGACGCATTCTGGTTCCCTTTGGCTGCCGGTACAATAGGCGGATTGTTGATGTCTGTAATAGGCATCTTCATCTATTTGCCCGTTTTTACATTAAAAGCGCGTGAGCGATGAGCGATGAGCTGTGAGCTGTGAGTTTTATGACAAAAGAACATAAGTATTGAATTGGATTCCCCAAAATGAGTGTAGAAATAACAAGAACCTCCCAAAGTCATCCTGAACTTGTTTAACGTTGTTCAATTTGCTCACGCTCGGCATAGTTCAAGCAAGCTTGGCTCTGCTCTCGCTCAATCACAAATTTCAGGAGTTCACCGAGGGAAGGGGGTAAGTAAAGGCTCGCAGTGAGATGCTGAAACGAGTTATTCGCCTTCGCTCATCGAGAACATCTTTAATTACATAAGGTATGGTCAGCATGACCGTCTCTTTGGGTTGTTATATAGAAGAACATAAGAGACATATTTTAAGCAATGAGCAACGTCCCTACCCTCTCATTACTCACAACTCACCGCTCACCGCTCATCGCTCACTACTCTTCTTGTATGTGGGCCAGTTCCCGCCCAGGTTGTAGAGCTGGTTGTTGGGCAGACCGGGCTTTCCGGCTCCTTTCTCCATAAGAGATTTCAGACTGTCCAGATGTGTGGTGTAGATGTCGCGTGGCAGGACTTTGTGGCGGGCGCACAGGCTGGCGGCAAGACCCACAACCTCGCCCATCATTCCGGTGGTACGCATCACGCGCACGGTTCCCAAACCGATGTGGGTTACGCTGATGTTGCGACCTGCCATGAAGAGGTTGTTTACGTTGCGGGAGTAGAGGCATCGGTAGGGCACGGCATAGGGGTTGGTCTTTCCGTGGGTACAGATGGATTTGAATTCGTTCCCAGGAAAATGCTTTGAATTTTTCGGGTCGGGATAGTGCAGGTCTATGCTCCAGGTGGTAGTAAAGGAGGCATCGGGGTATTTTACCTCGTGTATGAGATCGTTTTCCGTGAGGACATGGTCGCCCAACAAGCGTCTCGACTCTCGCTTTCCTGCAATGTAGGCCACCCATCCCAGCTTTCGGTTCCTGTATTCGCTGTTGTTGGCCAGACGGTTCTTGAGATGGCTCCAGTTGGAGTAGACCACCATAAGCCCGTAATCGCGTATGCGTTCAAATTCCTTGCATTGGTCGCGGTTCATGCCGGTTTCCCATGTCCATTCGCCCATCTTCACCTTCTGGCAACTTTGGTCTGAGAAGTTTACACCGTACTCGAACACCGGGAAGGCGCATGCCGAACTGTCTTCCACAGAATACCACTGGACGGATGCGCCCATAGTCATCTTGTCCCCATTTTGCGGAGCGGACGGCTCGTTGTATTCGTTGCGTCCCTCTCGCCCCATGGCAAAGTCGGCTCCAGCCAGATAACCTACGGTGCCATCGCCGGTGCAGTCGGAATAGATTGGGGCCTGGAATCGGACAATCTCACCGCTCTCAATGTGTCTGGCATATACCGCGATGATCTTTCCGTTGCGGCAGTCGGTCTTGTAAACGCGATATGAGGGATAGAGGTCCAGATGTTCCTTTTCCGCCTCCAGAAAGGCACGCTTCTTCTCGTCTTCGTAGAATTCGGCAGGTTGGGCGTTGCCAATCCGTAGTGGTCCGAACTCCTTTATCATGTTTCCCAGGTTGGGATAAGGCTCCATCTCAATGTGTCCGCCAAGATGGACGCGGGTTTCGGAACTGTTGCATCCACCCCAGATGGGACGGTCGTTGATGAGCGCCACCTTTATGCCCATGCGTGCGGCGGCCACTGAAGCGCAGATGCCGGCAATGCCTCCACCCACCACTACAAAGTCGTACTCCACACGCCGGACGCGGCTCTTGTCGTATCGTTGTCGGAAGGTTTCCAATGCTCCGTCCTCTGTGGGTGGAATGTCATCCTTGTCTGTGGTGAACCAGAGGGCATCGCAACGGCCGTCAAAGCCTGTGAGGTCGTGCAGGCAGACTTCAGCTTCCTTGTCCACCGTAGCCGTGCCGGCATATTGCCACATCCAACGGTTTCCGGTGTGCCCCATCGTTTGCTGCAAAGGCTTGCCGTCAATGCTGAGGGTGAATCTGCCCGGTCCTTCCTGTTCGGACCAGGGAGAGGTCCAATTGAACGTGCGTACATAAATGTGGTATGTCCCTTTGCGCGGAAAATGTACCCGTGTGGAAGCGTCTTCCACGGGGTTTCCCATTCCGTGTGCAATCAGATAGGGCGATCCCATTTCAAACGTAAACTGCTGGTCGACGTTCCATCCGCCTTTCCGGACAAAGCTTTCCGCCTCAATCCACACACGGGCGGGACGGGCTGTAAGGGTAAGGAAGTAGCAAAGAAAAACGACAAGGGCAAGGAAAATCTTCTTCATATAGTAGCGTATATGCGTTTAGCGGTTAAAGTCCGGGGTGTCCTTTGCTTTGGAAAGGACCGTAGACCTTCTGTATAATCATGTCTTCGTTCTCGGCAGAAAGGCGGTAGATCTTGTACTTCCGTCCCTTGTCGTACACCTTAATGACAATGTGCCCATCATGAGGACAGGTCTTCTGCATCCATTCCTCGGCGGCAAACTTCTGGCGTGCGGGTGCCACAATGTATTGCGACAGCACCAGGGTGGGGTGGGCATTGCGGAGGGTTGTGCCGGTGGTTTCCTCCTGCTGCAGCATCCGTTTGATGATGCCCTCCTGGGTGTGGAACTGGTCCCAAACCGGTATGACGTAGGCTTGTGCGTGGACATGGCTGAGGAATCCGGGGTGCATGGCGTCCTTGTAGGCGTGGTGGTTGCATTTGCATACGTCCACTTCGCCACAGGCTTCTCCCGTTTTTTCTTCTATATTGACAGGACTCCCCTCTGCATTGAGCACCGAACCGCTAAGGTCTCCTCCGGCAAAATAGGAGAAGGGACCGTATTGGATGCGGAAGGCTATGCTCTTGGTGTTTTCGTTTCCGCTTCCGGCAGTGTTCTTAGGATTCAGGTCGTAATAGCGTGTGGTGCCGCTTCCGTTCCACACTTCTCCGTTTGCCGCCAGATTACGGATGGAGAAGAGTGAGGCGTACTTCTTGGGACGTTTCTGCAAGGCAATCTGGTTGAGTGCGCCAACTTCAAAAGGCACTTGCTCTGCCCCATACTTCTGCTTGTGCCATTCGGCAAAATTGCGGTAGTTTTTGATGTGTGCGTCTGAAATGGGTACGGGATAGCTGTAGTCTGGGTAACCCCTGTCAATGAAATGCTTGAATTGTATGTGTTCACCCACTTCTGCAATGCCGATGAGCTTGTAGTTGGGGGTGCGGTTTTCGGTGGTGGGGGCATCAAGGGTGACAGAGCCCATGTGGTCATCGTGGAAATGTGAGACCATGAGATAGTCTACCTTGTTGCCATAAGGATTGGTGCGCAGGATGTAGCGCGACACCCATTCTCCCGCACGACGGGAAAGGTCGGGCTTGGGGTCGGTCATGGGCACTGAAGCCAGGTGGTCTCCAGTGTCAATGAGCATGCTGGTACCATCGGGGAAGATGTAGAAGTTGGCTTCGCCCCGGCCGGTATAGATGTGATGGATGTCCATTTCCCCTTTCTTCCAACCGCGGTATGGGGTTCCGGCTTCGTCGGTGGAACGGGCTGAGAGCATGGTGGCAAGGGAAAAGGCGAGAGTGAGGGAAAGAATGCGCTTCATGGGAAATAGTTTTTGTGAAGAGGGAAAAAGGAGCCGGGGAGTTGCGGCTTGGGCAACTCCCGGCTCCGGTTAAGGGGGTATCAGCAACGCTTCTCCAGATAGGGAAGTGTGTAGGGACGACGGTAATCGTAGTAGTACAGACGGTGTGCGGCTGCTTCCTTGTCGCCTTCGAAATTGAGGGTGGCAGGATTCCAGCGTACGGGACGGCCCAGTTCGCGTGCGATGTTGGTGATACAGCAAAGGGTGTTGGTGCTGCAACCGTATTCCACGGGAGCGATGGGGTCTCTGTGGTTGCGGATGGCATCGATGAAGTTCTGCATGTGGGGAGAGCTAACTTCATATTGTCCGGCGGCAATGTTCTCCTGCTTGGTTTCAAGCAGTTTCTTGTTTGAACATTCAATGAAACCGCGTGCCACACGAAGCCATTCCTTGTCACCGATGAACTTGATGCCCTGTGCGCCGGCATTGTCATCTCTGTAAGGACGTTCTTGCATGATGATGCCGTTGGCATACTTCATGGTGAGCCATTCAGCTCCCTTGTATCCCTTAGGAATGAACTCTACGGGACCCAGTCCGTCCATACCAATGGCCGCTTGTGCGATGTCGTACATGTGTGCGCCCCAGTCAGCGGGATAGCCGTTTCCGGTTTCCTGGTACCAGCGCCATGCTCCCCAGAGCTTTTCGTTTTGTTCTGGTTCGAGCGATACGGGAGGACACAAATCGGGGTGGTAGTGGATCTTGGGATCATTGAGCGGACCCATCCAAAGGTTGAAATTCAGATTCTCGGGTACGGGCATTTCGGGAAGGTCAAGGGGCTTTGGAGGATCGCCTACACGGCAATGGATTTCCTTGATGTCGCCCAAAGCGCCGCTGCGCACCAATGCAATGGCCTGCTGGAATTCGGCACTGCTTCGCTGTTGGCTTCCCACCTGAAGGATGCGGCCGTTGGCGCGTACTGCACGCTGTACGGCGAGACCTTCGGTGATGGTGTAGGTAAGGGGTTTTTGCAGATAAACGTCTTTGCCGGCCTGTAGAGCGTGGATGGCAACGAGTGCGTGCCAGTGGTCGGGGGTGGCAATCGCTACGGCATCAATATCCTTGCGGTCGAGCAGACGTTCGTATTCCTCATACATATCACAGCGTTGGGGCATACCCTTTTCCTTCTGCCACTTGGTAACGTAACGGCGGAAACGTTCGCGCTTGATGCTGTCCACATCGCTGCAGGCTGCTACCTGTACACCGGGACAGGTGGAGAAACTGCGGAAGTCGCTGCATCCCTGTTGGCCAACGCCTACAAAACCCAAAACGACACGGTCGCTGGGGGCAATGCGTACACCGTCCACCGTGAAACTGGGCAGAATCATGAAACCGGCAATACCGGTTGCTGCTGCTCCCAGGAATTGGCGGCGTGACATACCGCTCTGCATTTCCTGCTGACTTTTGTTTTCTTTGTTTGTCTTCATGAATTGTAAAATTTTAAGTAAAGATTATAATGAATAACACTCACTGTCTGAAATATTTTCCTACAATGGGGAGATTTCTTAATGGAAAATCGTGATAAATGATATGCCCGATAAACGCAAAGATGATAAGGGTGTTGATGCCCAGACGTAATACAACGGGCCATGTTTCGGGCTGCAGTTCCATGGCCACATAGAAAAGGATGGTAATGGCCACGTATACACCAATGCTTCGCAGAGGATAGGGAATTGGATTTATGCGCTGGCCGACAACGTAGCTCAGTATCATGGCTGTTCCGTATCCGGCAAAACCACCCCATGCGCAGGCCATATAGCTGATGTGGGGAATGAAGATGATATTCACAAGGAACAAGACGGCACAACCCGCAAAGGAGAACCATGCGCCGTAAATGGTCTTGTCAATCAACTTGTACCAGAAACTCAGGTTGAAATATATGCCCATCATGATTTCCGCGGCCATTACGATTGGTACAACACGCAAACCGTCCCAATAATCCGGGCTAATGAGGTGGCGCAGCAGGGGCATGTAGCCGATTACGCACAAGAAGGCAAGGAGGGTGAAGATGACAAAGTACTTCATGCCGACGGCATAGGTGTGATTCTTGTCGCTGTCCTTGCTTTGTGCAAATACAAACGGTTCGTAAGCGAAGCGGAACGCCTGTGTGATCATGGCCATAATCATGGCAATCTTAACGCATGCACCGTAGATGCCAAGTTCTTGTATGGCTGAATCTTTATGGGGATAGATGAAAGGGAAAATCATTTTGTCGGCAGCTTGGTTCAATATGCCCATAATGCCCAATATAAGGATGGGCCAGGAGTACGACAACATTTTTCGAAGCAGCGAAAAGTCGAAGTTCCATTTGATTCGTAACAAATCCGGGATAAAACACAGGCTTACAATAGCTGTGCAGACAAGGTTGAGCAAAAAGACGTAGATGACTTCTGTATGACCCAGATAAACGAAATAGAAAAGGTTAAGACCTATATTCAGAAAAATGAACAACAGTTTCAAAGAGGCAAACTTGACGGCTCTGCCCTGGTAACGAAGATAACAGAAGGGAATGGCTTGGATAACATCGAGCGCAATGACCACAGCCATTATGGTAATGTATTCTTGGTGGTGTTCATGCCCTAAAAAGCAACTTATGGGCTGAATGAAATAAAGGACCAGGGCAAGGAAGGCTAGGGCAAGTGTGCTTACGGTTGCCATAGTTGTGGTGAATACGGTATGGGGCTGGGCATCTTCTTTGTTGATGAAACGGAAAAAGGTGGTTTCCATACCGAAGGTGAGGATGACCATGAACAGCGCGGTATAGGCGTACAATTGTGTGACCACGCCATATCCTCCGTTGGCGGCGCTGATGCAATAAGTGTACAGGGGTACCAGCAGATAGTTTAGGAATCTGCCCACGATGCTGCTGAGACCGTATATGGCTGTGTCTTTGGCCAGTGATTTGAAATTTGCCATCTTAACTGAAGAATATGTATGCGATAACCATGGCTGCAATTACGCCGCAGAGGTCGGTGAGCAGGCCTGCACTTACTGCGTGGCGGGTGTGTCTGACACCTACACTGCCGAAATAAACCGCCAAGATATAGAATGTGGTGTCTGTCGCTCCTTGGAAAAGACAGGCCAATCTGCCGATAAAGGAGTCGGCTCCATAGGTCTGCATGGCATCTACCATCATGCCGCGCGCCCCGCTTCCGCTCAAGGGTTTCATCAGAGCGGTGGGAAGTGCTTTTGCATAATCAGCGTTTCCTCCCATAGTTTCAACCAGGTATCCGACACCGTCCATGATATAATCCATGGCACCGCTGGCACGGAAAACGCCGATGGCAACAAGGATGGCAACAAGGTAAGGGATGATGCGCACGGCAGTTTCAAAACCGCCTTTCGCACCTTCGATGAAGGCTTCGTAAACGTTTATCTTTTTCCGGACTCCGGCAATAATGAAGGCCATGATGATGGAGAACAGGATGATGTTTGCCACAATAGTGCTCCATGTGTTCATGGTTTCACGGTCGGTTTGTGCCCCTATCCAGATGATGCCGCTGATGACAACGCAAATACCGATGACGGTGCTTATAATGACGCGGTTGAATAGATTGATACGTTGGTACAGACTTGTGATGATCATGCCGCATAGTGTGGCAATGGTGGTGGCAATCAGGATTGGAATAAAGACATCTGTCGGCTGGGCGGCGCCCATTTGTGCACGGTAAACGATTACGCCGACTGGAATGAGTGTCAGGCCGCTGGTGTTCAGTACCAGAAACATAATCATGGCGTTGGTGGCGGTGTCCTTCTTCTGGTTAAGTTCCTGGAGGCCTTCCATCGCTTTAAGTCCTAACGGAGTGGCGGCATTGTCCAAACCAAGCATGTTCGCTCCAAAGTTCATGAAGATATGTCCGAACACGGGGTGTCCGGCAGGTATTTCGGGAAAGAGACGTACCATAAGCGGGCTGAGCCAACTGGCAAGTTTGTTTACCAAACCTCCTTTTTCTCCGATTTTCATGATGCCCATCCACAAACTGAGTACACCCGTGAGTCCCAATGAAATTTCGAAAGCGGTTTTGGCCGAATCGAACGTACTGTTCATGATGGCAGGGAACACGTCTGTGTTGCCCATAAACAGTTGCACAAGTGCAATGAGAAAGGCAATGGCAAAAAAGCCGACCCAGATGTAATTGAGTACCATAAGTATATCTTCTTAATATATTACATATAATGTGTTATTCGAACAAGTCGCCTTGCAAGGGATTTCCATAACGGTTTCCCATGGTGCGACCCAGATGCCGGTAGGCAAGTTCTGTGACTTCTCTTCCGCGTGGAGTACGCTTTATGAATCCTTCCTTGATAAGGAACGGTTCGTATACTTCCTCCACGGTTCCGCCGTCCTCACCGATTGC
>JAFNXL010000019.1 GCA_017379075.1 Bacteroidaceae bacterium
AAAATATGACGCAAACACAATGAGAGTTCTGGGAATCACTTCTGACGGAAAACTCGGATTCATCATCTCTAAAGAAGAATACCTTGCAGCAAATGAGGCTTATCTAAATGTACCTGCTGGTTCACCTGAAGAATTTGGATTGATGACAGAAGAGCAGTTTGCTGCATACAAAGAAAATGAACAAGGACAAAGTATCAATTCTGTAAAAACTGACTATACCGTTAAGGGTGTATTCTCTATAACTGGTTTGAAGGTTGCTGATAAGGTTGACAAATTACTCCCCAAAGGAATCTATATAGTGAACGGGAAAAAGATTATCATAAAGTAATCAATTCATTTATGCCAAAATGAAAAGAATAATCATTATTATATGTACAATTTATGGATTCTGTACAGCTAATGCACAGTTTACCACAGACGAGTACAAGATATTCAACCATGTTGATTTAGGCGCAACTGTTGGAACAAGCGGCATAGGTTTAGAACTCGCTTCTCCCATCGGGCAATTCCTTCAGGTAAGAGCTGGAGTGGATTATATGCCACAATTTAAATACAATATGAATTTTGGCATACAATTGGGGGATGAACCTACAGGGAAAGTCGATGCAGACGGCAACATAACCCACTTTGGGAAATTGGCCGATATGCTGAAAGGATTTACCGGTTATGAACCAGACGAGCACGTGAAAATGGTAGGAAGCCCCACCTTCACAAATTTCAAATTCTTGGTAGATGTATTGCCATTTGAAAAC
The DNA here is from genome assembly GCA_017379075.1 of Bacteroidaceae bacterium. Lineage (GTDB taxonomy): Bacteria > Bacteroidota > Bacteroidia > Bacteroidales > Bacteroidaceae > Physcousia. The sequence goes on from JAFNXL010000019.1 coordinate 753, forward strand.
AAGAAATGGCACTTCACATTAGGACTTTATGCAGGCAGACAAAAGGTGGCAAATGCGGTTAACGATATCGTAGACGCACCAACTGTTCTGGCTGTTAACATCTATAACAACCTATATGATAAAGTTCTCAACGAAGAAGAGATATTCATGGGTTTGGAACTCCCTCCAGACGTGGCAGAAAGAATACTCAATTACGGTAAAATGGGTATGGTGTTGGGCAACTACAGACATGACATCAAAGACGAAATGGGCAACATTATACATAAGAAGGGAGAACCTTATAGAATGTTTCCAAATGAAGAATCAATGATCAAGTCGTTCATAAAAACCAATAAGATCAGACCATATATCGGATTCGGTTACGGAAACAGTCTGTCACGTGACAAGAAAGTAAATTGCTCTTTCGATTGTGGTGTTATGTATCTTGGTGGCGTTCATGTATATACGCATGACGGTACCTGTCTGTCGCATGACGTTAAAAACTATTGTTCAAGCATAAAGACATATATGAACATTTTTAACAACGCAAAGGTTTATCCTGTTATAGACTTCCGTATCAGCTACCGCTTATTCTAACTTTCAGTTATAAACACCGATAAAGAAATACAGGTTTACATCTTCACTATGATCAATGTAAACCTGTATTTTTGTGTAATAAACGATATCAACGACGATATTTCTTCTTTATCTTTCTGGCTTCAACACCAGTAAAGGTCATCTTTACGGGCTTTATCGTTCCATCCTCATTAAACTCGAGTTTATCAATACAAGTTTCGCGACTGTTGCCATCAGTTTCAGAAAGAGGACGACGATGATAAATAATATAGTATTCATCCTTTCCTGGAACTTTAATCACAGAATGATGACCAGCACCTACCGCCACTTCAGGGTCACGCTCAAGTATTTTTCCGATACGTTTGAAAGGTCCGAAAGGTGTATCAGCAATAGCATAAGCCACGCAATAGTTAGGACCAGTCCAACCACCTTCACTCCACATGAAATAATATTTGCCATTACGTTTAAGCATGAAAGGTCCTTCGACATAAGAAGGACTTGGTGTTACCTCGTGGAATTTCTGACCATCTTCCCAAGGTACAATACTTAAGAGATCCGGGCTAAGCTTACACATGTTACAATGTCCCCATCCGCCATAGAACATATAGAATTGTCCGTCATCATCACGGAAGACAAACTGGTCAATAGGCTGCGCACCATTGACAATTTCATTTATCAATGGTTTTCCTAAGGCATCAACATATGGTCCTTCAGGTTTATCAGAAACAGCTACTCCGATTCCACCAATCTCACCTTCGTGAACATCATTGCCACCAAAGAAAAGATAGAACTTATTATTGGCCTCGATTATAGAGGGTGCCCATAGCGCCATACGAAGCCAGGGAATATTCTTCTGTTCCAATACCCGTTCATGCTTTTCCCAATGTACAAGGTCTGTACTGGAAAAGGCATCGAAAAAAAGTTGTTTGCGGTATGGCGCACTATATGTAGGAAATATCCAATATTTGCCTCCCATGAAGATTCCTTCAGGATCTGCATACCATCCTTTGATAATTGGGTTACCACTCATTTCCTTTTGCTTCTTGGCAAAAGATACTGGAGCAGCTAACGACAAAGCCAATAAGCCTACGAAAAATTTCTTCATATCACATTAATTTTTAAATGAATGAATCGGAGCAGGTATACGTCCGGTTCTGTTAATAAATGCTTCACAACTATAGCGATTTACTGGCATGACCGGAGCATAGCCGAGCAAACCACCAAACTCTACTGTTTCACCAATGGATTTACCTACAACAGGGATGATGCGTACTGCTGTTGTTTTCTGATTAATCATACCGATGGCTGCCTCGTCTGCGATGATTCCACTAATGATGCTTGCTGGAGTGTCACCAGGAATCGCTATCATGTCAAGACCAACTGAACACACGCAAGTCATTGCCTCTAGTTTTTCTAATGTCAACGCGCCGCAAGTTACTGCATCAATCATTCCTTGATCTTCGCTGACGGGAATAAAAGCACCACTCAAACCGCCTACATAACTGCTCGCCATAACACCACCTTTTTTCACCTGGTCATTCAGCAAGGCCAATGCTGCAGTAGTACCTGGTGCACCTGGATGCTCCAACCCAATTTCACAAAGTATGTCAGCAACAGAATCACCCACTGCCGGGGTTGGTGCAAGACTCAGGTCAATAATACCAAAGGGAACGCCCAAACGGCGGCTCGCTTCCTGTGCCACATATTGACCCACACGCGTGATCTTAAAGGCTGTACGTTTAATCGTTTCACATAAAATTTCAAAACTTGCACCACGAATCTCCTTTAGCACATGATGAACAACACCAGGACCGCTAACACCAACATTGATGATTGCATCGTCCTCACTTACGCCATGGAAAGCACCGGCCATAAAGGGGTTGTCATCAGGAGCGTTGCACAAAACCACCAGTTTTCCACAGCCTAATGAGTCGTGCTCGCGAGTAGCCTCTGCAGTTTCTTTGATTATCTGTCCCATCAAACGGACAGCATCCATATTGATGCCAGTTTTTGTACTGCCGACATTTACGCTGGCACAAATTCGCTCTGTTTCCTTCATTGCTTGCGGAATTGAGCGGATTAAGAGTTCGTCAGAACGTGTCATTCCCTTGCTTACTACGGCACTATAGCCACCAAGGAAATTAATTCCAAGATCTTTTGCCGCCTTATCCAGCGACTTTGCGATTTTCACATAATCCTCGGGGGTCTGACAACATGCACCACCAACAAGGCTGATAGGTGTTATGCTGACTCGCTTGTTTACAATCGGGATTCCTATTTCGCGGCTGATATCCTCTCCAGTTGCCACGAGATTACGTGCCAAAGTAGTGATCTTATCATATATCTTTTTACAACAAGTATCAAGGTCGTGATCTGCGCACTCAAGCAAATTGATACCCATTGTGATGGTGCGGACATCCAGTGTCTCCTCTTCAACCATTTTGTTGGTTTCAAGAACCTCGTTAATATTTATCATCTTGGATAAGTTATGATAATTTCAGACTATGATTAAATTCGGTGCATCCGCTCGAAAATTTCCTCGCGTTGACACTTCACCTGAACTCCCATTTCCTCGCCAACTTTTTCCAATTCGTTTACCATATCTGAAAACGGTTTGGACAAAAGGCTTGTGTCCACAATCATCATCATGGTAAAATAGTCTTGCACAATAGTTTGCGATATATCCAGGATATTTATCTTATTTTCGGCCAAATATGTACAAACACGGGCAATGATGCCTGTGGTGTCTTTTCCCACAACTGAAATTATTGACTTTCCCATCTTTTTGCTTGTTAATTGTTATTTATCTTAAAATATATGTACCGCCACACCATATTGTATTTGGTTCTTCGTGTTGTAGAATATGCCAGCTGAGGAAACCTTCGTTCTCATCCGTCTCAACCACCAGAGGGCCATCTATCACTTGACCTTCTGGAAGAAGTAATCTATGGTAGGCTCTTTTCAATTGTTATCTGTTTTGCCTGCGTATAGGTTGATTGATATTTCGTGACGGACGCAGACGCGGATCTACTGGTTTTTCTTTTACCACATTTATACGCTGGTCACGGGGTTGTGCATCGCGCAACTGTGCCGGGGACAATCTTTCCGACGGTGCTGCCTGACGCTCATCCGGAACTGTGTCTGTTTCTATAGAATCTGTCGGTTCAACAGGCAGAGGCTCGCTCGGTTTTGCACCTGGCTTGTGATATCTTATCAAAGCAATGTCCGTCAACATAAGCATTCGGAAGCCTGTTTCACCCTCCATTTGTATTGGCAAATACACATGACCTTGAACGGATTTTATGCGTAGTGAATCTTGCTTTCTTGACGGAGAAGCCTTTATCGTCATCTCCTGGTTACCAGACACCATCTGTGTGTTGCTTGCCACGCTGTCATTCTCATAACAGATTATCAACTGTGCAAACGCTTCTTTACGTCCGTTCTGTATGACATATTCAGGCGTAAAAGTCCACATGAAACTGTCACCTTTATAAAAACTGGAGTCCGCATCCAGGGAGAAGCTATAAATGTTCTCTACATAATTTGGCTTCAGCAAAGCAAACTTACGGCGAGTCCAAATATTCGCGGTATCTCCTTCGTTTGACATTTCATGGTACTTTAGCTGAGTCTTAGTATCCATGCCCATCATGGCCGCTGACGCTTCTATGCGTTTGTTTACTTGTATGTAAATTTTACTCAAGTCTTCCGCGTGCTCACAATAATAGACCATGGATTTGTCAAACTGTTCTTCGGTTATTCTATGCTTACGAAAAACTGCCTGAACATATAGATAACGTGATTCCGTTTCGTTGTCATTTCCTTCAGCCATTCCTTGTGCCAAATGATAATCCACCAGAATCTTTACCATTCTGGATTCAGAAAGCACGCCTGACGGTTTGGAAGGCTTACATCCAACCAACACAAACATTAGGATAAGGACGGACCAATGAAATCTCATCCTTGGAACTTCTTATGGTAAAACAACAACAATGCTATCACACCACATGAGATGCAAGCATCTGCAAAATTGAATATCGGACTGAAAAAGACAAAGTGACTGCCTCCGATATAAGGTAACCAGGAAGGCCAATCCCACTCCACCAAGGGAAAGTAGAACATATCCACTACCCTACCCTGCATAAAGGTTTCATACCCAGTTCCCCATGGTACAAACTCTGCGACCATCGGAGCCGGAGGATTGTTGAAAATCAAACCGTAGAACAAGCAGTCTATAATGTTTCCTGCAGCACCTGCAAGGATTGAGACCAGACAAATAAGGAAGCCCCACTCTATGCCACGGCGGATATGGCGTGTGATATACCAGCCCAAAAAGCCTACAGCAAAAACACGAAACGAGGTAAGCAGGTATTTGTCCATCAGTTCCAACCCAAAGGCCATACCCCTATTTTCCGTGAAAAGAATGTAGAACCAATCCGTTACATGGATACGCTCATACATATACATTCCCGTTTTCACCGCCACCTTTATCCACTGATCAGTTATAAGGATAAAAAGTGTAAGCAACACACTAACTATTGCCTGTCTTTTCTTCATCAAAATTGCTTTTCTTTTATGCAGAGCCTTCAGTATAATATTGAATTATCTGCGTTTGTCACGTTCCTGTTTGGCTTCGATACTCAATGTGGCATGAGGTACGGCACGCAAACGTTCCTTGGGAATGAGTTTACCTGTCTCGCGGCATATTCCATACGTTTTGTTCTGGATACGAATCAAGGCCGCTTCCAATCCCTGAATGAACTTCTGCGCACGCACAGCCATATTCATCATTGTCTCTTTACTCTGAACCGAACTTCCCTCTTCCAACGCATGATATGTGGGCATTGTGTCATCCACACCATTGTCGTTCTTATTTGTCAGCTCGTCCATCAATACTTGATAATCACGTTTTGCTAACTCCAACTTGTCAAGAATAATCTGGCGGAATTCCTCCAGTTCTTCATCTGTGTAGCGTCTTTTCTGTTCTTCCATGTTTATTTAATCTATAAAGGTTATCCCCCTCCCTCCGAATCTTATTAGTTATTCTTTACAATTACAATCTTTCCTTGGAAATCTTCAAAATCCAGAACTTTATAATCGTCCTTGATTTCGTCCACCACATCCAAGCTATCAGCCAAGACCTGCGCACAGATATATTCCTTGAAGTTCTCCAATGCGCCGTCCGTCAGCTCATTATGTTCAATGGTTACACAGATACGGTCAGTTATCTCAAAACCGCTTTCCTTGCGCAGGTTCTGGATTCTCTTGACAAACTCGCGGGCAATACCTTCTTGTTTCAACTCCTGTGTAATCTGGATGTCCAATGCTACCGTAAGGCTTCCTTCATTGGCAACAGTCCATCCGGGAATGTCCTCGCTGAAGATTTCCACGTCTTCACGTTCAATGCAAACTTCCTGCCCTTCTGCCAAGCTCACAGTCACGCTTCCTTGTTCCAGTTGAGCGATTTCTTCCTGAGACAAAGCCTCTACAGCCGCGCTGACGCTCTTCATCAGTTTTCCGAACTTCTTACCCATTGTCCTGAAGTTACACTTGACCTTCTTGACCAGGATTCCCTGTCCGTCCACAAACTCCAGTTCCTTCACATTCACCTCTTCCAGAATGAGATGCTGCATGGAGACGATGCGTTGCTGTTGGGCTGTATCGGTTGCAGGAATGGCAATGCGCTGCAAGGGCTGACGCACAATAATGTCTTCTTTCTTGCGCAAGCTCAGCACCATGCTGGTTACCTGCTGGGCAAGTTGCATGCAAAGTTCCTTTTCCCTGTCAATACAGGTCTCATCTGCAACGGGGAATTTACTCAGGTGTACGCTCTTGTTGTCACGACCCGTTGCCTCGCACAAATCACGATACAGACGGTCTGCAAAGTAAGGCGCGATGGGAGCCATCAGCTTGGCTACTGTTTCCAGGCAGGTATAGAGTGTCTGGTATGCGCTCAACTTGTCTGTGCTCATGGCAGAACCCCAGAAACGTTTTCTGCTGAGACGTACAAACCAGTTACTTACGTTATCTACTATAAAACTCTGAATCAGGCGGCCGGCGCGTGTGGGCTCATAATCCTCATAACAGCTTTCTACCTCACGGACAAGGCTGTTCAGACAACTTATGATCCATCGGTCCATTTCCGGACGTTCGCTCATGGGGACATCCTCTTCCTCATAGCACCAATTGTCCACGTTTGCGTACATTGACAGGAAAGAGTAAGTCTGGAAAAGTTTTCCAAAGAAGCTGCGAGTGACTTCCTTCACTCCTTCAATGTCAAACTTCAGATTATCCCAGGGCGCACTGTTCGTAATCATATACCATCTGAGTGCGTCAGAACCGTATTCTTCAATGGCGCCGAAAGGATCAACGGCATTTCCAAGACGCTTTGACATCTTGTTTCCGTTTTTGTCGAGAACCAAACCATTGGATATTACGTTCTTATAAGAAATGCTGTCAAACACCATTGTGGCGATGGCATGGAGCGTAAAGAACCAACCACGGGTCTGGTCCACACCTTCTGCAATGAAGTCGGCAGGATAGTAAGTGCGGTTGTCAACGATTTCCTTGTTTTCGAACGGATAGTGCAGCTGAGCGTAAGGCATGGCACCCGAATCGAACCAAACATCAATCAAGTCAAGCTCGCGCTTCATAGGTTTTCCGCTTGCAGACACAAGGGTAATGTCATCCACATACGGACGGTGAAGGTCTATCTTATCGTAGTTTTCCTTGTTGTATACTCCCGGTTCAAATCCCATCTCCTTGTACGGATTTGAGGTCATGAAGCCTGCGGCAATAGACTTTTCGATTTCGTTGTAGAGTTCTTCAACCGAGCCGATACAGATTTCCTCGCCCTCTTCACTGCGCCAGATAGGAAGCGGGGTTCCCCAGTAACGTGAGCGGGAAAGGTTCCAGTCGTTCAAGTTCTCAAGCCACTTGCCAAAACGTCCTGTTCCGGTTGATTCCGGTTTCCAGTTGATGGTCTTGTTGAGTTCCATCATGCGTTCCTTTGCCGCTGTAGAGCGGATGAACCAAGAGTCAAGCGGATAGTACAACACCGGCTTGTCTGTACGCCAGCAGTGAGGATAGTTGTGTACATGCTTTTCTATCTTGAACGCCTTGTTCTCGCCCTTCATATTGACGCAGATGAAAACATCCAATGATTCCGCACTTTGGGCAGCCTTTTCATCGTATTTGCCGTTTACGGTAAACTGGGGATCGTATGCATTCTTCACCCAACGTCCTTCATAATCCTTATACAGGTCTTTGTTTACGCAAGCGTTCAGGAAGGCTTCGTCAAGTTCCTCCATCAGATAGAACTTACCCGTGAGGTCCACCATTGGGCGGGTCTCGCCCTTCTTGTTGATCATAAACAGTGAGGGGATGCCTGCAGCCTTGGCCACAAAGGCGTCATCCGCACCGAATGTGGGAGCAATGTGTACAATACCCGTACCATCCTCTGTGGTCACATAGTCACCCGGAATCACACGGAACGCCTTGTCCGATGCATCTTCCCAATTACCCTTTTCGTCCACACTCACAGGCTTCACCCATGGCAGGAGCTGTTCGTACTCCATTCCCACAAGGTCAGTACCCTTGTATTCGCCAACAACCTTGAAGGGAACAAGCTTGTCACCGGGCTTATAATCTTCGAGCGCCAGCTCTGCCGCCTTCGGATTGAAGTGCATATTTATCAATGCCTTGGCCAATACCACGGTCATCTTCTCGCCAGAGTAGGCGTTATAGGTCTGCACAGCTACATAATCAATCTTGGGGCCCACACAAAGCGCCACGTTTGAAGACAGAGTCCAGGGTGTTGTGGTCCAGGCAATGAAGTAGGGAGTTCCCCATTCGGCCATCTCTGGCTTCGGGTTCTTCATCTTGAACTGGCCGATAACGGTGGTATCCTTCACGTCACGATAGCAGCCGGGCTGGTTCAACTCATGCGAGCTCAAGCCTGTGCCGGCAGCCGGAGAATAGGGTTGGATGGTATAACCCTTATAAAGCAAGTTCTTGTTATAAAGTTGCTTCAAGAGCCACCAAAGCGTCTCTATGTAACGGTTGTCATAGGTGATGTATGGATCATCAAGGTCCACCCAGTAACCCATCTTGTGAGTAAGGTCGGTCCATTCCTTGGTAAATTTCATCACGTCCTTGCGGCAGGCTGCATTATAGTCGGCCACCGAGATGGTCTTTCCAATGTCCTCCTTGGTGATACCGAGTGTCTTCTCCACTCCGAGTTCTACGGGAAGGCCATGGGTATCCCAGCCGGCCTTGCGTCTTACCAAGAATCCCTTCATTGTCTTGTAACGGCAGAAGGTGTCCTTGATGGTACGGGCCATTACGTGGTGGATGCCGGGCATGCCGTTGGCAGAAGGCGGACCTTCATAAAAAACAAATGAGGGACATCCTTCTCGTTCTGTCACACTTTTGTGAAAAACGTCTTCATCGTCCCATTGCTGCAACACTTCCTTGTTCACTTGTGACAAGTTCAGTTGGCTACGATTTGCGAATCTCTTACTCATATTTGATATATCTTTTTTCAATTTTGATTCGCAAAATTACATATTTTTGTGCAATATACCTAATATAATATAGAGTTTTTTCATTTGACGAAAAAATCCCCCATAACTTATTAAATTTGAAGGGTGTCCGAAAATCGCCGCAGCGTTGCTTTTTCGGACACCCCTCAAGGTGTATGTTCTAAAAATTATGTCGAGTTAGATTCCGCTCTTTTTCGAGTGTGCTTTTGTTGTCTATTCCAACTGCCCCTTAATGGTGTGAGCGCTGCTTCCGTCAAAGCAATGCGTACAAAGCTGACACTTGGGCAAGCCTATGGCCTGAACCAACGTCTCAAGTTTGCTGAACATCAATGAGTCCAGACTAAGGCGCTTCGCAATCTCGGACACCATGCACTTGTATTCCGGAGAGTCCGTCTGCGTATAGGCCTCCACATTCTTGTTCATGTCGCCTTCAATGTCCTGAATAATCTGGCGGGTGATGAGTTCCAACTCGGTCTTGCTTGCCGCAAAATTGATGAAGGGGCATCCATAAACCAGGGGCGGGCAAGCAATACGCATGTGTATTTCCTTTGCGCCCAGTTCGCGGAGCGCCACGGTCTTGTCCTTCAGCTGGTTTCCGCGCACAATGGAGTCATCACAGAAAAGCACACGCTTTCCGTTCAAGACCTCCTTGTTGGGGATAAGTTTCATTTTTGCCACCAAACTGCGCAAGTTTGGATTGGCAGGCATGAAGCTTCTGGGCCAAGTGGGCGTATATTTGCTGACGGCACGCTGATAGGGGACCTTATGCCCGTTGGCATATCCCACCGCCATTCCGATGCCGCTGTCTGGAATTCCGCATGCACAATCCACTTCTGTGGTATCCTGCTCGCCCATCAGTCGGCCACATTCGTGACGTACCTCTTCCACATTGCGGTTCTCGTAACAACTGGTGGGGAATCCGTAATAGACCCACAGGAACGAGCATATCTGCATCTTCTTGTTGGGGCGGCGTAGCTGTTCCATGCCGTCGGGACGGATGCGGACAATTTCACCCGGGCCCAGGAAATGTGTGATTTCATATTCCAGTGTGGGGAAAGCAGAGCTCTCGCTTGTTACAGCCATGGCTCCGTCCTTCTGGCCCACCACAATAGGGGTGCGTCCCCATGAATCACGGGCAGCGATGATGCCGTCTTCCGTGAGCAGAAGCATGGAGCAAGACCCCTCGATATTGCGGAAGACATTCTCTATGCCGTCCACAAAGTCCTTTCCTTTTATTATAAGAAGGGCAGTCAGTTCTGTCGGATTGATTCTTCCGCTGGAAAATTCGCTAAGGTGCATGTTCTCGCTCAACAGTTGCTGTGCCAGCTGCTCCATATTGTTGATTTTTGCCACGGTGACCAAAGCAAAACGTCCCAAATGCGAGTTCATCAGCATGGGCTGCGCGTCTGTGTCGCTGATTACGCCAATTCCGCTGTTGCCTACAAACTTGTCCAACTCGGGCTCAAAACGCGTCCGGAAATATGTGTTCTCAAGATTGTGGATGCTACGATAGAATCCCAATTCTTCCGAATACGAGGCCATACCGCCTCTTCGGGTTCCCATATGCGATTGATAATCTGTGCCGTAAAACAGATCGGCCACGCAAGGTTGCTGCGCCACTGTGCCAAAAAAACCGCCCATATTGCTTCTATATAAAAACTAAAGGTTGTTTATTATTCCTAATTTTTTGAAAGGCAAAGTTATTGAAATTCCTGCCAAAATCCTAATATATACTTCAAAAAATATACTATTTACAGCCGTTTTGTGATTATTTTCCGCATCATCGCCCCGTTTGTGATGCTTTTTTGTATCTTTGCAGTTATGAATTTCAGAACAATCCTTTCTTCCCTTTTCTGCTCCTGCGCCATTTGCGCCTGGGGGCAGAGGACAAGCCCCGTAGACTCCATTCCCCTTTCGGCGCTGAACGAGATTGTGGTTACCGGCACACCGGTGGCCGCCCAGACAAAGCATATCCCTTATAGCGTCACCGTTGTAGAGGACAAACAACTGCAGGCTTCGGGAAAGGGCCAGTTGCTTTCCGCCCTGTCCGGAAGCATTCCCGGGCTGTTCGTGGCAGAAAGGAACATACTGGGCTTCGGAGTCAGCACCGGAGGCTCGGGAGGCATTAAAATCCGCGGAGTGGGCGGAGAACCCACCAATGCGGTGCTGATGATGGTGGACGGACAGCCACAATACGCCGGACTCTTCAGCCATCATGTGGCAGATGTCTACGGAAAGGAATATGTAGACCACGTAGAAGTGCTCAGAGGACCAGGCTCTGTGCTTTACGGCTCCAATGCAATGGGGGGCGTGATAAATGTCATCACCAAACAGGCAAAGAAAGACGGCTGCCACACAAGCCTGACATCACAATACGGGTCATACAACACTTGGCAGACCCACCTGACGAACATGGCACGCAAGGGACGCTTCTCCTCTCTGGTGTCATTGGGATTCGACCGCACTGACGGCGTGCAGGAAGGGTTCGACTTCAAGCAAGGCGACTTGTATGCAAAAATAGGATTCGAGGCCAGCGAGAAATGGAAGTTGCAGGCAGATTATGCGCTGACGAAATTTTTGGCCGATGATCCCGTTTATCCAAGAGTGTACAAGAACGACCCCACGGGCGTCTACCACCAGAATGTGGTTCGCGGAAGCGCGTCCGTGTCAGCCGCCAACAAATACCGCCGCACCAACGGAAACGTGCGAGCCTATTACAGCTACGGCAACCATTTCATAGAAGACCCCGCTCCGTTCCATAGCACAGACGACAGGCTGGGCATCATCTTGCAGCAGAATTTCACGCTGTGGGAAAACGGCTCCGCCACAGCCGGATTCGACTTTGACACCTATTCGGGAGAGATTCCACTCTCCGGAGGAAAAGATTTCTCCCAGGCGCCGTTGGCCACACTCAAGCGCAAACGCATAACGGAATACTCGCCCTATATCACCCTGAGCCATACCTTCCTGCATGAACGCCTTTCCGCCAACGCCGGTTTGCGCATGGCAGGCAGCAGCCTTTTCGGCACACATTGGATTCCACAGGCCGGCATCACGGCCAGTCCTGCAGACGGATGGAACATCAGGGGAGCCGTGGCGCGCGGATTCAGGAACCCCTCGTTCAAGGAACTCTATCTTTACAAGATGGCCAACGCAGAACTGGAACCGGAAAAGATGACCAACTACGAAGTGGGCGTGGGAAAGACTTTTGGCCCGCTGCTCAGCGTTGACCTCACCGGCTACATCAGCCACGGAACCAATCTGATTGCCGTGCTGGACGGAAAGAACCAAAATATGGGAGAATTCACGAACAAGGGCGTGGAACTCACCATCAAGAGCAAGCCGCTGAAATGGATGGGCGTGCAGGCAAACTACAGCTTCATGCACACCGATGTGGACAACCTCACCGGCGCACCACGCCACCAGTACTATCTGGCATTGGACCTGATGCCCCACCCCAAATGGGAACTGCATCCACAGCTCAAGGGCGCAAACCGCCTGTTTGTCTCGCAAGACACCGACTTGCAGAATTTCGTGCTCCTGGGCATAAAGGCATCGTACAGCCCCACAAAATGGCTACAACTATTCGTAACTGCCGATAACCTCACCAATGCCCACTATTGCATCATGAAGGGATATGAAATGCCCGGCATATCGGCACAGGGAGGATTCCGTCTCAACTTCTGACACAGCTCTCCCCCCACCCTCTTCCTTTTTCCAAGAACGGTAAAGCAGTTTTCGATGCAATGCAATTTATTAGAACATCAACGGTATTGTAGGACTAATGAAATCGGACTGTCCTACCCCTTTCTTCATTCCAAAAACGCAAAATGCAAAACCTTTATACATCCAATTGATTTATAGCATAAAATAATATCATTAACTTTACATTTTCTTTGCAATAAAGGCGAAAAGGGGGAGTGATGGGTGATTTTGGAGGTAAAAGAGAGATTGAAAAGTTTATTTGAAGAATGAGATTTCGACCTATAGGTTAAGTTTGCATTTTTGCATTTTGCATTTTGATTTTTTTTAAGACCAAATAGGGGCACACCTTATTATATTAATGAATGATATTGATTAATTGATTATATATAATATAGGCCGCACCCCCCATACTTTTTTTGCACCGTGCAAAATGCAAAAATGCAAAGTTGGTGTTATTCGCTGCTATTCAATATGTTACACCTCTTTATGTGGATAGATTCCTTTGCATTTTGCAGTAAAATGTCCACATTATCGTGTGTTTTCACCCCATATTGGCGCCCTCCAAAGCACACAAAATCGGGAAAATATTCCACAGGATACCGTTCAGAGACCACTTTTTTGATTTCTACCGTCTCATTTTTTCCATTTGGATGCAGGCTGAAATAGACTTCCGGTATCAGAGAATAGAAAAAAGCGCTGTCAGCAGTGAATTCTGCGTAACTTCCAGGCCATTCATTTACAAATATGCCATTTTCGTCTATGCGGCCAACCACGCAAAACGTATCACAAAGCAGCGGTTTTGTGTCCGTTTTTGCACTTTCAGGAACAATATCAGGCTGAATCTGTCCGCAGAGAAGAACAAAAAAGCGTCGCAACAAACACCAATGAAGACCCGCAGTGAGATGCTGAACAAAGTACATAAATCTGTAGCCATCCGTCGTATTGGCGCAATCAACCGTGACATTGAACAGCCCGTAACGCATTGCCAACACAAAATTTCTTTACACCTCTCCAGGCGCATGGCATGGAAAAATTTACGGCATGGCGTGGCCGTAAATTTTCTCTCGCCACGCAAAAATATAGAGCAATCTTTGACAAACAAGTGTATCCTAATAAAATTTTACAAAATAAGCAAAGATACACAACAAAACAACCATTAGCTGTTAGCCATTGGCCATTGGCGAAGCAGCGAAATACAAACCAATAACTAAACATTAAACACAATGCTCAAATCAAATCCGCCCAACCGTCAAATATGCACACAAAGAAAAGGCGTCTGACAAGACGCGAAGCCGAAGGCGAATAGCCGCGGGTCTTGAACCCGTGGAAATAAAAGGAAGAGTAGAAAAAAGCGTCTGTAAAGACGCGGAACGGCAACGTGGCCGAGGACTTGAAAGTCCATCGGTATTGAAAATCCCCGTCTTTCAGACGCCCTTAATTGTGAGGGCTTTATGCCTTCCACGGGTTTGAAAACCCGCGGCTATTTAACTTCCCGTCTTTCAGACGGATAATTAACAACCCTTCACTAACAAGCTAATGGCTAACAGCATCCCTAAACGTCATCCTGAACTTGTTTCAGGATCTGTCCGCGGAGAAGGAAAAGAAAAGGCTCGCAGTGAGATGCTGAAATAAAGTTAACTTTGTTCAATTTGCTCACGCTCGGCATAGCTCAAGCAAGCTTGACTCTGCTCTCGCTTAACCGCAAATTTCAGCATGACAATATGAAGAGCCAACGGCCAATAGCCAAAAGCCAAAGTAAAACAAACTAAAAACTAACCCTTTAACAAGACTTCTTATGAAAAACAAAGAAACCTGGAAACTAATCATCCAAGCCGTAATCAGTATCCTTTCGGCCATCGCCACTACGCTTGGATTGAATTCATGCCTTTGAGCCTTTGAGCAGCGAGTGATGAGTAATGAGCGATGAGCTTAAAGAGGAAATGTAGGACCCCTCTCACTACTCAAAGCTCAAAAATCTGTGGTCATCTGTCGCATCGGCGTCATCTGCGTGCAAATATTGAGTGATGAGTAAGCTGACAGCTAACGCTAAAAACACAAAAACCCACCCAAATAGGTGGGTTTTGTCTATTTTAAGGGCATTTCAATGCGAAAACACCCCCTCAAAACGTCCCATTTTTATCCCTTTTGCAAAGAAATGCAAAGGCAGAATACGCTAACTATAACAATATCAATACTTTGCATTTTTGCATTTTGCAGTTTTTGCAATGAATGGGTATGCAGACTAAGCAGTGGCTTCACTATCTAATATTCTTTTCTTTTTTGCGTTCTTTATGATGTTATGAAGCAAATTTAACAAAAAGATACGATATATGCCTGGCCTATCACAAATTATCTTTGCCCTCATCACACATCTATATTCCAGACTCTGGTATAGGGTGGCGCTCAGAATTTCAAGAACCACCCTATAAAGTATCGCTTCCTAATCGGCACTACTGCCCAGACGAAAGCAAATCGAAATCTTCTTGCAATCCGTAGGGAGAAAGACGGTACTGTTCTCCTGGCAACTGAGCGCCTACGCCTTCCCATGAGAATGGCCCCATCAATCCGCTCAACGGAGTGTAATGAGGGCCATAAAGATTGGCCAGAGAACCCACCACCCGTACTTCTATCCGGTTGCAGCCTGACTTCATCCATTGGGTTACGTCCAATCTATAAGGCGCAGAAATGATGCTTCCGGCGTTCTGCCCGTTCACCCATACCTGAGCCACAGTACCGGCCCAATACCCCAACTGTACAAAGTAATCATTACCGGGATTCTCCACATGATAAGTCTTGCCATAGCACATTTCCCAGGGGTATTCCGGATAGCCGGCCTTCGAATAGTCGCCCAATCCAATTCTCTGCGGTTGTTTGGCCAAGGCAAAACCTTTGGCAGCACCTTTCACACCGAAATGTCCTGTCAGCATCACAGGACCGATTTCTGTCCGAATGTCCATCCGCTTCATGCGAAGGGTCAGTTTATTGTCACCCAGACGCACCAAATGTCCAATGGAATAATCTCCCATTCGAGCATCCAAAAGTGTGTCTTTGGTATATCCCATCAGAATCACGTCATTGACAGAGACTTCCCACAACTCCGGCCTCTCTATAATGGCCGTCATGCCAGTGCGGTCAAATTCCTCTTCAACCTTAAAAGCGTATTCCAGCTTTATCTCCCCCTCTGGAAAACTGTCACGTTCCAGAATGCTCCTGCGATACTGCACTGCCGCTTCCCACGGATCACTTTTCCCGAAATGACGCCACAACTGAGAATTGGCCTCCTTATAGAACACATCCTGCAAATGTTTGTCTCCAACAGTCATACAGCAGAAATCAAGGTTCAGCACATTAGGTCTGAGGGGATTCACCTCCGTTTCATCCTGGGTTTGCAGAGGTTTCAAATCGGCTGGAGATTCTTTTCCGGCTTCTGCATTAAGCACCTTCTCATCAGATGCGAACCACAACTGGCTGTCTGCCGGAAAGAGTTTGGTCTCCACCTTCAACTTGCCGCCATCTGCCTTGGATTGCAGGTATATCCTGCCCGTCATTGCATCCAACCGATACAGGTACTTACCTGGCATACTGACAGTTACCGGAGTCTCATCCGTCAATGACGAATTGGTCAAGAAAAGCAACTGCCCATCCTCATACCTGCAACGATAGTGATACACATGGCTGTTCTCCGGACACTGCACCAACAAGTCGGTCTCTTGCCTGTAAAGCGAGAGTATTTCCTGTGGCGTCTGCATTTTGATAACGGCATCGCTCTGCATGAAAGCCTGCAGTTCTGCGCTTTCCTCACCATCTACATAGTCGGGCAATCCCAATGCAATAATTCTCCCCCCAGAAGAGGCAAAATCACGCATCAACTGGAAGGTGCGGCTCTCCAGATTCTCCGTTTTGGCCGGCAGAACCACTGTGTGATAACGGGTCTGCCCCACCCTCAAGCACTTTCTGCCCACACTTGCGCAATCGGCCATTATGTCTTCGCACCCCAAATCATACTCCATCTGGCCTCTCTCCAAAGCGCCCAAGAGTGCCTGGAAATCATTGGCAATATCCCAAAGAGGTTTGCCGCCGGACACGTTCGTGTAATGAAGCCACAGCGAAGTAGTAGGTTCCAGAATGAGCCAGCCATTCTCTTGCCGTCCCTGGCTCAACACCAGCGAAAGGCGGGCAAAATAGTCGTTCAGTACACCATATTCCTTCCACCATGGCGACAGGCTTGTGAACACAGGAGGATAGTCAAACTTTCGGGTTCCGGTTATGGTCATATGACTAAGGTGCTGGTTCATGAAGTTTACACCCAGGGCATACTCCCAGTCACCCAGACGCTTCATATCCTTGAGCGTCATGTCCCATCCTCCGCCACCGTATGTCTCGCTCAGCGTTCTGACTCTTCCTTTCTGGTTGGCCACACTGCGAAGTTCCTTTACCGCACGGATGTTGCCAAACTGAGCCTGACAGTTATCGTTATCATTGAACTGGTTGAAAAGCATGTCAATGGCCGGCATCTGATGCCATGCATACATTGCCATGTTGTCGGGACCATTGCCCAGATCGGGCCAGGAATGCTCCCAGTAATGCCCTGTCCACAAAAGTCCCTTCCGCTCGCAATAGTCATGCCAAGGCTTGCACCAACGGTCTATGAAGAGACGCAGCAACGTGGCATTATAGTCATGGCGCACCTTCTTCCAGTTGCCCGACTCCTCACCCAACCGAGGCCAGTGCAGTCTCAGGTCATATCCCCACATCTGTTGGAACACCTCAAAGAGGTCGGGTGTCCAGCGGCAATGTCCGCCCCTAGGCGTATTGATGTGTGGTTCATCCGTGAAGACACCCTTTATCTCAGTACCCACCCTAGCACCCAGATATTTCTCATAACCCTTTTCCATGGTCACTTCTATGAACTTCTCCGTCACACCTTTGGCCATCAAATCCACATACGGGAAGCCAGCAGTCCAGTTTGACGCACCATAGTATCCCAACTGATACGAGTAGTAATCACCCTCGCGTCCTTTGTATGCAGCCAGACTGTCCGTAATGTCCAGAAAATCCTCACCCACCTTTAGAAGGCACAGATAGCAACTGTCTGGCACCTGCCTCGTGCGTCTGCCCAGCAGAGCCTGCCCTTGGTTGTACGACTCGGGCATCTGGTCTGGCACATGTCCGCCCGCAAACCCACTGGGATAAGAGTTCTCATCGTAAATCCAGATATCCAGTCCCAGTTCCTTTCCTTTCTGCAAGCTATAGTTCCAAAGGTCAAACCATTCCTGGCTCAGATACTCGGTCTCCAGTCCGGGTCTGGGATGCACAAAAGCACCGCCAAAGCCTTGCTCCTTCAGTTCCGCAAGCATACGGTCAATATCTTCAGTGGTCACGTCTGTGTTCCACACCCACAATGGGGCGCTGCGGAACTCACTGGACGGGTTGGCAAACTGTTTCTGCAAAACCTGGAACCGCAGTTCCCGCTTCTGTTCCTCCTGCTGACAAGCCACGCACATCAGCATGGCAAGGATAAGGGTGAAAAATGATTGTTTTATTTCTTCCATCTCTTTTTACGATATTTCATTCACAACAAGAGACCAGCCAATACATTATCATATATATGTCTCATTGCATGCGAACTTATTGTTGATTTACCTGTCAATCAAAGACTTTCAATTCACTGTACGTGTGCCCATTTCTGTCCACGTCGGACATATATGCCATTTTTTAAGAAGAGTCTCCGGAACCGACAACTTGCCCCTTTATGTTGTATATCAGAGATTGGCTTGTCCGATTCTGTCTCCCTTCAACTGCATTGTCAATTCGGTCTGTCTTAACATCCATTTGGAACTTATAAGAGCCAGAGCCAAGTGAGATGCAAAGGCTATCCGTTCCTTGTACTAGTCCCTGTACACCATCCGCTTCACCAAGGCTGCTACCCATTTCTGTAACGTGGAACATATTGGGGACTATCACACTTGCTTTTGCGCCAAATGGGACATTCACATTGAGCAGGATGGTATTGTCATCACTCTTCTCCCATTCTACGGCCACATCTCCCCTAACCGTATTCATGCGGGCCTTGACCCAGGAGAGGTCTGATGCGAAATAAGGCGCAATCGTAATGCTGTCATAAGCCAAGCCCTCATTTCGTATACCGCCAAGATGACTGTAGAACCATTCGTCAAGGTGTCCCATCATACAATGATTCTGAGAAGCTCGCATGTCCCAGAATTCGGGAAGTGAAGTGGCTCCTTGACGGACAAAATAGCCGTAACTTGGCATGTCTTCAGCTGTGGCCATTTTATAAACAATATCATTATATCCATTCTCTGCCAAAGACATGAATAGCGGTTTCAGAGCCACTTCTCCTGTCGTTAGATGATAGTTGGCGTCCTTGACGCACTGAACTAACGAATTCAAGACTTTAGTCCTGTTTCTCGAATCCACAATGCCATAGTACAACGCCATTGCATTTGAGGCTTGTGTGTTGTTGTCATAATATCCTTTGCTGTGATAGAATTCTTTATTGATTGCCGCTTGAATGCGATTCGCCAATATCTTATAATAGTTGGCGTCCGTTAACTGTCCAACGATAACCGCAATCTCTGCCATTGCTTTTGCCAGTGCATAATAGGTACAATTGATGGTGAATTTCACAGACGTACGGGTATCGTATGCACCCCAATCGCCCAGTGTTTTGATATCCACAAGAATTCCTGAGCTACGGGTCTGGTAATAAGACATCAATTTCTTCATTGTCTGATACTGGTCTTTTAATGTCTGTACATCTCCATAAGTGAGATAGGAACGATAAGGGATCAGAATCGTACTGCCACCCCATGAAGGGTCATTTCCCCAAAAATCATCCAGTTGATAGAAACCTGGTGCCACATTGCAGATATAACCGTTATCGTGCTGAGAGTCACGTGTGTCCATAGCAATTTTCGGCATCCAGGCAGCAAGGTCGAAATTATATGTAAGGGAGTTGTACAACAACTGCGGCACTTCCAACCATCCCAGTTTCTCACGATGGGGACAATCGGTTAGGGAATTGTAAAGATTAGACGCAATACCACGCACTATGAGCGTATGGATTTTGTTCAGCAATTCATTGGAACAGCTGAAATGTCCTGTTTGTCCTACGCCAAGGCGAATACGTTTTGCGGTGAACTGGTCGGTTGCAGGTGCCTTATCAAGTCCTTTGACCAAAAGGTATCTGAATCCATGATAGACAAGCGTGGGGCCCCATGTCTCTCCATTGGCTTCGCCGCTGAATGTATATTGGTCATAAACAGGCGTGCCTATTTCGCTCTGGTCTATGCTACCCTGAGCATTGAGAAGTTCAGCCGGCCACATCTGGATGGTCTGTCCTTTTTCGCCCTTTAGGGTAAACTCATATTGTCCGGCGAAATTCTGTCCGAAATCCAAAAGATAATCACCATTGTTTATTGCTTTGACGCTTACAGGATGCCACGTTTCCACCACATCCGTAGGCTGGTAATATTGCGCTGTCAGTTTGCCGATCGCCTCTGTACACAACACAGCATTGCGCCACGAATCAATACCTTCTTGAAGTGATTCTTGTGTCGCTATGTTGGCATCATAATCCTCACCTCCATACCATGAGCAGAAGGTATAGGGCGTTTTCTCCGTATATTTCCAACTTTCGTCAGAAGCGAATGTTTGCGTGGTGCCGTCTGCATATTCCACTTCCAATTGCCCGATAAAACGAAGGGGACCAAAGTCGTTTGTCAACTTCTGGTATCGAGCCATTTTCGGATTGTGGTACTGGGCACCAGCGACAAAGGCAATGACAGCATTGCGTCCCTCTTTTAAAAGGCCGGTCACATCGTAGGTAGCATAGAGTACGGTCTTGGGGAAGTGGGATTCACCCGGTTCAAGAACGTGATCAGTTACTCGCTTGCCATTAATCCGCAATTCGAAATTTCCTGCTCCCGAAGCATACATCCGTGCCTTGCTGATGGGTTTGGAAAGGGTGAAAGAGGAGCCAAAAGCTGTAAGGTTCGGATTTAAAGGCACCATGAAAGCCGGTGTCGGAAAATCTTTTGCCGTGTATTCCGTATGCCAAGCACTGCTATTGTTGCGTTTGACAGAAATAGTGAAATCCTTTGGAAAATTGGCGCACAAAGTGGCATCACTTTCTGCAGGCATGTCAAAACGTGGATAAATGACAACACCGTTCACGTCCTTTTCCTCTCCCAAATCAATTTCCACATAACAGGGAATGGAAGGTGTTTGAGTATCCTGAGCAGTTGTTGTGGCGCCCAAGAAAGACGTATTCAGGATGTTTCCGTCCGTCAGATTCTCCGCACGCCAGGATGCAGGAAGCGCTTCTTCTAGTGAGATAGTAACCTTTTTGCCATGCGCCAGATTATTTCCCTCCGCATCCAAAACCTTAATCTCTGAAAGCTGCAAACGGTATTTGTTTCCCTCGGTCGTTACAGGGAGCCCCAACTTCTGAACATCCATTCGGATAAAACGGGTTGGGACGGAGTTATTAAACGCAATGTCTACATGAACGGCATCCGACTTTTCTTCTGTTTTATCCGCCTTGATCCATCGGGCTTTCCAATCGTTTTCAGATAACATCGCGGTCTCAAAGGTGTGCCATGTACTCCATTCACTGGGCTGATCGTCTTGATACCAAATCCTCACCCTCCAGCGATATGCACTTTTGGACTTAAGTTCCTTTCCGTTATATGCAATCTGGTAAGAATCGGCAGAAGTCACCTTTCCTGAAATCCACACCTCCGCTCCCTGTTCATCAACGACTTCAATTTCATAAGCCGTCTGACATGCCCCACGCTCTGGGGTTGTAACAACCCAACTGAATCGAGGAGTCTGGTCAATCCCAAAAGGGGAATCTAGATTGTTTACACGTAATGTATTTATATCCACTTCAGCCGAACAAGTGGAAAAGCTAACCAAGCTAAAAAGCAGGCAAAATAGGGTAAATATTTGTTTCATAAGGCAATCTTATTGATTCTGCATTTCAAAGTTAATAATAAATTCATCGAAAATACAGAAAAACAACATTTTATTCCAAGAATATGAAAAGTTTATGTTATTTTCACAAAATTATTAAACAACAATAAGTATGTGATTCGTAGAAAACCTTGAACTTGACACGAGTTTTCCTGCAAAACAAGATGCCCGTGCAAGTTCAAGGTTACTTAGTATTACTTAATCAGTACCTTGCGGCCATTGATTATATAGAGTCCTTTGGACAGAGACTTCACTGTACCAGCAGACACATTTGAATTTACCAAACGGCCATCAAGTGTGATTAGCAAAGGACTAAGAATAGAATGTATATCTTTCGCACATAAATGACAATAGCCACCACGTCTTCTATTGTGCAAGGGTTTGCGTACCTGTTTACTTACACTACAATACCCATAAACTGACACCTCAGTACCAACTGGCTGGTACTGCAGTACCATTTGTTATGTACCAAAGTTGGTACTGCAATGCTTTGACTTACCCTGGACAAATCATGGTCATGAATAATTCTCTAACTGGAAACAGATTTTTTCCAACTAGGCTCTTTTTTCCGGCCCACTAGGCTATCCCTTATTACTGCATTCATTTCAGTACATTGAAAGCGGCATAACTTTGTAAAGAATATTTACCAACTCTGTTATTATTTGATTCGGTCTAAGCGGACACTGCTCGCAGAGGTCCCAACAAGTAACAATCCGCACACGATATGAAAATTATGATTCTACTTGTCATTGTTCTTAGACCCACAGTCTGCCAATTTTCGGTTTATACCATACAATTCATATATCTGTTTTGATTTTAATTCGGTTTTTCAACAGATTTATATACCTTTGCACGCAAATTACAGGAGCTTGCTCCGTTTTTTAGTTACTTATCTACCCCACCCTACTGCATTTATGTTGCTTTATTATCTGCTGGCCTTGGGTTGCGTCTTCTTCTGGGGATGCACCTTTAT
The DNA here is from genome assembly GCA_017379075.1 of Bacteroidaceae bacterium. Classification (GTDB taxonomy): domain Bacteria; phylum Bacteroidota; class Bacteroidia; order Bacteroidales; family Bacteroidaceae; genus Physcousia. Next base: position 23,523 of record JAFNXL010000019.1, read on the forward strand.
TTCTTCCAAAATCCTGTTACAAGCTGGGCTGACGCCGGTGGACATCCTGCTGCTCCGCTTCGGACTGGCATACGGCATGTTGCTGCCGTTCTACCGGAAGCATCTGGTGCTGCCCTCTTGGAAGGACGAGGCTTGGATGGCCTTTCTGGGCATAACGGGCGGCTCGCTCTATTTTCTGACGGAAAACTCGGCAATCAAGTACACGCTGACCACAAACGCAAGTCTTATTGTCAGCCTCACACCGCTGTACACCATGTTGCTTATGAGGGTGCTGAACCGAAAGACAACGCGGCTTTCCTCGCGCATGCTTTTGGGCAGTCTGCTGGCTGTCATCGGTGTGTTCAGCGTGGTGATGAACGGACATATCCTGCTGGAACTGAATCCGCTGGGCGACTTTCTGTCGCTGGCAAGCGGTCTGTGCTGGTCGTTCTATTCCCTTGCCTATTGTCGTGTGGCGGAGAAATGGTCGGCCTTGCTCATTACGCGCAAACTTTTCTTCTGGGGTTTCATCACCGCATTGCCGTTCGCTTTCTTGCAGGATTCTTCTGTGGACTTCTCCATCATTGCCGGCCAACCGGTCGTTTGGGGCAACCTGCTCTTCCTGGGCGTGGTGGCATCGCTGCTCTGCTTCTTCGGCTGGAATGTGGCCGTGAGCCGCATTGGGGCTATCCATGCCAACAACCTTATCTATTTCAATCCGCTCATCACATTGCTGGTGGCGCACCAGGTGTTGGGCGAACCGCTCACCTGGATGTCCGTCAGCGGAATGTTGCTCACCATTCTGGGCGTTTGGGTGGCCAATGGAAAGCGGAAGGAGTGACAAGCACAAATATTACATTCGCCCCCAATTTTCTTTTTTCCGTTAAATTCAAAACGCATCTTTAGGGACGCATAGCACGCGCCCTTAGTCTGCCAGTCTGTAACGCAGGGAACAACCGTCGCCGAAAGCTGCTTCAAGGGCGTCCTTTACCTGTGGCAGCAGGTTGCGCTCGATGTACTCCATCACATAGTGCGTGGGGACGGTCATCGTCAGACAGTTGTTCACAAAGCTGTAGATACTTGTCTCACTAAACCATTTGTAGTACTCGTCTTCCGAAATGGTTTCCTCCACCATCTGCGTGAAAAGGTTCCACATGTTCAAGTCCTCCTCTGAGAGCAATGGCTTGCTTGGTTCTTCCTCCACGATACTTGCCTCTTCCACGTCTTCGGGCATCTCGGCGGCAAGCTGCCGCAGGAAGTTGCGCAAACAGGTTACCACGTATGCCCTCACACCTCTGGGCTTGAACTTCTCAATTTTTTCCTTCAACTCCTTCACCTCTGTCTGCAAGGCGGGAAGCATGGCATCGGTCATCAGTTCGCGCAGACTCATCAGGTCTGTGGAGGTCAATCCATATTCTGTCTGCAACACTTGCTCCAAGTCGGCGCGGCTTGCATATCCTTGGCGCTGCTTCTTTCGCGCCTGTCCCATGCCAGAGAGATGGATGTTGAAGATGATGCTGTCGGGGTCTCCCTTTGTCTTGCCCACAGGATACTTTGGCGTATAGTCAAAAGAAAAGTCTATCTTGTTCGCCGCAGCCAGTTCGTTCAGCTCATCACGGATTGGATTAAGCACCATGCTGCAGAAGGTGGCAAACTTCTCGTACTTGTTCTGTACAATTTCCGTCCGCTTGGCGTTGTAGCGCAAAAGACCCAGGTATTCCTTGAACTCGATATAGTTCACACTCTTGTGCCCTACATGTTTCCATTTGCTCAAATAGATGTATACTCGAGGGCTCTGACGTTTGCGGCAGAACGACACGATGTGGCGGACATGCTCGACATAGCCGCGCCTCATGTCAAAGACTCTGCTCACGTTCTCGCTGAGCATGCTTATCTGCAACTGACCCGTTCTGCGCTTTCCGCCTGCATAGTTATACTTGATACCTTCTTTGCTGACATCACTGGTCGGAAACTTGATTTTACTGAAAATATTCGCCATCACAATACTTTCCTCTCCAGTCTCGTCATCCTTTGTACTGTATACCACGTCAAGTTTTAATAACTTGTAACAGGCTTGTTCCAGTTCATTGTATGAGTTGGGGCTGACTCCGAGTTCTTTGATGGGTATGGTAAAAGTGACGGATCCACCGCTCATTTCTTCCTGAGAAAAGAGCATGGGCATCACGTTTTCAGTGCGCTTCCGTTGCTGAAGGTATTCGTTTATCTTGTCTTGCAGCGTATTCACCAGCTCAACCATTACGTTGGTTTGCATGGGTGTGAAGTCTCCCCTGATCTGGCTATACACCAAAGGATTCTTCACGAACTCCGAGTCTTTCAGTTCTCGTACAAGTTCGTTTTTGGGATTGAATTCCGCAACCTTCTTTTTCATCTTCTTTTGATTTCTCAGTGGCAAAGGTAAAATAATATTCTGATTCTGAGCATATTTTTTAATAACTTTTTTTCTGTGCTTGTTCTCACAAATTCCTATATTTAAATATTTGCGTACCCAAGTGTGTTCGTATTTCCTTTACCAAACAAAGTAAAGTGTTCGGATTTCTTTTACCGGATGTTCATTTTTTATTTACCAGGACTGTTTTTGGTAAAATGAAATCGAACAGAATCCTTCTTTCGGTAAAAACTTTCCGAACATTATTTTTTTTCATTTTTTTGTGTGGATTTTGGCCAAAAGTGGATATAAAACGATGAAATGGACGTTTTTTTGTGTATTTTTAGTCATTTATGGCTTGCTGGAGCTTGCCAATGTTTTACCTGAAAATTATTCCGTCCATATAATGTTCGGTTTTCTTATACATTATATATAATGTTCATTTTCTTTTGACCAATACTTAGGTGTTTTTTGGCTAAATGCATGATTTTCACATACTTTTTCTTCGGATATCGGTTACCTGGTGTTCAGAAAGATTTTACCAGACAGTGTTTATCTCTCTTTGTTTCAATTATTTACGATTCCTTATATTAAAATATTTCATTATTGTTTATCTCTAAATTTCAATTTTCAGAATTACTTTTTTGAATAAAACAGATACTAAATACTATTATATAGCCAACAGAACTTACCTAAAATCAGTAAATTACATTACTTCTGGTAAAATCTTTTTGAACATCTTGTCAAGAGAAACCGAACTGTACATATTGCCTTTCCCAACATGACATCCAGAAGTAAGTAATAATTGGTATAGAGAATCCGAACATATACAGTTCCTACAGCATGTCATTCACCTTCATCCGCAAATGATATCTAAATCTGTGTATATGAAAGCCCCCAAACATATAAGCATTCAAATACCAAAATACGCAAATATCTGAATACATAGATGTCCACATTCTTACATATAAAAGCTATTCAAATATTTGCATATATAACTATATGTGTGTCTATATTTTCAATATACGTGTTTCTGTATATTTGCATATCGCCGAGTATCTACATATCCCATATTAGAAAACCAACAAGTTACATACCTTATATATATAAATATGTGTAAATACCCAGGTCTTCAAAGGTTGAAATATAAAAATACATACAAATATGTGCAAATATTTACATATCTCTTTGTATCTTCAAATATTTGTGCTATTTTTGCAACAGATTTCATAAAAAAAATCCAATTAATCGCATTATGTCACAAGTTATTGCTGTTTTACACGATAAAGGAGGCTGCGCCAAGACAACGACTGTGGTAAATCTTGGTTTTGCACTTTGGCTGCTTGGCAAGAAGGTTTTACTTGTCGATACGGATCCACAATGTAACTTAACAGATACTGTGGACAAGACAGTGCATAAGGAAGCAGACTCAACAATCTATGAATGGTTGCACGATGACGCTGTTCGTGCTAACCTACCCTTGCCCATCTATACCCGTTATGATGGTCTTGATTACATACCGGGCAGCCACAGTATGAGTAACATCAATGCAGAGTTGCAGTTGATGTATAGCCGCGAACACAGGTTGTCTGATTTTCTGGACATGATTGACCCCGACACCAACCTGCCTATTCGCCAGATGTATGATTATATTTTCATCGACTGCGCCCCCGGAGGTGAAACGTTAATGAACACTAACGCTCTTGTTGCAAGTGATTATGTAATTGTACCCACTGAAGCCGGAATATACAGTCTTCAGGGCCTTCCACGATTGCTCGCATATATAGAGAAAGTCCGCACCCAGTTGCGCTGTAAGGTGTCCATACTTGGTTATCTGCTCATTCGCTGGAACGCTAACAGGCAGATTTCCAAAGAAGTAAAGGCATATTATAGTAATCCTGAAGAAGTTAGAGCGCCGCTTTTCCCTGTTCACATCCGCGAATGTGTACGCTGTACTGAATCGGTTGCCCATGAAATGAGTTTGTTTGAATACGCTCCAGACTCAACAGCGGCGGACGATTATATGCGCATAGCAGAACACATGATAGGCCGTCTAACGCGTCCTAAAACATGGACACCCATGAAGTGGGGACAAATCGCCAACTCTGCCTTCCGCACTTTCATCCAGGAACGCGGCGAATAGTTCTATATTCAAATATGCGGATATTCAGATGCGTGAATATAGAAATGTTTAAATACTGGCATTCTTGCATATGTGGAAGTATTTAATAGTTTAATTAGTTGAAAATAAGTAAAATATAAGTTATGGCCATAAAGAAATCAAGAAATATCTTAAACATTGCTAAGGTGGCACATGAGGCAGGAGAGTCCTTTGTATCCCCAAAACCATTAGCAACAAACGAGGCGGTTCGCCAGCAAATTGTACAAACAATGCCTCCGGTAAAACCTTTGCGAAGAGTTTGTACCATCGAGAAAACAGGCGGTTTCAGTTTCTTCACCACAGAGGATGACCGCAACGCACTTGACTATATCGCCTTTAGAAATAAGTTCGAAAAGCAGAATGTGGTACGTGCCGCTTTGCATGAGTTTATCAAGAAGCACTATCTTGATGCGATTGGACTTGACAGTGAGGGCATTGAAATCCTTTCCGCTTACGAGTCCCTTATATATAAATATGTATAGGCACCTATAATCCGCAGACTTATATACCCATTGCAGGAACTTTCTGTGATGGGTTTCTTTTTTATCACATATGCAAATATGTGAATATGCAAATGTGTGGATGTTTGCATTTCCGTATATATAGACACTTCAATATCTATGTCTGTGAAAACCTGAGTATGGGTATATGTTGAAATATCTGTTGCCTCTGCCTATCCAATAAAATCAAATCATATTCTTACTTGTTTTATGTGTCCATCTCCAAAAAAATACATAAATTTGCAAGTGATATAATCATTTTTATGCCAATTTAAACACAAGTTATCAAACCATAAACGAATTAGAAATGAAAAGATTAAGTTTTCTTGCCATGGCAGTGGCTGCTGCCATTTCTTTGCAAGCCAAGGACATTGTGGTGAATACGCCCAATACCACCTTGCTGCTCAGAACATCAGAGAATCAACCCGTTCACATCAGTTATTACGGTGAGCGAGTGGAGAACCTACACCAAGTGTACAATGCCTACAGCCTTTGGCAACCAGCCTATCCTGCGTTTGGTGCCGGTTGTCAGGAAATTCCCGCTCTTAGCGTGAAGCATGCGGACGGCAACATGAGTACCGAACTGGTTTATCAGAGTGACACAGAAACATCTGAAGCCAATGCCACCGTCTACACCATCACAATGAAGGACAAGGCATACGACTTCTTTGTGGATGTGTGCTATCGTGCCTACAACAACAGTGACGTGATTGAAACCTGGAGCGTCATCCGCAACCAGGAGAAAAAGCCCATCACGCTACTTAAGTATGCCAGCGGTTATATGCCTTTCCGTCAGGGAAAGGCCTGGGTAAGCCATCAGCACGGAACTTGGGGAGCAGAATCATATATCTATGAGGAACCCTTGCAGGCCGGAGCTTTTGAAGTGCACGATGTCAATGGCGCTCGCAATGCCATGCGTAACCGTCCCAACATCATGATTTCTCTTGATGGCAAACCCCGCGAGAACGAGGGTAGGGTAATCGGTGCCGTGCTGTGCTGGAGCGGACCCTATAGAATCACCATTGATACCCGCAACCAGAAAGAGCATCATCTGATTGCCGGAATCAGCGAGGCCAATTCAGAGTACACCCTGAAGAAAGGCGAAAGTTTCACCACACCCGAACTGGCTTTTGCCTATAGCGACGAAGGTATGGGTGGCGTGAGCCGCAGTTACCACCGCTGGGCGCGTCTCAACAACAAGGTGCACAACGGAAACGCCCTTCGAAAGATTCTCCTTAACAGTTGGGAGGGAGTTTATCTGCGTGTAAGTCAGGAAGGTATGGAAAAGATGATGGATGGCATCAAGGAACTTGGTGGCGAACTTTTCGTAATGGACGACGGATGGTTTGGAGACAAGTACCAGCGTTCTGTGGACGACTGCGCTTTGGGTGATTGGGTAACCGACACCCGCAAGCTCCCCAATGGTGTGCCCGCACTGGAGAAGGCTGCTGCCGAACGCGGACTGAAGTGGGGTATTTGGATTGAGCCTGAAATGACCAATACCAAGAGCGAGCTATACGAAAAGCATCCCGAATGGATTGTATGCCACCCCAACAGAACCCCCATCACAGGTCGTGGCGGCACACAGCTCATCCTTGACATGAGCAACCCCGAGGTGCAGGATTTCGTCTTCGGTGTTGTGGACAACATCATGAAGGAAACCCCTAATACTTATTATATTAAGTGGGATGCAAACTTTGAGATCCAGAATTTCGGTTCCATGTATCTCAGCGGTGACAACCAGAGCCATCTTTATGTGGATTACCACTTAGGATTACGCAAGACCCTTGAACGCATCCGCGCCAAGTATCCCGACCTCGTTATCCAGTGTTGTGCCAGCGGTGGAGGCCGTGTCAACTACGGTCTGATGCCTTACTTTGACGAGTTCTGGGTAAGCGACAACACCGATGCCCAGCAGCGACTTTTCATCCAGTGGGGTACCAGTATGTTCTTCCCCGCCTGCGCTATGGCACAGCACGTAAGTGCATCGCCCAATCATCAGACCCGCCGTGTCATTCCTTTGAAGTTCCGCTTCGATGTGGCCATGACCGGACGTCTGGGAATGGAAATGAAGCCTAGCGACCTGACAGAGAAGGAGTTGGCCTATGCCAAGAATGCCGTTGCCACCTACAAGGAAATCCGTCCCATCATCCAGCAGGGCAACCAGTACCGCATCCTTTCTCCTTATGACAAGACAGGCTATGCCTCAGAGCTTTACATCACCGATGACAAGTCCGAGGCCATATTCTTCTCATACAAGTTTGAACATTACGTTAACCAGTTCCGTCCCCGATTCCATTTTGCCGGACTCGACCCCAATGCCACTTACAAACTCACCGAGATTTGTGTAGAAGGCAGGACGGATCATTGGGAAGGACGCACCTTTACCGGTAAGTTCCTCATGCAGCAGGGTATTGAGATTGCACTCAACGGTCTGTTTGACAGTAAGGTTATCCGTCTGAAGAAGCAGTAATATTTAGATTGTAGACCATAATCGCCACGGACAGCGAAAAAAAGGCTTGTCCGTGGCGATTTTCGTAACCTTAAAATGCTTTCCAGAAGCACGTCCGGACCGTTTCTTGCTTCAGTTTGAGATAATTTTGGCAAAAGGTGTGTGTTTCTCAGAATTTATTTTTATCTTTGCCATATCAGTATGAAATAAAGTTAAGACTTTAAAATAAAAAATAGTATGAAATACGCTAAGAAATTTACAAATGCCGATTTCTATAAGGACGGCAAATTCCAGCAAGATGTTGCAATTGAAGCCATGAAAGATATGTTTGATTTCTATGGCATTCCTTTTACAGAACTGATGGCCAAAGACATGTGGGTGACAGATTTTGGCCTGGGTGATTTTGAGCACGTTGGTATGGGCGGCATCTTTTGGGTTAATGATGCAGAATATGGCTACTTTGCCCATGCAATCTATTTATTGCCGGGGCAGATGATTCCAGAGCATGCCCACGTAGCAACAGACTTCCCGGCCAAACACGAGTCGTGGATGGTAAACAAAGGGTGGGTCTACAATTTCTCAGAAGTTGGCGATGCCACACCAGATGCACCGGTTATCCCAGCCAGTCATGGTGAGATAAAAAGCAAGAACTTTGTTGTGCAGAAAGTAGGAGATGTACTTCGCTTGAAGGAGATGGAGACATTCCACTTTATGATGGCTGGCCCCGAAGGTGCAATCGTTGACGAATGGGCTTGTTTCCATGATAATGCGGGCTTGCGGTTCACGAATTCCGAGGCCGCATTGTAAGGACAACCTCCCCTTATGTCTATATGATGAACACATTCAGATTCCTGGCAATAATCGTCATGTTTTTTCCTTTAGTCGTTTTGGCTCAAAAGGAAAAGACATGGATAGAGGCCTCCGTGGAAGCCAAGTTGAACTTACGGGCAAACTTTGCCAAAGCAGGAGTGCCCATAAGTTCACCCGTTATGCGTTCCCACGAAAAAGCAGTCCCCATGTCCGCCAACATAAAGGGATGGGACCAACTCGTCTTGACCGCCTCTGGCACCTCAGATGGGACAGCTCAGGACTGGAGTGCTTTTGTCAATGCCCGTCTCATTAAGGAAGATGGTTCTGTCGTTTGGTTGGATGAATTGGAGCCGGCGTATCAGAAAACAGGATACGACAAAGTTTATAAGAACATAGGTGTGTTTGGGAATCCACTTGTCATAGGTGGTAAGAAGTATGACCATGGCATCTTCTGCCACGCCGACGCGCTGGTAATTTACAATCTCGACAAGAAATTCGTACGTTTCGAAACGGAAGTCGGCATAGTGGACAAACTGACACAGGGCTCTGTTTCTTTTGGCATCCTTAACAATTATCCGCAGCAAGCTGCAAAAGAACTATTTAGACAATATCCACACGAAATCGGAGTTTTGGCAACCGATGCCGATGGATTGGAATCGTGGATGGTTGCACAGGGAGAAGAAGCCGAAACGCAGATGATTGCTTCCATCCTTTCTCAATTGAAAGATGCTTCGCATTATAAAAAAGAGTTAGAGAACTTGTCGGGTGCCACGGCAGAAGAGCGTTTGCGCAACGCCATTCGACTGTATGCTACGGTTCGTACTGTTTTGGATATTCAGAAAGATTTGGAATGGCTGAACATTGAAGCGATAAAGTTGGCTTTTGCCGACATGAAAAAACAGCCAGGATATGATGTGGCCAAATATGAACCGTTGTTCAATGAATTGCTTCAGTTGTCTCAAAAAGGCTTTGATGGAATGTATCTTGGGGATGAAAAGGCTATAGAAAATGCCCAGAAAGCGTTGGCGAACAAGCGTGCAATCCTTTTGGGCAATACGCTCTTGGATGCAGACAGAGTGGTGGCGGCCCGTTATAAATTGGGCGCAGCGGCACGTAGCGCAATGAGCCCTTCTTTGGGCACACAATCCAATAACTGGAGCAACCAGACCTCTGCCCCTCGTAGTGGATTTCAAGCAGATATCGTGGAGTTGACCAACCTGCGTGGCGATGTCTGTGTACGCTCTGTCCATGCTCCGGCAAACGGTTCTCCTGTATCGGACCTGAAATTGCATTGGGATGGAGACCGCGTAATGTTCACCCAAACGGAGGAAAACAAACATTGGAATGTATTTGAGGTAAAATTGGACGGAACGGGGTTGCGTCCAATGGTTGAATGTCCCGAACCCGACATCGAATTTTATGACGGAACTTATTTGCCAGACGGCCGTGTCATTGCTGTTTCCAATATCGGATACCAGGGTGTTCCTTGTGTGAGCGGTTCGGATGTAGTGGGAAATATGACGCTGTATGACCCCAAGGACAAGCGTCTGCGCCGCTTGACGTTTGATCAGGATGCAAACTGGAATCCGACAATCGCGCACAGTGGAAAGGTAATGTACACTCGTTGGGAATATACAGACCTGACGCACTATTACACACGCCTTGTCATGACGATGAATCCTGATGGAACAGAACAAAAAGCATTGTACGGAAGCGGCTCCATGTTTCCTAACAGCACATTTGACATACAGCCTTTACCCGGCCATTCGTCTGCTTTCGTGGGCATCATTTCCGGTCATCACGGTGTGGCCCGTTCCGGCCGTTTAATCTTGTTTGACCCTTCAAAGCATCGTAAGGGTGCTGCGGGTATGATTCAGGAAATCCCTCACCGCAATCGCCCAGTTGTAGAGCTTGTAAAGGATGAGTTGGTAAATGGAGTCTGGCCACAGTTTGTCAAGCCCAGTCCGTTAAGTGACAAGTATTTTCTGGTTTCGGCCAAATTGGCTCCAGATGATCTGTGGGGGCTGTATTTAGTTGATGTGTATGACAATGTCACATGTTTGATGAAGGCCGAGGGCGAAGGTTTTATCAGTCCTATTGTTGTCCGTAAGACAAAAACGCCTCCGTCCATACCCGATCGTGTTAAACTGGATGAAAAGGAAGCGACATTCTTTATCCAGGACATTTATGAGGGCGAGGGGCTGAAAGGCATTCCTCGCGGTACGGTCAAGGCGCTTCGTCTGCATGCGTATGAATATGCTTACCTACGGACAACGTCCGATCACAACTGGCACGGCATCCAGTCTGGTTGGGACATTAAGCGTATCTTGGGCACAGTGCCGGTGGAAGAGGACGGTTCGGTTATGTTCAAGGCTCCTGCCAACACACCGATTTCCATCCAGCCGCTGGACAAGGACGGTGTGGCGGTTCAGTGGATGCGCAGTTGGGTCACTGGTCAGCCTGGCGAGCTGGTTTCTTGCATTGGTTGTCATGAAAATCAGAATCAGGTTGTCATACCCAAGCGTGTGATTGCATCTCAAAAAGCCCCGGCATCTTTGACATTGCCCGAAGGTGGAGTTCGTTCATTCACCTTTGACCTGGAAGTCCAACCCATTTTGGATCGTGCTTGTATAGCATGCCACAACGGCGAAGGCAAGGCATTTGACTTGCGTGGCGGAAAGAAAGATAAACAAGGCTATGGCACTTCATATCTGAATATTCATCCCTATGTCCACCGTCAGGGTGGCGAGGGTGACATGAAGGTTTTGTATCCCTATGAATACCATCCCAATACCAGCGAGTTAGTCCGTCTGTTGAAAAAGGGTCATTATAATGTGAAGCTGACAGACGAAGAATGGAAGAAACTGTATAACTGGATTGATTATAACGCCCCGGACAAGGGTTACTTCAATGCCAATGCCGTGGGTAAGGATGTACTTCCTTATCAGGGATTTGACCAGATCAAACGCCGTAAGGAATTGACAGACAAGTATGCCAATGGGGCAGGTGTGGATTGGCAGAAAGAAATAGCCGATTATGCAGCCTATCTGAAAGGCAAAGGAACGGTTACTCCAGTGGTGCCAGAGAAACGAGCGGAAACGAAGCCAAAGGACGTAACGGCGAAAGATTGGCCGTTTGATGCAGCAACCGCGAGTGACTTGTTGGCAAAAGAGGACCAGACTCGTAAGGAAGTGGAAATAGCACCGGGCATAAAGGTGAATTTTGTACGAATCCCTGCAGGGCGGTTTGTGATGGGCAGTTACAGCGGAGAGCCGGATGCTTATCCCACAGCCAGGGTGAAAATCAAGCATGGATTTTGGATGGCAGAGTTGGAAACGACCAATGAGCAGTTCAATGTAATCTTCCCGGAACATGACAGCCGTCATATGGACCAGCAATGGAAAGACCATGTAGTGCCCGGTTATCCGGCCAACAAACCAGACCAGCCGGTTATCCGTGTAAGCTATAACCAGGCGATGGAATATTGTAAACAGCTGAGTGCAAAGACGGGGCTGAACATCACGCTCCCAACGGAGGCACAGTGGGAATGGGCGTGTCGTGCGGGAAGTGCCGAAGACTTCTGGTATGGCGATATGCATGCCGATTTCGGCAAAAAGGAAAACTTGGCGGATAAAACCACGTTACAGTTTGCAGTTATTGGCATAGATCCGCAACCGATGGACAAATCCAATTATTGGTATAAGTATTATACATATCTGCCCAAGGAAGAAAGTGTCGATGACGGAAGTCTGGTTCAAGTGGGCGGTAAAGTATATGAGCCAAACCCATTCGGCTTGTATAACATGCATGGCAATGTGGCAGAGTGGACACGTTCTGATTATCTCCCTTATGTATATAAGGAAAGGAAGAAGAGCAAATCAGAATATAAGGTTGTGCGCGGAGGTTCATTCATAGACCGTCCCAAATACGCAACTGCGCATACCCGTAAATTCTATTATCCTTACCAGCCTGTATTTAATGTGGGTTTCCGTATGATTATTGAAGACTGATTTAAGTGCGCAGAAGTGGATGACTCCTCAATCAGTGTACTCTTTATGATTTTTTTGAATGGAAAGTAGATTCGTAAAAACTCTCTCTTCATCAGTGACAACGATAGTGCTGTTGCTCCTTTATGCATTAGGACTGTCCGTTGCCACTTTTGTTGAGAAATATCAGGGAACAGCCGTAGCCCAATCCCTTTTTTACCATTCTGCTTTGTTTATCTTCCTACAGACGTTGTTGGTTGTAAACTTTTTGGCAGTGGCCCTGCGCCACCAATGGTTACGGAAAGGAAGGTGGGGATTCATGCTTACCCATTTTGCGCTTATCCTCATCTTGACAGGAGCCTTTACCACATTTCTTTTCTCACAGGACGGCACGATGCATTTGCGTGAAGGTGAGACAAGTAACCAGATTTTTGTCCGGACAGAAAGAGGAAAAAACGTCCATACGTTGCCTTTTTCCATGGAATTAAAGAATTTTACTCTGACCCGCTATCCGGGTTCTTCCAGTCCGTCCTCTTTTGAAAGCGAAGTGGTTGTGCATGTGGATGGGGAAGAGTGCGCGGAGCGTATATACATGAATAATGTGCTGGATGTCAAGGGTTACCGTTTCTTTCAGGCTTCTTATGATTCGGATGAATGCGGAACGGTTTTTACAGTCAGCTCGGATGTAGTAGGACGACGTATCACTTATGCCGGTTACGCTTTGTTGCTGCTTGGTTTTGTCCTCTGTTTGTTCGGTAGGGATTCCCGCTTCATGCGCTTGAAATCCCGCCTTCGGGAGTTGCGGAATACGGCAAAGGCCATTTGTGTACTGTGGGCTGTGGTGGGCAACCCATTCTCTGTTGTTGCCAAAGCAGATGCCTCCAATCCGATTCAAATTGTTCTGAAATGCAAGGTAAGCAGCGAACACGCGGAAAAGTTCGGGGCATTGCCCGTCCAGTCGGGCAGCGGGCGTATGATGCCGGTCAATACGTTTTCTTCGGAAATTCTCCGCAAACTGCACAAGGAGGATAAGTTTGGTGCGCTCGGTCCCGACCAGTTCTTGATAAGTCTGTTGGCCATGCCCGAGGTGTGGATGCGTGTGCCGCTGATAGCCTTTTCCAATGCCGAATTGGCGCATTGCTATGGCCTGACGTAAGGAGCGTGTGCCTATATCGAGGCTTTTGATGGAGACGGCAATTATAAATTGCAAGCAAAGCTTGCAGAGGCGTATGGTAGGGAACTGGCATTGCGTACCCGTTTTGACAAGGACCTTATAAAATTGGATGAGCAGATAAACCTTTTCAGTCGCTTGGTTCGTTGCCAAGGGCTAAACCTATTCCCAAGGGAGGGCGACCCAGATTTGAAATGGTATGCTCCGGGCGACGACCTTTCTGTGTTTTCTGGAAAAGATTCCATGTTTGTATCCCGCATCATGGACTGGTATTTGTCAGAGGTTCAGGAAGCGTTGGAAAGCGGGGACTGGACAAAGGCCGACGAGATTGTGGGTATGATTCAGACTTACCAACAGGCAAAGGGTGGGGGAGTGGATATCTCTTTGCAGCGGATACAGACGGAGTTGAAATATAACAGATTGCAGATTTTCCGCTGTTGCAAAATAGGTTATCTGGCGTTGGGCGGTCTGCTGTTGCTTTTCTCTTTTGTCCTGCTTTTCCGTCAGAACCTTTGGCTCAAAATAGCCGTTGGGATATTGGGCGTAGGGATTTTGATTGTGTTCCATTTCCACATGTCTGGAATGGCGATGCGCTGGTATATCGGGGGGTATGCGCCCTGGAGCAATTCCTATGAGACCATGGTCTATGTCTCCTGGGCTACCGTTTGTGGCGGACTGTTGTTTGCACGGCGCAGTGTTGTTACGTTTGCTTTGGCCACGTTGTTGGGGGGCATTGTCCTGTTTGTTTCAGGTTTGAACTGGATGGATCCGCAGATAACGCCCCTTGTACCCGTGCTGAAGTCGCCTTGGCTGATGTTTCATGTGGCGGTCATTGTGGCGGCTTACGGATTCTTTGGTATTGGCTGTCTGCTGGGACTTACCAATTTGTCGCTGATGGCTGTGTCGGGCCGGAAGAATGTAAAAGTGCTGAAAGTGCGAATAGCAGAATTGAGTATTTTAAATGAAATGACGTTGTGGTTGGGACTGGCCTTCATGACCGTAGGCACTTTTCTTGGGGCTATATGGGCCAACGAGTCGTGGGGCAGATATTGGGGGTGGGATCCCAAGGAAACCTGGGCGCTCATTACCGTTGTGTGCTATGCGGTGGTTACGCATCTGCATCTGTTCAGACGGTGGAACAACCCCTGGCTGTTCAATCTCTCATCCGTTTTGGCGTTTGCTTCGGTGTTGATGACCTTCTTTGGTGTGAATTATTTTCTGAGCGGTATGCATTCTTATGGACAGCACGATGATGTGCGGGGAATATCCGTGTACCTTTATGGCGCATTGGCCGTTGTTTTGGTCTTGGCTGTTTTCTCACGCATAAAATGGAAGACGGTTTTGTGCAAGGAAACGATACAGCAGCGGGCGGTTGATTATGATAAGAAAACAGAGTGAAAAAATATGATTGGCATGAACATAAAGAGAAGCTTGTTGAGATGGGTTTTGTCCCTTATCTTAGGAATAAGTAGTGCATTCGCTGGAAATCCACCGTTCTTCCCCACAGATTTGGCTTTGGGGGCAGGGGGTGAACTGATTATGACGCAGAAAGGGCCAAAGCGATTGGATGTCTTTGCGGCAGACGGCCGTACTCTTTTGCACTCTTATCCGACAGACGGAACGCCTACAGGTCTTTTGGCCGATGGCGACAAGGCGTTTGTTACAACCTTTGATGCTGTGGGCCGCCTGAACCGGATTTCTTTGCGGAATGGGCAGGCCGAGGCAACGGTGGTGACGGGTTCTGGTGCATGCGCCCCTCTGTATAGTCCAGACAAAGCGCACATCTACGTGTGTAATCAATTTCAGAATACGGTCTCGGAGATAGACCCCACTACCATGCAGGTGGTGCGCACGGCCAGGGTCTTGCGCGAACCGCGGTCGGCCGTCTTCAGCAAGGACGGCAAGTTTCTGTTCGTTGCCAATTTCCTTCCCGACCGCCGTGCCGATGCGGATTATGTGGCAGCCAGTGTGTCTGTCATAGAGATGAAAGGCTTTAACAAGATTAGGGATATACGGCTGGCCAACGGCAGCAATGCCGTGCGAGGCATTTGCATCACGCCCGACGGTAAGTACCTCTACGCGTCTCATAATCTGGGACGTTATGCCGTACCCACCTCACAGCTGCACCAGGGATGGATGAACACCAGCGCCTTCAGCGTGATTGACGTGGAAAAGCAGACTTTGCTGGGGACAGTTGTCGTTGACGAACCCGAAAGGGGCGCTGCCGGCATCTGGGGTATCGCCTGCAACCAGGAAAAACTCTATATCTCGCATTCGGGAACGCATGACGTCAGCGTGATTGACCACAAGCCCATGCTGCAAAAGCTGCTGGACTATCCCGACAAGGCGGCTCTGGAATACGACCTTAACTTCCTTTACGGACTGCGCCGGCGTGTTCCTTTGCAGGGTAACGGCCCCCGAAAGATGGTGCTTGCTTCCGGCAAGCTTTATGTGCCCACCTATTTTGCCGATGTGCTGAACATTCTGGATGTGGAGACGGATGAACTTACGGCAGTTGAACTGAATCCTGGACGCGAAGAAACGGATGTACACAAAGGTGAGCGTTATTTCAACGACGCCTCCCATTGTTTCCAGAACTGGCAGAGTTGCAACGGATGCCATCCTGGAGGGGCGCGCACGGACGGCATGAACTGGGATCTTATGAACGATGGGGTGGGGAATCCCAAGAACTGCAAGAGTCTGTTGTACAGCCATCCCACTCCACCCAGTATGATATCCGGTATACGAGAGACCGCCGAATGGGCTGTGCGGGCAGGGTTCCGTTTTATTCAGTTCTTCGATGTGTCAGAAGAGGATGCCGCCTGCGTAGATGCCTATCTGAAGTCGCTCCAGGCCGTGCCCAGCCCTTATCTGGTCAATGGGGAACTGTCTGCCAAGGCTCGCGAGGGGAAGAAGGTATTTGAGAAGTTGAAATGCGGCGATTGCCACAGTGGAACTTACTATACCGACCGTAAGATGCACCGCATAGGAGAGGACGTAGAATTTGAGAAAGGGTGGGACACCCCCACGCTGCGCGAGGTATGGCGCACAGCTCCCTATCTGTTTGACGGTCGTGCCGCAACCATGCAAGAGGTGTTCAGCATCCACCGCCACGGCATAGACCGCAAAGTGTCCCGCAAAGAGATTGAGGCGCTCACAGAATTCGTCAATTCGCTGTAGGGGCAAAAAATAGAAGAAATAACCTGTTGGCGAAATTAATATAATGCGTACTTGATTCCGCCAACAGGTGTATATAGTATTTTATTTCGCAAAATACTCAGCCTTTAACCAGTAGGCATAAATTGGATCCTGGAATGAGATTTCTCCAGCCTTATTATCCAAAATATCATTCTTGATAAGTGCTGCCTTCGAGCGTGCTATTGAGGTCGTAGATGATATTTTATAGCGGTGCATCACATCGGTAGAACTGATCGCCTTTTCGCCGGCAATATGAGCTTTAAGGTAGTTCAACTGCTGTGTGGTCAATGTCTCGGTAATCGTTACAAACAACAAACTCAACTGCTCTACAAGTGCAGCGTGTGCTTCGCGCACTATTTCAACTGTACAGATATCCTTTGTTCTTAACCATGATTGTTGTGCGAGTTGCTGTGCATAGTAAGGATGATTGTCAACAAGGTTTACAATTAAGTTTGCAGCATCCTCATTAATTGTCTTACCTGTATCCGAGAATCGACTATTAAAGAAATCCACGAGGTAAGGCGTATCAATCTTATTGAGGAACATCAGATTGCCGAACTTGTAAAATGGTTTAGACGAGTTGGTAAATACCTCCATCATCATATGTCGTTTGCTGCCATACAAGCAGTAAGCAACACTCTGATGCTGCTGCCAATGAGAACGTAGCTTCTTCTGGAAATAGTCTGGATCGGTAAACTCTGCTATATTTTGGAACTCATCAACGCAAATCACTATTTTGAGACCCTTCTTCTGTGCGATTTTCTCGGCAAGGTCAAGCACCTCATCGGGGTTCTGTTTTACAGTTTCCCAATCAAAGTCAATTGAGATTTCATTGGTGGGGTCACTGCCAATCGAAATTTTTGGCACAAGATGCGAAAAGAAACTCTTTGCACTCTCTACCGCCTCTTCCCACTTAGATGATGTTGCGGCAATAACCTTCTGCGCAAGCAACGAATAGAAATGTTCCTCATTGCGTACGTTGAATAAGTCAATATGACAAATGCGCAACTTGCAGTCCTGCTCCATAGCCAACTTCGCGGCCTTGTTGACAAGCGAACTTTTCCCCCAGCGACGAGGAGAGATGATAATTGTATTTATTAGTGATGTGAAGTTCTGAACCAAGTTAGCCGTTTCCAGTTCTCGGTCTGTAAAATTCTTCTCTGTTGCAATCTTACCAAAGATAAAAGGAGTCTCCATAATCCATATTTTTATTATTCTACCGCAAATATAGTACAAAATGTGTAACTACGCAAATTGTTACAACAAAAAATGTATATACAATTTATGTAACATTGAAATCACGCTTATTGTTACTAACATCTGATAAATGTGAACAAACTATATGGATTGAAAATACCACCCTTAAGCAAATCACAATAAGGATTATTCCGTTGTGAAAAATCCGAGTAAGCCCATCGTCCTCAACGGAGGGCATTTTTATCGGAAGCCAATAATATGATATGGCGTCTTTTCCGCCATTGATTTGTGGTCATAATAAAACCGGAGGCGTGAAAGCCCCCGGTTATTTCAATTCTCGTATTCCTGACGGTAGTTCGTTCAACGTTTATCGTTCAACATTCCACGCAAATTACTTTCTGCGCTTCTTGTCGTCCAGATAATCAAGCAGTTCTTCGGGTCTGTCTGTTTGGATCAGGGTGGCGCCGCGGTCCAGAATCCATCCCCATGCTTCGTCCTCTTGATCCATTTCCACTGCACGGTCGTCGTCGTGTCCGTCGTTCAGCGAGGGCCACAAAGAGTTAATCCAGATCTTGGAGTCGCTTTGCTTAATCTTCTTGAGCAGACGCTCCACTTCCGCATCGTATTTTCCGATACAACACTCAATGGCCACGGGCTTGGCGGCCAGCCATCCGTCCAGCAGTTCTTCTGCATTCTTGTTGTTCAGGTTCACAATAGGCATGTAGATAACCTCGTCCAGCACCTTGCCGTTCTGTGCCTTCACCTTGTCATAGCTGTGACCGCCCTTAATTACAACCTGGTCCAGTGTGCCGGTCTTCGCCAGCAGACTGTACATCTGTTGAAAGTAGTCATAGCCCTTGTCAATGTTGATGAGCACCTTGCCCTTGCACAGGTTCAGCACCTCTTCCAGGGTGGGCACTTCGTGGCGGGTTACCACTCCATGTCCGGCTCTCAGACGCAGTTTCTTCACCTCCTCCAGTGTCAGGTCCGATACCTTTCCCTTACCGTTGGTGGTACGGTCCACAGTGGCGTCGTGAATGATCACCAGTTCGTTGTCCTTGGTCTTCCGCACATCAATCTCAATCATGTCCACGCCCATCTCAATGCAGCTCTTGAATGCCTGAATGGAGTTTTCGGGCGAGTTGCGCCAGTCGCCGCGGTGTGCCACCACGGTTACATACTTTGATTTGTTGTCAAATAATTTATCTCTGAAACGTGTAACGGGCTCTTTTGCCCATGCCTGTGCCATGCTGAGCATCACCAGGGCCAGAATGATAATCCTTTTCATCGTATTTGTGTTTTATAATTGAGCAATTTGCAAGCAAATTTACAATATTTTTTTCTCTCTGTGCCACTTTACGCAAAAAAAATGCTACCTTTGTGCAAAACCATTTGTTACAATGCGCATGAAAAGTCATTTCCCATCCTCCCGACTCTTGTCGATGCTGTGGTTCATGCTCCTTTTTCCCGTATCGGCCCATTCGCAGGATACGTTCTCGCCCGATGAGTTCACCATCAGTATCAGCCAGATGGAACCCCAGCGCTGGGCCTCCCGTTCTGTGGCCTATGGTTACAGCCTTTCCATGCACAATGACAGCGTGTCCGTTGACCTTCCTTATATGGGAGTGGCCCATCTGCCCCGCCTTGGCGAAACCCTTCCGCGCTTCACGGCTCCGGTCAGCGCCTTTTCTGTTCGCAAGGGAAAGAAGGGCAGGGTAGAGGTCAGTTTCCGTGCCGCCCATGCCGATGCTTGGTACACTTTCCGCATTACCGCACGCCCCGATGGCCGTGCGCACATCCATTTGTCTCTTTCCCATGCCGAGAGCATACGCTACGAAGGCCATTGGGACAATCCTTGAACCACCTAACCAACCGTCAGTAAATGAAACCAAAGAAACTCCTTGCCCTTACGCTCGTTCCCTTGTTTGCCGCCTGTATGGGCAGTGCGGAACCCCACGAACTCAATCCCCTTCACTTCAGTGAGGCCCTTCGTTCCGACCCCGATGCCGTCCTGCTCGATGTGCGCCGTCCCGATGAGTTCGCCCAGTCGCGCATAGCCGGTGCCACCCTTCTCAATGTCCTGGACACCACCGGATTCTGTCGCGGCATAGACACCCTCAGCCGCAAGCCCCATTATTATCTCTATTGTCTCAAGGGATTGCGCAGTCTGCGGGCAGCACGCATCATGCAGGAACGTGGCTTCCAAGTTACTTCCCTTGATGGCGGCATAGACGCTTGGCAGCAGGCCGGTCTTTCGGTAGATTCTGCTCTGTTGGAAAAATAAGTTTTTTCTTTTTTTTGCCGACATTCTTTGTGCAAAGAAAAAAAAACCATAATTTTACGATTGTAATTTTACAAAATAGGATAAATTAACCTCAATCGTAATAATATTATGGACAGAAGAAACTTCCTTAAAATGTCTGCGGCAACAGCGGCATTCTCTGTGATTAAGCCTTTGGGAGCAAGGGCAGGGGAAACGATGAACCACCCCGTCCGCATAGGCTTTATCGGTACGGGCAACCGTGGAACCTATGGTGTCATCACCTCTATGTGCCGCAACAACAACGTGGAACTGTACGCCTTGGCCGACCTGTTCCGCGACCGCATTGACAAGGTGTTGCCCCATCTCAATAACCTCAACAAGGAAAAGGGACTTCCCCACATTGAGGAGAAGAACATCTATGTGGGCAAGGATGCCTATTTGGAATTGCTGAAGGACAACAATGTGGATGCTGTGGTCATTGCCACTCCGGCCTATGCCCACCCCTTCATCTTTGAGGCTGCGGTGAAGGCCCACAAACACGTATATTGCGAGAAGCCTGCCGCCCCCGACGCTTATGGTGCCTTGCGCATGATCAAGGCCGCCCAGGGTGTAAAGGACCTTTCGCTCGTCATGGGATTCCAGGTGCGTCATTCGTCTGCCTTTGACGAGATGATCCGCCGTGTCCACAATGGCGACATCGGCCGTATCGTGGCAGCCCAGCTCTATTATAATGCAGGCGGTGGCGGTGGCAGCAAACCCGCTGTCGAGGACGATGAGTTCCGCATCCGCCACCATTTCCAGTATCTCGAACTTTCGGGCGGCACTCTGAACGACCAGGCCGTGCACATGATGGACATCTGTCGCGAGGTGCTGCAGGCCAACCCCCTCTATGCCATGGGACACAGCAGCCGCAAGGGTGTCAAGTGCGAGTATGGCAACTTCAACACCAATTACCAGATACTCTACAAATATCCCGAGGACATCAATGTGATGGTGCAGCAGACTTCCGTAGGCGCTGCCACGGGCGGTGTGGTGGCCCGTTTCTTTGGCGAGAACGGAACAGCCGAGGCCAAATATAGCGGAGGAGTGTTCATCACGGGCCCCAACAAGTGGGATTCCGGTATAGACAACGCATTGGGCGATGCCGACACCAACAAGGGCCGCTCCTTCATCGGCAGCATTATCAGCGGCAACTACATCAACGAGATAGAGGCCGGTTGCAACTCAACCCTTATGGCCATCCTGGGCCGCGAGGCTGCCGCCAAGGGCAAGACGCTCACCTGGAACAAGCTCGTCAAGAGCAACCAACGATATGGCAACCAACCCGATTTAAGCAAGTTCTAACATTAAAATTCGTTTAGTTATGAAGAAAGTTTTCAGTAAAGTATTGTGTGCCTTACTTCTTTTGGCGTCGCTTACCGCCCAGGCGCAGAACGTAACCGTAGGCCTTTTGGCAAACATGGGCAATGACCCTGAGGCCGCCTTCAAGAAACTCCACGATGCAGGCTTCAAGGCTTGCCAGACGGGATACAACGGCAACTGGACACAGAAGGACGCCGAGCGACTGAAAGAATTGCAGGCCAAGTACGATCTGAAAATAAGCACCCTGATGTATTGCACCCCCAATTGCCGTTGGAACTTTACCGAAGGACCTTCCACCATCGGATTGGTGCCGCCATTGAACCGTGTCAAGTATCTGGACATGCACAAAAGAGCCATCGACTTCTGTGCAATGGCCGGCATACCCGCCTTCCACTCCCACTTTGGTTTCATTCCCGAGGAACCCACAAGCGAGTTGTATGTGGGCTTCATCCAGGTGATGAAGGAACTTTGTCTGTATGCCAAGGAAAGAGGCGTGATGATTTTCTGCGAGACGGGTCAGGAAACTCCCACCACCCTTATCCGTGCCATCCGTGATATCGGCACAGGCAACATCTTTGTCAATTGTGACACCGCCAACCTCATCCTTTACGGCAAGGCCAATCCCGTGGATGCCATTTATCAGTTTGGCTCTCTGCTTAAGGAACTGCACATCAAGGATGGCAAGTACCCCACCGACCCCTATCAACTGGGTCGCGAGACAAAGATTCCCGAGGGAGATGTGGATTTCCCCGGTGTAATCAAGGCATTGGCCGACATCGGTTTCCAGGGCGTCATGACCATAGAGTGCGAGCTTGGCGGAGACAATTCCGAATATGTAGTCAAAACCAAGAAGTATCTCGAAGATTTGGTGAAGAAGAGTTACAAGAAGTAACAGCCGTTCAGCTTTGAGCAGTGAGCGGTGACTCTTGAGCGGTGAGCAGTGGGTGAAACATAAGGTCATAAGAACTTTATGAAGTTCAATGCTCATCGCTCATCGTTTTTGCTAAAATTTGTTTCATATCCATAATATTTCAGCCAAATAAGTGACGTGAAAAATAATTACGTGCTTCAATTTTCGGCTTTATCATATTGTTATTGAATAAAAACATCTATCTTTGCACTGAGTAACCATAAAAAGCAGATGCGTATGACACAGATTCTTGTTACATTAGATGATAACTCCATAGCTCCCAAGATCATGAAAGCTATTGAAATGTTGAAAGGTGTGGTAAATATTTCTCTCTATAAAGAATCAAAAGAAGGAACAACAACAGCTCCTTCCCAACAAGTCTATTCCCAACGCATCCAACGTCTACGAGGTATAGCCAAAGGAATAACTCAACAACAAATTGAAGAAGATGACCGTTTAGCTTATCTCATGAATAAATGAAAAGGATATTTTTGGATACGAATGTCATTCTAGACTTCATTTTAGAAAGAGAAGGCGCAGAAGATGCTGCCAGTATTCTTCAACTTGGGGAAAACGGCGATGTTGATTTGGAGGTGTCTTTTTTGACGATGGCAAATGTAGCATATATTGCTCGTAAAGGACACACTCAGGAACAGCTTTATAGTATTATTGCAGATTTGTCCGCTTTGTTAAAGACACTGCCAATGGATGAGTTTCAGTTAAAGCAAGCATTGCTTCATCCGGCAACAGACTTTGAAGACATGTTGCAATATCAATGTGCCATGGCGAATCATTGTGACATCATTTTAACCAGGAACTGCAAACATTTTGATTTTTCACAAATTCCAGTGTTAACCCCTTCTGATTATTTAGCCCAAATCGGTTATTAGAGTTTTATGGATTAATATCCCAATTTGCGTCTGGAAGACGCGAAGCCCGAAGGGCAAATAGCCGCGGGTTCTTGAACCCGTGGATTCAAATAGCTCCCTATAATGCCGTCTGGAAGACGGGAAACGGCAACGGTCTTTAACGTTGAACGAATATCACTTAAGGGAGGTTTTAAAAATTATGCCACGTTGCCGTTCCGCGTCTTTGACTTCGTCCAAATTGCTCACGTTGACTTTGTCTTCCTCCTCCTTACAAGGCATAGTATGCAAGCATCCTCTGCTCTTGCCTCGTTCGTCGGTTCGGCATAGCTCAAGCAAGCTTGGCTCTACTCTCGCTCAATCGCATTTTTACAGACGCCTTATTGTGTGGACGTAAGGAACCGGAGGCTTAAAAGCCCCCGGCTATTTAACTTCCCGTCTTCCAGACACCCATTCGGTCATCGTTCATCGTTCACCGTTCAAAACAGAAAGGAAACCAATTCCCTAAAGCAGCATTAAGCTCAGAATTTCTGCGTATTGTGTTTGCAATGCGGAGTCATTAAAATGTAAGCAGATTTACCCTTAAGCGTAAAACCATTTACATAGAACGGTAAGTACACTTACATAGAACGGTAAGTCTGTTTACATAGTGATGTAAAAATCGGGATGCAAAAAAGGACTCGTCAAGCGTACAAAAATGCCCACCGTTGAGGTCGATGGGCTTACCTGAATGTTTTCACAACGGAATAATCCTTATTAATCCTTATTGTGATTTGCTTAAAATTCAGGGCAAAGATAGGAATAATTTGTGATAGGCCAAGCGTATATCGTATCTTTTTGTTAAATTTGCTTCATAATATCATAAAGAAACGCAAGAATGAAAAGAATTTTAGGCCTGGATTTGGGTACAAACAGTATAGGTTGGGCGCTTGTTAATGAAAAGGAAAACGAGCAGGAAAAGTCTTCCATCATCAAGTTGGGGGTTCGCGTAAATCCGCTTACCGTGGACGAACAACAAAATTTTGAACAAGGAAAACCCATAACGACCAATGCACTCAGACGTGAAAAACGTTCCATGCGCCGGAATCTTCAGCGTTACAAACTGCGTAGAGCCGCACTTATAAAGATTTTGAAGGCCAATGGCTTTATCACGGACGAGACCCCTTTGACCGAAACAAATAAGGTCATATTTGAGACCTACCGGCTTAGGGCAAAGGCTGCTACCGAACAGGTTTCCCTTGAAGAATTTGCCCGCATACTGCTTATGATAAACAAGAAAAGGGGCTATAAGAGTAACAGAAAAGCGGTATCAGATGCAGACGGGACAGCCATTGACGGAATGGACACTGCCCGTTATCTTTATGATAATGAACTCACTCCCGGTCAATATGTATTCTCTCTCCTTGAAAAAGGGAAGAAACATACCCCCGATTTCTATCGTTCCGACCTCCAAGGTGAGTTTGACAAGATATGGAACTTCCAACGGCAATTTTACCCGGAACAACTGACGGCCGAATTGCGTGAGGAACTATATGACAAGAACGAATCACAAACATGGGCAATCATAGCCAAAGCCTTTCAATTGGTTGGAATAAAGTCTTCCAAGAAGGGGTTTGAACAAAAGAAGGAACAATATCAATGGCGTATTGAGGCGCTGAACGCACGGATTGACCCCGAGAAATTGGCGGTTGTCCTTCAGAAGATAAATGGTCAATGCAAGAACTCAAGCGGTTATCTTGGACATATAAGTGACCGCAGTAAGGAATTGTATTTCAAGAAACAGACGGTCGGCCAGTTCCTTATGAACCGACTGGACGAAAATCCGAACAATAGTTTGAAGAACTTGGTCTTTTACCGTCAGGACTATTTGGACGAATTTGAAAGACTATGGGAGACACAGGCTCGTTTCCATCCCCAGTTGGCACCGGAGCTTAAACGTGAGATACGGGATGTTGTTATTTTTTATCAGCGTGCGCTAAAGTCCCAGAAAGGTCTTATCAGCCTGTGTGAGTTTGAGAACCATACCATGGAAGTTATACAGGATGACGGCCGTACCAGACAAAAAACCGTTGGAATGCGTGTGATTCCCAAATCTTCTCTTCTGTTCCAGGAGTTCAAGATTTGGCAGATACTGAACAATATAAAGGTTACCGGCCTTGTCGTTACGGATGAAAATCAGAGACCGGTTCAAGGCTGTCGTTTTCTTACCCCAGAAGAAAAGGACAAGTTGTATGCCGAACTTACTTTCAAAGAAAAGTTGTCCAAGTCGGATGTGCTGAAACTCTTGTTCAGAAACCCCAAGGGAGTGGATTTGAATTTCAAGGAGCACATTGAAGGCAACCATACTATGTGCGCTTTCTTTAAAGCTTTCCAGACCATAATAGACCTGAGCGGACATGGCGAACACGACTTCAAGAAGATGAATGCGCCTGCCATAATTGATTTGGTGGAATCTGTGTTTGCAACGATTGGCTTTAACAAGGATATCCTACGGTTCAACCCCCTGTTGCCTGGAAAGCAAATGGAGAAGCAGGCCTCATACCGCCTGTGGCATCTGCTTTATTCTTTTGCCGGCGACAATTCCAAGTCGGGCCAAGAAAAACTGTTGGACAAGCTGCAGCAGTTATGCTCATGCAACCGCGAGTATGCCAAGGTGTTGGCCAGAATCACATTCAAATCGGATTACGGTAGTCTCAGCGCAAAAGCTATACGCAAGATTATGCCCCACCTGATGGAAGGTCATGAATACAGCGAAGCCTGCGGGTTGGCGGGATACAGACACTCCAAACACTCCTTGACCAAGCAAGAGATACAGGAAAGGGTATTAAAAGACAAGTTGGAACTTTTACCGCATAACAGCCTTCGCAATCCTGTGGTGGAAAAAATCCTCAACCAGATGATAAATGTGGTCAATATGGTTGTTGATACTTACGGAAAACCCGATGAAATCCGTATAGAGCTGGCCCGCGAACTGAAAAAATGCGCAAAAGAACGCGAGGACATGACAAAGGCGATAAACAGCGCCAATCGCGAACATGAATCCATCCGTAAGATTCTCCAGACTGAATTCAATCTTTCCAATCCAAGCCGAAACGACATTGTGCGTTACAAACTGTATATGGAGCTGAAAGACAACGGTTTCAAAACCCTCTATTCCAATACCTATATTCCACAGGAAAGACTGTTCAGCAAAGAGTTTGATATTGAACACATCATACCACAGGCCAGGCTCTTTGATGATTCCTTTTCCAACAAGACCCTTGAGGCGCGCTGCATAAACATCGAAAAGAGCGATGCCACAGCCCGGGATTATGTGGAATCAAAATATGGGCAACAGGGATTGGACGAATACACGAAAAAGGTGGAAAACCTTTTCAAGAGCAAGGTAATCAGTAAAAGCAAACGGGACAAACTGCTTATGTGCGAGGCGGATATTCCCTCGGGCTTCATTGAACGAGATTTGCGAAACACCCAATATATTGCCAAAAAGGCTTGCGAGATTCTTGAAGAGATAGTAAGAGAGGTTGTGCCCACTACGGGCAGTGTGACCGACCGCCTGCGCCAAGACTGGCAACTGGTTGATGTGATGCAGGAACTCAACTGGGAAAAGTATGATGCCTTGGGTATGACATATACCATACAAGACAAGAACGGGCGTGTTATCCGTAAGATAAAGGACTGGACCAAACGCAATGACCACCGCCATCATGCCATGGATGCCCTCACCATAGCCTTTACAAAACGTTGCTTCATACAGTATTTGAACAACTTGAACGCTCGAAGCGACAAATCGGGCAGCATTTACGCCATTGAAAAGAAAGAACTGGAACGCATTAACGGCCACCTCAGGTTTGTTCCTCCCATTCCCTTAGACGAATTCCGTGCGCAAGCAAAGAAACACCTACAAGACACATTGGTCTCCATAAAAAGCAAGACCAAGGTGGTTACCCGCAACGTAAACACGAGCAAAGGCAGCAACGGAATCCGGCACAAGAAGGTGCAGCTAACCCCAAGGGGCCAGTTGCACAACGAGACCATTTACGGAAAGATAAGCCGATACGCCACCCGAGAGGAAAAGGTGGGTTCTTCCTTTACCGCAGAAAAGATAGCCACAGTGGCCAATATGCGTTACCGAATGGCATTGTTGGAGCGTCTGCAGCAATTCAATGGTGACCCCCAAAAGGCATTTACGGGCAGCAATAGTCTGGAGAAGAAACCCATCTTCCTGAACGCGTCACATACCCTCGCTGTGCCGGGCAGGGTAAAGACCGTAACTTTTGAAGAGGTGTTTACCATCCGCAAGGAAATCTCCCCCAAACTCAAAATAGACAAGGTAATTGATGTGCATGTCCGTCAGATCCTGCAGAAACGCTTGGATGAATATGGTGGAAATGCCACGAAAGCCTTTTCCAATCTGGATGAAAACCCCATTTGGCTGAACAAGGAAAAGGGAATCAGCATAAAGCGGGTTACCATTACCGGTATTGGCAACGGCGTGGCATTGCATGACAAGCATGACCATCTGGGCCGCACAATTGTGGACGAAAACGGACAAAAACAACCCTCCGACTATGTCAGCACCAGCAACAACCATCATGTGGCCATATTCTTGGACGAGAAGGGTACATTGCAGGAGCACATCGTCAGTTTTTATGAGGCCACAGAACGTGTCCGACAGGGACTTCCCGTCATTGACAAGCAGTATCGGAAATCCGAGGGGTGGCAGTATCTCTTCAGCATGAAGCAGAATGAATATGTGGTCTTCCCCAATACAGAAACCGGTTTTAATCCAAACGAGGTGGATTTGCTGAATCCGGATAATTACCATCTTATTAGCCCTAATTTGTTTAGGGTTCAGAAGCTGTCCTCCAAAATCTATGTATTCCGCCACCATCTGGAAACAACAGTGGAAGAGAATAATGAACTGAAGGGAACAACGTGGAAGCGATTACAATCTCTACCACCTCTGATGGGCATTGTCAAGGTGCGAGTCAATCATATAGGACATATAGTAGCGGTGGGCGAACCATAAAACCCAGCAAAGCCTATGATAAAGAGAACCTATTCCTCCCAAGGCGGAGGTATACAATTGGAACTTTTTTAAGGCGTTTTTTGTACGCTTTCCAATTTATTTTGCGCAAAAAGAACCAATTCCCAGCTATGGTGCTGTGTCTGGTTCCTTATTATCAGAAAGGGGAAACTCGATAATTTTCTTTTGTTACCCCTTCGTGTAACTTTATTTTTTATATTCCTAATCAATCTGATAAATGTTTGAATATCAGTGCTGATGTGGCAGATGTGGTGTTGATTCCACCACAAAGATACGAATTTTAAAGCAAATCACAACAATTTTGAGGGTGAATGTTTA
Source organism: Bacteroidaceae bacterium (assembly GCA_017379075.1). Lineage (GTDB taxonomy): Bacteria > Bacteroidota > Bacteroidia > Bacteroidales > Bacteroidaceae > Physcousia. The sequence continues at coordinate 52,132 of JAFNXL010000019.1, forward strand.
TAAGGGAAGCAGTTGTAGGGTGGTTCTTGGTATTCTGAGAGCCGCCCTATAACAGAGTCTGGAATATAGATGTGTGATGAGAAATGGAGCTAATGGCCAATGGGTAAAGCCCCCCCACAATAATTGGTTCAAAAACCCATTTCAGACCCTAAATTGGATTTTTCGTACTCTATATATACCATCCACGTATGCAATGTTATAGCATGTAAGACAAATGAGGAGAAGAATAATAAAAATAACACTAAATAATGCTAAAAATGTGATTTTAGGCTGTTTTGACCCTATTTTCGCGCCCATTTTGCGGGTTTTCGCCGCCAATTTGTGCTGTTTCGGTGTTGTTTTTGGGTAAATCCGTCCATGTCTTTTCCATCGTTGTGTCTGCTTCTGCTTT
>JAFNXL010000020.1 GCA_017379075.1 Bacteroidaceae bacterium
AATTGTCAATTACTTAACCATAACCTTCTTGCCATCGATGATGTAGAGACCCTTAGTGGTCTTTTCTACCTGGATACCATTGATGTTGAAGATCTTGCCCTTGGCAATGCTTTCAATATTGTTGATACCGTCAGACAGAGTACCATCGAATGTGGGATATGTGCCTTCAGTCATGTCGCACTTCCAGGGTGAGCCCCAGCTTACAACAGTGTTCTGCAATGTAGCGAAGTTGCTGCCATCGAAGAATGAGATGTTGTTAACCTTGTCACCTGCATAGAAGTCGCGGCCGGTCTGCTTGAAGTAGAGAGCCTTGGCCATTGCTTCGGTCATAGGCTCACTGTAGATACGAGCGTTTACGATTTCGAAGTCGCCTCCGTCAGTAGCGCTGGTACCACCGCAGTCTGCACCGATACCCAGCCAGTGGCTGTCATCGTTAGCGGGGAACTGGAAGTTACCTACAGCTGTACCGGTTGCAGCATTGCCACCGTTAACGTAGCAAGCTACTTCGTTGGTAGCCTTGTTGTATACACCCACTACATGGTAGTACAGGTTGGGCTTCACATAAGCTGAAGTGTTTGCATAGCGATATGCGCCTACACCCTCGAGTTCAGTGCGTACAACACCCTTGATCTGACCGTTGGCCAGCAAGTCAACACCGAAGCCACCGCTTTCAGTTGCGCGGAAGGGAGTGATATCGCCGGGGATGGTCTCGCTGCGCAGAGCAAATGTGGTCTCGAATGTGAAACCGTCAGCCAGGTTGTCCATGAATGCCTGGTTGCCAGCGTAGTCAACCTTCAGGTAGCTTACGGGAGTTTCTACATCTGCTTCGGTCATCATGACGTTCTGCTTCAGTTCTTCGTTGTATACAACCTGGGGAGTACCAATTACCTCAACATTCATCTGAGCTGCAGACTGGTCTGCAATACCTTCTTCTGTGAATACTACATCCAGAAGGTCAGCTGTGGGAAGAGTAACATTCTGAGCTTCGATGGTGGGACCGAATTCAGACTGGCCGTTCCAAACCACTACATTATTATAATAGCTGGGAGATGTGGTTTCCTGCTGTGCGCCACCGATGATACCACCAACGGTGTTGTCGGTCTTGGTAGTGGTGATGCTACCTGCAGAGTAAGCCTGATCCAAGTGGAACTGGTCACGAACGCGACCTGCGATACCACCCACATAAGCAGCGTCGCTGACAATCTCAACGTTGCTGTAGCAGTTCTTCATAACGGTGGGACCGGCAACGGTTCCGAAGAATCCGCCGATGTAGCCGTTGCTACCGGTAATCTTACCGCTAACCCATACGTTTTCAATTCTGCTTGTAGCCTTGGTGGCATCTTCGTTCTTGTACTGGTCGTGACCTACATATCCGGCGAGGATACCGGTACCGCTCTTTTCGCAAGCTACCACTGCATCCTTGAAGCCAACGTTACGTACGCTACCGTTCAGGATACCGAAGAAGCTGTTGTAAGAAGTGGTTGCGTCTGTGCAAGTGAAGTTGCTGATGACATGACCCTTACCGTCGAAGTCGATGAGGTTCTGGTAGTCAACACCGTTGGCCACGTCGCCACCCATGTTCAGAGGAGTCCAAGAAGTGACTTCGCTCATGTCGATGTCAGCACCCAGCTGTACGTAGTTCACACGACCGGGAACCATGAACTCGCGGAGCAGAGCCATGTCGGCAGCAGTGCTGATGATGTAGGGATCAGCCTCTGAACCTTCATGCTTCTGGATTTCGTTCTGTACTTCGTTGGTGTAAGTACCGTCAGCCTTCTTGTAAACGATCTTGTGAGTAGGATCAACAACGGGATAGGTGTCGGCACCCAGATCCTGACGCCAAACAACGCTCAGGTGGCTCTTGCCCTTGTTCAGTGCCATTGCGATTGAACCGTCCATGAGCTGTTCTTCAGTTACCTGAGTAGCTCCAGCCATTGTGCCACCATAAGGAGTTAAGAAGTAGCTGTTTTCAGCCTTCACCTGGTTACGTCCCATGATGTTAGAGCTGTTGGGATCCCAAGTAATGTTGGCAATAATCAGAGAGTTGATGATGGTTGCAGCCTCAGCGCCATAACCGATGATACCACCGTTCATGCTGGCTGTTCCATCCATTGTACCGGCAACCAGACAGTTGATAACCTTACCAGCACCACTGTTGTTTACAGCGAGAATACCACCGTGTGTACCATCACCGGCCTTGGTGCCGTGGATGTTCACATAGCTCTGGATGTTCTCAATAGTAGAAGCATCATAAGCGTGAGCGGCAATTGCAGCAGCAAACTTGTTGTCAGAAGTAATCTCACCAGTTACGGTCAGATTCTTCACGGTTGCACCACGAAGGTTGAAGAAGGGAGCAGCACCTTCCTTACCGCTGATTTCGATATTTACGTTCATGGTGTGACCCTGTCCGTCGAATGTTCCGTAGAAGTCATTCATGATCATGGCGGTTTCGAACATTACGTCGCCGTCAAGAACAGCATCGATATTGTTGGTACCACTATTAACCATCTTGGTGAATCCGTACATCTGAGCGGTGTTGCCGATGTGGTAGATACCATTCTCGTCAGGAGTTACGAATACGGGGATTGTATTGATGTATATATAATCCTTAGCTTCCTGAGTTGAGATGCTACCATCAGTATATGCCTTACCAGCCTGAGTAAATACGTCAGCAGCCTGCTTTGCCATTTCGCTAAGGCTGGGGTCGATAACTTCAGCTGAAATTACAGCATCAAACATTTCTTCATTTCTTGCGAAGTAGCTTCTGTAAGCCTTCTTACATTCAACAGCTTCCTTGAAGAGGTTACTCATTTCAACGATAGCAGCATACTTGGCAGTTACGTCGCCATTCTGCAACTTTTCGATGGTAGCGGCAACCTGATCCTTCAGTGCCTGGCTCCAGTTGGGATACTTGCCATAGTCACCGTCATCCTTCACTTCGGTAGCGAGCAGTGTGTTGGCACGGGCAATCATGCTTTCAGCGCTGCGGTTGATAGCCTCTTCGCTTTCTTCCAAAGCACCCTGGTAGATCAGGTGGATGTCACCGATACAGCTCCAGTCGTTGTAAACGTTTCCGAAGTAATCCTGCTTGATACCGATACGGAGGGTATCGCCAGCGTTTACATTTACAACAATGCGGTTGTCATAACGATCGGCATCGAATGCGATGCTACAACCCAGAGGACCTTGGGGAACCCAAGCGATGGTGTCGCCTTCGTCGTTGCGGATGGGCAGGTCGGCGATTGAACCGGTGAGGTGAGCGTTTACGCCGTCAATAGCTTCATCTACGGGGATAGCACCTTCTCTTACAGCCTGCAAGTAGTTGGCGTTACCGTTCAGATAGAAGTAGGGAGACAACTGAGTAGAGTGCCAGTCGTTGTTTACACGGGTACCACCACGAACCTGAAGTTCGTAAACACCACCCTTGGCAACAACCAGTTCCTGATACATGTCATAGTTCTTCATGCTGAAGGCTTCAGCTGCACGCATGGTGCTGCCCTCAACGTTTGAACCAATAATGGTATTGTAAACTGAACCCTTCCAGCCGTTGAACTTGTCGGCAAAGTTTGCGTTAACCAACAGGTTGGTGATGTCAGTTCCAGCTTCGAAACCGTTGGCAACGGCTACGCGGAGCAGTTCGTTAGCGTGTGCGATTTCTGCGGTCAGTTCGGCGGGAGTCAGCACGCGGTTCTCCATAATGTATGTGAAGTTACCGTTGGGAGCAGCCTCGTATTCGCCGGGAGCCACTTCGTCATCGCCCAGGTAGGTTTCTTCCAGGAACTCACGGTCGGGACCGCTGAAGTCGTCGCGGCCGGCCAGCTGTTCCTTCATGGCGAGCATTGCAGCCTCGTAGTTCTTGTAAGCAGCTACAGAAGCCTTAACCTCAGCGTACATAGCCTGTTCGGGAGTGTAAACTTCCATGAATGAAGCCATGTCAGTTACGTTGTCGTAAGCCTCAACCAATGCAACATACTCTTCGAACAGAGCCTTGTTTGCGTAGGTCTGAACCTCTTCATTTTCAACATAAGCCTTGCTGACAGCAGCGAATGTGTTGATGAAGTTTTCAACGCTTTCAGCATCGCCTTCAATCAGAGTGGCATAGCCTTCTTCGGTCTTGTAAACGATACCGCGGGTCTTGTCCTGTGTGGGATAAGCGTCGCCTTCGTCCAGGTTCTGGTACCATGTTACGTCAGTGAACTTGCTGCCGTTGAGCTTCCATGCAAGTTCTCCGGTCTGGGGAGCGTCTTCAGAAATCTGACCTACGCCAGAACGAGAACCGTAAGCAGACCAGCAGTTGTTGAACTTCACACCTACGGGAGCTACGAAATAGGTATCCTGGCCACGGGGAGCCTCAACAGTACCGGTAGACCAGCAGTTAGTCAGAGTTGCCTTGTCTGCACCCAGCCAGCCGCTCAAGCTACCAGCCTCGCGACCGCCATATACATTACCGGTCACACCGCAGTTGGTCATTACAACAGTCATGGTTGAACCCATGTTGCAAGCGTAGATGGCTGCACCATTGGCACCGTTACAGGTTACGTTACCGTGCATGTAAACGTTTTCGAAGGTGATGGTACCGCTACCAGTGGTCTCGCCAACGAAACCTGCACTATAGCCTGCACCTACAATGTTACAGGTGGCATCCATGGTCAGGTTCTTGATGGTACAAGCACCAGCCAGACCGATGAGCGCCTGCATCTGTACGTCGGGACGGTCAATGATGAAGTTAGAGATGATGTGGCCACCACCGTCGATGGTACCAGCATAAGCGCCTACGATGGGCTCGTAGTATTCGTTGATTTCACCAAAGTCAAGATCCTCGGTAATGCGGATGTTGATGGTGGGATCCTTGCTGGCCTTCTTGGCAATGTAAGCAAACTTTTCGGGAGTGTCGATAATGTAGAAACCGAACTGGTCCATTTCTACAGCAGCAAATCCGGGCTCTTCAGCGCCACAGTGTTCGCAGACACCGTCGGTGTACTCGTGATCGGCCACATTGTTCTCGCCGTCGTTGCTGAAGTCGCCATCGGTGAGCAATTCACCGTTACATGCGGTTTCGCCGCTGAAGAATACCTGCTTGTGAGTCTTGTTCAGAGTGGGGAGTGCGTCTTCGCCCAGAGTCTGGTACCAAGCGATTTCGCTCTGGTTGCCATTCAGTCTGTAGGCCAGCTCTCCGCTTTCAGCCATTTCAGGAGTCAGTTCAACATAACGATCTTCGCCTGTTTCAGGATTGCTGTTTGAACCCAGTGAAGAGTAGCAGTTGATGTACTTCACAGCATCACCACCGGGGCGTACGAAGATTTCGTCTTGCTTGTTCTGGTAAACACCTTCAAGGTTGTCGGCCATGAACCAGCAGTTTTCCATAACGGTCTTATAGCCGGTTCCGGCATATCCGCTGAATGCTGATGTCTGGTCTTGACCCTTGATGAAACCAGTTACGGCACAGTTCTTGATGTGTGCCTTGGCTGTGTTACCCATGTTACAGCCCCAGATACCGGCGGCGTTGATACCGTTTGCCACTACGTTACCCTTCATTACAAGGCCTTCCAACAGGATGGTTACAGCACCGTTGGTCTGTCCAACGAAACCGGCGGTGTAGCCTGCACCTTCAATGTAACAGGTCTCGTCCAAAGTCAGGTTCTTTACTGTACAGTTACCTGCAGTACCGATAAGGGCCTGGTTTACTGTGGTGGGACGAATAATCACGAGGTTAGAAATGGTGTGGCCACCACCGTCGAAGATACCAGAGTAGTTGTTGGTGATGGGGGTGTACTTTTCGGTTACTCCAACCATGTCCAGATCTGCAGTGATGCGGATGTTGGTCTTGGGGTTGGCAGTTGCAAAGTTGGCAATGTAAACCAACTTTTCAGGAGTGTCAATGATGTAGAAGCCTTCTGCATCCTGAGTTACGAAGTTGGGGATCACGTGTCCGCAGCTGTCGCAAACACCACAACTGTAGCTGTGGTCGGGGATGTTGTTTTCGGTTACTTCGTTGGTGAAGGTACCTTCGCCTACGAGCAGACCGTTACAGGTGAACTCACCGCTGGCATATACCTGCTTGTGGGTGTTGTCCAGAACGGGGATGGCATCCTCGCCAATGTTCTGGTACCATGCGATGTTCTTCTGGTCGCCGTTCAATGCGAAGCAAACCTCACCGCTTTCCAACTGCTGGGGAGTAACGATGGTACAGCTTGCGGGAGTCTGATCAACGATTGAGTTGGCGAACAGGTTGCTACCCTTCAGGTTGCCGGGGTTACGACCGATGGTGTTACCGCTGGTGTGCTGTACGTTGATGTCAGCAACCATCAGACAGTTCTCCATGATGGTGGATGCGTTGAACCAACCAACAAGACCACCACACATGCTGGTGGTTTCACCGTCCATTCTACCGGCAAATACACAGTTGCGGATGGTGGTCATACCAGATGTACGTCCAACCAGACCTCCGTGTGTACCGTCACCGCTAACCAATGAGAGGAGGGTTACGTTACTGGTAACACCGTCAATAACGGCATCGGTGAAGGTTTCTGCTGTTACAGAAGCCATGAACTTGTTGTTACCGGTGATGGTTCCGTCAAGCTCCAGGTTCTTAACTGTACCAGACAGACCATGGAACAGAGACAGACCTTCTGTGCCCTTTACCACATAGGTTACGTCCAGGGTAATCTTGTTACCGTTACCGTTGAACACACCGGCGTAGGTGGGAATCACAGAACCGGTCTTTGAGGTGGCAGTCACGTCGGCGTTCAGGTCTACGTTCACATCGCCAATCATTGTGGCGGTGATGAATGTGCTGAAGCCGGCAACCCACTTGTCAAAGTCTTCCTGTGAGTTGATCTGGATGGCGCCGTCCTTCATGGTGAAGCCTTCCAGGGCTGCGGGAGCGTCTGCACAAGCGCGCAGGTCGCGGATCTGGAAGTTGATGCCGGCAGCGGTGCCAACGTCCAGACGCAGGGTGTGGCCAGCCTTACCCCAGCCCCACTTTGTGCGGGCCTTGGTGATGTCGATGGTCACGCGTGTCCACTCTTCAGCGGCGGGAGCGTCGCCCAGCTTGTAGCTGTTACCGGTGGCATACTTGTTACCTGCCTCGGTTGAGAAGAATACTTCGAGGTTGGCCAAAGTGTCGGCCTTGTACTCGAAGGTGAGAGAAGTCTCTGTCTCGGCCAGATCCTTCATCAGACGAGACGTTGCCACGTAGGGGTCGCTGCCCGTAGTGGCAATTGTCCACGAACCGTCATCATTCTTTGTGAGGTCCGCGTTGTTCTTGTATCCGTCATCGAAACCGAAGACATTGGCATTCTGTGCCACGGCAGAGCCGCTGAACAGGAATGCAAACATCAACGCGATGGCAGAAAACAATGAGGTGATGTTTTTTTGCCTCATAGCAATTAAATGTTTTAAATTAACCCTCAGTTGATTTAATACTTTGTGCCTTCGGAACATGAGGGTTTTCTGTTCCTCTGGCACGTTATTTTTCGGTTGCCCGAAATTTTGGTGCAAATATACAATAAATATAGCATATATAAGGTGTTATCGGCCTATTTTATGTGCTTAAATGTGTTAGTTTTTCTTTTTTTTTACGCATGCGCCATGCGTTGTTTGAATGCCGCCTTGGTTTCGGCTATAATTGAGTTCATCCATCCACGCTCATTGCAAAGACCACGGCAACCCGCTCGTCCACATTCCGTCGAATCATCAAACTCACCGCATAATGTCAAAAATATTTACCATTATCTCGATTCTACAACATAAGGTCAAAATGAAAAAAAATCGGTTAAAATTGTTCAAAAACGAACCTAAAAGACCGAAAAAAAGTGCCCAACTGGAAAAAAATAATTTTCCAACTGGGAAACAAAAATTTTCCAACTGGAAAATAATATTTTCGCAACTAAGCTTTGCCAATTTTCCAACTGCATTCTGCATAGAAAATGAAAATGTAAATATTTTTCTTGATACATGGTTAACGTTGCGGTGACAAGAATCTCCATGTGGGTTCGCACACGACGTTCCGACCTTTTCCATATGCTAATTAAAACGCTGAGGGCTTTTAAGCCAAAGGCTATTCTTGTTTCCGTCCTTGCAGATAGTCTCGAATTATAAATTCTTATACCCAATGAAGGCGAATTTCAAATTCCCCTTAACGGTAAACAAGCGTTCTGTCGAATTTCCGAATTCGACAGCCATGCGTATAAGCATTTGCAATGCGCCTGGAAACCAGAACAGAGGCCGCACAAGATGTTCCGACCTTTCCCATAAACAAAAGAAAAACGCCGCCTCCAACGGATTGGAAGCGGCGCAAGGGATTGGTTTTATTGAAAATAGTTAGGGAAGTTCTGTAAATTATGTTTTTAGGTTTTTACCGTTTCTGATGTCCTCACTTTCGGCTGCTTTTCGACTTTTTCGGTGTCATTTTGTCAAGTCTCATCAGTCACATAGCCCGCTGTGCTTCGCGAAGATTGGATGCGATTCGGAATAAAAGTCAAACAAATTTGACCTTTCTCCTCTCACCTTTCACAATCTTTGTCTCCTTCTTCAACTTACAAAAGCACATCCGAAAGAAGAACGAAAATCATCTCGACATAATTTACAGAACATCCCTTGTGAAGTTCTGTAAATTCAGATTTAACTAATTTAAGAATTCATGCTGATAAGGAATTCCTCGTTGTTGCGGGTGTGTTCTATTCTGCTCTTCAGCTCGTTCATGGCCTCTATGGGGTTCATGTCGCTGAGATACTTGCGCAGCACCCACATGCGGTCCAGGGTCATCTTGTCCTGCAGCAGGTCGTCGCGACGGGTGCTGCTGGCCACAATGTTGACGGCGGGGAAGATGCGCTTGTTGCTGAGCATGCGGTCCAGCTGCAACTCCATGTTTCCGGTTCCCTTGAACTCCTCGAAGATGACTTCGTCCATCTTGCTGCCGGTGTCAATCAGTGCGGTGGCAATGATGGTGAGGCTTCCGCCATTCTCAATGTTACGGGCGGCTCCGAAGAAGCGCTTGGGCTTGTGCAGTGCGTTGGCGTCCACACCACCGCTCAGGATCTTTCCGCTGGCGGGAGAAACGGTGTTGTAGGCACGGGCCAGACGGGTGATGCTGTCCAGGAAGATGACCACATCGTGGCCGCATTCTACCATGCGCTTTGCCTTCTCCAGCACGATTCCGGCAATCTTTACATGGCGTTCGGCGGGCTCGTCGAAGGTGCTGGCAATCACCTCGGCCTTTACGGTGCGCGCCATGTCTGTCACTTCCTCGGGACGCTCGTCAATGAGCAGCATCATGAGGTAGGCTTCGGGATGGTTGGCGGCAATGGCGTTGGCGATGTCCTTCATCAGGATGGTCTTACCGGTCTTGGGCTGCGCCACGATGAGTGCGCGCTGACCCTTTCCGATGGGGGCGAAGAGGTCCACGATGCGGGCGGAAAGCTTGTCGTTCTTGCCGCTGCAAAGGTTGAACTTCTCGTCGGGGAACAGAGGGGTGAGGTTTTCGAAGGGGCTGCGGTCGCGCACCAGTTCGGGATTCGTTCCGTTGATGCTGTTGATTTTGATGAGGGGGAAGTATTTCTCACCGGCTCGGGGCGCACGCACGGGGCCTTCAATGACATCGCCGGTCTTCAGTCCGTACTGGCGCACCAGGTTCTGGTTCACGTAGATGTCATCGGGGCTGGTCAGATAGTTGTAGTCGCTGGAACGCAGGAATCCGTATCCGTCGTTCATCATTTCCAGCACACCGCATCCGATGAGCTGCTCGCCGAAGTCGTAGTCCTTTTCTTCTTCTTCCTCGGGTTCTTCTGCTGTTTGCTTTGCCTCCACATATACAGGAGTTTTTGAGCGTGCCTCTGCGCGGGCAATCAGATTCATTTCGGCGTCAATCTCGCCCAGCTGCACCATGGGGTCGGGGATGTCCTGGATGATAATCAAGTCATCGCCGTCGTTCAGCCATGCTTCCACATCGAAACCCTGTTCGCCGTTTGCGTCCTCTGCTGCGGGTGCGGGTGCCGATTCCTTTTGGGGAGCTTCGGTGGCGGGCTTGGCGGCCTCTTCCTGTGCGGGAGCGGGGGTAGCCTCTTCGGCAACCACTTCGGCAGGCGCGGCTTCTTCTTCTACAGCGGGAGCGGTTTCCTTTTCCTGCGCTGCGGCTTCTTCTGCCAGCTTTTCGGCGGCAGCCTTCTCTTCAGCCTCCTTCTCGGCCTTGCTCTTGCGTCCGCGCTTTTTGGGCGCAGGCTTCTCCTCTTCGGCAGGAGCCTGTTCCTGTGCGGTTGTCTCTTCGGTTGTTTCTACGGGCTGTGCGGCCTCGGCTTCAGCCTTGGGCTTGCGTCCGCGTTTTTTGGGAACAGCATTGTTGGCGGTCATCAACGACTCGGCATCAATAATGTTATAAATGAGTGTGGAACGGTCTTCAGACATTTCGGCATTCGCTTTCTGGGCCAATGCTTGCAGTTCGTCCATACTCATACCTTCTAATTCAGTCTTCGTATGCATTTGTCAATAAAAATATTCAAGAATTTGTTGAAATGGAATTCGCACAGAAAATTGTCTGCTTGAATTAGTCATGTGTAACTATGTGCAAAGTTAGTTCATTTTCTTAAAGTGACCAAATTTTACGGACATTTAATCTAACAAACAAATAAAATTATGTAATTTTGCAGCCTATAAAATAATGTATATGGTATCTTATTTACAAGTTCAGAATTTAACGCGCAGGGTGGGCGACCGCACCCTTTTCTCGGATCTTAGCTTCGGTATAGGCCAAGGACACAAGGTGGGACTGATTGCCCGAAACGGTACAGGAAAGACCACGCTGCTCAACATACTGGCCGGCACAGACCAGGCAGACGAAGGCAATGTGGTATATCATAACGGTCTGAAGGTGGGGTATCTGCCACAGCAGCCTGTCTATCCGAAAGACCTTACGGTGATTGAGGCTTGTTTCTGGCATGGCAACGACACCACGAATCTGATCCGCGAATATGAGCAGTGCATGGCCACCGACGGGCATCCCGGCCTGGAGGTGATACTGGACCGCATGGAGCGCGAGGGGGCCTGGGACTACGAAGCCCGTTCCAAGTCGATCCTTTCCAAACTGAACATCACGGATTTCAAACAGCCCTTGTCGCAACTTTCCGGCGGACAGCTGAAACGTGTGGCGCTGGCCAACGTCCTGATTACGGAACCGGATTTCCTGATTCTGGACGAGCCTACCAACCATCTGGATTTGCAGATGATTGAATGGCTTGAGGAATATCTCTCTCGTGGCACGCTTACGTTGCTGATGGTTACACACGACCGGTATTTCCTGGACCGTGTGTGCAACTACATTCTTGAACTGGATGACGAGACCGTCTACACTTATTTTGGCAATTATGCCTATTTCCTTGAAAAGCGCCAGGAGCGACTGGATGTGGCGCGCGCCGAAGTGGCAAAGGCGAATAACCTTTATCGCACGGAGCTGGACTGGATGCGCAGAATGCCCCAGGCCAGAGGACACAAGGCGCGTTACCGCGAGGAGGCATTCTATGACCTGGAGAAAGTGGCCAAACGAAGAATAGAGGAACAGTCCATGCGTTTGGAAATGAAATCGACCTACATCGGTAGCAAGATTTTCGAGGCGGAATACGTTTCAAAAACTTTTCCAGCCAAAGAGGGCAAGGAAGAGAAGATTATCCTGAAAGATTTCTACTATAACTTCTCGCGATACGAAAAGATGGGTATTGTGGGCAATAACGGCACGGGTAAGAGTACGTTCGTCAAAATGTTACTGGGCGAAGTGCGGCCGGACAGCGGACGCTTTGTGGTGGGCGAGACGGTGAGGTTCGGCTATTTCTGTCAGGACGGAATCAAGTTTGACGAGCAGATGAAGGTGATTGACGCGGTGAGGAAAATTGCCGACTACATTGATCTGGGTGGCGGAAAGCATCTTTCGGCCATGCAGTTCCTGCAACACTTCATGTTTACTCCCCAACAGCAGCAGAGCTATATTTATAAACTCTCCGGCGGAGAAAAAAGCCGTCTGCACTTGTGTACCATCCTTATGCAGAACCCCAATTTCCTGATTCTTGACGAGCCGACCAACGACCTTGACATCGTTACGCTTCAGGTGCTTGAACAATATCTGCAGGATTTCCATGGTTGCGTAATAGTAATCAGCCACGACCGCTATTTCATGGACAAGGTGGTGGATCATTTGCTTGTTTTCAAAGGCGAGGGCAATGTAAAGGATTTCCCGGGAAACTATACACAATTCCGCGAATGGGAAAAACTTCTGCCCAATCCTGCTTCGGAGAACAAGGAAAGCAAACCACAGGCCGGAACCACAGATAACAGACCCAAAAGACATGAGCAGAAACGCAAGATGACCTTCAAGGAGAAAAAGGAATTTGAACAACTCGAAACGGAAATTTCAAATCTTGAAGCAGAAAAAGCGGAAATAGAAAACGCGCTTTGCAGCGGCACTTTGTCCGTGGAGAAAATAACGGAATTGAGCAAAAGGCTTCCTGTCATTGAAGAAGAACTGGACGAGAAATCCATGCGATGGCTGGAACTGAGCGAAATTGAATCGTAAGTATTGAATTGGCTTCCCCAAAATGAGAGTATAAATAACAAATGACTCCAAATGTCATGCTGAACTTGATTCAGCATCTCACCGCGAGCCTTTTCTTGTCCTTCTCCGCGGACAGATCCTGAATCAAGTTCAGGATGACCATCTACTCTGTAGTGTCGTCTTATGTTATATAGAAGAAATAAAGAAAGAATGGCAACTCGAAATCATCGAGTTGCCCTTACTTAATTTAGGGATGTTCTAAAAATTCTGTCGAGTTGATTTTCGTTCTTTGGCCACAGCCAAAGAGACGAAAAGCGGCCGAAACGGAGAACACCGGAAACGGTAAAAACTTAAATCCAGAACTTTTAGAACGTCCCTTTAGCGTTTCACTTTTTTCAACAGCTCTTTCAATAACTTTTCTGTCTTTTCAGTGGGGTAGAAGTTCCAGTAATTGTCTGCCTTGTAAGTGTCGGCAACCAAACGCTGCAACTTGGAGGGGTTGTTTGCCAGAAAGATCAGGTCTTTCAATGAGAACTGGAAATGCGGATAGGCAAAACAGTCCTTGACATTGGTGGAGATGCCGGGTGTGTTGTCTGTGCCTGTATAGGATTGTGTCAGCACCGTAGATTTGATTTCTTCCGGTGTGCCGGCTACAGGATAAGCGTCCACCACGTTGGACCACTGCATAAGTTGGTGGTCGAAGACGGACAACAACGTAAGTGTGCGTCCTTGCGGATACTCGTCAATCAACGTGTGGGTGCGGATGGGAAGGATGAGTGTGAAGAGTGTGTCGTTCACTTGCTCAATCCATGCCCATTGCTTTACATTCTCATTCTGATATTTTCCGCAGAACAGTTCATCCGAGCGGAGAATGATCTTTTCATTTCCGGCGAGCGGGGATTTTCTGCGTTCCTGCAGGGTTACGTTTACACGGGAATGTCCGAGCATCTTGTGCGTTATCTTTCTGTATCCGGGCGCGATCACCTGGATGGAATGCTGTTTGTCACGCACTTTAAAGGTGAAAATTCCGTTTGCATCTGCTTCCGTGTGGTTAATCACTCTTTTGTTATGGTCCAATTCTCTGACCGAGGCATTTGCCACGCCTTTGCCTCGATAGTTGATGACCTTACCGCTGACAGTTCCTGACTGTGCGGATGTTATTGCCGGTATCAAAACTGCAATAAGGATAAAAACAATCTTTTTCATAAGTCGGCGTATTTATTTGTTTTGGGATATGATATGGTATGGTCCGGATCCGATTGTCGTTATAAGGTATTTGCCGTTTGACTTTGCACGCACACGTTTGCCGTTTACGATAAGCGCGTTGGATTTTGTCATTTTGGGCATCCATACTTCGGACTCGCAATTTGCCGGTATCACAACATGCAGATCAAACGCTTCCTGCGACTTGTTGTCGTATGTGATTCTTACGTCTCCCTGAATGGTGGGTATTATGGCGCTTGCAAACTTCAAACTGCCGGGATGTGGCTTGATGCGCATCTTGCGGAATCCGCCTTCTATGGGTTGCAATCCCATGACATAGCGCGGAATGATGTTGGCTGGCGCCGCACCCCACGCGTGGTTCCAGTCGAGGTTAGGCTTGAATTTTTGGTCCCATGCCTCAAGGGTTATGGTGCTTCCCAACCGAATCATATTATACCAGCTGCGCAGGCCTGTACTGCACAGAAGACTTAATGCGTAATCATCCATGTCTGATTCATATAGCGCATCAAGCAGGAACTGTGATCCGTAGACGCTGCAAGCCATTCCTCTCGACTGGATAAACTCGCAAACATTTGCTTTCTGGTTTTCGGGCACAAGTCCAAATGCCAGGGGAAACATGTTTGCGTGCAGACTGTAGTGTGTGCTGCCTATGCCATCGCGATAGCATTTTTTATCGTAGTCAAACAGAAGTTCGTTAAAGCATTTCTTTACCGCTTCTGCCTGTTCTCTGTATTTGTCTGCATCATTCGGTTGGTTCAATAGCATTGCGATTTCTGACATCACAATCAATGTCTTGTAATGGTAGGCATTGACCACCGTATTGTAGGTTGTCAGGTCGTAACCGTCCGCCTCGCCGGCTTCGGTCTTTTCAATACCCAAAGCACCGCTCTGTGGCCAATCTACAATATCGCGTATCGCTTTTCCTCTGAATCCGATACTTTTCAAAAACTCTTTTGTCTGTTTTCCGTTCTTGGTGCTAATCAGTCCTGTAGAGTCGCAAAGCGCAGACAGTGTTCGGGCATGTAGCGATGAATAATGGCGCTGCAATAAGGATGGGTCTCCTGTGTATAGGAAGTCGTTCCACATCATTAGTATGGATTGCATAATCCATTCTGTTGGCCAGGTGGGCCATTCCATCAGATAGTCTACAGAATAGCGCGCCATGGAATATTCGGCGTCGGTTCCATAATGTGACAACTGGTTAATGTAGGCATCGGCTTCGTATGGAATGCGTTCCCTGTCCCCATCGACATAGATTCCGCAGAATGTGGTGGCTTGGATGGAATGTTTGCACAAATCCCAAACCTTGTTCAATATCGTATCATTGCTGCAGAACCAGGAAGCGCCTTTGTCGAAAGGATAGTTTACGCTGTATCTTGTGATGTCATGCGGCTGAAGGAATCCTTTATATCCATCAATCTCGCAGTATCTGAATGGATAAACCTCACCAATGTAATCCGGCATCAGAATGGGACGTACGCCACTTTCGTTTGCGTTTGGGTCCGTATTCCTTTTGTCTGGTTTGATATTCAGTTTGTAGGTGTGCAAACCTTGTTTGAGCGGTATCCTATATTTAGTATATCGTATTGTGCCGCCAGGTTTATTGTCAGTGTGTCCGTTTTTCTGGGATTCGCTGAGATGGACGGTCACTGTATCATTTTCTGTGTGGGAAAACAACGTGAAATCCAGTTGTCCGAATGTGGCGTTGCCGAAATCAATGAAATATCCGTCTTGTTGGCGGGTGATAGATTTCGCACATTCTTTTCTTTTAATTAAAGGATATCGCGGAAAAATGTTGTCGAAGCTTTCAGCGGTGAGAAACGCTTTTGTTGCAGAAGTCGGACTGATGGAATCGTTTTGATCCCACACACGGACATTCCAATAATAACAAGTGTTTGGATTAAGTTTATTTCCTTCGTAAGGTATAGCGGTGTTCTTGTTTGTCTCAACTATCTTGCTGTCCCACATATCGGCCACACCTTTTTCAAGCAGTGCCGCACTTGTGGCAACCTGTATGCGATATGCTTTTTGTGTTGTGTTTGGGTTACTGCTGGAAACTTGCCAAGAGAAATGTGGGGTGGAAGAGTGGATAGTTGCTATCTGGACATCTTTGCGCTTGTAAGCTTCTTCGATTGCGAGATTTGTTAAAAGACCGTTTTGGAACACACATTCAGTGTGCTCCAAAAGGTCTGTCATAAGTCTTTTGGGTGCTGATAGTTGACCTTTGGCAATTATAGGAAAGATGCATATTGCCAAATAGATTGTGATTCTAATCTTTGACCACGCGTATGGATATTTCGTACAGCACATAAAGCGGTATAAATACAAGCATCAGTGTGAACGGGTCGCTGCTGGGGGTTATGAATGCAGCTCCGATAAGCAAGACAACCAGTGCGTGTTTGCGGTATTCTGTGAGCATGTGCTTTTTCAATATACCCAAACTTGAAAGCAACCACGCAAGAAGGGGCATTTCAAAGACGATACCCATTACAAGAACAAGCATCGTGAAATTGCCTATGTAGGACGAAAGATTGATTTGATTGTTGATTGAAGGGCTCAATTCATATTCCATCAAGAATCTGAATGTGAAGGGGAATACCAAGAGATACCCGATGGCACAACCAATAAAAAACATCACGGTTCCGCCAAAGAAGGCAGGACGTATATGTTTTATCTCATCGTCAAACAATGCTGGCTCAATAAATTTCCAAAGTTCATATATTATATAAGGAAAAGTACAAATGGCCGCCAAAGCAAAAGATGTATGAATGTGGGTCATGAACTGACTGGCCACATTAATGTTGATAATCTGTACCGAAAAATTAGGATCAAAATGAATCATACCTTTGCTGATTTCTGTAAGCCATCTGTATACAAAGAAATCGTTGGTTGTGGGTGCAAGTATGAATTTGTCGAAAATATGCGGCATGGCCATGAACGTGCCTACCAAGCAGATTGCAAGACAGCATGCAATCCTGAATAATGCCCATCTCAATACTTCAAGATGATCCCAAAATGACATTCCCTCCTCGTGTGTTTCTTCTATTTCAGCCATTGTCTTTTTGTTGCTTTATTTTTTTATATAAATAATGGGTTGCAGATGCTTTGGTCGCATCCGTAACCCATTTAAGTGTGTATTAACAGATTATTTTGCGTAAGTTGCCTTTACGAATTTTGCATTCTTCAGATAATCTGCGCTAACTTTCATTCCAGCCATGATATCGGGTTCTGTGGCATGTTCCATTTCTACAACCAGATTCTCAAGTCCAGCCTTGTCTGCGTTGTTGAAAATGGCATCAAAGCCTACCATACCGCTCTGTCCGATTTCTGCCCAATCCTTGATGTGCAGCAGGCGGAAACGCTTGGGGTACTTCTTGAAGTACTCAACTGGGCTTGCACCTGCACGGGTTGCCCAATATACGTCCATCTGCAGGAAGAAATATTGAGGATCGGTATTTTCGAGCAAATAGTCGAAGAATACTTTGCCTTCAATTTTCTGGAACTCTGCTGTATGGTTGTGGAAACCGATGCTAATACCGGCAGCCTTTCCACGACGACCAATTTCATTGAAGAAATCACAGATGGTCTGTGCGTCCTTCAGAGTCTTGGGAATGCCGATAGAAGGGATGGCTATATACTGGCATCCTGCACGCTTATGTGCATCGATACATTCATCCCACCACTTCAGGGCGTTAGAGAAATCGCGGCTCTTCAGCTCATCACCGTTCAAATTGCGTCCTGTATGGCTGCTGAGTACCTTTAAACCTGCAGCTTCTACCTTAGCTTTGAACTCTTCGGGAGAAAGACCGTACAGCTTTCCGTCGCCATAGTTGGCGGCTTCAATTGCAGTATAGCCGTAACTTGCCAGTTCCTTCAGTACGCGGTCTCCGTTTTCTGCAAACTTACCGGCATCGCCAATCAATGAACGGACACTATACATTTGGAATGCAATGTCTTTCTTTTTTGCTGATGTGGTTGCAGGCATCATAATGCCCATGCAGAGCAAGCACACCAATAACAATGTTTTCTTCATGATTTGTGACTATACAATAAAAATTATTACTTGAGCACCTTTACGCGGATGTTGCGGAACCATACCTCGTCACCATGATCCTGGAATCCGAAGTAACCCTTTTGTCCTTCACCACCGCAGTTTTTCAGCAATTCGAATGCGATGGGCCAGCTCTTCTCGCTAAACTTACTCTTCTGAAGCAAGTCAATCCATTCCTTGCCCCAAAGTTTGTAACTGAGAACCTTAACTCCGTTCTGATAATGTGTTACATTACCATTCTTAACCACAATCTTGATCTTGTTCCATTCGCCTGCGGGATTTGCATTCTGAGGCTCAGCAACAATCATGTCATAAAGTGATGTAGACTGACGGATACCCAGTGTTGCGCCCAACTTGGCATCGGGGTGACGCTCGTTGTCAAGAACCTGACATTCGGGGCAAGACACATAGATGGGTTGGTACTGAATCTTACCATCCTTGCTGATAGTAGCGCTTTCTTTTGCCAAATAGAAGATACCAGAGTTACCTCCTTCGCTAATTTTCCATTCCACTTCGTAGATGAAGTTCTTGAACTGGTGTGTAAAGATGATGTCGCCACCTTCTCCTTCACCGCGTCCGTTAAAGTGAAGAGCGCCGTCCTTGATGTTCCACTTGCTGGGGATATAATCCTTGCAGTAGCCTCTCCATCCCTTCATGCTTGTTCCGTCAAAAAGAATGTAGTAACCTTCTTTGTCTTTCTGGATTTCGTCCAAGCTAATCTCAGGATTATTGGCAATCATGTACTTTACGCCCTGGGCGTTAGTACCAATAGCTGCCACCAAAGCGGTGGCAGCTAAAAGATGTTTGAATTTCATATAATTTATTTGAAAATTCATTTATACACTAATTAGTCAACAGGCATGTCGGGCATCTTGTAGCCGTTGTGGTAAACGGGCTTGATGAGCTCAGCTGCGAACTGACGAGCGTCAACGGGATCAGTCCACTTCTTGTTGAAGCTGGGGTGACCGTCCTTGATGGTGAAGCCGTCCTTGATCATAGCCTGTACCTTTGCGCCTTCGGGAATGTTGGTAAACTTCATGTTGATACCATCCCATTCGAGTACCTGGTTCAAGCCCTGCAGACGGATAGCGCAAACGCCCATTGCAACCATTTCGTTGAAGGGTCCTGCTTCGCTGAAGTCTGAAGAAGTCTTAACGCGTGTCTCCTTATCTTCCAAGCAAGCACGTACCCAGTCACGCTGGTGGTTAACGGGAACGCGACGGCAAACCTTGGGAGAGTTGGGCTTACGTCCGCTTACCAAGTAGGGATCAGCACCGTAGCAACCAGTTACCATGATATCCTTAGTTCCGTAGAAGATAGCGCATCCACCCTGGATGTTCAGGCTCTTACCTGCGGGAATCAGTTCGGGGCGAGGAGGCATCAGACCACCATCGTACCATGTAACTTCTACCTCGGGCATTGCAACCTTAGGACGGTTGGGACGTGCGGGGAATGTGTACTTAACCATCTGTGCGCTGGGGCAAGACTCAGCCATCAGAGGAGTTGAAGAACCCTGTACCTTGGTGGGATAACCCAGGTCGAGAGCCTTGAAGATGGGGTGCATGATGTGGCAAGCCATGTCTCCGAGAGCACCTGTACCGAAGTCCCACCATCCACGGTGATTCCAGGGGTGATAGATTTCGTTGTATTCGCGCTTGGGAGCGGGGCCAATGAAAGCATCCCAGTTCAGGGTAGAAGGAATCTTGTGTACTTCTTCGGGGTGTTCCAGACCCTGGGGCCAAATAGGACGGTCAGTGAAAGCTTCAACCTTGGTCACTTCACCGATTTCGCCGTTCCACAACCATTCGCATGCCAAGTTAACACCTTCGCCACTGGCACCCTGGTTACCCATCTGTGTTGCAACGCCAGCCTTAGCAGCCAACTTGGTCAGCAAACGAGATTCGTAAACGGTACGGGTAAGGGGCTTCTCGCAATATACGTGCTTTCCAGCTACGAGAGCTTCAGCACTTACGATAGCGTGAGTGTGGTCTGCAGTACCGCAGATTACAGCGTCAGCCTGATCCAACAGTTCAGCGTACATCTTCTTGTAGTCATTGTACATCTTGCAGTTGGGGAAGAACTTCTGATACTTGTCCATAACGCCCTTAGCGTACTTCCAGTCAACGTCTGCCAAACCAATCAATTCAACATCATCATATAATTCCTTATCGTTCTTCATGAAAACACCGTTCAATACAGCGTGTCCACGTCCACCGATACCTACACCGAGAACCTTCAGCTTAGTAGGCTTCTTTGATGCTTTTTTCTTGGCCTTGGCAGCCAAAACTTCGCCTGGTGTCATGGCAAATGCAGCAGTTGCTGCTGTTCCTGCCTTCAGGAACGATCTTCTTGACATTTTATCCATTTTGTTGTTTTATTAAGTTAGTTAATAAATAAATTAGTTTACTTTGCTTCTTCTTTTTTGGGTTCAGGTTCCTTGTTGATCTCGTTTTCCAGGTCATGCATTCCGTCCTTGAAACTCTTTACGCCTTTACCAAGGCCGCGCATCAGTTCGGGAATTTTCTTACCTCCAAAGAGCAACAATACAACCAAAGCGATTATAATAATCTCGCCTGTACCTAAATTGCCGATAAATAATAAGTGATTACTCATGTAAATTGTTATATTTTATTACGTTAATGTTTTTATTTTTTACTTTCTTTTGTTCTTGAGGTTATCTCTTTTGCTCGCAAAATGATTATAAAATCACATATTTTGGCATAAAGTTAGCAATTATTCTCCAATTCTCAATGATTTTGTGTAAACTTTTTACATATTTTTTTATTTTTCTTAACGATTGCAGTTTTGTGGCGGTGTATAATATAATGTGTAAAAAAGAATGACACCCAAATTGGATGTCATTCTTGAGTTTCGTTATGTAAGTAAGAAGAATATTACTTTTCGCCACCGGCTTTCCAGAATTCCTCTTCCTTTCTTTGTTTTTCCTTGAACGCATCGTACTCAGCCTTCTTGCGGGCGTTTTCTGCATTTACGCTCTGTGCGTGCTGGATGTTAGCCTTCAGACGGTCTGCACTGGGTGCAATGGTAATGTCAGCCTCGGCAGCTTTCTTGCACAATGCAACTGCGTCTGCGAGTTTGTCGGCGTGTACCATGTTCACAGCCTGCTGCAGGTAAGCCTTTCCTGCCAAGCCGGGATTGAATGTGATAGCCTTTTCAATGTAAGCGTTGCTCTTTTCTACGTCAGTTGCGGCAAGAGCTTTTGAAATGCGGAGGCAGATGGCACCCTTTACGTTGTCGTTGCTTGCCAGTTCAAGCGCCTTGTCATAGTATGTGGCACTTTCTGCCTGGTTGCCCTGCTTCTGTGCATACTGTGCGCAACCGATAGCACTCTGGTAAGTAGGTTCGATGGCATAGGCTGCTTGTGCATACTGATAGTAAATCTCTGTGGTGTCGCAATCGTTGGCGGCCATCAGGTTGATGGCGCTGTTCAGCTTGTTCTTGTCGCTCTTGTTTGCAGCCAAAGACTTGGTAAAGATGGCAACAATCTGTTCCTGGTCAGCCGCACCGCTGGCGCTGAAGGTCTGCTCGATGAAAGCCAAGGGGCCGTCGTACTTCTTCACCAACTTAGATGCAGTGGCAGTATCACCTGCAGCCTGAGCCTCCTTAGCCAGCTCAAGCATCTTTTCGCAAGCGTCCTTTGAGTCCAGGTAGTCCTGCAGATAGTGGGTGCGGAAGGGGTTAGCCTTTGAGTCGGCCTTTGCATTAGCCTTGAACATGGCATCACTGATCATGAAGAAGGTCTGCAGTACGCTACCCTCGATTTCACGTCCACCCTTTTCGTTGATGGTGGTGATGGCCTGCTTGTAGTTGTCGTATGACTTGTTCAGTGTATAGCCAGAGTTCTTTACGTTGGGAGCTGTCCAGTTGTAGAATTCGGCCTTTGACGCCAATACGTCACCCATGGTAGACTTGGTCTTGGCGAAAGAGTTCAGTGCGTCGAGGTTCTTGGTGCGTGCCTCGAAGATGGTCATCATTTCGTTGAAGTAAGCCAGCTTCTTGGCGTCGTCCTTCTCGGTGGTGATGAGGTAGTAGAACATCAGGGGACCCTGAGTGTAAGTACCGTTGATGGCGAAGGGAGCGTTTTTGAAAATCCACTTCCAGTTGGTGTATGCCTCCGCCCAATTCTTGTCGGTAAGGCTCTGCTGGAACATTGAAATGTAGCCACGACCAATTTTGATACTGTCTTCATTGTTGTTGTTTGTGGCACCGATTCGCTGGTCCACACTTGTGTCCTCATACTGTGCATAAGTGGTTGCTGATGCGGCAGCAAGAGTCAGGAAAAAGGCAATTTTCTTAAACATTATTTAATATTTATTAGGTTGAATTTATTCTTCTTTCACTAAAAGCGCCACAAAATTACAAAATAAAACTCATTTGGCAAGAAAATAAATGTTAATTTTTAAATCTTACTCCGATTCCTCGTAGCTGTCATAGTGGGTGATGACGGGTTCCGTTCCGCGTTCTGTGTATTCTTTGCAGAGTCTTCTTGTGGCTGCCACTTGTCTGTCTTTTCTTTTGAAGCAGTGGGCCACCACTGGGTTTTCAAACCATTGCATCAGTTCCGCCCACTTGCAGTTCAAGCACTGCACGAATGTCTGTTCCGTTTGTTTCAGAGCCATAATTTTGTTGTTTTTGTTTTGTTTACTGCATGCAAATTTAGTGTTTTTGTTCGAGATGTTTCGTTTCGTACATGTTTTTCTTTGCCCGATTCCGCAATTTATTCAATAAATGCGTATCTTTGCAACCGTTTTTCTAAATCTATCTGTAATCATGTTAATGAATATTGTATTGCTTCTGGTCGGAACCGCTCTCGTGCTTTGGGGCGCGGACAAGTTTACCGACGGAGCTTGTGGCGTGGCACGCCGTTGGAATGTGAGCGAACTGGTCATCGGTCTTACCATAGTAGCGATGGGAACCAGTCTGCCCGAGTTGATTGTAAGTCTTTTCAGCAGCATCCGCGGCAGTGGCGACATGAGTGTGGGAAACATTGTGGGCAGCAACATCTTCAATACGCTGGTCATCATCGGAGCTTCCGCTATGGCCATGAAGATTGCCGTTTCGCGCGTTACGCTTTATCGTGACGTGTCGTTGAGCTTCGGTGTGGCTGTGGTGCTTTTCCTGATGGGACGCGATGGCGAATTGACCCGTCTTGAAGGTGCCTTGCTCTTGGGCGTTTTCGCATGTTTCCTTTACAATCTTTTTGCTGCAGAGCGCAAGAATAAAAAGAATCAGACCGAAGCGCCCGAGCAACCCAAAGACATTGAACCCGTCTGGAAGCTCCTGTTGTTCCTCGTCATCGGTGTGGCATCGTTGGTGGGAGGCGGACAGCTTCTCGTGAACAATGCCGCTGAACTGGCCCGTTCTTGGGGTGTGAGCGAGAGTGTCATCGGACTGACCATCCTGGCCGGCGGAACCAGTTTGCCCGAACTTGCCACCAGCGTGGTGGCCGCCCGCAAGGGAAGCAACGACCTTGCGTTGGGTAATGCCCTCGGCAGCAATATCTTCAATATAACCCTGGTGTTGGGACTATGCAACGTGATTTCGCCCATGCATATTCCACTCATCAGCACCACTGACTGGGCTTTCCTCATCGGCAGCAACGTGGTGTTGGCTGTTTGTGCTTTCACCAGAATGCGCCTCTGTCGTTTAGAAGGTCTTGTGCTTCTGCTCTGCTATGCCGCGTATCTTACCTTGTTGTTTAGCGTTTAGCGATAGTGAGCAGTGAGTAGTGAGCTTTGAGTGATGAGCCAAAACAGATCGGGCATTTAGCGTTTCTTTGCTAAATGCCCGATCTGTTTATAGGAAGCGAGTTCGCAGCTCGCAACTCGCTGCTCATCGCTCGCAGCTCAACGCTTCATCGTCCATCCCAATTTCAGTCCGCTGTACGATTTCAGCAGTGTGGATAGGGTAGAGAGGTTGCTGCTTGCGCCCGCGATGCCGGTGGCGAAGGTGAGGAGTTTGTCTGCCTCGAAGAGCATGTACAGCTCGTTGCCCTTTACGGTGGCGGTGCAGTTGATGGTGGACAGGCCCATTGCGCCTTGCAGCACCAGCTTGCTTGTAGCCGCGTCATAGGTGTAGGTGCCGTTGTAGGTCTTCTTGCCCATGGTGAAGGTGTAGGTCTTGTCGCTCTTCAGTTCCAGGGTGCTCTTTCCGGCGCTCAGCCCCACCTTGTCCAGCTGCTTGCTCAGCATGCTTTCCAGTTTGCTGCTTGCTACCGATGCGCCCAGCTGGTTCAGCAGGTTGTCGCTCTCGAAGACAATCTTTGGTTCGGTATAGGTCCATTTGCCGTTGATGTCCGCTTCCGAGGTCTTGTTCTTCAGCAGTTCGGTGATCACGTTGGTCAGCGCAGTCTGCACGTTGGGGTTGTTCAGGCTTTGCAGCAACTGAGACGAGGTGGCGTTCTTGGTGGTGCCGGCTCCGCATCCGCTCAGCGCCATCATGGCACAGAGGGCAGAGCAAAGGATGAAAGTTTTTCTCATAGGGAATTCTGTATGTGTAAGGGGTTTTTCTAATGTGCTTTATTCGGTCTCTTCCTGTCCGTCGGCATCGTTCCTGTATTCCTTGAACAGCTGCACGAACTTCTGCGGGAAGGGCGTCTCGAACTCCATCACCTGGCCCGTCATGGGATGATAGAAGTTCAGGCGGTAGGCATGCAGCGCGAGACGGCCAATGATGCTGAATCCGTTGCCATACTTTTGGTCGCCCACGATGGGGTGGCCCAGGTCTTTCATGTGCACACGGATTTGGTTCTTGCGTCCCGTCTCCAGCAACATTTCCACCAGGCTGATGCGTTCCGAGGTGGCCAGCGTGTGATAGTGTGTGATGGCTTCCTTGCCGCCGTTGTCCGTGGGGCTGCTGTAGGTGATGAAGGCCTTGTTGTCCTTCAGCCAGCTGCGCACGGTGCCGCCTTCCTTCTCCATCTTTCCGCACACCACGGCCACATATCGGCGGTCAAAGACGATGCGGTGCCAGTTCTCCTCCAGAATGCGCTGCGCCTCCTGTGTCTTGGCATACATCATCAGTCCGCTGGTCTCGCGGTCCAGGCGGTGCACCACATGTGCCGTGCATTTGAAGTGGCGCTTCTTGAAGTACTCGTCCAGGATGGTCTTCACGCAGTATTGTCCCGGTGCCGATGCCATGCTCAGGATGCCCTCGCTCTTCTCAATGACGATGATGTCCTTGTCCTCGTAGATGATTTTCACAAACTTGCTGTTCAGCTCCGAGCTTCTCTTGTGGCGTGTCACGCGCACCATCATGCCCTCCTGCAGGGGATAGTCATAGCGTGTCACCAGCTTGCGGTCCACCGTTACGGCGTGTCCGGCCAGCAGGTCCTTCACGCGGTTGCGGCTGGTGCCGCTCATCTGCTCCATGAGGAAGACCATCAGCGTGGACTCCTTTCTCACCGGCAGTTCAATGTACTTTGATGCGGCGTATTGCTCGCCCGATGTGTTTCTTGCCATATATTGCTGTATAAAAATGCGGATTTGGGGTTCTTTTTGTCAATTTTGCTGCAAAATTAGGCATTATTTGTCAAATCGCGTCCCCTTGCACGCAATTTTATGACCCATTGCGGCAAAAATAATGGGCAGATTCACTCCGTTAATGATAAAGTTTGTACTTTTGCGCCGTAAAAATCCCTAACATTATATAATATATACATTTATGAAACGTATTTTGCTTACAGCCTGTACAGTGGCGGCGCTTGCCTCCTGTACCGCACCGGCCGACAAGAATTGTGCCGAGTGCAACCCCTTCTTCACCGAATATGAGACCCCCTTCGGTGTGCCCCCCTTCGAGAGCATCAAGACCGAGCACTACAAACCCGCCTTCATGGCTGGTATGGAAGAGCAGATGGCCGAGATTGAGGACATTGTCACCAATCCCGACCCCGCCACCTTCGAGAACACCGTGGCTGCCCTTGACCAGAGCGGCGCCCTGCTTTCCAAGGTCAGCATGGTCTTCTACGGACTCAACAGCGCCAACACCAACGACGAGTTGCAGGCGCTCAGCAAGGAACTCTCGCCCCTGCTCTCAAAGCACAGCGACGACATCAGCCTGAACCCCGCCCTGTTCCAGCGCATCAAGCAGGTCTATGAGAACCAGGACAAGGAACAGCTGGACAAGGAACAGAAGAAGCTCCTGGAAGAGACCTACAAGGACTTCGTTCGCGGCGGTGCCAATCTCGACTCTGCCAGTCAGGCCAAGCTGCGCGAGCTGAACAGCCGCATTTCCATGCTGCAGCTCACCTTCGGACAGAACATGCTCAAGGAGACCAACGCCTTCCGCCTGGTCGTTGACAAGAAGGAAGACCTGGCCGGACTGCCCGAGAACCTCATCGCCGCAGCCGCCGAGACCGCCGAGGCCGACAGCATGCCCGGCAAGTGGGTCTTCACCCTGCACAACCCCAGCATCATGCCCTTCCTCCAGTATGCCGACAACCGCGACCTGCGCGAGAAGATTTTCAACGGCTACATCAACCGCGGTAACAACGGCAACGAGAACGATAACACCGACGTCTGCGCACAGCTGGTGGCCGCCCGTCTGGAGAAAGCTCGCCTCATGGGTTATGACGACTTCGCCTCCATGGCGCTGGAGACCCGCATGGCAAAGACCTCCGAGGCCGTTTATGGTCTGCTGGACCAGGTGTGGGAGCCCGCCATCCGCAAGGCCAAGGCCGAACTGGCCGACATCCAGGCCGAGATCAAGAAGGACGGCAAGAACTTCGAGGCCGAGGGCTGGGACTGGCGCTACTATGCCGACCGTGCCAAGAAGGCCAAGTTCAGCTTCGACGAGAACCTGATCCGTCCCTATCTGAAGCTGGTGAACGTACGCAACGGCATGTTCCTCTTCGCCAACAAGCTCTATGGCATCACCTTCACCGCCATTGACAGCATTCCCCTGCCACACCCCGAGGCCGAGGCCTTCGAGTGCAAGGACAAGGACGGCGCTCACCTGGGCGTGCTCTATCTCGACTACTTCCCCCGTGCCAGCAAGCGCGGCGGCGCATGGTGTGGCCAGTATCGCCGCCAGACCTACAAGGACGGCCAGAAGGTGGCGCCCGTGGTAACCATCGTGTGCAACTTCACCAAGCCCGCGGCCGGACAGCCCGCGCTGCTCACCGCCGACGAGGCCAGCACCATGTTCCACGAGTTCGGCCACGCTCTGCACAACCTCTTCCGCAACGTGCGCTACTATGGCACCTCTGGCGTGGCACGCGACTTTGTGGAGCTGCCCTCTCAGATCAACGAGCACTGGACCTTCGAGCCCGAAATGCTGAAGGAGTATGCCAAGCACTATGAGACCGGCGAGGTCATCCCCACCGAACTCGTAGACCGCCTCACCGAGTGCGGCAAGTACGGACAGGGCTTCGCCACCACCGAGTACCTGGCCGCATCGCTCCTCGACATGGACTTCCACACCCTCAAGCAGATTCCCGAAGGCTTCAACGTCGTTGACTTCGAGCAGCAGACCCTGGGCAAGCGCGGACTGCTCAAGCAGATTCCTCCCCGCTATCGCACCACCTATTTCAACCACACTATGGGCGGCGGCTACACAGCCGGATACTACAGCTACCTGTGGTCAGAGGTGCTTGATGCCGACGCCTTCGACGCGTTCAAGGAGACTGGCAACATCTTCAACACCGAGGTGGCGGCCAAGTTCCGCAACTTTGTCCTCACCCCCGGCGGCATCGACGACGAAATGACCATGTATGTCAATTTCCGTGGCAAAGAGCCCGGCATTGAACCGCTGTTGAAGAATAGAGGGTTGAAGTAAAGAGGGGACCCACCCCCGTCCCCTCCCTCTATGGAGGGGCGTTTATAGCTTGGAGCCGCGAGTTTTTTAATGGCACGCAGATAACACAGATGCGACTGATTGCCACAGATTTTTTCAAACAGCTCATTGCTCATTACTCATAACTCACCGCTTCAAGACAAATAACAATAAAATATATTATGAATATGAAAACGTTCAAGAATCATCCGGTAGTAAAATTCCTGCGAATAATTCTACACATAATCAGCCTTTGTCTGTTCTCATACTTCCTCTATAGGAGCATCAAGAATCAGTCTCCCATGTGGCATAAGATTATGGAAATCTTTCTTATAGTTTGCGCTCTGATCGACCTATATCTCGATCGCCACCTTTTTCTTTGTACGAAGAAAAAATGAGCTTTGAGTCAATCCAGTAGGTCATGCTGAACTCGTTTCAGCATCTCACCGCGAGCCTTTTCCTGTCCATCTCCGCGGACAGATCCTGAAACAAGTTCAGGATGACGAATAGTCTTGGCTCATTACTCACAACTCATCGCTCACCACTCAACGGTGTCTGGAAGACGCGAACATAAATAGCCGGGGGCTTTCAAGCCTCCGGTTTTATTGTATCTACATAAAAATGCGTCTGGAAGACGGGGAACGGTGATGGGGATTGCAAATCCCCGACTCATGTCCTCCACATTGCAAATGCGGAGGAACGGGTTTTTTCAAACTGCTCACAGCTCATCGCTCATTACTCACTGCTCAAAGGGCGTCTGGAAGACGCGAAGCCCGTAAGGGCGAATAGCCGCGGGTTCTTGAACCCGTGGAAAAAGAAACAAGAAAGAGAAATGGCGTCTGGAAGACGCGGAACGGCAACGATTTTGAACGTTTAACGTTTAACGATGAGCGTTGAACAAAATACCCCCACGTTGCCGATTCGCGTCTTTGCAGACGCCTTTATTATAGTCTCTAAAAAAACCGAGGGCTTAAAAGCCCCCGGCTATTCAATTTCTCGTCTTTTCAGACGGCTTTTAGCAATGAGTTGCGAGCTTTGAGCTATGAGCCTTTTATGGTCTTTTGTTCTTTTGTCTAGAAAAAACTCATCGCTCACTACTCAAAGCTCAAAGCTATACATTCTCCCCATAGAGGGCGAACAAGGCCGTTAGAGGATTGACTGAATGTCAATCTGTGTCGCAGTGAGGGGAGCACAGTCCTCTGTGCGACGGAGGGAGGGGGAGGGTCCGGGTGGGTCCTGGAGGGTCCTCTTCTACCCAGCCAATCCCCCTTCATCATCATCCTCCTCGCCCGTATCGGGATCAGGAGTGGGAGTAGGATCCGGTTCTGGCGTAGGTTCGGGATCGGGCGTGGGTTCGGGTTCTGTGTCGGTACTTCCGCCCGTTGAACCGCCAGACGATGAGCCAGACGAAGAACCTGGTTTGGTGAGCGAGATGAGAGCGTTCATCTGGTTGATGAACGATTCAATGGCCTCGGTGGGCTGCACAATTGCATAGGCATTCACCGTCTGCACAATCTCGGCATACTTCTCGTCCACCTGCTTGCGCAGTTCCTCGGTGTCGATGTCCTTCTGTGGCAGGCGTTCCACCTCTTCCTGAAGCTTCTCGTCGTAGACGGCCGCAAAGGTTGCGTTCTTCTCTGCAAGCAGCGTCACCTCTTCGGTGAGGTTCAGCGTGGCGATGTGCGCCATAGCCTCTTCTTTGTTGAGCACCGCCAGCAGACCAGCCACCTCACGCGTTTGTGTGCGTTTTTCGTGGTTAGAGATACCGCGATATGGTGCCACCATAGCATCCAAAGCCAATGCAGCGGAGCGCTTCGCTTCAATGGTGTTTGTCTTATGCGCAGTTATAACATTCAAAATCACCCCCATGGCATTGTCGCGTACCTTGTCTGCATCGTTCAGCTGCACCGTGCTTACGTATGTGGTCTGGCGGCGTACTATACTTGATTCCAGCTCCACCAGTTCGCCGTATGCCGGCAGCAGGTTTTCGATATGCAGCGCCTGAGCACCGGTAGCCTTCATCTTTCCATAAGCTTGATAGTGGAAATCATTGTGCAATCCTACATTGAGATAACTAAATCCCATTACGTTGATTTGTGTTGCCATAATTTTTTCGTTTTTGTGGTTTGTAATTATTCAGCTGAAAACCAAAAACGGCTTTTTGGCGGTTCCCGACCCCTCCGTTTTCATCAAAAACGGCTTTTTGGCGGTTCCCGACCCCTCCGTTTTCATCAAAAACGGCTTTTTGGCGGTTCCCGACCCCTCCGTTTTCATCAAAAACGGCTTTTTGACGGCTCCTGACCCCTCCGTTATCATCAAAAACGGCTTTTTGGCGGCTTCCGACCCCTACGTTTTCATCAAAAACGGCTTTTTGGCGGCTCCGACCCCTCCGTTTTCATCAAAAACGGCTTTTTGGCGGCTCCAGTCCCCTGCGGTGTTTCAAAAAGATCGTTTTGGCTTGTTCAGCATTCTTTCATAGATCACTCATTTGCCGCGCTAAATTCCCCTGCTCCTTTCGACAGACTTGGCGGCTGGTTAGTAATAGTTTTGATTGTCTCGCGCTGTCAGATGACAACAGCGCAAATTTACAACATTATTTTGAGAAAAAAGAATGGATGCGGGATTTTTTTTTGAGTGATGAGCTGTGAACTTAAAAAACGTCTGCGGGAATATAAGTAGGGACTCGGCATGCCGTGTCCGAGTGTTCATTCAACGAACCATGTTCGCCGGACACGTCGTGCCGTGTCCCTACAATTAACAGATAACCTCGTCCATCCGTATTTGTAATGCGGATGTATAGCGTATAAGCATTTTTAATGCGCCACAATATTCATCAGCTATTGCTTGTGATGGGGATTGCAAATCCCCGAACTCATCCCTCCGCATTGCAAATGCTGAGGAACACCCTTTGAGCAATGAGTTGCGAGTGATGAGTAACGAGCCTTTTATGATCTTATGTTCTTCTGTCTTAATCGCTCATCGCTCACTACTCATCGCTTATCACTCCTTCGCAATAATCTCCGCCGGATTGACCTTCATCACCTTGCGGATATGTACGCTGATGATGACGAGGGTTACCAGGGCGATGATGGCCACGGAGAGGGCGAGGGGCTGGTAGATGGAATCCATCGGGATGTGCGACAGAAAATTGAAACTCGATTTCTTTACGCTTTTCACCAGAACGACAAAAAGAGGATAGGACACCACTGTGGCTATGGTGAGCAGCCACAGGTACAGTCGGCCGAAGAGCAGGGCGATGTCCTTCCGCTTGGCACCATGCACCTTGCGCACTGCCACTTCCTTCTGCCGCAGGCGGGTGTCCAGGACAATGGCGTTCCAGATGCCCATGAGGCAGATGATGAGACAGACTGCCGAGAGAATCCAGGCTATGCGAAACATTTTTTCATGTAGTACGAGTTGCGGGGCGTATTTGCTCTTCAGATTGAACACGATTTGCTCGACGGAGTTTGGATTCAAGCGCTTTGTCTCTTTCTCAATCTCTTCCTTCACACTATCATACTTGCCCTTTTCGGGTACGATGATGTATGAGTCAGATGTTTGACCATTGATAGCCATATTCAATATGACCATGTGAAGCGACTGGAACCATAATTTGTCATATTTATAAGGCATGGTATGGAATGTGCCGGCAATGGTAAGCGGTATGCCCATGAATACGTGGATTGTTCCCTTTTGCACAATACCTACCGAATCAAGCTCATGGTAAAGCCTTTCCGAGAGCAGCACACAGTTTGTATGTCTTTGCTCTTCTGGCACCAGCCAGTTGATGGGGCGTTGCCAGTAATCGAAGAAGGTGGTGTCTTCTATATATGTGGAATAAAAGAAATCCTCTCCATTTGTAAAGGGTATTTGAATGGAGTCTTGTTGCAGCTCCTTTATCTGACTGAATTCTTCATGGAATCCGAAATATTGCTTTATATCCTTTGCCTCGTTTTTCAGATATTCCTCAAACTTACTTTGATCGTTTGTATGGCTGACCACCAGCGATTCCTCATACCGGTCCTCATCTGCGGGGATATTCATCTCCGCCTTCACCTTGCCAATGTTTTGCATGAAAGAGAGGGTGATGCTAAAGAACACCAGGCTGATGGTAAACTGCACGGCGAGCATGGTGTTGCGCAGGGCGTTTCCGCTGCGGCGCTGCAGACCCTCGTACATGTTTTGGCGACGGGAGAGCATGCGTTGAAGGGTGGCCCAGATGCTGATGACGCACACCGTTGCCACGACGAAGAGGATGGTGAGCAGGGAGGTGTGGATGCTGAAGGCCGCCCCGTCCGTTGTTTGCAGGTAGTCCAACATCTGGCGGTTGGCATAATGGATGAGCCAGGTGGCGAAGCATGCGGCCAGCGCATAGACAGCAATGAGCGAGAGGGACACTTCGGTGGCAAGCGTGCGCATCAGAGACTCCCGCTTTGCTCCGTGAACCATGCGCAGATGCACTTCGCGCCGGCGCATCCAGAACAGCTGCACCTGCATTCTCATGAATCCCGACAGCGCGGCAAACAGCACGAACAGGCAGATGGCATATACCATCCTGCGTGTGGTTTGTATAGATATAGAGCGGTTCTCTTCGTTCAGAAATTCCTCCATGGTCTTCACTTCGGCTTCCAACTCCAATGGTTTCAGCCTTTGGTCTGCCTCGGCCTTCAGCTGTTCGGGTGTGCAGCCAGGGCGCAAGACAATCTCGTAATGGTTGAAATTGTGGTTGTTGCCTTCCATCTCGTCATGTGCCATGCATCTGTATAGATCGTAATCCAATGCCTCTTGTTTGGAAGGAGTTATGAACACATCGCGTATGGTGCCTGGTTCTACGAATAGCCCTCCCACATTCGCTCCAATGGGGTTTGTGTCGCCGAAGATGCGCTTGGCATCGTAGTCGCTGATAACTATTTCGCCGGGTTTGAGATCAGGAATCTTTTCGCCCGTGATGGCGGAACGGATGCCGCGGTAATTCAGGTAGCTGGGCGAAACCATATCAAAGCCGATAGTTACTTTGCGCTCCAACGTGTCGTTCAGCGTGAATGTTGCAGGATAGATTCTCCTTATCTTGACTTTTGTAAAGGCTGGGTGGCACGCTTCTGCAGAGGCCAGTCCGCCATCGGCGCAAATGGCATTGTGAACCTCGGGCTTTATGCGCTCTTTTTCAATGTCACGGCTGCTGTTTAATTTTTCGCGGTCGGCATTGATGGGGTAGACTTTCAGCACGCAGGTGCGGTTGAAATACGGCTCGTCCGTGATGGCCGGGTCTTCATATCGTTTCATCACATAATGCGTGGCGGCAATCGTTACCATTCCCACCGCCAGCGCCACCGCGCTGACGAGGTTCTGCATCTTGTATTTCATCAGATTGCGCCATGCAATCTTCAGGTTGTGGGTGATCATAGGCTTTTTTTCTTTTTTTGTTTTTATTTGACAGAAGAACAAAAGTATATATTTTTTCTTATGAATCTTATGTTCTTCTGTCTTAATTGCTCATCGCTCACAATATGTCATGCTGAATTTAGTTCAGCATCTGTCCGCGGTGAAGGATAATCCATTGTCATATAGCGGCTCGCGGTGAGATCCTGAAACGAGTTCAGGATGACGTTTCCCTGTCCACGGACAAGTTATTCGCCTTCGCTCATCGAAAACATCTTTTATCTTTCTTGAATAAGGTATGGTCAGGATGACGTTTCTGCTTGGCTCACTACTCATCGCTCATCGCTCACAGCTCGCAACTTTTGTTTCATTTACATCTTCAGCTCGGATACAATTTCGCCGTCGAAGAGGTTTACGATGCGGTCGGCATAGTTGGCGTCGCGCTGGGAGTGGGTTACCATGATGATGGTGGTGCCTTCTTCGTGGAGTTGTTTGAGCAGGTCCATCACTTCCTTGCCGTGCTTGGAGTCGAGGTTACCCGTTGGCTCGTCGGCAAGGATAATCTGGGGGTGGGAGATGACGGCACGGGCAATGGCGACGCGCTGCTGCTGTCCGCCCGAGAGCTGTGCGGGGAAGTGCTGTGCGCGGTGGGCCAT
Organism: Bacteroidaceae bacterium; assembly: GCA_017379075.1. Lineage (GTDB taxonomy): Bacteria > Bacteroidota > Bacteroidia > Bacteroidales > Bacteroidaceae > Physcousia. The sequence continues at coordinate 33,638 of JAFNXL010000020.1, forward strand.
GGCCACGCGTTCAATGACATCCTTCACCTGCTGGCGGCGTTCCTTCTTGGATGTGCCCATATAGAGCAGGGGCAGTTCCACGTTCTCGGTTACGTTCAGCTCGTCAATGAGGTTGAAGCTCTGGAACACAAAACCCAGCTGGCCCTTGCGCAGGTCGGTGCGCTCGTCCTCGCTCATCTGGCTCACGTCCTTGCCGTTGAGCAGGTAGGTGCCCTGTGTGGGGGTATCCAGCAGGCCGAGGATGTTCAGCAGGGTGGACTTGCCGCATCCGCTAGGACCCATTACGGCCACAAACTCGCCTTTGTTCACTTCCAGGTCTACATTCTGCAATGCCCAGGTTTCCACTTCGTCTGTCTTGAATACTTTCTTGATGTTTTTTAATGTGATCATAACTTTTTGTTTTTTATTGGTTGTTATTTTTTAGATTTTCTAGATGGTCTGGATTTTCTAGATTATTTTTCAATCTTTATCTGCTCGGCTTGGAGGAAGCGCTCGTATCCGCTGAGGATGACGCTGTCGCCGGGGGCGAGTCCGCTGAGAATCTCGAACTGTTCGGGGTTCTGGCGGCCAATCTCAATCTCGGTGCGGCGGGCGGTGCCCGTCTCGGGGTCTATGCGGAAGATCCACTTGCCGCCGGTGTGCTGGTAGAAGTCGCCGCGGGGAATGATGAGGGCGCTTTCGGGCTGGCCCAGCTCAATCTTTACGCGGTAGCTCTTGCCCAGGCGGATGTTGTCGGGGGTGTGGCCAAGGAAGACGAGGTCGGCCTCGAACATGCGGTCCTTCACCTCGGGCATCACCCGGCTGATGCGCATGGGGATGGTGTCCTTCTTCTGGAGAATCATGGCGGGCAGACCGGCGTTGATGCGTTCCACATAGTATTCGCTGAGTTGGGTGCGCACCTTGTAGTTGTTCATAATCTTCAGCTCGCCAATGGTTCCTCCGCTGGAGACGTTCTGTCCGATGGTGAGATTGAGGCGGCCCAACTGACCGTCGGTGGGAGAGGTGACCACCAGATTGTCCAGACGGCGGCGCGATTCGGCCAGTTTGCGGTCGGCCGAGGCGTATTCGGCGCGAATCATCTCGCGGCGCAGAATGGTGCTGGCGCTGTCGTGCTTGAGGCTCTGCATCTGCAGCTCCATCTTGCGGTGCTGATATACATAGTCCGCCTCCACAATGTCCATCTCGGCCTTGCTCTTGATGCCCATCTTGAATTCCTCGCGACTTTGTTCCAGCTGGCGGTTCAGATTGGCAATCTGGTGTTCCTGGTCAAGCGTCTGCTGCTTCAGCGCCAGCGATTTCTGCTCCATCTGGATTTCCTGTTCCTTGAGGTTGCGGCTGGTCTTTTCCCACTCCAGCTCATCCTGTCGTATGGAATTGATGAGCGCGTCGTTGGCAAGGACAATGATGGTGTCGCCCTTGTGCAGAAGGCTTCCTTCCTCGGAGACGATGCGCTGCACGGAACCCGACTCGCGGGCGTTGAGCAGGATGGTGGCGATGGGATGGACGATGCCTTCCACATCGATATATTCGGTGAAGGAACCCTCGGCGGCGGTGACGGCCTTCATGCGGTCGGCGCTGAGATAGACGGTGCGGGGCGAGAGCAGCAGCGTGATGGTATAGGCCATGAGGACGGTGAGCGCAATGCCCAGCGCAATGGCCAAGCGGTATTTCACATACCAGGGTTTGGGGGGAAGTTTGATGTCCATGCTGTATATATATATAATAAAATGTATTAGTCTTTCTTGATTACCTCTGCGGGATTGATGCGGCTGACACGATAAATCTTGCG
>JAFNXL010000021.1 GCA_017379075.1 Bacteroidaceae bacterium
ATTTTCTTTAAAATTTAAATTAGTTAATAAATTGGTTAAAATTATATTTGTTCTTTCATTTTCTTCTTGCATACAACACACCCATTATGGGCATGTAGCTAAACAACATGCAAAGTAAGACATAAATTTTCCAAATTCATTACGGAGGGTGGCCTCACGCGAATCCCGCGAATCCCGCAAAAAACAGTTTTCAATATATTGTTTCCGGTAAAAATCATGAAGCATTTCAAAAACAACATTTCCCCGGACAGCCGATATGCTTGGTGTATATATGAAGCTATTTTAGGGGAAAAACTGCAGGATAAAGCTTAAAATGGTGAATAACAACCATATATGATTTGTCTGTCCTCATCTATCAAAGAGATTTTATCTGACAGCCGTTAACATCACCACCATAACCAACAATATTTTACGTGATAAGAGAAAGGACTATTTTTAACAATGTGTCCGCAACACCTGTAAATGGGCATTGCGGACACAAATTTTATCCACTTTCAACATTTAGCGGACACCATGAGTGGCCTAAAAATACTGAATTTAGTTTTACCTATTCGGGGTTGCGATAATCAATATTGCCAAATAAAAAAGTATAGTAGTACTGACTTTCCGTTTGCAGTTATACTGCATACAGCAATGCAGATATACTGCGTTTGCACACGCAGTATAACTGCATCAGAAAATGTGTTTAGATTTCGGTGGGCAATCCTTTGCCTTATTGCCTCATCAGATACTGCTTGAAGTCGGCAAAGTCATTGGTCATTTGGATGCTTTGCTTGGTTCCTTCCATAAAGGCGGCCAGTTTGGCGGGGATTTCTATGGGGCGGGAAATGATTCCTTCCACTGTCTCCTTGAACTTGGCAGGATGTGCAGTTTCAAGGAAGATGCCGGTTTCGCCTTCTTGCAAGCCTTCCTGCAGGGCACGGTATCCGCAGGCGCCGTGAGGATCGAGCAGATATCCGGTCTCGCCAAGGCAAAAGCGCATGGTTTCTGCAATCTGTTCATCCGTATAGGCCGCTCCGCTAATGTCTGCACAAATGGCTTCATGAGAGTGGCCATAGAGGTCGAGGATGCGTGCAAAGTTGCTTGGATCGCCCACATCCATGGCATTGGCAATGGTCTGCACGCTGGGACGGGGTTTGTATTCGCCTGTCTGCAGATAGTTATAAAAGATGTCATTGGCATTGTTGGCTGCCACGAAACGCTTTACCGGCAACCCCATACGCTTTCCGAAGAGGGCTGAACAGATGTTGCCGAAATTGCCACTGGGCACGCACACCACCAGATTGTCTGCCAATCCACGCTTCTTCATCTGGGCGTATGCGTAGAAATAATAGAAACTCTGGGGCAGGAAACGTGCTACATTGATGCTGTTTGCCGAAGTAAGTTTCATGTGTGCATTCAGTTCGGCATCCATAAATGCACTCTTCACCAATGCCTGACAATCATCGAACACTCCGTCTACCTCCAGTGCGGTGATGTTCTGTCCCAACGTAGTGAACTGACATTCCTGAATGGGGCTGACTTTTCCTTTGGGATAAAGCACATAGACATGGATTCCGGGCACACCCAGGAAACCGTTTGCCACAGCAGATCCGGTGTCTCCACTGGTGGCAACAAGCACGTTCACCAAGCGGTCGTTTGCCTCCTTCTGGTTAAAATAGCCCAAAAGACGCGCCATGAAGCGCGCACCCACATCCTTGAATGCCAATGTGGGACCATGGAAGAGTTCCAAACTGAAGATGCGGTCGGTAACCGGCACTGCGGGCACATCAAAAGAAAGGGTGTCATATACAATCTGACGAAGCACTTCAGCCGGCACATCCTCTCCGAAGAAAGCATCCGCCACCTGATAAGCTATTTCCTGAAAGCTGAGATTCTGGATTTCATCAAAGAACTCCTTGGAAAGGGGTTTGATGCGTTCGGGCATATAAAGTCCCTTATCCTCGGCCAATCCTTTCACCACGGCTTTGTCCAAAGTGGCCACTGGGGCCTGCTGATTGGTACTATAATATTTCATAATCTGTCTTTTTCTATTGTCTATAATCACTAATATTTCATGAATTCGCGGATAAACTGTCCCGGCTGAAGCTGGCCGTAACTGCCCAAGCGTGCGGCATCCTCGTCAAAAGTCTGCACACCGTCCGGTTCGATGCCCCGATGCCAAATGCAGAAAGGAACAGGCTCTGACGTGTGGGTACGGTGCAGGCATGGCGTAGGATGATCGGGCAAAAGGGCTATGCAGACGGGCTGATCCCATGTGTCCAACTCTGCCATTATCGGCGCCAGCAGACGATGGTCCAGGTCTTCTATGGTCTGCAACTTCAACGGTACGCTTCCATCATGTCCAGCCTCATCACTGGCCTCCACATGCAGATACACAAAATCATCCGTGCGAAGAGCCTCAATGGCCGCAGCCGCCTTTCCCTCGTAATTGGTATCATAAAGGCCGGTTGCTCCATCGACATTAATAACGCGTAGGCCTGCGTAATGACCAATACCACGGATAAGGTCCACTGCCGTTATGACCGCACCGGAACGGATTTGCGGATATGTGGCCGTAAGCGGCTGCATTGCCGGACGGTATCCCCCGCCCCATGGCCAGATGCTGTTGGCCGGATCCTGTCCGGCATCCATGCGGCTTTGATTGAGCGGATGATAACGGAGGAGTTCCTGGCTCTTGTACACCAACTCTGTAAGCAAACGTGCCGTATCTTCAGCCTGCGGGCATTCTGCCTTCAGCATATAGGGGTGGAAAGGCTTTCCGGGAATATCGTGCGGCGGCGTGCATTGCAGGCGTTTGTCACCACCTTTAATCACAAGCAGATGTCTGTACTGCACACCGGTATAGAAATGCACACGGTCTGAGCCTAAATGTTCCTGCAAATAACGGATAAGCACATCGCCCTCTTCTGTCTCCAGACGACCGCATGAATGGTTCTTCAGCACATCGCCCTGGATACAGACCAGATTGCAACGTAAAGCCAAGTCTCCGGGTTCCAGTTCCACCCCGATACTGGCAGCTTCCAAAGGTCCGCGGCCCTCGTATACCAGATTCTGGTCATAGCCCAGAATGCTGCTGTTGGCCACTTCGCTGCCAGGATGGAATCCTTCCTGTACGGTTTGCAAGAGACCGTTCCGCCCCATTTGGGCCAAACGGTCAAAATGCGGAGTGTCGGCATACTGAAGCAATGTGCGTCCTCCCAATTCCTCACAATGCCAGTCCGCCATGCCGTCACCCAATATAATCAGGTGTTTCACAACCTCAAAAATTATAAAATTATATTAGCCCAAGCTCATGATGTCGGCAAAGACACCGGCAGCCGTCACACTGGCTCCCGCGCCATAGCCCTGGATGAGCATGGGGTATTCCTTATAGCGTTCTGTGGTGAGCAGCACCACATTGTTGCTTCCTTCGAGCACATAGAACGAATGATCACGGGAGAACTCTTCGAGCGAAACGCTTGCACGTCCGTTCTCCAGTTTTGCCACAAAACGCCACACCTTGTCATTCTCTGCCAACTGCTGACGACGCTGTTCGAAATCCGCATCAAGCGAAGGAAGTTTTTCCCAGAACTCTTCTATTGAACTTTGGAAAAAGGATTCGGGGATGAACAGATGCGTTTCCACATCCTCCTGATTGATCTTGTAACCCGCCTCGCGAGCCAGAATCACCAGTTTACGGATTACATCCTTACCACTCAAGTCAACTCGCGGATCAGGTTCGCTGTATCCGGCCGCCTTGGCCATCTTCACCGTTTCGCTGAAAGGGACCTCGGCACTGATGGTATTGAATATATAGTTAAGCGTTCCGCTCAACACAGCCTCTATGCGCAGAATCTTGTCTCCGCTGTTGCACAGGTCGTTTATGGTGCGTATGATGGGCAGTCCTGCTCCCACATTGGTTTCAAAGAGGAACTTGACACCACGTTTGTGCGCAATTTCCTTCAGTTCGTGATAATTCTCGAAATCACTGCTTGCCGCAATCTTGTTGGCTGCTACCACATGGATATTATGATTGAGGAAGTCCTTGTAAAGCCCTGCCACCTCGGCACTGGCTGTGCAATCCACAAACACGCTGTTAAAGATGTTCATGCCAACCACCTCGTCATGCAGACGCTGTATGTCGCTGTCTTCCGCATCGGCCAGGAGCTGACGGAAATTGCCCAGTTCCAGTCCGTCGCGAGAAAAGACCGCCTTATGACCACTGGCAATTCCCACCACATTCAGTTTCAAACCCATCTCATGCATCAGTTTCTCCCGCTGTTGGGCAATCTGTTCGATAAGGCTTCCGCCAACGGTACCCACTCCGGTAATGAACAGATTGAGCACCTGATACTCACTCAGAAAAAAACTGTCATGGATGACATTAAGAGATTTGCGGAGATAACGCGCATCCACCACAAATGAGATGTTGGTTTCGCTGGCACCTTGCGCACAGGCTATCACGCTGATACCATTGCGTCCCAGTGTGCCGAAGAGTTTTCCGGCAATGCCCGGTGTGTGCTTCATGTTCTCGCCCACAACCGCCACTGTCGCCAGTCCGCTCTCGTCCTGGATAGGATACATGGAGCCCTGTTCAATTTCCTTGGCAAACTCGATGTTGAGCACGCGGCAAGCCTCGGCGGCATCCACATCGCGCACACCGATGCTGGTACTGTTCTCACTGCTGGCCTGGGATACCATGAACACACTGATGCCATTGTCTGCCAAGCAGCTGAAGATACGGCGGTTCACACCAATTACACCCACCATACTGAGTCCGCTGATGGTTATCAGGCTGGTGCCGTCAATGCTTGAAATACCCTTGATGGCCTTGGAGTCGTCCTCCACATCTTTTTTGATGATTGTACCAGGCGCCTCGGGATTGAATGTATTTTTTATGCGGATAGGGATGTTCTTGATACAAACCGGATAGATGGTGGGGGGGTAGACCACTTTTGCTCCGAAATTGCACAACTCCATCGCCTCAATATAGGAAAGTTCGTTGATGACATAGGCATTGGGAATCACACGAGGGTCGGCGGTCATGAATCCGTCCACATCGGTCCAGATCTCCAACACCTGGGCATTGAGTGCCGCAGCAATGATACTGGCGGTATAGTCCGAACCGCCACGGCCAAGGTTGGTCACCTCGCCACTCTCCACATCTGTACTGATGAAACCGCCCACCAGACTGATTTGCGGAATGGTCTCCCAGTTCTTGCACACCAGTTCGTTGGTCAGTTCTGTGGCCAGTATGTTACGGCCTGCCTTGCGCTCTGTCTTGATGAACTCGCGGCTGTCATACCATTCCGCCCCGTCTATTAACGTGGCCACAATACGGCTGCTGATGCGTTCACCATAGCTGACAATGGCTGCCTGTGTCTTGGGGCTGAGGTCGCGAATCAGGAACACGCCCTGATAGATGCTGCGCAACTCTTCAAGATGGGCCTTGACAATGGCCTGGAGTGTCTCCCTGTTACGGCCGGCCGGAATAACGGCACTTACCATGTCCTCATGACGCTCCACTATCTCCAGAAATGTCTTCTGGTAAATGGGGTCGCCAGCCTCCGCCTGCTGGGCTGTCTTTATCAACTTATCTGTAATTCCGCCCAAGGCGCTGACAACCACAATGACGGGTTCGGTCTGGGACTCAACAATCTTCTTTACATTCAGGATACTATCCGCGGAACCTACGGATGTTCCGCCAAATTTCAATACTTTCATACGTGCTGAATTCTTTTGGTCGCAAATTTACTAAGAAATATCCATAAAAAAGGCATTTAGCAACCACATATTTATGCTTAACGGCAGAAAAAGGCTGCCACGGTAAACTTAATCCAAGAAGTTTGTGTACTTTTGCATCATAAACAAACAGACATGACAAAAGATTATACCCTCAGAATCCTGCCAAAAGACGCCTACGACGAGGCGTCTGTTACGGCCTATCTGAAACGCGAGATGCAGATTAAGCCCACCGCTGTACGCATCCTCAAACGTAGCATTGACGCACGGCAACGTACCGTCTATGTGAATCTTACCGTAAAAGTTTACGTCAACGAGCGTCCAGAGTCACAGACATACCAGTCCACCTTCTATCCAGATGTTGCCGGACACAAGGAAGCCATTGTCGTGGGCGCAGGCCCCGGCGGACTGTTTGCCGCCCTCCGACTGATTGAACTTGGCATACGCCCCATTGTTGTGGAGCGCGGAAAGGACGTCAGAACCCGCAAAAAGGATCTGGCGCGTATCCGTACCACCCAGCAGATTGACCCCGAAAGCAACTATGCCTTTGGCGAAGGAGGCGCAGGAGCCTACAGCGACGGAAAACTTTTCACCCGAAGCAAGAAGCGCGGCAACAGCGAAAAGATTCTTCATGTCTTTGTGCAGCACGGAGCCAGCGATTCCATATTGGTGGATGCCCATCCGCACATCGGCACCGACTGCTTGCCCCGTGTCATAGAGAACATGCGCAATACCATTCTGCGATGTGGAGGAGAAGTACATTTCGAGACGCGCATGGACCGACTCATCATAAAGGACAACAAGGTACAAGGCATTGAGTGTACCCATTTGCCCACTGGCGAAAAGCAGGAGTGGAACGGTCCCGTAATCCTTGCCACCGGACATTCTGCACGCGATGTCTACCGCATGCTCTCTCACGAACAGATTGAGATTGAAGCCAAAGGGCTGGCCGTGGGCGTACGTCTGGAGCATCCGGCCGAACTGATAGACCGGATACAATACCACAGCAAGGACGGAAGGGGAAAATGGCTCCCTGCAGCAGAATACAATATGGTGAGGCAAGTAGATGGCAGAGGCGTGTACAGTTTCTGTATGTGCCCCGGCGGATTCGTTGTGCCGGCAGCAAGCGGACCAGAGCAACTGGTGGTAAACGGCATGAGTCCCAGCCACAGAAACGGACGCTGGAGCAACAGCGGAATGGTGGTGGAAATCCGTCCCGAAGACTTGCAGACCGAAAGCGACGACCCATTGCGCATGATGTATTATCAGGAAGAAATGGAACGCGTCTGCTGGCAGCAGGGCAACCGCACACAGACCGCTCCGGCACAACGCATGAACGACTTTGTAAACGGACGGCTCAGTGCAGACCTCAACGCCAGTTCCTATGCTCCCGGCCTCATTGCCAGCCCTCTGCATTTCTGGATGCCACAGCCCATCAGCAGCCGACTGCGCGAGGCATTCAAGACATGGGGAAAACAGATGCACGGATTCCTCACGGCAGAAGCCACCGTCATTGGCGTGGAAACCCGCACAAGCAGTCCGGTACGTATCTTGCGCGACCAGATTACATTGCAACATATCCGCATCAGCGGGCTCTATCCCTGCGGAGAAGGTGCCGGCTATGCAGGAGGAATTGTCAGTGCCGGAGTGGACGGCGAGCGATGCGCAGAAGCACTGGCGGCAGCGTTTTTATAGTTTATAGAATTAGCTTTTACCCAAACAATTCCCTTACCGCCTCCACAACGCGGCGGACGGGGATGAGTTGGATCTGATACTGGGAAGGATTGAGTCCGTTCATGTTGTGAGCAGGAAGTATCATGCGGCGGAATCCAAGACGCTGGGCTTCGGCGATGCGTTGCTCAATGCGTGAGACGGGACGGATTTCCCCGCTCAATCCCACTTCGCCAGCCACACAGACATCGCTGTCAATGGGCATATCGCCGTTGCTGCTCAGCACGGCGGCCATCACACCCAAGTCTATTGCCGGGTCTGTCACACGCAAACCGCCGGCAATGTTCAGGAACACATCCTTGGCGGCCAGTTTGAAACCCACCCTCTTTTCCAGTACGGCAAGCAACATGTTCAACCGGCGGTTCTCGAAGCCGGTGGTGCTGCGTTGCGCCGTTCCATAAGCAGCGGTGCTTACCAGCGCCTGCGTCTCTATCATAAGCGGGCGCACACCCTCCATGGCACAGGCAATGGCTATGCCGCTCAGTCCCTCTCGATTGTCCGACAAGAGCAGTTCGCTGGGATTCGTCACCTCGCGCAGTCCGTTGTGGCGCATCTCGTAGATTCCCAATTCGCTTGTGCTTCCAAAACGGTTCTTTATGCTGCGCAGGATACGGTACAAGTGGTGCTGGTCGCCCTCGAACTGAAGAACGGTGTCCACGATGTGTTCCAACACCTTGGGGCCAGCCAGCGAGCCTTCCTTGTTGATGTGGCCGATAAGGATGATGCTCACACCGCCTCCCTTGGCGTATTTGAGCAGGCTGGCGGCACATTCACGAATCTGCGACAGACTGCCGGGAGAGGACTCCACGCTTTCGGTCTGCATGGTCTGGATGGAGTCCATCACCACCAGATGGGGCTGCGTCTCCTCAATGCGTTCAAAGACCTGTTCCAGACAAGTCTCGCACAGGACCAACAATTCACTCCCTCCCGAGGCCGTCTGAAGGCGGTCGGCACGCAGTTTGATCTGACGGGCACTCTCCTCCCCGCTCACATACAGCACACGCCTGCCCTTCATCCGCAGAACTGTCTGCAGCACCAGCGTGCTCTTGCCAATGCCCGGCTCGCCGCCCAGCAGAACCAGACTGCCGGGCACCAGTCCGCCACCCAGGACACGGTTCAGCTCGGCATCGCCCATGTCCATGCGAGGTTCGGCATCGGCATCAATCTCGTGTACGTTAAGCGGACGAGGACGTTCCCTTCCGTCGGTTGCTCCGGCGGCCTTCAATGCGGCCCGGGCGGCACTGCTGCCAGTGTTCTTTTCCGCACGCAAGGTCATCTCCTTCATGGTGTTCCACTTGCCACACGCAGGGCATTTGCCCACCCATCTCACGCTGTCTTGTCCACAATATTCACAAACGTAGACCGTCTTGTCCTTTGCTGCCATTTCTGTATCTGTTTTCTATTTGGCTTCAAATTTAGTGAAAAAAAGTGAAAAAGTCATACAATCCGTTATTTTTACAAGTGTTTCTACGATATTTTACGGAAGGGACGGGCACGAGTCAGCTTTTTTCCGTACTTTTGCCACCGTTGAACGCAACAAAGAAAATAAACTTATGAGAAAAGCATTCACACTATGTTTATTTATCCTTTCATCTTGTCTGCACGTCTTTCCGCAAGCCGAGACGTTTGTCATCCGTGGAAAAGTGATTGACAAGGACAGGCGCGAGGGCATCCCCTACTGCAACGTATATATAGACGGAGATTCCACCAGCTGGACGCCGACAGACAGCGTGGGCAACTTCCGCATGACCAAGGCAAAGCCCGGCATCCACCGTTTCTTTGCGTCGAGCATTGGCTACAAGGCCACGCTCACCGCCGAGTACCTGATTTCCGCCACCACCCCTTTTGTGGAAATTGAGTTGCAGGAAGACACACGCTTGATGGGCGAGATTTCCGTGGGGCCGCAACTGATGCGCACCACCAACGAGAGTCCGGTAAGCCTGTATGTCATCGGCATGCAGGACATTGAGAAGATGCCGGGCGCCAACCGTGACATCTCACGCATTGTGCGCTCCTTCCCCGGTGTGTCGTTCTCGCCCATCGGATACCGGAACGACCTGATTGTGCGTGGAGGCGGTCCCGCCGAGAACCGCTTCTTCATGGACGGCATTGAGATTCCCAACATCAACCACTTTGCCACCCAAGGCGCGTCGGGCGGTCCCACCAGCATTGTGAACGCCGACCTTGTGCGCGAAATAAACTTTTACACCGGCGCCTTCCCGTCCAACCGTTCGGGCGCGCTCAGCTCGGTGCTTGACTTCGCACTGGTAAACGGCAACCCGGACAGGCAGAGTTTCAAGGCCACGCTGGGCGCATCAGAAGTCTCGCTGAGCGGAAACGGACACCTCGGTCCCAAGACCACATATCTGTTCTCCGCGAGGCAATCCTATCTGCAACTGCTCTTCAAGATGCTGGGCCTGCCCTTTCTGCCCAACTACATCGACGGGCAGTTCAAGATAAAGTCGCGCATCACCCCCAAGGACGAAATCATGGTCATGGGGCTGGGCGGCATTGACCGCATGAAGCTGAACACCGACGAGAAGGGCGAGGCAAACGAATATCTGCTGAGCTATCTGCCAGTCATATACCAGGAGACCTATACCCTGGGTGCATCGTACAAGCATTATGCCGGCAAGCACACACAAGGCGTTTATCTGAGCCACAACTATCTGAACAACAGACTGACCAAATACAACAACAACGACGAGAGCAGCGAGGAAAACCTGAGACAACGCGCCAAAAGCATTGACCAGAAGACATCCCTCAGAGCCGAAAACCGCTCCAACCTGGGTGACTGGGTGTGGAAACAGGGCATAGAGGGAAGCTACATACAATACCGGAGCCAGACCAGACAACGCCGATACACGGACATGGCCGGATGGGCCGACTACCAGACACGGATGGGTATCTGGAGCTGGGGACTTTCCACCTCGCTGGACTACACCTCGCCTGACGAGCGCCTCACCGCATCGGCCGGCCTGCGCACCGATGCCGCCAACCTTTCCCGTATGCGCAATCCACTGAAGCAGCTCTCGCCACGCCTTTCCGCCCGTTACATGCTGGGCAAGCACTGGTCCGTGGCCGGGAACGCCGGCATTTACTACCAGCTGCCCACCGGCACCGCACTGGGTTACAAGGACAACAACGGCACCCTTGCCAACAACAGCCTCATGTACCAGAAGGTGCTGTCCAAAAGCCTGGGGCTGAACTGGCGGCCGACCCGGCAACTGGTCTTCACCGTGGAAGGCTTCCACAAGAACTACCGCCACATGCCCCTGAGCGTCATGGACAACATTCCCCTTGCCTGCAAGGGAAACGACTACGGCATTGTGGGCAACGAACTGCTTGAACCCACCGCACAGGGCCGCTCATACGGCATGGAGATGCTGGGGAAATGGCAGATTCCGGACAAAATCAGCGCCACGGCATCGTTCACCCTCTTCAAGAGCGAGTATCGCAACGGGGAAAACGACAGCTACACCCCTTCGGCATGGGACAACCGATACATCCTCAACCTCAGCGCCGTGTGGGAACTGCCGCGCCGATGGAGCGTGGGCGGAAAGCTGAGCCTTATCGGCGGAGCGCCCTACACACCCTACGATGTGGAGAAATCCTCCCTGGTGGAGGCATGGGACGCGCAGGGAAGAGCCTACTTCGACTACAGCCGCTACAACGCGGAACGCCTCCCGGCCTTTGCCCAGCTGGACATCCGCATTGACAAGGACTACTACTTCCGGAAATGGCGCCTCGGCTTTTATGTGGGACTGGAGAACGTAACCGCGTCAAAACTGAAGCAACAGGATGCCCTGCTCAGTAGCGGCGTGGTGGAAAACCCCACCGCACCCGCGTCCGCTCAGCGCTACATCATGAAGACGCTCAAGCAGGAATCGGGCAGCATGGTGCCCAGCATCGGACTCACGGCCGAGTTCTGAGCCGCTCACCGTCCAGTGGTACGCCGAAGAGACTGATACGACGGATGACTGCAGATTCCTTGCATTTTTGAGTTTTTGAGTTTTTGACAGAAGCACGTTTGAACGATGGTTTTTCGATTAGGCAAAAGAACATAAGTTCATAAGATTTTATAAGGCTCATTAATCATAGTTCACAACTCACCGCTCAACAATGCGTCAGCGAAGACGGGAACGTGCGGTGAAGGTGCCGTTCCAGGCCGTCGACTGAGTCGAGCGTATTTTTCAGCCCTGGGAAATGCCCGCGAGCGAGTCGAGAGCATTTTTCAACTCTGGGAAATGCCCGCGACTGAGTCGAGAGCATTTTTCAGCTCTGGGAAATGTCCGCGAGCGAGTCGAGAGCATTTTTCGGCTCTGGGAAATGCCCGCGAGTGAGTCGAGAGCCTATTTCTGCCCACCAGAAATTTTATCCTATCTTTCCATTCGGCTTCGGGCAAAAAGGGCAGATAATAACGTCCCCGCTATTTCCCAATCAGGAAAATGGCGGGGACGTCCTTGAGTTCGGGCAGTGTGGCGCGTTTCCACTCCTGCACCGTGTGTGTGCGGATATATTCCTGTGCGGTGGTGATGCC
>JAFNXL010000066.1 GCA_017379075.1 Bacteroidaceae bacterium
GCTGTGGTACAGAGAGCGTCAGGAAGGCTGGACCGACATGGAATGGAACATCCGCGACTGGGTAAACTGGAAGTGGCTGTCTGGAGACCACATTGTTGAGCAGCACGTTCACAACATCGACGTATTCCTGTGGATGACCGGTATGCACCCCGTTAGCGCCACATCATTCGGCGGTCGTCATCGCAGAATCACCGGTGACCAGTTTGACATGTTCAGCACCGACTTCGTATTTGAAAACGGAATCCACCTACACAGTATGTGCCGCCAGATTGACGGTTGCAGCAACAACGTAAGCGAGTTCATCCAGGGAACTAAGGGTTCTTGGTGGAGCGCTACCAACGAAATCAAGGACCTCCAGGGCAATGTAATCTGGAAGTACGAAGATACAGGCGAATTCAAGCAGCACGACCCCTATGTGCTTGAGCACGTAGACTGGGTGAACCACATCCGCAAGGGCGAGGCTCACGACGAAGCTACCGAGTGCGGTATCTCTTGTCTTGCTGCAGTTATGGCCCGTGAAGCAGCCTACACTGGCGGCACCACAACATGGGATGCCATCAGCCAGGCCGAAATGGACTATATGCCCGCCAAGTTGGAACTCGGCGCCATGGAGCTTGACAAGTATACAGTAGCAAAGCCCGGTACAGGCAAATAATCAGAGCATTAATATGAAAAGACGCAATTTTATAATGGGTTCAGCAGCGGGTATGGCCGCTGCTAGCCTTGCCTCTCCAATGTCTATTCTCAGCTCTTGCGCTCCCGTACCCGAGAAGCCCAAGACACCGCTGAACATTTGTTTCCAGGAAGGTATTGCCATCGGCAACAACCTCCAGGAGAAGCTTGACTACATGGAGTCTCTGGGCGTTACCGGACTTGAAGTGGGCGGACGCGGACTGAAGAACCGTGTAGACGAGCTCAACAAGGCTGTTGAAGGCCGCAACATCAAGCTCTCTGCCATCTGCGCCGGATTCGACGGCTTCATTCTGGCTGAGGATCCCGAAGTGAAGGCTGCTTTTGACAACTCTATGCGCGAGATTATCGCCGCAGCCGGAGCCATCGGTTCTCCTGGCGTAATCATGGTTCCTGCCTTCAACGGACAGAAGCCTTGCAAGCCTCACACATTCGAGACCAGACAATATCTTTGCGAAGAGCTGTTCAAGCTTGGCGAATATGCCAAGGAATGCGGCACCACCGTTATTCTTGAGCCTCTGAACCGCAGAGAGTGCTTCTACCTCCGCCTCGTTGGCGATGCTGCAGCCATCTGCCGCGACACCAACAGCGAAGGCGTGAAGTGTATGGGCGACTTCTGGCACATGCAGGAAGAGACTTCAGACTACGCAGCCTTCATGGCAGCTGGTACAAAGTATCTGCAGCACGTTCACATTGCAAGCCGTGGCCGTCGTCTCACTCCCACAGAGGACGGAGAGAAGGACAACTACATTGACGGTTTCCGTGCCCTCAAGGAAATGGGTTACCAGGGTCATGTCAGCTTCGAGTGCGGATGCGAAGGCGACCGTGCCGTTGTACTGCCCAAGGCCATCGAACTGATGCGCGCCCAGTGGGAACAGGCTTAATCCACTATTTTAAAGATTATAAGAATCGGATGTATCTTCGGGTACGTCCGATTTTTCATTTATACTATTCGAGGCATATCTGCTCATATATCTTTTGCAAAAAAGCAAAAACGCAAAAACACATCTAAACCACTGATTATTATCTTGATAATGATTTTTCGTTTTGCAAATCCATTTGCAATTGCTTTGCAAAATGACAAAAAAGAGGTGTTATTAGGGGCGGGCATGGGCTTTTGGCCGTTAGCTTTTGGCCTTTCATTCCTCATGCAGAACTCGTTTCAGCATCTCACCGCGAGTCTTGGTTAACTATACCCCCAAACCATTCTTGTCCTTTTCTGCGGACAGATCCTGAAACAAGTTCAGGATGACATTGTGGACATATCGTCATGCTGGCGATTCAGTACGTCATGCTGAACTCGTTTCAGCATCTCACCGCGAGCCCAGATTAACGTATACCCCTAGCCATTCTGACATAAAGCGTCCATACTTTTGCAACAAATAACAGAAATTTCTTTTACACCCTACCAAGCGCATGGCGTGGAAAAAATTACGGCATGGCGTAGAAGGAAAATTTTCCTCGCCATGCAAAAAAATGATGGCAAGGCGGTGGAAATCGGGAGGCAAATAAATTATTACAGATAAGCAATTATAAGGAACAGTTATCTTCTCATCCAAATAAAGTTGTATCCTGTTCGCAGTACCACAAATGTACCATATAAAGTGGTACTGGAGTACCATCGCTTTGGTACTGGAGTGTTATAGGCTTGACACTGCAGTATCAACGCGATGGTATTGTAGCGGCAAAAAGAATGGCGGGGAAAGGGCAACGCGGTGCAATGAGAGAGTAATGCCGTTGCGATGTGAAAGGGACTGCAGTGCGTTGGCCACCGCAACAGCATGCACGGAAAAAGAGAAAAGAGGAACATATCTGACCGAAATACCAAATAAAAACGTATCTTTGCACATTATTATATATTTTGTGGCAGAAAAATACATTAAAAACATCTAAAAAATATGATTTATGAGTAAGACGAAAGATTCATTACCCGAAAACGCCTTCCGACCGCTGAACGAAGGCGAAGAGTATGTACCCTTGATGGAAGCGGGTACTAACCCCAAGGAAGTTACTGTATGGAGCGTGGTGTGGGGACTGGTTATGGCAGTTATCTTCAGTGCCGCAGCCGCTTATCTGGGACTGAAGGTGGGACAGGTTTTTGAGGCCGCCATCCCCATCACCATCATTGCCGTTGGCCTGAGCAGCGCCACGAAGCGCAAGGGAGCGCTGGGAGAGAACGTGATGATACAGAGCATTGGCGCCTGCAGCGGTGTGGTTGTGGCCGGTGCCATTTTCACTCTGCCCGCGCTGTACATCCTCCAGGCCAAGTATCCCGAAATGACGGTCAACTTCATGGAAGTGTTCATTGCCAGCCTGTTGGGAGGTATTCTGGGCATATTGTTCCTGATTCCCTTCCGCAAGTATTTTGTAAAGGAAATGCACGGCAAATACCCCTTCCCCGAGGCCACTGCCTCAACACAGATTCTCGTGAGCGGAGAAAAGGGCGGCGGACAGGCCAAACCCTTGCTTATTGCCGGTCTGCTGGGCGGACTTTATGACTTTGCCGTGTCCACCTTCGGCCTGTGGAACGAAGCCTTTACAAGCAGAGCTGTTTTGTGGGGAGACACCGTGGCAGAGAAAGCCAAACTGGTGTTCAAGATGAATACGGGAGCCGCCGTGCTCGGTATGGGCTACATCGTTGGTTTCAAATATGCGCTCATCATCTGCATGGGTTCGGCCGCCGTTTGGTGGATTATTGTCCCCGGCATTGCCCTGATATGGCCCGAACTGCAGATTGCGGACAACCTGACCGCGGCCGCAGCATCGCCCGAAGAGATTTTCAAGTATGCCAAGAGCATCGGTATCGGCGGCATTGCAATGGCAGGTATCATCGGCATCATCAAGAGCTGGAAGATTATTGTCAGTGCGGTAAGCCTTGCCGGAAGCGAGCTTAAAGGCAAGAGCCAGGAGAGCGGAAAGGATGAGGTGCGCACCCAGAAGGACCTGTCCATGAAGTTCATCTCTTCCGGTATCGTAATGGCGCTGGCCGCCACCTTCCTGTTCTTCCATTGGGACGTAATGGGCGGTGTGATGCGCTTCAGCCTGGTGGCACTGCTTGTTGTGGCCGTCATCACCTTCCTCTTCACCACGGTTGCCGCCAACGCCATTGCCATTGTGGGCAGCAATCCGGTTAGCGGAATGACTCTGATGACCCTGATTGTAGCCAGCATGATTATGGTAGCTGTGGGACTGAACGGCACAAGCGGAATGGTGGCCGCACTGATTATGGGCGGTGTGGTTTGTACGGCACTGAGCATGGCAGGCGGCTTCGTTACGGACCTCAAGATTGGCTACTGGCTGGGAAGCACGCCCCGCAAGCAGGAGACATGGAAATTCCTGGGCACACTGGTGAGCGCAGCCACCGTGGCCGGCGTAATCATGATCCTGAACAAGACCTATGGATTCACCAGCGGAGCTTTGGCCGCTCCCCAGGCCAACGCCATGGCTGCCGTCATAGAGCCAATGATGAGCGGAAGCGGCGCGCCCTGGCTGCTCTATGGAATCGGCGCCGCCATCGCCATTGTATTGAACTTCTGCGGCATCAGCGCATTGGCTTTTGCCCTGGGTATGTTCATTCCCCTGGAACTCAACCTTCCCCTGCTCGTGGGCGGCGCCATCAACTGGTATGTGAACACCCGCAGCAAGGATGCCGCGCTGAACGCACTTCGCACGGAAAGAGGCACACTCATTGCCAGCGGATTCATTGCCGGAGGCGCGCTGATGGGTGTGGTGAGTGCCGCGCTGAACTATCTTGAATTCAGCTTCGACTACTCGGCTTGGTGGCAAAACCCAATGAGCGAATTGCTCAGCCTGGGCATGTATTGTATGCTCATTATATACATGATAAAGGCCTCAATGCTTAAAAAATAAGCGTTTATGGAAAAAACTTTAGGTATAATCTTTTTATTTTCAGCGAAAAGTAGTACCTTTGCGCCGCCGTTACGAGTTGACGGCATATTTCAAACCTATAATAAAGTTTAATTAATTTATGGCAACAAGAATTAGATTGCAGCGTCACGGCCGTAAAAGCTATGCTTTCTACAGCATCGTAATCGCTGATGTAAGAGCTCCACGTGATGGTAAATTTACAGAAAAGATTGGTACCTACAACCCCAACACCAATCCTGCCACTGTAGATTTGAAATTCGACCGTGCCCTTTACTGGGTAGAGTGTGGCGCACAGCCCTCTGACACGGTTCGTAACATTCTATCTAGAGAGGGTGTGTACATGATGAAGCATCTTCGTGGAGGTGTGAAGAAGGGCGCTTTTGATGAAGCAACCGCCGAGGCTAAGTTCTCAGCATGGAAGGCTGACAAGCAGAAGGGTCTGGATGCATTCAAGGTAAAGAACGCTGCAGAGAAGAAGGCTGCTGACGAAGCACGTCTGGCTGCAGAGAAGAAGACCAACGAAGAGATCGCTAAGAAGGTAGCAGAGAAGAAGGCTGCTGAGGCTGCCGCAAAGGCAGAAGCAGAAGCTGCTGCAAACGCAGAGGCTACTGAGGGTGAAACTGAAACACCTGCAGAGGCTTAAATCAATCACAAACCATATTTCAATTAGACTTTTTCCAAACAACAGCAATAAGATGGCTTCACCGTGAGGTGAGGCCATTTTTTATGGCAAAAAAGATGGAACGTATCAACATTTTTTTGTAACTTTGCCTGCCGAATCATCAATGAATGTAAAATAAAAGAAAACATTAGATATGCTTACACTAAAAGTCATTACGGAAGAAAAAGAACGCGTAATAAAAGGACTGGAAAAAAAGAATTTCCCCAATGCCGCCAATGCCATTGAGGAAGTGATTGAGACCGACAAGAAGCGCAGAGAGGCACAGACAGAACTGGACAAAAACCTGTCTGAAGCCAAGAAGATGGCCGCCCAGATTGGCGCGCTGATGAAGCAGGGACAGAAGGAAGAGGCCGAGCAGATCAAGGCCCAAGTGGCTGCCCTGAAAGAAACCAACAAGGAGTTGGAAGACAAGAAGACCGAGGCAGAAAAAGAAATGGTGCGCCTGTTGTGTGCCATACCCAACATACCCTACGACCTTGTTCCCGAAGGAAAAGGCGCCGAAGAGAATCAGGTGGTAAAGAGCAACCTTTGCGAGTGCAAGGAAGGAGACACGGTGGGCAACTGGACCGTTGTTCCCGAGAAAGCGGAAGACAAGCTCCCCCACTGGGAACTGGCTAAGAAATACAACCTGATTGACTTTGACCTGGGTGTGAAGATCAGCGGAGCCGGCTTCCCCGTTTACCGCGGCAAGGGCGCCCAGCTGCAAAGAGCGCTCATCAACTTCTTCCTGGACGAGGCACGCAAGGCTGGCTATGAAGAGATTATGCCTCCCACTGTGGTAAACGCCGACAGCGGATACGGCACAGGCCAGTTGCCCGACAAGGAAGGACAGATGTACCACTGCAATCTGGACGACCTGTATCTGATTCCCACCGCCGAGGTTCCCGTAACGAACATCTATCGCGATGTTATCGTGGACGAAAAGGAACTCCCCATCAAGAATTGCGCCTACACCCAATGCTTCCGCCGCGAAGCCGGCTCTTACGGCAAGGATGTGCGCGGACTGAACCGTCTGCACGAGTTCTCAAAGGTGGAGATTGTGCGCATTGACAAGCCCGAGCACAGCAAGGAATCGCACAAGGAAATGCTGGAACATGTGGAAGGTCTGTTGCAGAAGCTGGAACTCCCCTACCGCATTCTCCGTCTTTGCGGTGGCGACATGAGCTTTACCGCCGCTCTGTGCTACGACTTTGAAGTGTACAGCGAAGCACAGGAAAGATGGCTCGAGGTAAGTTCGGTAAGCAACTTCGACACCTATCAGGCCAACCGTCTGAAGTGCCGTTACCGCACAGGCGAGAAGAAGACCGAGCTTTGCCACACCCTCAACGGTTCGGCGCTGGCATTGCCCCGCATCGTTGCCGCCCTTTTGGAAAATAACCAGACCCCCGAAGGCATCCGCATTCCCAAGGCGCTGGTTCCCTATTGTGGATTTGAAATGATTGACTAAGGACAAAGGATAAGAATCATTGACATTCTGGCGAAGAATCTGAAGACATTTATCTAAATGTTACAGATTCTTCGCTTTTGTTATATTTGTTATAATGGTACATTATAAGCGCGTTTTCCGGTTATAATCTGCAAAATACACATCTTAAATGAGGAATTATGGGCACAATGTCCTTTGAAATAAAAAATATGACGTATCTTTGCATATCAAACACATTGAAAATAAAAACAAACAAGATAAGACAAAAGAGCAATGAATAAAATCATTAGCAAAGAACAGTTTTCGGAAAAAGTTTTCAAACTGGAGATTGAAGCGCCGCTGATTGCAAAATCGCGCCGTGCAGGACATTTCGTAATTGTGAGAGTGGACGAGAAGGGCGAACGCATGCCCCTCACCATTGCAGGTTCGGATATTGAGAAGGGAACCATCACCCTGGTTGTGCAGACCGTTGGATTGTCTTCAACCAAATTGTGTAACCTGAATGTTGGCGACAGCATTCTTGACTTGGTGGGTCCTCTGGGACAGGCCACCCATATTCAGAACTACGGAACCGTGGTTTGTGCCGGAGGCGGTGTGGGCGTTGCCCCCATGCTCCCCATTATCCAGGCGCTCAAGGCTGCCGGAAACCGTGTCATCTCCGTATTGGCCGGCCGCAGCAAGGATCTTATTATCCTGGAAGACGAGGTGAGAGCCTCTTCAGACGAAGTCATCATCATGACCGATGACGGTTCTTATGGAAACAAGGGCCTGGTAACAGAAGGAATCGAAAGCGTAATCAAGCGCGAGAAGGTGGACAAGTGTTTCGCCATCGGCCCCGCCATCATGATGAAATTCTGCTGCCTGCTCACAAAGAAATATGAAATCCCCACCGACGTTTCGCTGAACACCATCATGGTGGACGGAACCGGAATGTGCGGCGCCTGCCGTATCACCGTAGGCGGAAAAACCAAGTTCGTTTGCGTGGACGGACCCGAATTTGACGGCCATCAGGTAGACTTTGACGAGATGTTCAAGCGCATGGGCTCGTTCAAGGACGTGGAACGCGAGGAGATGAGCCACCTTGAAGAGCATGTCTGCAAGGTTGAGCCCCAGATCAAGGAAGCCGAGGCAGCCATGGCAGAGACAGCAAAGAGCGCACAGGCACCGATGGAAGAACTGCTCGACCGCAAGGCCCCCTGGCGCGAGGAACTGCGCAAGAGCATGAAGGCCAAGGAACGCACCGCCATTGAGCGCTGCCCCATGAACGAGCTCGACCCCGTTTACCGTGCCACCACCAGAACCGAAGAAGTGAACACTGGATATACCAAGGAGCAGGCCATGACCGAGGCCAAGCGCTGTCTCGACTGCGCCAACCCCACCTGTATGCAGGGTTGCCCCGTAAGCATCAACATCCCCTCGTTCATCAAGAACGTGGAACGTGGCGAGTTCCTTGAGGCTGCCCGCGTCTTGAAGCACACCTCTGCCCTGCCCGCTGTCTGTGGCCGCGTTTGTCCGCAGGAAAAGCAATGCGAGAGCCAATGTATACATCTCAAGATGAACGAGCCAGCCGTTGCCATCGGCAACCTGGAACGCTTTGTGGCAGACTACGAGCGCGAAAGCGGAAACATCGCACTTCCCGAAATCGCACCCGCCAATGGCATGAAGGTGGCTGTTGTAGGTTCTGGACCTGCTGGACTAAGCTTTGCCGGCGATATGGTCAAGATGGGATATGACGTAACCGTATTCGAGGCTCTCCACGAAATCGGCGGTGTGCTCAAGTACGGTATTCCCGAATTCCGTCTGCCCAATAAGATTGTAGACGTGGAAATCCACAACTTGGAAAAGATGGGCGTACGCTTTGTCAAGGACTGCATTGTGGGCAAGACCATCAGCGTGGAAGAACTCCAGGCACAGGGCTTCAAGGGCATCTTCGTGGCATCAGGAGCCGGACTGCCCAACTTCATGAACATCCCCGGCGAGAACAGCGTAAACATCATGTCCTCAAACGAATACCTCACACGAGTTAATCTGATGGACGCTTCCAACCCCGAGACAGACACCCCAATCAACCCCGCCAAGAGCGTAATGGTTGTGGGCGGCGGAAACACCGCTATGGACTCTTGCCGCACAGCCAAGCGTCTGGGTGCGGAAAAGGTGTTCATCGTCTATCGCCGCAGCGAAGCCGAAATGCCC
>JAFNXL010000067.1 GCA_017379075.1 Bacteroidaceae bacterium
CCTTGCTGTGTTTCGGTACAGGGCACATTGTAAGGTTCCTTGCCGAAAACATAGTCAGTGGAAATCTGAATTAACAGTCCACCCGTCTCTTTCATCGCTTTTGCCAGATATAAAGGAGCGGTTGCGTTGAGTAGTTCTGCCGTATCCTGATTGGTTTCCGCCGCATCCACATTCGTATAGGCCGCACAGTTAACAATGGCGTCAATCTGCTTTTCTTCCACCATCTTTCTAATGGCGGTTTCGTCAGTGATGTCCAACACAACGGTGTCCACACCTTCAATCTGTGAGACATCCGTAAAGATGAAATTGTCTTCCACTACTTGGGCCACGATACGCATTTCGTTTCCCAATTGGCCGTTTGCTCCGGTTACAAGTATGTTCATTCAGTCCTTTTATTATCAGTGTGAGGCTGGCCATTTGTTATTTTAGCCAGCCTCACACGTTAAATTGTTTATTACCAGATGTCCTCCGGTTCTTCGGGGTTGTCGTAGATTTCCTTGGCCACAAGTTCCAAGTAGTCCATGTAGAATTCCTTCTTGTCCGAGTCAAGTACGGACTTGATCTTCAGATAATAGGTTTCCTCTGGATCCATGGTCTGGCGCACAATGATGTGGCGGATGATGTGGCGGTTGCTATAATGACGGGCGGTAGAACTGGTGTTACCATTGTTACAGGTTGACTTCTCACCCTTCATCTTCATGTTGTTGCGCATACGCTTGTCCACTTCGGCGTTGTAGTCCTGGTCTTCGGTGTCATCTTCCCAACCGGTGTTACGGCCGTCAGCACGCACGGTAATGTCCATGGGGATGTCAGCGACAGGAAGGTTGTTGGGATTGTTGCCGAAATAAATCTGGCCTACACCACGGTTGCCGTTGGCAAGTACACGATAGCGCAATTCGTATGTGCCGCGACGGGGAACGGGAGGCAACTTGAACATGATTTCGAAGCGGCCTACAGCTTTCATCTCGTCTGCCTGGTTGTTACACCAGTCATAGTCGTGCGCATTATAATATACAAACTTACAGTCGTCGTTCAGCACCATATTCTCGGTGTACGGATAGATAGTGGCAGCAGGGATGTAAACGTGCTGGTAGCGTTCTTCAGTAGCGGCCTTCTTGCGGATGTCATTGTTCATGATTTCGGGACAAAGGCTGATTCCGTCGAAACGGATACGTCCGCGCTGCAGATTGTCGCGCACTTCGTCCGTATAGGCCAAAGGCGCATCAATGGGATAGATGCAGCAGTTCTCAATATCGTTAACCACGGTGAGGCTGTCGTTGGTCAGTACTTTACATCCCACCTTGTCAGGATCGCAACTGATTTCATCACCATTGCCGAGGCGGCCAAGGTCACGGTTGGGGAAACGGTTAATGTAGACACCCTGGCTGGCTGCACTTTCGTAGAGTTTGAACAAACGACGCTTTCCGAAAGATGCATAGAATTCCATAACTGGGATACCCAGCTTGTTGGGGTTGCTACGCACATAACCGTATTCGTTGTGGTGGATAACCAACTTGTTTGTAGGAATCTTCATGGGAAGAATGTGGTAGGTAATCCACTGATTCAGCAAGTTGCCGGGATTCTCATAATCATCCTCGTTGCCTTGGTCTGCATCAAGGTCACCTTCTGCATACTGCTTGTTGTCCAGAATCCACTGGCGCAGTTTGGTCAGCAGTTGGGGGTCGCGGGGATCAATGCCCTGGCTGCGCCAGAATGCGTCGGTCTCTGCAAAGATGGTAAAACCATACTTGCGGTGCTTGGGTGCATAGCCGATACTTCCTTCAGCGAAACCATAGCTGGTCATACCGATAAGGTCGGGAATCTGTCCACTCTGATACAACTTCTCATACACCTCATCACGCACTTTGGTCAAAGTATCCATCAGACCGCAGGCCTGGATTACGCGGGCTGCCACCAGATAGCCTTCAATCTGCTTGTCCAGGATGTTCTGCAAATAATAGGCAGCGGTTACGTTGCGGGGTGCAATTACCTTATGGATGCGGTGAACAAAGCCGTTGATGGCGGGGATGTCACGGTTGATGACATCAATGGCACAGTCATTATTTATATATATACTGTCGGGACAATTATCCACATAGTTCACCGTCAGCTTGCTGTCCAAAAGGTTTCCGATGGACAATTCGGAGTTATTCTCCACGGGAAAGTTTGCGGTTTCAAACAGCTGGGTCACCTCATCGCCACCATCAATGATACTGTTGAAGACGATAACCTTGCGGATTGAGTCGAGTTTTGTGCTGTCTGTAAAAGAAGACCAACTGGGTTCGGCAATCAGAGAATCCTGCACCAATGTCTTCAGATACTCATGGATGGCATCGTTAGTGGGCGCAAAGCAAGTGAAGTTACCACGAGCGGCCATAAGCTGCCTTACTGTGGTCTCACTCATATCACTAATGGGAACTCTGCCCAAAAGATCGTAGTATTCGCTGTAGATTTCCTGCTTTGACAGGTAACTGGATATGGTTTCTTCCTTGAAAACATAACGCGAAGAGGTATCGATGGTTTCCGTACAACTATACAAAGCTGCCACGGCCACGAATGACATCAGAAGCTTTTTAAAACAGTTTATTTTACGCATTTTTGTATTAGAAGTGTGTGTTTTTTTTAACATTTAGCAACAAAGTTATAAAAAATTGACATTGCAACCTAATAATATTTGTTTTTTTATGTCCAGACGTTCTAAATTAGACAGGCAGGCTGAGGACTTTGTTGCCATTAAACGGCTTATCAGGGTTTCTTGGTAATCATGTTCACAAAATAGTCCAGTATCTGCTTTTTCTGTTCAGGGCTGGTGTAGAGATAATAGTGGTTTCCCGTTGCATCCGCCTTGAAAGTGGTGCATCCAAGGTCGCTGACATGGATGTGTCCTGCTGGCGAGAGGCTGAACATCTGGCCAGGGTCAATGGCGTAGAGAACAGCTGTGAGGTCCCATGTAGGACGGTCTTCCATATTGGGCAGATAGCACTTATAGGCATCCACAATGGGATGGTGCTTGGTCCAACCGAAGTCTTCACTTATGCTTCGTGCAGGGTAAAGGATATGCTCGCCCAGTTCGAAAGGTGAGGTATAGATGGGCGTTGGCCATTCGTTATACACCTTCTGACAAGCAGGTACGTCGTGGTGCACGTTAAACTCTCTATAGTTGGGATTCTCCATGTGTCCGGCCATCACCACGAGGCGGTCCACCTTCTTGGCCACCAAGTCCTTGCCGCTGAGGGGAGAGAAACCGTCGGGCTGAGACTCCAGAAGCGCAGACAGATTGTTGCTGAATCCCACAGAAATGATGGTCACGCTGTTGTCCTCTGCCTTTGCCAGCAGTTTGCGGTGAAGCATGACCGCATCCTGCCAGTTTTCTGAACCTTCGGGAAGCTGCTTGTACAAGGTACGGCCCTTTTCATCCTTCATCTTGCACACTACCTCTGTAAAGTTCTGCACGTGAGACATGGTGCTGTTTTTCTTACGGGTGGTCACGCCAATGGGAATGCGTTTGCAGCCATACCAGCGGTTAAGCAGGTCTATGAAGCGAGGTGGATATTGGCCTTCCTTGTTCAGCATGATGGCCATCAAGTCAATCTTTTTGGAACGGTGGTACTTGTAAAGCATGTCTATGGCCAGCGCATCGTCTACGTCGTTGCCCATGTCCGTCTCAAAAATTACATTCAACCGTTGTGCCAAAGCACATTGGAAACTTACAGCCAAAATGGCAAGAAGAGTAAAGAATCTTTGTCTCATGATATCAATGATTTTTATGTGAATATGCTGCAAAGATATGACTTTTGGGATAAAAGTGTGCCGAAAAGCGGGAAAAACTTGGGCAGTAAGTTAAAAAATGATAACTTTGCACAATTGCGCATGGTTCATGTGCGGATAAAATAGTGAAGAAAACCATATAAAATTGCAATCCATGAAAAAGACATTTCTGTTCCTCTTTTGTGTGTCTGTGATATTGGCCTGTGGCCCCCAGAGAAACCAATCTCCCATGAAGGGAATCATACTCAATACGCACGACCTTTCCACAGTGCCCGACTGGCCAGAGCGTGCGGCAAATAACGGCATCAACACCATCAGCACCCACATGTTCCCTGGCGAAGTGCTTGACTTCATCCGCTCTGAGAAGGGACAGGCTTTCATGAAGCGTTGTCAGGAATTGGGAATCAAGGTGGACCATCAGTTGCACGCCATGGGCGAGCTGCTTCCCCGCGACCTTTTCTCGCTGGACTCCACCATGTACCGCATGGACGAACACGGACACAGGGTGAACGATTTCAATTGTTGTGTTCATTCCATTCGCGCACTGGATACCATCGCCGCCCATGCCGTCCGTGTGTCACAGGAACTTGTCCCCACCAACCACCGCTATTATTATTGGCTGGACGACGGCAAACCCACCTGCCAATGTGACCAATGCCGACAATACACCATCAGCGAGCAGGCGCTCATCATAGAGAATCACGTTGTCAAGGCGTTGCGCCGCCACGACCCGCAGGCCATGCTTGCACATCTGGCCTATTTCAATACGCTTGAAGCCCCTCGCAAGGTAAAACCCGAGGAAGGGGTGTTTCTGGAGTTTGCACCCTTTCTGCGTTCGTGGGAACATCCCATCTGCGACACGCTTGCCCAAGGCCGTGGCATGACGCATGCGCAGAATCTGAAATATCTGAAGGAGAATCTGGAAGTCTTTCCCACAGAGACTGCAGTGATTTTGGAATATTGGCTCGATGTCTCCCTATTCAGCGGTTGGAAGAAACCTGCCGTAGAACTTCCCTGGCGCAAGGATGTCTTCCTTGCAGATGTGGAGACATACCGTTCCATGGGTATTCGCCATTTCACCTCGTTTGCGGTTTATATGGATTCAGTATACTGGAAAACATTTCCCGACCAGACACCTTTGCGCGAATACGGTGAAGGACTGAAATAAGTTCGGAACTTTATTAGACTTATATTTCTATTTTGGCGTTTTTTGAGGACGGAGCGTTGTATCCTGCCCTCAATTTTTCTATTCTTGTATAAAATTGGGCAAAGATAGGGTGATTCGGACTCTGCATTATGTTTTTTGAGGATCTGTTATACAACAAAAAGTTAAATATCTGTTAAAAAACTGTCCATATTTGTCTAAAAATAACCTTTAATATACTTTTGGAGCAAATATTGATCGTCACGCATAAGCATAATGCAAACATAACGGATATCATAACGCCATTCTATAAACAAAATAGTGAATGAGATGAGAATGACCAATTTTACACCACAAAAGAAAACAGGAACGCCATTGTACCAGCAGTTGGCCTCCTATATCATAAACCTGATAGAAGAAGGCGCGTTTCAGCCTGGAGAGAAGATGCCTGCCGTGAACGAAGCCTATGCCAACTTAGAGGTGGCCAGAGACACCATTATCAGCGCCTACAAGTTTTTGCAAGAAAACGGTTGGTTGCGCAGCGTGCCCGGTAAAGGTTTTTATGTAGGCAGCAAGTGCCGAAGACAGGGATGCCGGCTATTTGTCGTATTTGATGCCATGAACCAATACAAGGAAACACTGTACCGTTCGCTGATAAAATCACTGGGGGAAAACTACTCATGCGACACAGCATTCCATTATTACGACCGCGATGTGTTTGAAAAGATAATCACCCAAAATGTAGGAAAATACGATTTTTACGTGGTTATACCACACTTTAATACAGACATTACCCCCATACTTAAACTGATTCCGGATGACCGTTTGTTGCTTCTTGACGGCCTGCCCAGACGCTATGACCGTCCGTGCAGTGCTGTCTATCAGGATTTCCACAATGACCTTTATGAAGAATTGAAAGCCTTGTACGAGAAACTACAGAATTACAAGGCGCTTCATGTGGTTTTCAACGACAGCTTTCAATTTATCCCCAACGAACTGCTCTCGGGTATCCACCAATTCTATGGCGAGACGCAATATCCCATAACCATTGAACGGGGTTTCAACATGGAAGAAATACAACTGGGCCATTGCTACATGGCCTTCAGCGAGCGCGACTTGGC
>JAFNXL010000068.1 GCA_017379075.1 Bacteroidaceae bacterium
ACAGATGCTTGTTTAATAGAAACAGAAGATGGAGAAGAATTAGTAATAAGAGATGAAAGTTATGAAATTATAGCACCAGGTTATAGTTATTCAATTCACAAAAGTCAAGGGTCATCAATAAAACATTGTTATATATATTTAGAAAATAATTATGTAACTAAAAATATGTTATTGGTAAATGAAGCATTATATACTGCTATATCAAGAGCAAAATCAACTTGTGAGATGTATGTTGAAGATTATTCAGTTTTATCAAAAGCAATAAAAAATAAAGAGATTAACAATAGACAAACAATATTAGAATTATTAATAGATGGGTTAATAAAATAACTTCCCAAATGACTTTATAAGAAGTTGTCTTATGTCAATGATAAGTTATTCAAAAAGTATTATAAAACCTCTCACAATGGCGATAAATGGATATTTTGAATATTTCTATGATTAACAAAAGATAAAAATGAAAGTATAAAAATTGTGTATGATTTGTGTACATTTGTACAGTTGTTAGAATGTACAAATGTTAAAAATTACAATTAAATGTATTATTTATATATTGAAAGGAAGGTGAAAAGTGTACAAGTGACTCTAATAAATATAATATAAATATATTCTTTATTAGAATGACTTGTACAAAAATATATGAAGATAAACAATTTGATTGTTGGTAAAAAATATAAATGGAAGACTATTTGTGATTTAACAGAAATTCCCTATGTAAAAGGAAATAGGCCCTGATCGGCACCGCCGTGCTGGGCGGCAGCATCGGTGCCCTGCTTGGTATGCGCTGTTTCCGTCATAAAACCCGACACCTGAAATTCACCCTGGGCATTCCCGCCATCCTCATCGCCCAGATCGCGCTGGCCGTCTTTCTGATTGTGAAAATTGGTGCTTGACAAACGGCGCATCCTATGCTAGAATGCCAAAGTACGAACTGAACAGCGTATGATTCGGAGTGATACCCAAGAGGCCGAAGGGGCTCCCCTGCTAAGGGAGTAGGCGGTCAAAAGCCGCGCGAGGGTTCAAATCCCTCTCACTCCGCCACAAAAATCCGGTTAGAAAGTTTTTCTAACCGGATTTTTTGCACCCTTTTGCCTTTGTTTTGGCCAGTAAATGTTAGGTTGCTCAAATGCGGTATTTTTTATTTCCCTTGTTTTTCCCCTTACCAGCTATTCCGACAAAAAGTTGCAAAATATCCTATGTGGAAACTTCTCCACCATTCATTTCACTTTCCCTTATTTCCAGCTCGAAAAAGTTCGATTTTTGGGTGCCCTTCAAAATCGGTTTTTCCTTATGGTTTTGTCTTATTGATGCACCTGATCCATAATATCCTGGATATATGCTTGCATCCGCATGGAACTTGCTTCCCTCATCTGATCGGTCACATGGCCATAAACGTCCAAAGTAAACGCTGCGGTTGCATGTCCAAGATTTCCTTGAACCGTTTTGATATCATCGCCGGAGCGGATGGAGGCAACAGCATAGCTGTGACGCAGATCGTGAAATCTGGCATCCGGCCTTCCAATAGAGGTCACGATTTCCTTAAAGTGTCGCACGACCGTTTGAGGGATCAGATTGCCACCCAGTTCGTTCGTGAAAACCAGATTCAACGGATTAGACCAATCTTCACCAGCTCGCTCCATATGCTCATACTGTTGAAGCTTTCGATCTTTAAGCAGTTGCATGACCCAAGGTGCCGGGGTAATTCTTCTCGGCCGATCATTCTTCAGAGATACAAGCCGGAACTCACCACCGGCTTTCTTCTCCTTCTGGAGCTGCCTGTTGATCAGAATCGAGCCTCTCTTGAAATCGATACGGTCCCAAGTCAAGCCGAGAGCTTCACCTTCACGCAGTCCCGTAAATAATGTAACCGTAAAAAGCAATTCGAACCGATGGCCCTTAATTGCTTTCAGAAACAGTTTGGTTTCCTCGTCGTCGAGGGGCATCAGTTCCTTCTTCTCAATTCGAGGCAGAACACAGTTTTCGGTGGGGTTAGATTTCATATAGCCATTAGCGACTGCCTGCTTCAATGCCTTATGGAGGATACCATGGATATTCTTTACCGTCTTGGGCGATACAGCAGGCTTATTCTTTGTCTTCCGCGTCAAGCTATTGTAGAATTGCTGAATCAAGTGCGTTTCCAGTTCTTCCAGCTTCACTGCACCCAGGTTGGGCTTGATGTGCGTTCTAATACTGGCCCTGTAGGCAGCAGATGTAGATCCTTTGACTCCACCTAAATACTGTTCCGTCCAGATATCCAGCCATTCTCCCAGTGTTTTCTTGGTAGGTGCAACATAGGTGCCTTCGTCCAGCGTGGCAAGTGCAACCTTCAGTTTCTGCGCCACTTCCTTTTGTGTCTTACCGGATATGCTGCGCTGAATCTGTTTACCCGTTCCAGGATGGAACCCCTCCGTATATCTCGCTTCAAAGTATGTATACGACTTACCATTGACGGTTCTGGTCACCTTTCGGATATTTCCCATACCACTAGCCGGGGGTTTTCTTTATACAAAAATCCTCACCGTGAAGGTGAGGATTTATTTTCGTTATATGAGCGTTATGCCCACTCGAAGTTTTCCTTGCCTGCGCCCACTTCAAAGTGGTACTTGCCAATGCCCAGGTCGATACCGGCGAAATGGCCTTCGCCTGCGGTGATGGAGACCCGATCACCGTCGCCCTTGACCATATAGGGCTGCTTGTTCAGGGCAGTGGGGGCGCAAAGCAGCGCTTCCACGCCGTCCAGGAACCACTGGGGCGCAGTGCCGTTGTACTGACTGATCTCCGCGGCGGTTTTGGATTTATGGGGCACACCCTGGGTTTGGCCGTAGCCGATGGCGATGACACCGTTGATGCGGACATCCTTGGTTTCCAGATGCTTCATGGCACCTTTTCCGTTGAATATACCGCCCACCCACCAGGTATTCAGGCCCAGAGTCTGAGCGTACAGGCAAAGGTCCGCACCGCAATATCCCAGCTTTTCGTCCAGATCAGCACGGTCTTTGCCTGCCAGAACGATGTAGCTGTGGACAGACTTGGTCAGCAGCATTTTCGCCATACCGCCGATGCCGTCGGAATTGCCGGTAACCAGCTTCAGGCTCAGTCCATGGATTTGGTTGTTTTTCGCAATTCTTGCGTTCAGCTTCTCCACCAGTTCGGCGGGGATCGGCTTGTCTGTGTACTTTCGTACCATGTGCCGTTCTTTGATGGCTTCTTTTATGGTCATGTTACATTTTCCTTTGAGCGCTTTATCGTTCTACATATGCAAGGGGTGCTGCCATTTGCACAGGTGTTTCCGGACAACCCTTATCCAGCCAGCGGCGGATGATGGCATAGCCGCCCTGGTAGAAAAAGAGTTTGGTATATTCCTTTTCGGCCTCTGTAAGCGGCTTGCTCAGAAATGCCTCCAGGGTCTTCTGCAAAGCAGGAATGGCGAAGATTTTGTTCAGCAGCTCCTGCTCTTCTACACTTTCCAGCACGGTGCGGATCTTCACCCGATCTGCCGCCAGGTACTCCAGTGCCTTGTGTGTTCCGCTGCGCTCTGACAGATCAGCCAGCAACGCCTGTTCAAAATCCAACGCAATATCCTGAATAATGTCATCAAGAAGCTGTCTTGGATTTCCGTAATACTTGTAAAAAGTGGTGCGATTGATCTGTGCCTCGGCGCACAGCTCATAGACTGTGATCTTATCGATGGATTTATTTGCCAGAAGACGGATCAGAGCATTCTTCAGCATCGTTTTGCTGAGCCGAATTCGTTGATTTTCCATGGATCCCACCTCAACTAATTAGCATTGTAGTGTTGATTTTGAAACATCGGATTGCCTTGTTGTTTGCTGCGCAACATAGCAAAATCAACAGTCGGTTGACGATTTTGCCTAAAATATACTACTATTATTGAGATTATAATTGTGCATTATCCCATTTGTCAACAAGAATTTTTGGGTAACAGCGAAGATAAGGAGATATACAATGGCACATATCAAGCTCGATCCCTCTGTCGTAAAAGCGACACCCCATGAAGCCAATCCCATGATGGTATCCTACAATGTGGAATTCACCGAAGTCACCGGCGGTACCTTCTGGAAATCCTATACCCCCGGCCAGATCGCAG
>JAFNXL010000069.1 GCA_017379075.1 Bacteroidaceae bacterium
CGGTATGGTAAGGCGTTCAATGGGTAATACCAGTGTGGTAATACTGAAAGCGGGAAGTGAGATGGACAGTTCTGAGTTGAGAATTGCATCTTCCAACTCGATGGGTTGCATGTATTTGCCTTCTTCTGTGCGATACACTTCGGTTTTGCCTGTAGCTTTAATGCCTGGTATGTGAATGTTATGCACAGCAGGCCGGTTTCCGCTGTTCAGCAATACAGCCACCAAGGTGTCGGCACTGGGATTTAGGGCAGCCAACGATTTACGAGACGTGGAAGTGACCATTGTGTGACCTTGTTTGATAAAACGTGTTACTTGCTGGCGTACATAATAATTGAGTACACGCTTGATGCTATTCTCATCGGCAAAACTGCCACGGGCAAGGCACCATTGGTCATTGTTCTCTTCTACAAACTGCCAGTCAATCCATGCGGAAGGAAGGATGTAATGCATGTCGTCAAAGAACTTCTGGCACAAATTGAGGTTGCCCGAAAGTCCTCTTCCACCTGCACCCACTTCATCCATCCAGATGGTCTTTCCTTCTGAACGGGCCAACGAGCCAACTTGACTGCGCGAACGGTTTGTGGCACTGTAGGTATGGGTGTTCCATTGTCCGACAAGGTTCATAACCCCTTGCTGCTGATAATACAACAGGTCTTTTACGCTTTGTCGGGTGTCAGTCTCATCGCTGCATGCCAAAACGGTCTTCAAACCACTTGCTTCCAAAATGGGGTGCAGAATACGGATGAACTTAACCTGTTCTTCCATGCTGAAATGGCAACCTTCCTGACTGCCGTTGGCATACCAATAGTCGGTAACGGGTTCGTTAAAGGGTTCGAGCGTTTTGAACTCAATCCCATACTTTTCTTTATAATGCTTGCAGACATTTACCAGATATTCTGCAAATGCCCTGTAATATTCTGGTTTCAGATTGTCCTTGTTCGGGTCTTTGTTGCCTGCGCAACATCCGCTATATGTCATCCACCAAGGGGCGCTGTTGCTGAAAGCTTCAAATATGGCATCGGGACGGCGTTCCTTGATCTTGAGCATAATCTTGCGCTGGCCTTTGTCGCGGTCCCAATGGTATGGGCCATTCAATTTGTCCTGGAAACCTTCCATTTCTGCACGCAGACCTTTCCCTTTTCCCATGTGATGCGGTTCGCAATGTGCATTG
Organism: Bacteroidaceae bacterium; assembly: GCA_017379075.1. Lineage (GTDB taxonomy): Bacteria > Bacteroidota > Bacteroidia > Bacteroidales > Bacteroidaceae > Physcousia. Next base: position 1,172 of record JAFNXL010000069.1, read on the forward strand.
TCTGGGTCGTCTCCGCCACCGATGTTGTAACGGAAAATGTTCCAGTTCAAACCCGTCGGACTTACCATCCAGTCTACAAGCATGTCTATCTTCTCATCGCTCCATTCGCCGCACATCCTTGCCCACCAGCAAAGACTTACCCCCCAGCCTTCAATCGGCTGACGAGTGGCAAGGGTGTTAATCATGTACGAAAGTGTATCAATCTGTGGCCGTTTTTCCAGTTTGTCCGTAAACACCCATAAATGATTTTCTTCGGTGCCGGATTTGTCCGAATAAACCGTGGCGTTCTGGTGGTTTGCGTCTGTCCCCAGATATTTACCTGTCTGAAGATTCCTTAGCTTTACATATTTCCCTCCAGTCCCCTCAATGACATATTGTGTGTATTTGTCTGTTTTTTCATGTAGAAAGAAGGTAGTCCAGCCGTCTTTTGTCCCTAACCCAAGATAGAGCGCATTGCTGTCCTGTTGTAAAGCTATGTTATAGCTTCCATCTTCTTGGGTGTCAAATACAAAAGGCTTTACTTCTGTCCGCTCTGCCTCTGCAGAAGACAATACGGCCACATTATTATTCCCTTTGGCAAGGTACAGCCCGCTACTGTGCATAATATATGGGGCAGCATGTTCTGTGGCGGGCGAACATTGGCAAAGGAATATCAGAGCGAAAACAAGGAATAACTTCATGAACTCCGGAGCTGTATAAAACAAACAAGGCGATGGGACACACCTCACCGCCTTGTATATGATGATTGACTATGATTTATAGAATGTACTGAATGCTGCGACGCAGTATTCGTGATCCTTAACCGAACCGGTTTCTCGAACGCTATGCATAGCCAAGATGGGATTTCCCATGTCTACACCCCTCAAGGGAAGAGAAGAGGCCAAGATGTTTCCCAATGTGCTTCCGCCTGCCACATCGCTATGGTTGACAAAACGTTGGCAAGGCACACCGGCCTTTTCACAAATGCTGGCAAAGACTGCGGCAGATACGGCATCGCTGGCATACTTTTGTGCGGCATTGAACTTAATGGCAGGGCCGCCACCCAAAACGGGATGATTGGTGGGGTCGTACTTTTCGCTGTAATTGGGATGCCATGCATGGGCATTGTCTGCAGATACCATAAAGGCTTTCTCTACGCTGCGATAGAAATCTTCCAAAGAACCGCCTTGCTTGCAAACGATACGCTGAAGCATCTGGCTAAGGAAGGGACTACCCGCGCCTTGTTTGGTTTGGCTACCGGTCTCTTCATTGTCAAATATTGCCAATACACTTGTTACCTCGGGTGTATCCTTGTCCGTATCCAACAATGCCATCAGTCCGGCATGTACCATGCTCAAGTCGTCCAGACGTCCCGCACTAATGAATTCATCGTGTACGCCTACGGTGCATGCAGGGGTGGTGTCATACAGATACAAATCGAAATCAATGATATCTGCTGCCGTTACCTGTAATTCCTCACAAATGACATTCATCAGCATGTTGCCACTTTCCAACTCATTACTTATGATGCCCAGCAAGGGAAGCATATCCTTTTGTTTGCTCAACTTAACACCATCATTGACCTGGCGGTTGAAATGAATTGCCAAATTGGCGATTGTCAGCAACGGACGTTTGATGTGCAGCAATGCCGTGCGGGGATGCATGACATCATCTGTACGCAAAATCACTCTACCCGCCAAACTCAAAGGACGGTCCATCCAAGTGCTCATGATGGGACCACCGTACACTTCAGTATTGAGACGTACAATGCCGCCTTCTGAAGTCATTTCGGCATTGGGCTTGATGCGGAATGTAGGGGAATCGCAGTGTGCACAAATCATGCGGAAACCTGCATCGGCCATGGGCTGTCTTCCGATGCGGAACGCGTAGATTGACGAATCGTTCTTGGTGGTGTATATCTTGCTGCCGGGAGCAAGCATTGGAAGTGTGTCTTCTGCATCTATCCTTTGATAACCTGCACTATCCAATATTGACGCAACAGTTTTGACTGCCAAAAAATTGACAGGAGAATCATTCAAGAAATTTAATAGATTATTTATCATGGTTATTCTTTGTTTTCTGCCCAAAAGGCAGTAATTTTGTATTATAAATTTAAACACATTTCTCGTTGCAAAGATACGACAAACTAAGTATAATGCCAAATTTTAATGAGAATTTCCAGTAGCTCAAATTCATATCGGGCAATGACAGACAACAATCATTCTAATGCAACCATGAAAATTGCAGACAAAATCACAGAACAGCCATCTCGTTACGCACATTTGGACAAGATGAGCGTTGCAGAAATTCTATATGCAATAAATGATGAGGACCGCCTTGTGGCCGAAGCGATAAGAAAAGCGATGCCGCAAATCCTGAATCTTGTTGAAAAAGCCGAGGTCAGGATGAAGAACGGAGGAAGAATATTCTATGTGGGTGCAGGAACAAGCGGGCGATTAGGAGTGTTGGATGCCAGTGAACTGCCTCCTACATTTGGCGTTTCGGCAGACTTGGTCATTGGTATAATAGCCGGTGGCGATGCGGCATTGCGGACTGCGGTGGAGAAAGCTGAAGACATAACCGAAAAAGGATGGGAAGACCTGCTTGTCCATCACCCCACACAGCATGATGTGGTTATTGGAATTGCGGCAAGCGGCACCACTCCCTATGTCATTGGGGCGGTTACCCGAGCGCGCGAAAATGGACTCTTGACAGGATGTATTACCAGCAATCCTTGTTCGCCTTTGGCACAAGTCTGCGAGTGTCCAATCGAAACCATTGTAGGTCCAGAGTTTCTAACCGGCTCCAGCCGAATGAAAAGCGGAACCGCACAAAAAATGGTGTTGAACATGATTTCCACCTGCCTCATGATACGCATGGGACGTGTTAAGGGAAACCAAATGGTCAACATGCAACTGACAAATGAGAAACTAATTGATAGAGGAATAAGAATGATACGGGCTTCCATCGCAATTAGTGAGAAGGAAGCCCGAGACCTGTTGCTTAAGCACGGCAGTGTACAGAAAGTGTTGGAATCTTTTCCAACCTGAATACTACTCTGTTTTGCCGTACATGGTGTCGTAATAGTTCAAATAGTCACCCGAAGTTACATTGTCCAGCCATTCCTCGTTCTCCAAGTACCACTTTATAGTACGTTCAATGCCTTCTTCAAACTGAAGCGAGGGTTCCCAACCCAGTTCCTTCTGCAATTTGGTGGAGTCTATGGCATAACGTGCATCGTGTCCCAAACGGTCTGTGACATAAGTAATAAGATTCATATCCTCATCCTCGGCTCTGCCTAAAAGACGGTCTGTGGTTCGGATGACAACCTTTATGATGTCAATGTTTTTCCATTCGTTGAAACCTCCTATGTTATAAGTTTCCGCAATCTTGCC
>JAFNXL010000022.1 GCA_017379075.1 Bacteroidaceae bacterium
ACGGTTTCCCATGGTGCGACCCAGATGCCGGTAGGCAAGTTCTGTGACTTCTCTTCCGCGTGGAGTACGCTTTATGAATCCTTCCTTGATAAGGAACGGTTCGTATACTTCCTCCACGGTTCCGCCGTCCTCACCGATTGCTGTGGCAATGGTGTTGATTCCAACAGGTCCGCCCTTGAACTTGTCAATGATGGTCAAAAGTATCTTATTGTCAATCTCGTCCAGTCCGAAGCGGTCAATATTAAGTGCTTCCAACGCATATTGAGAGATTCCTAAATCAATATAGCCGTTTCCTTTTACTTGTGCAAAGTCGCGAACACGGCGTAACAAGGCATTGGCGATACGTGGCGTACCTCGGCTTCTGCCTGCGATTTCTTTTGCCGCCTGAGACTCTATGGGCAAGCCCAAGATGCCCGCAGAGCGTGTGATGATACGTTGCAAGGTGTCGCTATCGTAATATTCCAGATGTAGGTTGATTCCGAAACGGGCGCGGAGAGGGGCAGTGAGTAAACCGCTTCGTGTGGTTGCTCCAATCAGAGTGAATGGATTCAGATCTATCTGGATACTGCGTGCACTGGGGCCTTTGTCTATCATGATGTCGATACGGTAGTCCTCCATGGCACTGTACAGGTATTCTTCCACGATGGGGGACAGACGGTGTATCTCGTCTATGAAAAGTACATCGTTCGGCTCCAGACTGGTGAGGATACCGGCCAAATCCCCTGGTTTATCCAGCACTGGTCCGCTGGTGAGCTTGAAACCGACTCCCAATTCGTTGGCTATAATATTACTCAGTGTGGTTTTACCAAGTCCGGGAGGTCCGTGCAGCAGGGTATGGTCTAAGGGCTCTCCACGGTATTTGGCCGCTTCCACAAAAACGCAAAGGTTGTCCACCACTTTTTGCTGACCGCTGAAGTCATCGAATCTGAGTGGACGCAAGGCGTTTTCAAAGTCTTTCTCCTTTTGACTGGATTGCCTTCTTATATCGAAATCGTCTTCCATAATGCTAATGCTTTGTTTTCGGCGGCCTCCATGATTTTGCGTTCTCCCGGTCCTTTGTCATCAATGCCGCAAAGGTGAAGGATGCCATGTATGATTACACGGAGAAGCTCTTCTTCATAGGTGGCGTCCACTTGTTGGGCATTGGTTCTGACTGTGTCCAGACTGATGAACAGGTCACCGCTGATAACGTCCTCTTCGCTATAGTCAAAGGTGATAATGTCTGTATAATAATCGTGCTGGAGGTATTGTTTGTTCACTTCCAGTATTTTTTCATCATCAACAAAAATATATGCGATGTCGCCAACCTTTTTCCCATAACATTCTGCTACGGCTTTAATCCAATTGTTGTTGGCGCGCTTCTTGATGGCGGGCATCTTTACACCGTCCGTGTTGTAACTGATCATGTCTGTTTTTATTTGGCGGTCAGCAACTCAATGGCTTTTAATACCATTTCATCATCTTCGTATATTACGGCGAAGTATTCGCTCATGTCCCAAAGGTCGCGGGCGATGAGGCCTTTGAGGATGCGCTGGATGTTTTGTACAGTCTTTACGCGCTCAGCCTCGTCTGCTGGCTTTATCTTTTCTTTCGCTCCTTGTGCCAGAATCTCATCAATGAGAGACTGTGGAACGCTGAACTTTTTATTGAATGCCGAGAAGTTGGGATATTGCTTAACCAATTTTGCACGGTTCTTGTCCATATACTTCAAATTGGCATTGATGATGAAGTTTTTGGCAGAAAGTTCGCGATAGCATTTGCTGTATTTGGTTGTGTCCAATGGAACAAAATAGTCGGGCATGATGCCACCGCCGCCATAAACCGTACGTTTTTTTCGTAAAGTCTGGTATCTCAAAGAATCGGGGAAATGTATGCTGTCCGCATGAGTCAGCTCACCTTTGTTGTATCTGTTAATTACGTCCTTTGCGTAACCCAACTTATCTCCCTTTTCATAGGGCTTTTGGATGCATCGTCCACTGGGAGTGTAATATTTTGAAACGGTAAGGCGAATCATGCTGCCGTCCGGCATGTCAATGGGACGCTGTACAAGTCCTTTTCCGAATGTGCGTCTGCCGACAACAATTCCACGGTCTTGGTCTTGAATGGCTCCTGCAAGAATTTCAGAAGCGGAAGCACTATATTCGTCTACAAGTATGGCAATTTTCCCTTCAGTGAAAAGACCACCACCGGTACTTCTAAACTCCTGGCTTGGAGCTCTGCGACCACGGGTATACACAATCAAATCGTTCTTTGGCAAAAATTCGCTGGCAATTTCTGCAGCTGCCTGCAGATAACCGCCTCCGTTTTGCTGAAGATCTATGATAAGATCCTTCATGCCTTGTGCCTGTAGCTTTTTTATGGCTTCCACAATCTCCTTGTGAGTTGTTTGTGCAAAATTATTGAAACGTATCAGACCGATAGTCGGAGTGACCATATATGCAGCGTCTACGGAATTTACGGGTATTTTGTCTCGTATGACATCGAATTTCAGCAGGTCCTTGATGCCTTGACGCTTGATTCCCAGATGGGCTGTGGTTCCTTTGGGACCTCTAAGGCGGCGCATGATTTCTTCGCGGCTCATCTTCACGCCAGCAATGGATGTGTCATTGACGGTTACAATGCGGTCGCCGGCAAGGATGCCCACTTTTTCACTTGGTCCTTTGGGAACAGGCTGTATGATGAGCAATGTGTCTTCCAACATGTTAAACTGGACGCCGATTCCTTCAAAACTTCCGGCAAGCGGCTCGTTCATTTTCTTTGTCTCTTCCGGATTGGAGTATGCTGAATGAGGATCCAGTTTAGACAACATGCCGTTAATGGCATCTTCAACCTGTTTTTTACTGCTAACACTGTCTACATAATAATTGTTTATCATTACGGTAGCCATGACAAGCTTTCGAATGTCCTCTTCAAAAGGGTCTGTTTTTCTGGGTGCCGGCGTGTTGAAAAATTGTACGCTTGCATATACTGTGCAGGCAACACCTATACCGATAAGGCTGGGGAGTAATCTTTTCATCATTGTTTTCAATTCTTAAATAGTGTATATATCACATTATATATTATTATATTGTAGCCCTTGTGGGATAAGGGAATGTATTTCATGTCCGAAACCGGCAAGTTCGCGGACAACACTGCTGCTGATGCTTGCAATCTCTGGGCTGGCCAGCAGAAGGACGGTTTCTATTCCGGAAAGTTTGCGGTTGATGTCGGCAATGTCCAATTCGTATTCATAGTCCTTTACACTTCGTATGCTTCTCAGTATAAAGTCCGCTTCTTTTTTCTTGGCAAAGTCGATGGTCAAGCCACAGTATTCTTCAACACTGACTCTGGACTCTTCCTTATAAAATTCTTTAACGGCACGTACTCTTTCTGCTGTGGGAATCCATGAATTCTTTTGTGTGTTGTATCCTACAGCAATCACAATATGGTCAAAAAGGAGCAAGCCGCGCTTTACGATGTCAGCATGGCCAATGGTAAATGGGTCGAATGAACCAGGGAATATTGCCTTTTTCATGCTTTTGCGGGGTTTGCTAGTTCTTCTTGCATCTCTTCTTCTGTTCTGTCTTCCTCAACAATCAGGTTGTCAATGATGAAGTTCTGGCGCTCCATGGTGTTTTTTCCCATGTAATATTCCAATAGTCCGGCCACTTGGTCACTCTTGTTAAGGGTTACTTGTTCCAGTCTGATGTCTTCACCGATAAAATGGCGGAATTCGTCAGGACTGATTTCTCCAAGACCTTTGAATCGCGTGATCTCGGGGTCAGGCCCTAAATCTTCAATGGCTTGTTTGCGCTCCGCTTCCGAATAACAATATTGTGTGATGAAGTCGGCCGATGCACTGATTTGCCGGTTGTGCTTCTTGTCTGTTTCCTCTACTGCTGCTTGCATCATTTTCAGTTTTGCTTTTCCGATTTTTGATTTTCGTCCTCGTACACGGAACAAGGGGGTTTGCAGAATGTAGACATGTCCTTTCTTGATAAGTTCGGGGAAAAACTGTAAGAAGAAAGTGATCATGAGCAATCTGATGTGCATTCCGTCCACATCGGCATCGGTTGCAACAATGACTTTGTTGTATCGCAGTCCGTCTATTCCGTCTTCAATGTTTAATGCGGCCTGCAACAGATTGAATTCTTCATTTTCATAGCATACCTTTTTCGTCAGTCCGAAACAGTTTAACGGTTTTCCTCTCAAACTAAATACGGCCTGCGTATTTACGTTGCGGCTTTTAGTGATGCTTCCACTTGCAGAATCTCCCTCAGTAATGAAAATACAACTTTCTTCCTGAAGGTTTCCTCTGGCGTCGTTCAAGTGTACACGGCAGTCGCGCAACTTGCGGTTGTGCAGGTTCGCTTTCTTGTTGCGTTCACGCGCAACCTTTGCCAGGCCGGCCATTTCCTTGCGCTCCTTCTCGTTGTCGCTGACCTTTTTGAGGATGATTTCTGCAACAAGCGGGTTTTTATGAAGGTAGTTGTCCACTTGTGTTTTGACAAAGTCGCCAATGAATTTGTCAATGCTGATACCTCCTTCCGGCGCTGTGGATAACGAACCCAGTTTGATTTTTGTCTGGCTCTCAAACATGGGTTCCTGTATGTTGATGCTTATGGCGGCCACAATGCCATTTCTGATATCGCCGTATTCAAAACTTTTTCCGCTGAACTCCTTGATGGCTTCGGCGATATATTTTTTGAATGCGGCTTGGTGTGTGCCTCCAAGGGTGGTGTGCTGTCCGTTTACAAAGGAGTAGTACTCCTCTCCGTTCTGGTTGCTGTGCGTGAAAGCTATTTCTATGTCTTCTCCCTGCATGTGGACAATCTCGTACAAAGGATTGTCGGTCATGCGGTCTGTCAGCAAATCGCTCAAACCATTGCGGCTTAGAATGCGCCTGCCGTTGAACATAATCGTTAGCCCGGTGTTGAGGTAAGTGTAGTTCCTGAGCATTGTTTCCACAAATTCGTTACGGAAACAATAATGTTTAAACAACGTGTTGTCTGGTTCAAAATAGATATAGGTTCCGTTTTCGTCCTGAGTTTCTTCGGTGATGTCTGATTGCAGGATACCTTTTTCAAAGCAGGCTTTTCGCACTTGTCCGTCACGGAAACTGTGCGCCTCAAAGTGCAGGCTAAGTGCATTCACAGCCTTTAGACCCACACCGTTCAGTCCGACACTTTTCTTAAAAGCATTACTGTCGTATTTCGCTCCGGTATTAAGCATGCTTACGGCTTCCACCAGCTTGCCCAAGGGAATACCTCTTCCGTAGTCTCTAACGGATACTCTCAGGTTTTCATCAATGTTTACTTCAATTCGCCTTCCGGCATTCATCTTGAATTCGTCAATACTGTTGTCTATGACTTCCTTCAAAAGCACGTAGATGCCGTCTTCGGCCTGCGAGCCGTCACCCAATCTTCCGATATACATACCGGGACGGGTGCGTACATGTTCCATGTCCGAGAGGTGTCGTATGTTGTCTTCCTGATAGTCTGTCTGTAGCAGAAGCTGGTCGTTGTTGTCCGTCATGATGGAGGTAATGAAACTGTGTGGTTAATTGTCAGAATAAAGTTTTCTGGTAGGCGCAGCGCTTTTTGTGGATGATGCAGTCCAGATTCTTCCATTGAGTCTGGCTCTTGTCATTGTCTTCCAATTGGTGGTGTGTCTCTGCCCATTCGTATCCGTCTTTGGAACCTTCGGGGATAAGGTCCGCAAAAATTAAGGCATTGGCACCCTTGTCCTGGTATTCGGGTAAGACTCCTACCAATAGCATATCCAAAATTTGTGGGTGTTTGGTAAACCAAAGGGCTTTTGCCAAATGGAACCAACCAAATGGGAACATCTTAGCTTTGGCTTTTTGAATGGCTCTGCTCAGGCTGGTGATGCAGATGCCCATACCGATAACTTCGCCTTCCGCGGTTTCAACGACGCTAAGATAACGCTTGTCCAGGAATGGAAGGTATTGTTCAGCATAAGCCATCATCTGCTTCTCGTCCATTTCGCTGTAGCCGTATAGGTTGGCATAGGCTTTGTTTACCACGTGCAGAACTTTTTGGATATATCCGCCTTCTTTGATTTCCTTCTTGCTCTTGAATTTGTGGATTCTGAAACCGTATCTCTTCTGTACCAGTTCCGCAATCTTGAAATACTTTTCCTTGTTGGCCTCGTGTCCGGTTCCTGCTTTGGGTACAAAAACCTTGCGTTCTACCCATCCCACTTCTTTGGTGTATCCCAACTTGAGCATGTGGTCGTTGTAGTAGGGGTAGTTGTAGATGCTGTTCATGGTGCTCAACTGGTCAAAACCTTCGGTGAGCATACCTTCCAAGTCCAAGTCAGTAAAGCCCATTGGCCCCACAATTTTGTTCATTCCGCGTTCCGCACCCCATTTTTCAACGGCATCCAATAACAGACGGCTTACTTCAATGTCATCAATAAAGTCAATCCATCCGAATCGCACGGTTTGTTTCTTCCAGGTCTCGTTTGCGCGGTTGTTGATGATAGCAGCTACGCGGCCGACTATTTTTCCGTTTCGTTTGGCCAGGAAAAATTCGGCTTCGCAAAAGTTGAATGCCGGATTCTTTTGGGGGTTAAATGTGTCAAGTGTGTCTTCCAGCAGGTCGGGTACGGCATAGGGACAATCCTTGTACAGCTCGTAGTTGAATCTGACAAACGCTTTGAGCTCTTTCTTGGTTTTGACGGTTGAGATTGTGATATCTGACATGTCTTGGTAATATATTTTAATCTACATTATTTTGGATACAAAGTTAATAATTATTAGGGAAATTGCATTCAAAAATGACATTATAATTAAATTCTTATTGTTAAAAAGAAAAAAAACGTCATTTTTCTTGGTCATAAATGTAAAGAATGTTACTTTTGTCCACTACAACCAAAATAAGTATCGTTATGAGAAAATTTTACAAGTTAATCGCAGCCATAACATTGGCTTATGGTTTTGCACCGACCGCTTCTGCGCAAAAGGCAGAAAAGGATTATGAACCGTACCCTCACATGTTTGTAGGCGTACAGGGTGGAGTACAGAACACGTTCAATAACAGTTTTAACAACTGGAAGACCTTTACTCCCACTGCAAGCCTCAGCTTTGGTGGTTACTTCAACAAGATTGTGGGCTCTCGTTTGCATTTCAATGGTATTTGGGACAAGGGTAGCGCTCAGTATCTCAGCCTTAAGGAGAAACCCTATTCAGGCAAGTTTGACTACAAGTATTTGACAACCAGTGCTGATGTTCTGGTGAACCTTTGCACTCTTTTTGGCAACAAAGACAGCTATCCCGTAAATTTGATTTACATCATGGGATTGGGCGCTAACTATGCTTGGGACAATGATGGAGCTTTGGCTCTGGCAACAGGAACTCCTGCAGTTAGAGGTATGGAATATGCAGCCAATGACAAACGTTGGGCTTTCAATGCCCGTGTAGGATTGGGCTTGGATATTCCTGTTCACAAGAATGTTAGCGTCAACCTTGAGGCAGACCTCAATCATATTATTCCCGGTGACAACCACAAGTTCGTAACAGACAATCTGCAGTTTACCGGTCAGGTGGGTGTTAACTTCAAGTTTGGTTACAAGAAGAAGGCTGTTGAAGAAGAATGGGTAACCCGCGTAGATACCATTTGGTATGACGATGTGGCCTACACTCCCCGTGTTGAGGATGGAACTCTCACTTGGAATGTGTTCTATGAGATTCGTGAGAGTGACTTCAATGATCCCGATGCTCAGTTGCGCGCTATCGGTGCCTTCTTGGCGGACCACCGCGAGTGTAAGGTTACCATCAAGTCTTACGCAGACGTACAGACTGGTAACCCCAAAATCAACATGGGTTACAGTCAGCAGCGTTCAGAGAAGGCTGTAAAGGCTTTGGTTGATGCGGGTGTAGATCCTTCAATCATCAAGGCCGAATACTTCGGTGACACTGTACAGCCTTTCGCAGAGAACGACAAGAACCGTGTGTCTATTATTACAGCTACCGGCTTGAAGGACGTTAAGGACAAGTACACTGTCAAGAAGTACCGCACAAAGGAGGTTCGTGAGTTGAAAAAAAAGTAAGAAAGTTACAGACATAAAGCCTCGGGGTAATGATGCCTCGGGGCTTTTATGTACTTAAAGATGTGCGGTTTCACTTTTTGGTTTGAATCAGCTTATCTGACAAATAATAATTAACCTAAAATGTTTTATTATGACAAGAAGAGACTTCATCTACAGGTCTGCCATTTTGGGCGCAGGCGCATCTTTGAGCCCCATGCTTGTGCGTGCAAGTGGTAAACAAGTGGGTGCCAACGATAAGATAAGAATTGGTCTGATCGGATGCAATGGCATGGGATTCAGTAACCTTACGTCTTTCCTCCGCAATTCAGAAGTGGAATGTATCGCTTTGGCTGATATTGATCAGGGCGTGCTGGACAGGCGTGCGGCAGAAGTGGAGAAAATACAAGGAAAGAAACCAAAGGGACTTTATAAAGACTGGCGTCATCTGATAGACAATAAGGATGTGGATGTGGTCATTGTCGGCACTCCTGACCATTGGCATTGCCTTCAGATGGTTGCTGCTTGCGAGGCCGGTAAGGACGTATATTGCGAGAAACCTTTAGGCAACAGCATTGAAGAATGCAATATCATGATTCGTGCGGCAGAAAAATATAATAGTGTGGTTCAGGTGGGCCAATGGCAACGTAGCGACCCGCATTGGCAGGATGCTATGAATTTTCTGCATAGCGGCCAGATAGGAAAGGTTCGTACGGTGCGTGTCTTCTCTTATCAGGGATGGTGTCCCTCAATTCCGGTTAAGCCCGATGGCTCTGTACCTCCTGGTGTAGATTATGACATGTGGCTGGGCCCTGCCCCCAAGCGTCCTTTTAATCCAAACCGTTTCCACTTTACCTTCCGTTGGTTCTGGGACTATGCCGGTGGTCTGATGACAGACTGGGGTGTGCATTTGCTTGATTACGCACTTTATGGCATGAATGTAACCGCTCCGCAGTCCATTATGGCATCTGGCGGAAAGTTCGGTTACCCCGATGACGCATGCGAAACTCCTGACCTTTTGCAGACAGTCTATACCTTCAAGGACTTTACCGTTATGTGGGATCATGCTATTGGAATTGACGATGGCGCCTACGGTCGTACTCATGGTTTGGGATTTGTGGGCGAAAACGGAACGCTGGTAGTAGACCGCGGCGGTTGGGAGGTAATTCCCGAACGAGTGGGGGGCAAGGCACGCATGGAGCCGGTTGAACTTCACAGAGCTTATGGAGAAGGCGGCCTGAACCTTCATGTAAAGAATCATCTGGAATGCATCAAGAACCGTACACCAGAAAAATGTGCGGCCAACATCCATATCGGAGCGCATATCGCCAAGTTCGCCCATTTGGGCAATATCGCATACCGCACCGGCAAGAAACTGACTTGGGATGGAAAGTCTTTCCATGACCGCGAGGCAGACTCTTATCTGTGCAAGGAATACCGCAAGCCTTGGAAATTGCCAAAGGTTTGATTCTCTCTTTCATAAGCCCCTTCAGAATATTTTCCGAGGGGCTTTTTCATGGATAATGTACTTCTTTTCTCAAAAGGGGAAAACATAATGGAAATGCGTTAACAATGTGAAAAAAGTAAAGTTGAGTAAGCATTTGGAGTAAAAAATAACTAAAAAGCGAAAAAAACGAACATTTATTTTGTCCAAATAAATAAAATATTCTACTTTTGTTCAAAATTATTAATAATTGAGATTTACAGACATGATGCAATTCAAAAATGTTCTCGCCGCTGCAGCTCTTGCACTTGGCGTATCAGTGCCTGCCGGTGCGCAGACAACTGAAGATGATGGACTGGATTACAAGCCCTATCCCCACATGTTCGTTGGTGTTCAGGGTGGTGCTCAGACCACATTTACCAACTATGACAATTTGAAGTTGATAACCCCCACCGCCAGCGTTAGCTTCGGTACGTTCTTTACGCCTGTTGTAGGTGCGCGTCTGCACTTCAACGGATGGCAGAACAAGGGTGGTTTCAAGGATGCAACCCAGGACTTCAAGTATGATTACAAGTATGCTACTTCAGACCTGGATTTGATGCTGAATCTTTCCACTCTTTTCGGTAAGAAGAACTACTATCCTTTAAATGTGTACCTGATTGGTGGTATCGGTCTTAACTATGCTTGGGACAACGATGATGCTTATGCCAACAAGAACCTTATGCCTCTTGCATACAAGAATGACAGACTGAGCCACAATGCTCGTGTTGGTGCAATGTTGGACTGGAACCTGATGAAGAACCTCAGCCTGAACTTGGAAGTAAACGCCAACAGTTTGGGTGACCGTTACAACAGTAAGACCAACGGAAAGGACGACTGGCAGCTTAATGCACAGGTCGGTTTGGCCGTGAAGTTCGGTTACAAGAAGAAGGAAGTGAAGGAAGAGTGGGCAACCCGCGTAGATACCATTTGGTATGACGATGTGGCTTACACTCCCCGTGTAGAGGACGGAACCATCACTTGGAACGTATTCTATGAGATTCGCGAGAGTGATTTCAATGATCCCGACGCACAGTTGGCAAACATCGGTGCTTTCCTCAAGGATCACCGCGAGTGTAAGGTTACCATCAAGTCTTACGCTGACGTACAGACCGGTAATCCCAAGATTAACATGGGCTACAGCCAGCAGCGTTCAGAGAAGGCTGTAAAGGCATTGGTTGATGCCGGTGTAGATCCCTCTATCATCAAGGCAGAATATTTCGGTGACACTGTACAACCTTTCGCTGAGAACGACAAGAACCGTGTATCTATCATTACCGCTACTGGTTTGAAGGATGTTAAGGACAAGTACACCGTTAAGAAGTATCGTACAAAGGAAGTACGTTACCGCGTAAAGTAATTACGAAAGTAACATTTAAGCATACTGAAGCTCGGCAAAAGCCGGGCTTTAGTTTTTTGAAGATTTGTCAAAAAACAGGAAAATGCATTTTTGAATGAGATACACAAATGGTGTTATGTTGTAATATGCAGATAATCAAGTGTATATAAAATTGTAAGAAGTGGTCTTAAAACATCTTAAAAAAACACTTAAGTGTTTCTTGAGTTTTACTTAAGTATTTCCTGAAAAACACTTAACTGTTTCCGCAGAAACACTTAAGTGTTACTTTTCCCCGATTTTTGTGTAAAGATTTTTTTATTTGCTTTGTGAAATCAGACGAGTTTTATACTTTTGCATAAAAGAAAGAGGAAAAGGAGTGAGAAGAAAAGCACTTTTTTCAGTATTTGCGCTCTCTATGCTTATGGGTGGCCCGATTGTTCGGGCGCAGAAAAGCACGACTGCATTGCAAATGGAGAAACTGGGCTATGTGGATGTCCTGGATGTGGATTCCGCATTGCGCGTAAGTCTGATGTATGCCCGTGCGGACAATTTTATGGGTCGTGTGCTTTATAAAGATTTGCGCGAGGCTTATCTGCATCCCGAGGCAGCAAAATCTCTCTCCCGTGCCCGTAAAATTTTGCAAGCGGAACACCCGCATTTAGGCATCATCGTTTATGATGCCGCCCGCCCCATGCACATACAACAGCAGATGTGGAATGCGGTGTCGGGAACACTTAAGAGAATTTATGTCTGCAATCCAAAGAACGGAGGGGGACTGCACAATTATGGAATGGCGGTGGATGTCTCCTTATATAATATAAATAGTGGTGATACATTGGACATGGGAACTCGGATTGATTTTCTGGGTAAGCAGGCTCATATCAGCGAGGAAGACAATCTGGTGGCTCAGGGCATCATCAGTTCCGAGGCCCGTGAGAACCGTCTAATTTTGCGCAATGTGATGCGACGGGCTGGATTCACCCCGCTGAAAACCGAATGGTGGCATTTCAATTATATATCCCGTGCCAAGGCAAAGGCACATTATAAACCTATTCCATGACCAACGAAGAATTTATCCGTCTGCATCGTGGAGAAGACACCTCTGCCCTGGCGCTGAAGCGAGTGCCCGAGGGGGTGGATCTCAAGTTCTGCCTGGAACAGATCAAGAGCCGTCAGAAGGCCGAACGCAAATTGCCCCGTTGGGCGGCAGTTGAAGGATTGTTGTTCCCGCCTGCGCTTTCCATGGAGCAATGTTCTTCACAGGAAACGGCACATTACAAGCAGCGTTTGGTGGAACGTATTTTGCCACCACAGGAAAGGAATGCCATGGTAGACCTGACCGCCGGTTTTGGTGTGGACTTCAGTTATCTGGCCATGCTGTTCAAACAGGCTGTCTATGTGGAGCAGCAGGCAAACCTGTGCGAAATCGCACATCACAACATGCCACTTTTAGGTCTTGGGCATGCGGAAATCTGCTGTGCCCGTTGCGAGGAATATTTGCAGGAATCCGGTTGTGCCGATCTCATTTTTATGGATCCGGCACGCCGTGACGGAGCCGGCAGAAAAACCGTACTGCTGGAAGATTGTACGCCGTGTGTTACCACTATGCTTACGGACTTGCTCGGCCGTTGCCGCTATCTTTTGCTGAAACTTTCGCCCATGCTGGATATTCATGCTGCATTGAAGACGTTGAAGAATGTGTGTGAAGTGCATGTGGTAAGTGTGGACGGAGAATGCCGTGAACTGCTCCTTTTGCTTGAAGCCAGGGAATGTCGGCAGGTTAGCTTCCATTGTGTAAACTTGGGTCGCAAGCCTAATTGTTTTGTGGTGGAGGATATGAACCATGTGGTTTCGGTGGCGGTGGATGGTCCTTCGACATATTTGTACGAACCAAACGCTTCGGTGCTGAAGGCGGGGGTACAGGATGCGCTTTGTGGGCGTTTTGGCGTGGAAAAACTGCATCGCAACAGCAACCTTTTCACCTCTGTCCAATTGGTGGAGGATTTTCCCGGTAGGGCATTTTGTGTCCGGTCGTGTTTCGACTTTTCAAAACAGAGCTTGAAAGCGTTGCAGTTGCAGGTTAGGAAGGCCAATCTTACTGTGCGCAATTTCCCTTCCACGGTAGACCAGCTTCGCAAACGCCTCAAACTTAAAGAGGGAGGTGATGTGTATCTCTTCGCCACCACGCTGGCGGATGAAAGCCATGTGCTGGTGCAGTGCGAGAAAGCAGAATGAATTAAAATGATGTATAATAAAAAACAAATAAACGAAGATGAAGAATGTATACCTTAAGGTGGTTTTAGCCGTATTCCTGTTTTGTCTAGTACAGGGCATTGTCAGTATAGTAGTGTCTTTTTGCATTGGACAGACGTTTAATACACAGATGCTTGCTCTTGCACTTATCGGTTCAGGTCTGCTGAGTTGCTTGATTCTTGCCGGAATGAAGATGATACGTCTGCCTGGGGCGTTCAGTTGCGGACATTCGCCGTTGAAAATGTCTGTCATTTCCTATTTGGCAGCAGTGTTCGGCGTATTTGCAATGGATTTGCTGGGCGAAAAGATGGATTTGCCCGATATGATGGGAAAGGAGTTCCTGTCCATGTCGCACAACCTATGGGGCATCCTGGCACTTGCTGTGGTGGGGCCTATTACGGAAGAATTGGTTTTCCGCGAGGGTATTCAGGGTTTTATGCAACGAAAAGGAGTCTCATGTTGGACTGCCATCATCATAAGTGCTTTGTGCTTTGGAGTCATTCACTTTAATCCTGCACAGATTCCTTTTGCCTTTGGCATAGGACTGATTTTGGGCATCATTTATTACAAGACGGGCAATGTTCTGCTTACCTCCCTGATACACATAACCAACAACAGCATGGCGGTATTGGAAATGCGCATTTTGGGAGAGGACATAGAGACGTTCAGCTATGAACAGGCATTGGGCGGCTCTCTCTTGTCATGGGTGCATATCGCTGTTGCTGCTATGGTCAGCGTGTTCTTGCTTTGTCATTATTGGAAAAAAGCGTAAATAAAAATGGTCAAAACAAGCGTAAAGAAATATCTGCAAGTATTCTGTGGCCTGACAATGCTGCTGCCTTCTGTGGCCATGGCTCAGGAACAGAAGGAATGGAAGGGGTTTTCCATTTCCGATGCCGATGAACTGATGGAGCAGGTACGCAATATGCCTTTTGTAGAGGTGGGTAAGGGCGTATCCTTTACTCCCAAGAACAAGTTGTTCAAGATGACAATACGGTTTCGCATGCAGAACCAGTTGGCCATGGACTTTGATGATGATTTTTCGTTGGAGGAGACACAGGCCCAGGTGAAGCGTCTTCGCCTCCGTCTAGATGGTTTTCTTTATTCGCCCAAACTGCTTTATTGCATCCAGCTTGGCTTTACGCCTTATGACACGAAGGTATTGCCTAATGGCAACAATAACTTTATACGTGATGCTGTTGTCTGTTATCGCCCCTCAGACACTTGGAACATCGCCTTTGGACAGACAACCGTCAAGTCGAGCAGAGAGAATATAAAGTCGTCAAGCGCAATGCAGTTTTCCAACGCCAGCATTGTGAACTCCGAGTTCAACCCCGATCGCGACTTTGGCTTCTTTGGTGAATATTACAAACGCCTTTTCGGCAACTTCAATGTGACGGCAAATGCCGCTGTCACTTTGGGCGAAGGACGCAATTGGGTGGCGAGCAAAAGTAAAGGTTTTGCCTATACTGGGCGAGTGGAACTTTTCCCGCTGGGGCGTTTCAAGGCGTCTGGAGAAGTGATAGAGGGTGATTTTCTACGCGAGCAGTCGGTAAAACTGATGCTGGCGGGTGCGTTCTCCTACAATGACCGGACCACTCGCGTGCATGGCCAGTGTGGCTCGCAACTTCCCGATGGCGTAATGACCAGCATGAAGCAGTATTACCTCGATTTTGTTCTCAAATATCGGGGCTTTGCCTTTTGTGCAGACTTTATGGGTCGCATTTGCGACAAGCCACTCTATTCTGGCGACTTGTTCACCTATGCAGGAAAGGGTGTGAATGCACAAACCAGTTATATCTTTAGAAAGAATTGGGAGGTGGCCTTGCGCAATTCCACGCTTCTCCCCGATGCAAAGGTTCGTCCGATGGTGGGGTACAGCGGTTTCAACCAGACAACGTTTGCCGTTACGAAATATCTTATTGGGCACAGCTTGAAGGTGCAGGCGGATGCCTCGTACAATCACCGCACAGAGGCACTCAATGCCTATAACCGTTGGCAGCTTCGCTTTGTTCTGGAGGCCGGTCTCTAAAAAATACGCTTTGTGCGCTGGTTTTCTTTGTGCCCTTGTTGCACAATTGGGGCAAATGAACTACCTTTGTGGTTGTATTATTAAATTTATGCAGAATGAAAGCACATCGTTGTCTTCTTGTTTCCGCGCTTATGTTGATGGCCGCTTCCACGTTTGCCGGACAGCCAAAATACAAACTTGTTTGGAAAGAGAATTTTCGGGGAAACCATTTCAATGAAAAGTCCTGGAGCAAGATTCCCAGGGGAACATCCGACTGGAACCGCAGAATGTCCGACCATCCTTCGTTGTACAAGGTGGAAAAGGGTAGGTTGGTACTGAGGGGCGTGGTCAACGACGGACTTGTGCCCGATGATCCGGTTCCTTTTCTAACTGGAGGTGTGTACACCAAGAACAAGAAGACCATCACTTATGGCAAGGTAGAGGTGCGTGCCAAACTTCATGCCGCCAAAGGCGCATGGCCAGCCATCTGGATGCTGCCTAATGACAAAGGATGGCCCGATGGCGGTGAAATAGACATCATGGAACGTTTGAACGGCGATTCCATTGCTTACCAGACGGTACACTCCTATTACACTTATGTACTCAAGCAGGAAACCCCGCGCAAAGGGGCAACCGGTCCCATAGACCCAGACGGATATAATGTCTATGCCGTAGAAATATTGCCAGACAGTCTGGTCTTTTCCATCAACGACCGCCGCACCTTCTCCTATCCGCGTATCCAGACAGACAAACCCGGACAATATCCTTTTGGCACTCCGTTCTATCTGTTGATTGACATGCAGATTGAGGGACAGTGGGTAGGAAAGGCAGATCCCAAGGATTATCCCGTGGAAATGTGGATAGACTGGGTAAAGATGTATGAATTGAAAGAGAATCGATAAAGAATAATACCAAGTAAAACAAGATTTGAAAATGAGAAGACTTTGTACTTTGTTGTTTTTGGCAGGAACACTGGGCCTTATGCTTGTGGGCTGCCAGTCTGGAGAGAAAAAGAGAAAGACGCTTTTTGTCATAGTAGATGGTGTAACGGTAGATAACATCGAGCGCATTGCACCGGCCACAATCTTTGACATTGCTTCTGTAGGAGGATATTCCAGAGGCTATTGTGGCGGTAAGGTGGGACAGTATTCCCAAACGCCCACAATTTCGGCCGTGGGGTATAACAACATCCTCACCGGAACATGGGTAAATAAGCATAATGTAAGTGGAAACACAAACCAGAACCCCAATTACAATTACTGGAGTATCTTCCGTATAGCCAAGGAGCAGAAAGAGGATGTAAAGACCGCGCTTTATTCCAGCTGGACAGATAATCGCACCGTACTATTGGGCGAGGGAAAACCGGAAACAGGTGGACTTAAGATTGATTATGTCTTTGATGGATATGACATTGATGAAAAGGCTTTCCCGAAACGCAAGCACGACCTGCACATCTTTGAAATAGATTCTTTTGTATGCGAGCGTGCGGCAGAATGTATCACTAAGGAGGCACCGGACTTGAACTGGGTTTACCTGTGGTATACCGATGATGCTTACCACCTTTTCGGTGACGGAACTTTCTCGGATAAATATGTACACAAGACCGATTCCATGATTGCAAAGTTGTGGGAAGCGGTAAAGTATCGTGAACAGAACCATAATGAGGAATGGATGGTAATTGTCTTGACAGACCACGGTCGTGACGAGATGGGTTATGGCCACGGAGGACAATCGGACCGTGCGCGTGCCATCTGGATGTCTACCAACATCAAGGAGGTGAACGGACAGTTTGCAGAACCTTATCTCTCTCATGCCGATGTGAACCCCACCATCTGCAAGTTCATGGGCTTTGAGGTGCCGCGCGATGTGGCTTTTGAATCGGATGGTAGTAGTTTTTATGGCCCTCGCGACATTTATGCGCTCGAATCACGCAATTACGACAACAAGGTGGTGCTGACTTGGAAGGTGGATCAAGGAAAGGGTACAGCTCGTGTGTTTATGGCCAGTGAAAACAATTTTGCCAAGGGACAGCCGGACGACTGGAAAGAAGTGGCCACAGTGCCTGTAACCGATGGCGGATGTACAGTGGACCTGGGTGCGGTAGATTCCGATTTCTATAAGTTTGCCGTCCAGACAGAGAACACGGTTCTTAATCTGTGGAATCCCCGAAAGAAGAATCAACCCTACAAGCCAGCCGAATGATTGGGTGGTGTAAAAGTGTATATATAATAATGTATTAGATAAACGTCTTTATTTCTATGTTTGCACAATTGTTACAATCGTCCTATTTCTCGTTATTCCTGATGGTTGCGCTTGGCTTTATGTTGGGCCGCATCAAGGTTAAGGGACTTTCTCTCGATGTATCGGCCGTGATTTTCATAGCCTTGCTTTTCGGGCACTTTGGTGTGTTCATTCCCAAGGAACTGGGTAATTTCGGATTGGTGCTTTTCATCTTTACCATTGGCATACAGGCCGGCCCAGGTTTCTTTGATTCTTTCCGCAGCAAGGGAAAGGCGCTCATTGTCATTGCCATGCTCATTATCGCCTCGGCGTGTGTGGCGGCTGTCGGTTTGAAGTTTGCTTTCGGCATGGACACTCCCAGTATTGTGGGACTGATTTCCGGAGCGCTAACCAGTACGCCCGGTCTGGCTGTGGCCATTGATTGTACCAATTCACCTTTGGCTTCTATTGCCTATGGTGTGGCCTATCCCTTCGGTGTAATCGGTGTAATACTCTTTGTCAAACTGATGCCCAAGATGTGGCGTGTTGACTTGCAGAAGGAAGCGGAGCGCCTGGAAGCGGAACGCAGAGGACAGTATCCCGAACTTGCAACCTGTATGTTTATGGTTACGAACCAATTGGCATTCGGAAAGAGCTTGCGCCAGATTAACGTGCGCTCCATGACCGGTGCTGTGGTTTCGCGCCTTAAGCATGGAGATGACATTGTTATTCCTCAGGCAGACTCTGTTCTGCACGAAGGTGATATCATTCAAGCTGTCGGAAGCGATGAGGCTTTGAAGCAGATGGAACTGCTTATCGGAAAACGATTGGAAGGCGAACTGCCTTTGCACCATACGCAGGAGGTGGTTTCCTTGTTGCTCACGAACAAGCATGCGGTAAACAAAATGTTGGGAGAACTCAACTTGCAGTATCGTTATAGCTGCACCGTAACTCGTGTTCGCCGAAGCGGAATTGACATTGCTCCCTCGCCCAATCTGGTGCTGAAATTCGGTGATAAGCTGATGGTAGCAGGAGAGAAGGAGGATTTAGAGGATGTGACCAAACTTCTGGGCAATGATGCCAAGAAGGTTTCCGATACAGACTTTTTCCCCATTGCCATGGGTATTGTTCTTGGTGTGCTTTTCGGCAAGTTGTCCATTTCCTTCTCTGATAGTTTCTCATTCTCCCCAGGACTGACCGGCGGTGTGCTCATTGTGGCTTTGATTCTTGGCGCGGTGGGAAAAACTGGCCCTGTGCTGTGGACTATGTCTGGAGCGTCCAATCAGTTGCTCAGACAGTTGGGTCTGCTCCTTTTCCTTGCGGAGGTAGGAACCTCTGCCGGAAAGAATCTGGTGGAGACCTTCCAGGAAAGTGGTTTGCTGATGTTTGGCGTGGGTGCTATTGTAACTCTTGTGCCTATGTTCTCGGCCATGCTGGTGGGCAGATACTTGTTGAAAATCAGTCCGCTTGACATGTTGGGTGCCATCACAGGAGGTATGACCAGTACGCCGGGTCTAGTGGCGGCGGATTCTATGGCAGACAGCAACGTGCCCAGTGTGGCATACGCCACGGTTTATCCCATTGCCATGGTCTTCCTCATTTTGTTTATTCAGATTATCAGCATGTTCTTCTGATTCACATGATATAATACGAATGGCCGCAGATTGGAGAAACCAGTCTGCGGCCATTTGTGATATAATGGTGAGAGTGTTTATTTCACCAATTCATATTCACGGCTTCCGATACCAATTTTTTCGGCATGTTCCAGGCAAGATTTCCATTCCGATTCGGGGGTTGAATTCTTGAAGTGGTCGTGATGGTCATGGAAGTCGGGACGATGCATGCGATCGTAGAGCTGGCTTCCCGGCATCGGAGTGGCTGCAAGGCAGGCGTCCACACAAGCCTGGTCAAGCGCCAGCGGATCTTTTGAAACGAACATTCCGATGTTGGGTAGGATGGGGGCGTCGTTCTCTGGGTGGCAGTCGCAGTTTGGCGAGATGTCCAGTACCAGAGAAATGTGGAAGTGGGGACGTCCGTCAATGACTGCCTTGGCGTATTCTGCCATCTTGTAGTTCAGAAGCTGAGGCGCATGATAGTCTGTTGATGAGATGGCGTCGAAGTTGCAGGCGGCAATGCAGCGGCCGCAACCAACACAATTGTCCGTATTCACCGACATTTTCTTGTTCTCCTCGTCAAATACAAGGGCATTGTTGGCGCATTGAGCAAGGCAATGCTTGCAGCCGCGACACAGATCCTGGGCAATCTCGGTCTTTCCACTGATGTGCTGCTCGCACTTTCCGGCACGCGAGCCGCATCCCATACCAATATTCTTGATGGCACCGCCGAATCCGGTCATTTCATGACCCTTGAAGTGGTTCAGACTGATGAATACATCGGCATCCATTACAGCACGGCCAATTTTGGCTTTTTCCACGTATTCGCCTCCCTCTACAGGCACTTCCACGTCGTCTGTGCCCTTCAGGCCATCGCCAATGAGGATGGGACAACCCACGGTGAGCGGTGTGAAGCCATTTTCCCAGGCACAATAAAGATGCTCCAGTGCATTCTTACGGCTGCCGGGATAGAGCGTGTTACAGTCGGTAAGGAAAGGCTTTCCGCCCAGTTCCTTCACCACATCCACCACTGCACGGGCATAGTTGGGGCGCAGATAGCTGATGTTGCCCATCTCGCCGAAGTGCATCTTTATGGCCACAAACTTGCCTTCCAGGTCAAGGTCGGCAATACCTGCCTTTCGGATAAGCTTCTTCAGTTTGGTGGGCAGGCCGTCGCCGTTGGCTTTTGTGCGGAAATCGGTAAAATATACTTTTGCTTTTTCCATTGCTTTATTTACTTTTTCAGGGTCATAATAACTTTTCCCTCCTCGTTCAGTATGGTGGCGGTGCTGTCCTTTACCTCAATGGTGGAAATGGCGTTCAGGGCTTCCGTAACGGCCATCTCAACCTCCATGCTGGCTCCCATTCGGCGTGTCATGCCGATGTTCTCAAGCACCAGTTTGCCATCTTTTAATGCATATTGTCCGAAGAAGTTATTTACGCTGGTGCAGCCGGTCATTTCTCCGTTCTCGCCAAAGTTGATGAAAGCTTGGGCTTCGCCTTCTGCTGTACTTTGTCCGCAAGCGGATTCAATGTTCCATTGTCCGGCAATGTCCTCCAGAGTGGTTTCCTTCTGAGAAGTGCATCCGGGCAGTACGATGGTGCTGATTAACAGGAAATTCTTGATGATTGTCTTCATAGGTCTTTTCTCCTTTCTGTTGTTTAGTGAGATTTTTTGTTCGCTTGTGCTTGGCATGATGACCAGACGTCCGGATAAAAAAGAAGGCTGTCATCACGACAACCACTCCTTTTCATTAACCTTAAAAATCTAATACCATGAAAAACACGATGCAAAATTAGTGGTTTTCTCGTTTACGTGCAAACCCTACACTCCTTTTTTCGTATTTTTCCGCTTTTTATTGACTTATGTCAAGAATGTTGCCGCATTCTTATGAAAAACAGCCTCATTGTTGCTTGGATGACGCTGCATGCAGCCTTTGGTGAATAGGTGTGAAAGGGATGTGTTTTCGGGCAATCTATAATCTCTGTTTATCTGTACACTTGTGACATTCCTGAAACATAGTGCTTAAAAAGTTGTAGGACAGTGCTATAAAAGTTCTTTCTCTGAGGCAAAAGTTTTGTTCCAAAGTTTGAAACGTACATCCCAAACCTTGGGATGAACTTTTTATCGTTGACAAAAAACTTTTTCAGTGTGGCTAAAAAACAAATTCATTATAGCCGCCAAACAATTTTGATGTATTTGTTCTTCAATTCCGCTGAACCTATATATCCAAGCGTGTACAGGCCACCAATTAAGGGTGGTTCTAAAAATTATGCCGGGTTGATTTTCGTTCTATTTTCGTGTGTGCTTTTGTAAGTTGAAGAAGGAGCATAGCGAGCTATGTGACTGATGAGGCTTGACAAAATGACACCGAAAGAGACGAAAAGCGGCCGAAACGGAGAACACCAGAAAAGGTAAAACCTAAATTCAGAATTTTTAGAACCACCCTTATGTCTTAGGAATACAAAAAAAGCGGAGAGGTTTTTCAACTCTCTCCGCTTCTGTACCCAGACCCGGGATCGAACCGGGATGGGTTGCCCCACTGGTGTTTGAGACCAGCGCGTCTACCGATTCCGCCATCTGGGCTTTTTGCGCTGCAAAGGTAGATGTTTTTGCTGAATTGACCAAATGTTTTAATTGTTTTTTTGCTAAAGAGGTCGCATTTTAGTGAAATCCGGTTGTATTGTCATTATAAAGGCTGGACATTGCAATTGTAATGCCCAGCCTGTAAAAACGTGATTCTCAGTTTTTTATTCTTCTATCTCTGCTGTTTCTATAGATGCGTTCTCTTCTTTCTTCTTTGCCAAATATTCAGGAAGCGACATGCCTGCCTGGTCAAAAAGATCATTCAAGGGAGGGATACTTTTCATCAGACCGGAGAGGAAGTTGGCGGTATTGGTCTTTCCATCTGCGGTGCCTCCGTTGTCCCAAACGGTAACCTTGTCTATGTTGATTCCCTTTATGGCTTCTACCTGGGTCTTTACCAGTTCTGGCAGTTTTTCCAGGAGCAGCAATGAGTATGCCTTGGTGGCATCACCTCCTGCGGCCTGTATCATCTTGTCATAACCAGCAGCCTGCTTGGCCAGCATTTCATACAGACCCTTGGCTTCGGCTTCCATCTTGGCATAGATGGCGTCGGCCTCACCCTTTGCGTTTACGCGCTTCTGTTCAGCCTCGGCTTCCGCTGCAAGTACAAGTCTTTGCTTCTCAATTTCTTGCGCTACGATTACATTGGCGGTTTGGGTGGAGCGTTCACGGTTGGCGCGTGCCTCTTCGGCCTTTTGCTCGGCTGCGTAGGCTTCTTCGAGTGCTTGTGCCTGTGCCACCTTTTCGGCTGCAGTGGCCTTTCGCTGTGCTTCGGCTTCTTTCTCGCGACGGTTGGCCTCGCTATTTGCAATGGCAATTTTGGCTTCGTTTTCTCCTCTAACGGCTTCAGCATTGGCTTCTGCGGTGCGGATGCGGGTTTCTCTGACAGCCTCGGCCTTACCGATTTCTCCCACCTTTTCCTGTTCAGCCACGCGCACCTTGGCTTCGTTTATGGCCTTGGCGGCAGCTTCTTGTCCAAGTGCTTCGATATAGCCGCTCTCGTCCTTAATGTCTGTTACGTTTACATTGATAAGACGCAAGCCGATTTTCTTCAGTTCTACTTCCACATTGGCACTGATGGCCTCCAGGAACTTGTCGCGGTCAGAGTTAAGTTCTTCAATGCTCATTGTGGCAATGACCAGACGCAATTGTCCGAAGAGGATGTCTCGTGCGAGCTCCTGAATCTGCTGGGCGGTCAGCCCCAACAGGCGCTCGGCTGCGGCCAGCATACTTTCGGGGTCTGTGCTGATACCCACGGTGAAACGGCAAGGTACGTCCACACGGATGTTCTGTCGGCTGAGGGCGTTGGTCAGATTGGCGTCAATGCTGATGGGGGTCAGGCCCAGATAGGCGTAATCTTCTATGATGGGCCATACGAACGCACCTCCTCCATGCACGCACTTGGCGCTCTTATTGGTGCCTTTACTGCCATAGATAACCAGAATCTTGTCTGAAGGACAACGACGATAACGATTGATAAGTGCTATAAAAAGAAAGACAAGCACTATGACTCCAATCACGATAAAATACAATGGAAACATGATGTTGAACAGATTAAATGGTTTTAATTACTTTAGATGTAGTCTCTTCTCTTTTTTTGATGCTTTTCAAATGGGCTCAACCAGCAGCGTGTTGTCATCAATGACCTGGATAACCCTGACACGGGCACCTGTGGGAATAAAAGTACCATCGGTCATGGCGGAGATTTCCTGTACACTTCCATGCAGGCTGATTTGCACCTTGCCCTGTCCTTCGCGAGCGGCGGGAATGCGTAAATATACCGGACAGACCATGCCCACGCAGTCCTGGATACGGAATGCCCCATTGCTTTCCAGTTTCTTCATTTGCCTGAACATGAAGAGGAACATGGCAACGAAAACGCTTCCGCACAAAATGGCTACGATGGCCAGCAAAGGACGAAGCGGAATGACACTCCAAAAACAGACGCCTCCCCATCCAATACCCAAGAGGAAGTTTATCAGATTGCGGATGGTGAACAATTGCATGGCGCCTCCGGTGTCCAGTGTGTCGCCATCGGGGATGTCCGTTGCGTCGGGCATAGACAGGTCTGCATCGTGGTCGCCGATGCCAATGAAGGTGAGTGTCATTTGGATGATGAAAACCAAAGATGCGGCAATGGCAATAGTCCAATACACGCGCAATGTGGGGTCGAGCGATTCGTACCAAATAGTGATTGTGTCCATAATCAGAGTAATATATTCAAGTTAATATCAACAAAGGTAATGAAAAAATGAAAAGAAATTTTATAATGATTGGAAAAATGATAAAAAAAATGTATGTTTGCACACAAATATAAAGCAAAGATGACAAAATGCAAAGATAAACCCCATCCTTTGGGCATATTTCGGTATTGTCCCGTTTGTGGCAGCCCGAATTTTGTGACAAACAATGAAAAGAGCAAGCGCTGTGCCGATTGCGGATTTGTCTATTTTTTCAATCCTAGCGGAGCCACGGTGGCGGTGATTGTGAACGAACGCGATGAACTGCTTGTGGTGAGGCGGGCGAAGGAACCTGCCAAAGGGACGCTGGACCTTCCTGGCGGCTTTTTGGATTGTGCGGAAACGGCAGAGGAGGGAGTTGCCCGCGAGGTATTTGAGGAAACTGGGCTTGAGGTGGAGCAGTGTGACTACCTGTTTTCCATCCCCAATATTTATCCTTACAGCGGGTTGGATGTGCACACAATGGACCTTTTTTTCCTTTGCAGGGTAAAGGGGACGCAAGAGGCCAAGGCAATGGATGATGCGGAGAGCCTGGCCTGGATTCCTTGGGAGCAGATAATGCCTCAGGAGTTTGGCTTGCTTTCTGTCCGCAAGGGTGTAATTCGTTTGAAAATGATGTGGACTAATAAAAAATAATGATATAAATAATGTGTAACAAATATTTTTGCATTATCTTTGCGCCCAAATCATAAATTAAATAAGACCTGATGAAGCAAAATCTTGTGATAGTGGAGAGCCCGGCCAAGGCTAAGACAATTGAAAAATTCCTGGGTTCGGATTATAAGGTGCTTTCAAGTTACGGCCATATCCGTGACTTGAAGAAAAAGTCGTTCAGCCTGGATCCGGAAACTTTTGATCCCCAATATGAGGTGCCTTCAGACAAAGCTCGTGTGGTGGCGCAATTGAAAAAAATGGCATCAGAATCGGAAACCGTCTGGCTGGCATCCGATGAAGACCGCGAAGGAGAGGCCATCAGCTGGCACTTGTATGAGGTACTCGAACTGAAGCCCGAAAACACAAAGCGAATCGTATTTCATGAAATTACCAAACCAGCCATTCTGGAGGCTATACAACATCCGCGCGATATTGACTTGAATCTGGTAAATGCCCAACAGGCCCGCAGAGTCTTGGACCGTATTGTTGGTTTCAAGTTAAGCCCTGTATTGTGGCGCAAGGTAAAGCCTTCGCTCAGCGCAGGTCGTGTGCAGAGTGTGGCAGTGAGGCTGATTGTGGAACGCGAACGGGAAATCCAGAATTTTGTAGGAGAAGACGCTTATAGAGTAACGGCGCTTTTCATGACAAAAGACGGAAACGAAGTGAAAGCAGAACTGAACCGCCGCTTTTCCACGGAACAGGCGGCAAACGAGTTCCTTGAAAAGTGTGTGAAGGCTAATTTCACAGTGCAGGACGTGACCACGAAACCCCAGAAGCGTATGCCTGCAGCTCCTTTTACCACCAGTACCTTGCAGCAAGAGGCAGCCCACAAATTGGGATTTACTGTGGCGCAGACCATGATGGTTGCCCAGCATCTTTATGAAAACGGACGCATCACGTATATGCGTACGGATAGCGTGAATCTGAGTAGTCTGTGTCTGGGCGCAAGCAAGAAGGTGATTTGTGAGCAGATGGGTGAGGAATATGTTAAGACCCGCCAGTATACGACTCATTCCAAGGGCGCGCAGGAAGCTCACGAAGCCATCAGACCTACTTACATGGACCAGATCCAGATAGAGGGAACTGTTCAGGAGAAACGCCTTTATGATCTGATTTGGAAACGTACAATCGCCAGCCAGATGGCAGATGCGGAAATAGAGAAGACCACTGTCATGATATCGATTGACGGGATGGAAGATTTCTTTGTGGCCAATGGCGAGATCGTGAAGTTTGACGGTTTCCTCAAGGTTTATAAGGAAACACAGGAAGAGGGAATGGCAGAGGAGGACAGTGCGCAACTGCCCGTGATGAAGGTTGCTGATAAATTGCAGTACAACCAGATTGTGGCAACCCAACGCTTTGCGCAGCGCCCTTTGAGATATAACGAAGCAAGCCTGGTTCGTAAATTGGAAGAGTTGGGTATTGGACGCCCCAGTACCTATGCGGCAACCATTACAACCATCCAGCAGCGCGAATATGTGATGAAGGGTGACAAGCCAGGAGAGGAGAGAAATTATCAGACGCTGACGTTGGCAGATGGCCAGGTAGCGGCTGAGACGCGCCAGATAACCGTTGGCGCTGAGCGTGGAAAATTGCTTCCCACGGATACCGGTATTGTAGTCAATGATTTCTTGTTGGCAAATTTCCCTGACATCATGGATTACAACTTTACCGCTGATGTGGAGAAGAAATTTGACGACATAGCCGAAGGCAATGCCGAGTGGAAGAACGTATTAAAGGATTTTTATGCCGATTTTGAGCCTCTCGTGGATAAGTCTATCAATACCCACAGCGAGCACAAGGTGGGCGAGCGCTTGCTTGGTAATGATCCCAAGACTGGACAGCCGGTAATGGTCAAGATTGGCCGTTTTGGCCCGGTAGCCCAGATTGGCAGTAGCGATGCTGTGGTCAAACCTCGTTTTGCCCAGTTGAAGAAGGGTCAGAGCCTGGAGACAATCACATTGGAAGAAGCCTTGGAGCTCTTCAAACTGCCCCGTGTAATGGGCGAATACGAAGGAAAGACTGTGATTGTGGGTGCGGGTAAGTTTGGTCCTTACGTATCACACAACGGCATGTATGTTTCCATTCCCAAAACGCTTGATCCCCTGAAAATGACATTTGAGGAAAGCGTGATTCTGTTGCATCGTCATCATCTGGCTGAGAAGGAACGCCATTTGAAACAATTCGAGGAAGATGCTGAATTGGAAGTACTCAATGGCCGTTATGGCCCCTATCTGTGCTATAAGGGAGCCAATTACAGACTGCCCAAGAGTATGCATGAACGTGCCCGTGAATTGCAATATGAAGAGTGTATGGCTATTGTTAATGGTCAGCAAGAGGAAGATACTGCCGAGGGCGCTGTTGTAAAGAAAAGACGCTATACAAAGAAAAAGTAACATTGTGTCATAAAGAAAACACACTGAAAGTATGGTGAGAATAGTATTATTAGGATTCATGGGTGCGGGCAAGACCACCGTAGGCCACCAGTTGGCGGCCTCTTTGGGGGTGCCTTTCTATGACCTGGACTGGTACATACAGATGCGCTTTCACCGTACTGTGGAACAACTATTTGAGGAACGTGGTGAGGAAGGCTTCCGAGAAATAGAACATAATATGCTACATGAAGTGGCTGAGTTCGAGAATGTGGTGCTTTCATGCGGTGGAGGTACACCTTGTTTTTTTGACAATATGGAATACCTCAATTCTAACTCGGAAACCGTCTATTTGAAGGCAGAACCTGAAGTCCTGGCCATGCATCTGAAAATGGGTAAGGTAGTCCGTCCCCTCATAAAAGGAAAAACAGAAGAAGAGCTGATAGACTTTATCCGTGAATCATTGGAGAAACGTGAGAAGTATTATCTGCAGGCCAAGCACGTGCTTGATGTGAGTTTATTAGATAATTACGATAAAATAAAAACAAGTGTGGCATTGCTGCGCAAAGAATTAGGCTTATGAAAAAATGGCGTATTGAAGATTCGGAGGAACTGTACAACATCAAAGGATGGGGTGTAAACTACTTTGGCATCAATGAGAAAGGCCATGTGTTTGTTACTCCCAAGAAAAATTGTATCCAAGTAGATTTGAAAGATGTGGTGGACCAGTTGGCCACAAGACATGTTACGGCTCCGGTTTTGCTTCGATTCCCTGATATCCTTGATAACCGCATTGAGAAGACAGACGAATGTTTTCGCAAAGCGGGTAAGGAGTACAACTATAATGGAGAGCATTTTATAATCTTTCCTATCAAAGTAAATCAAATGCGTCCAGTGGTGGAAGAAATCATCAGCCACGGCAAACGCTACAACCTGGGTCTGGAGGCTGGTTCAAAACCCGAACTGCACGCTGTGCTGGCGACGAATATGGACAGCGACAGCCTCATTATCTGTAACGGACACAAGGACCAGAACTTCATCGAACTGGCACTTTTAGCGCAAAAGATGGGTAAGCGAGTGTTCTTGGTGGTGGAAAAACTTCCGGAACTGAAGATTATTGCCGAGACTGCAGAGAAACTTGGCGTGCGACCTAATCTGGGTATACGAATCAAACTGGCCAGCAGCGGAGCCGGAAAGTGGAGCGAGAGCGGTGGAGATGCCAGCAAGTTCGGACTGAACTCATCCGAACTGCTCATGGCTTTGGAATTGCTTGACGAAATGGGGTTGCGTGATTGTCTGAAACTGATTCATTTCCATATCGGAAGCCAGATTACAAAGATTCGCAGAATCAGTACTGCATTGCGAGAGATTGCACAGTTCTATGTCCAATTGCACGCTATGGGCTTCAATATCGAGTTTGTCGATTGTGGAGGCGGACTGGGTGTCGATTATGACGGAACGCGAAGCAGCAACAGCGAGAGCAGTGTGAACTATAGTATTCAGGAATATGTGAATGACTGTGTCTATACGTTGGTGGAAGCGTCGGACAAATGTGGAATACCTCATCCTAATATTATTACTGAGGGTGGACGCTCATTGACGGCTCATCATAGTGTGCTTATTCTGGATGTGCTGGAAAGTGTAACGGCACCGAAGATGCCTGAGGATTTCCAACCCTCGCAGGATGACCATAAACTGGTACATGACCTGACTGAGATCTGGGACAAGCTGAGTGGCCGTTCCTTGTTGGAAGATTGGCACGATGCAGAGGATATTCGTGAAGAAGCCTTGGACCTTTTCCGTCACGGCATAATTGACCTGAAGACGCGCGCCCAGATAGAAAGCCTATACTGGGCAATCAGTCACGAAGTGGCAGAATTGGCGCATCACCAGAAGCATGTTCCCGATGAGTTGCGTCAGTTGGATAAACGAATGTCAGACAAGTATTTCTGTAATTTCAGCCTTTTCCAAAGCATGCCCGATTCTTGGGGTATTGACCAGCTGTTCCCCATTATGCCTATTTCACGTCTTTCGGAAAGGCCCGACAGAAGCGCGACGCTTCAGGATATCACTTGCGATTCGGACGGAAAGATTACAGCCTATGTGAACGGCGGACAGCAGACCAGCTATCTGCCTTTGCACAAGGTTGAAGCAGGAGAGCATTACTACATTGGTGTCTTCCTAGTGGGTGCTTACCAAGAAATTATGGGAAATATGCACAACCTTTTTGGAGACACCAACGCTGTGCATATCTCTGTGGATGAAAAGGGCTACAAGATAGACCAGGTGATTGATGGAGAAACCGTGGCTGATGTGCTGGAATATGTTCAGTATGATCCAAAGAAACTGGTACGTCGTCTTGAAATCTGGGTCAGCAAGGCAATAAAGGACGGAAAGATCACTGCTGCGGAAGGCAAGGAGTTTATCAGCAATTATCGTGCAGGCCTTTATGGTTATACCTATTTGGAATAAAACCTTTTGTATATGAAGAAAGTTGTTGTGATTAAGGTGGGCGGAGCCATCTTGGAAAACGAAGAGTCGCTTTGTCGTTTGTTGGACGATTTTGCGGCATTGCCAGGAAACAAGGTGCTTGTGCATGGTGGCGGACGTGCGGCAACCCGTATAGCAGCAGACCTTGGCATAGAAAGTCAGATGATCAACGGTCGGCGTGTAACCGACGAAAAGATGCTTGACATCGTGACTATGGTATATGGCGGTCTTGTCAACAAACATGCGGTAGCCGGCTTGCAGTCAAGAGGTGTGAATGCATTGGGACTGACCGGAGCTGATATGAACGTAATACAAGGCCATAAACGTCCGGTCAAGGATGTGGATTATGGTTGGGTTGGCGATGTGGATTGTGCCGATGGTCATGCATTTAAAACACTCTTAGAACAAGGCGTGGTGCCGGTAATGGCACCGCTGATTCATGATGGAAAGGGACACATGCTCAATACTAATGCAGACACCATTGCCAGCCAGGTGGCTTGTGCGCTGTCCGAGTTTTACGATGTTACGCTGACTTTCTGTTTTGAAAAGCCCGGTGTACTGAGTGATGCTGATGATGACAATAGCGTGATTTCCCATATCACAAAAGAAAAGTTTCAGCAACTGGTGGCCGATGGTGTAATTTCAGGTGGAATGTTCCCAAAGCTGGAGAATGCTTATGACGCCATCAATAAGGGCGTCGCTCGTGTAATGATAACCAGGGCGGATAATTTGGATGGTTCGAATGGTACTCTAATCAGTGAATAATAAGATGTAGTTTGCCTCTGTTTCCAAAAATATATTTGAAAATCAATAAAATCGAATACAGTATGATACGACAAACAATCGCGGCTTTATGCCTGATGGCTTCAGTTTGTTCTCAAGCACAAAATGAGGCACTGCAAGGTTTTAAGTATGGAGTTCAAGAAAGTCCTGCCGGTACGGAATGGCAATCCCCCGAGCAACTTTCGCTAAACAAGGAACAACCCCAAGCCTATATGTTCCACTTTGCCACGCAGGAACAGGCCCGTAATGTATTGCCCGAAGCGTCCACTTACCATCAGACGCTTGATGGTACATGGAAATTCCATTGGGTGGCATCGCCAGACAAACGCCCTGTAGACTTTGCAAAACCGGAATTCGATGTTTCTGCCTGGGATGATATTGCGGTGCCCGGATGCTGGAATGTGCAGGGACTTCGTCCAGATGGAACCATGAAGTATGGCTTGCCTGTATATGTAAACCAACCAGTTATTTTCCAACATCGCGTAGCTGTTGATGACTGGAAAGAAGGTGTGATGCGTGTGCCCACAGACACTCGCTATACCACTTATAAATACCCCAACGAAGTGGGTTCTTACCGTCGTGCGTTTACAGTGCCCGCAGATTGGAAAGGCCGTCAGGTATTTATCAATTTTGATGGTGTGGACAGTTTCTTCTATCTGTGGATAAACGGCAAGTATGTCGGATTCAGCAAGAATAGCCGCAATACAGCCCAGTTCAACATCACTCCGTTCCTGAACGAAAAGGGTGAGAATATTGTGGCGGTTGAGGTTTACCGTAGCAGCGATGCTTCATTCTTGGAGTCACAGGATATGTTCCGCCTGCCCGGTATTATCCGCAGCACATACCTGACCAGTACTCCTGAGTTGGAAATCCGTGATTTGGCCGTACGCACACGCACACTGGTAGCTAACCAGGCCACAATTACGGTGGATGCTGAAGTGCGCAATATGGGCAAGAAAGCTGCGAAGGGATATAAGATGGAGTATTCTGTTTTCCCGGTTGAACTTTACGCAGACGCCACTTTTGCTGCAGTAAAGAGCGCACAGAATGCCTTGGATGAAATTGTAAATGGAAAGAAGGTACTTAACCATACAGAATTTTCGGTTGATAATCCCAAACTTTGGAGTGCGGAAATGCCATATCGTTATGTGTTGGTGGCCGAACTGAAAGACAAAAAAGACCGTGTTATTGACCGTACCAGTACATATTTCGGAATTCGTACAGTGGAAATCCGTCAGACGGCGGCTCAGGATGATGAATTCGGACTGGCCGGACGTTATTTCTACGTGAATGACAAGCCTATCAAGATGAAGGGAGTAAACCGTCATGAGACTAATCCCAGCCGTGGACATGCCATTACCCGCGAGCAGATGGAGAAGGAGGTATTCCTGATGAAGCAGGGCAATATCAACCATGTCCGCAACAGCCACTACTGCAACGATCCTTATTGGTACTATTTGGCAGACAAGTACGGATTGTACCTCGAGGATGAGGCTAATATTGAGAGTCACCAGTATTATTATGGCGACGCCTCTCTTTCTCATCCCAAGGAATGGCGTGCCGCACACGTTGCGCGTAACGTAGAAATGGTACGCACGCATGTGAACAGTCCCGCCATTGTGATTTGGAGTTTGGGTAACGAAGCTGGTCCCGGTGACAACTTTGTTGCGGCTTATCAGGCCATTAAGGACTATGACGGAAGCCGTCCCGTACAATACGAACGTAACAACAATATTGTGGATATGGGCTCTAACCAGTATCCCTCTGTGGCTTGGGTTCAGCATGTCGCAACGGGTAACGCAAATGTGAAGTATCCTTACCATATTTCTGAATATGCCCACTCTATGGGTAATGCAGCCGGAAACCTGATTGACTATTGGACGGCAATGGAAAGTACCAACTACTTCTGCGGTGCTGCCATTTGGGACTGGGTAGACCAGGCAATTGACACTTATACTCCTGATGGATACAAGTATTTTGGTTATGGTGGCGACCACGGCGACTGGCCCAATGACGGTATGTTCTGTATGAATGGAATCATGTTGCCTGACCTTAGCCCCAAACCCCAATACTTTGAGGTGAAGAAGGTTTATCAGAATGTAGGTGTGAAATTGGTTGATGCCGGCAAATGCCAGATTGAAGTGTTCAACAAACACTATTTCATACCGCTGAACCATGATGTGGTGTACAAGGTGCGCCAGGACGGCAAGATTATAGAAGAAGGTCCTGTACAGGGCATTTCCGGACTTGCTCCCCGCACTGCCAAGAAGGTACAGCTTCCCGTCAAGATACTCAGCCAGCAGGGATGGGACAATGTGACCGTTGACATTGAATTCCTCCTTCCCCGCAATATGCCTTGGGCAAGGAAAGGCTACGTGCAAATGGCGGAACAGTTTGAATTCCGCAGCGGTGTGGATTCTCCTTACAAGAATATAACCGAGGTGGCCACAAATGGTGCAGCTCTCAAGGTTGTTCGTGGTGGAACGGAAACAGATATACAAGGAAGCGATTTCCATGTCTCTTTTGACGACACCAATGGTAGTATCAATACATTGGTCTATAAGGGGAAAACTGTGATTGAAGCAGGAAACGGCCCCAAGATTGACGCATTCCGCGCTCCTGTGGATAATGACAACTGGGCTTGGAGACAATGGTTCCACAATGGGCTTTATAACCTGAAGCATCGCACCACCGCAGCCCCCATTGTTATCAATGAAAAGGACGGCAGCATCAGTATTATATATAATGTAGTGAGCCAGGCTTCTCATAAGGGACAGGAAGTGTATCGTCCAGGAAAGGCCGGTAATCCCATTCTGGAAGTGAAGAACGGTCCCGAAATGAAGGCGGATGACTTCCATTTCACCACAACCCAGCGTTATACCGTATTCCAGGACGGCAGCATCAATGTGGTGAGCAGTATTGTGTCCAGTGATCCCAGTATTTCACTGCCTCGCTTGGGTTATGCCATGAAGCTGCCTTTGCAGTATAACCAGTACACCTATTACGGACGCGGTCCCAACAACAACTATGCCGACCGCAAGACAGGTTCGTTCATTTCTTTGTACAAGAGTGCCGTAAAGGACCAGTTCATCAATTTTGCCAAGCCTCAGAGCATGGGTAACCGCGAAGACGTAAGCTGGTGTGCTCTGACAACCAAGAAGGGCGATGGTGTACTCTTTGTGGCCGATTACGAACAGCGCATGAGCACATCCGCACTGCCTTGGAGTGCCTTGCAGATGACATTGGCATCCCATCCCCACGAATTGCCCAAGACAGACGGAACTTATCTGCATTTGGATTGCCAGGTAACCGGTTTGGGCGGCAACAGTTGTGGACAGGGCGGTCCCCTGGAGCACGATTGTGTGAAGGGTGCGCTCCACCAGATGAGTTTCGTTATCCGTCCTGTTTTTGAAGGCCAGGATGTGGTTGAGCGTTCTCATGTTCTCACCGCTTATCGTTGCCCTGTAACCATCGTTCGCGACCGTGCTGGTAATGCAACCATCACAGGCGACCTCAATGTTGACACTGGTGATGGAATCATGTATACTGTGCAGACTCCCGAAGCCAAGAAGCCCGCTAAGCCTCAGAAGTATGAAGAGGGTCAGGCCATTCCTTTGCGCGATGGCGGAATTGTAACAGCATGGTATGTGGGCGAAGAGCAGGTTAAGACAACTGCAACCTTCGAGAAGATTGAGAACGTTCCCGTTGTTGTTTCGTATGTTAGCAGCGAGGAAGGACCCGCTGGCGAGGTGGCTAAAAACCTCGTAGACGGAAATCCCAGTACCATTTGGCATACCATGTACAGCATCACCGTACCCAAGTACCCCCACTGGATAGACTTTGATTGCGGAGAGGCCAAGACACTTAAAGGATTCACTTATCTGCCCCGTCAAGACGGAAGTTCCAATGGTAACATTAAGGGATATAAGATTGAGGTGAGTCTTGATGGAAAGACATGGTCGGCACCAGTTTGTCAGGGCGAATTCTCCGCAGACGCCAAGGAAAAGAAAGTGCTCTTTGACAAGAGCCAAAAGGCGCGTTATCTCCGTTTCACGGCATTGAACAGCCATGGCGGTAACGACTTTGCCAGTGGCGCAGAGTTCGGGGTGTTAGCCGAGTAAAAGTTCAGCAGATACGGCATCTTGGCGGAGTTGCAGCTGCAACTCTTCCAAGGAGCCGAAACGATGTTCGTCGCGCACTCTGTTGCCGAACAGAAGCCTCAAGGGTTGGTTGTATAAGTCGCCCTTGAAATGCAACAGATGCGCTTCTATGGAAATACCGTCCCCGTTGTCCAGCGTGGGGCGGTTTCCTATATTAAGCATGCCTTTGTAGCGGTCTCCGTTGGGCAATATTACCCAAACTGCATACACACCAGGGGCTGGAATCAGTTTCCCCTTTTCCGGACAAAGGTTGGCCGTGGGGAAACCAATTGTGCGGCCCACTTTATAGCCGTCCACCACGTTGCCGCACAATTCGTATGGTCGGCCAAGCAGTTTGGCGGCCTTTTCCACGTTACCTTGAAGCAGAAGTTTGCGTATGGCACTGCTGCTGACATATTCGCCCGAAAAAGCTTCCATCTGCAACACTTCTATGCCCAGTTCTTTTCCCCATTCCCTATATTGCTCCATTGTGCCGCCACCATGTCCGAAACGGTGGTCATAACCCATTACCAGGCAGTCTATACCCAGTTTCTCATGCAGAATCTGTTCCATGAAATCTCGGGCAGACAAACGGCTCATTTCCTTGTCGAACTGCAATACCTCCACCTTGCTGATTCTGGTCTTTTTCAGCAAGTTCAGTTTTTCGTCAAGTGTAGTCAGCAATTGGGGTTGGAACCCGGGCTGCACAATGGCACGAGGGTGCGGATACATGGTCACGATGAGGCTTTCTGCCCCATTTTTCTGTGCTATATCCAGTACTTGCCCTATAAGGAACCGGTGTCCAAGATGTACTCCGTCAAAAAAACCTATGGTTGCAATTCGTCTGCTCATTTCGGAGTGCAAAATTAGGTAATTATTATCTGAAGTCCAAATTTTTCACCTTTACATTTGCATAATTCATTGGAAAGACCTACCTTTGCACACGCAAAAACCTTTTTAGGGTAATTCCTTTGCATTGGACTTGTAGCTCAGTTGGTTAGAGCAACAGACTCATAATCTGGAGGTCCTTGGTTCAAGCCCAAGCTGGTCCACTTTAAAAATCAAGCAGTTACGAAATTTCGTAACTGCTTTTTTCTTTATCTGCGTAAACAATGCGTAAACATTTTATTTCAGTCTCCCCTTTTCGGGCACCAAGTATCATAGAGTATCTATGATGCATTTTTGCTAGAAGTTAAAATAGCAAAAAGAGGATTTTGTAGTAAATAACCTTAAAATTCAACAGCTTGTTTTGCTCCTTTTAATAAAAACAACTGCGTTTGACCATTGTCGAAGCAATAATCAAAGGCAGCTGTGCAATCTCGGTCTCTTCTGTCGCTGTATGATAACCGGGCTTATGCTAATCGGTCCCAATCCCTGAAGAGTCTCTCGTGTGAAGTTAGGTAGAGTAATGTCCGACTATACTCCTTCCGCACATTGATCCATCGGAATGAATTTTTACCAGTCCACGTTCTGGTGAGCAGACTCACTTTGACTTCGTCTTATTCCCTCACGACTCGACATAATTGATGCAAACATCATTCTGTTCTCGCTGCTCTGTCATTTCCTGTCAAAACAAGAAGAACAACATTTCGTTCTTGCCTAAGCAAGCGTCTCCTTATGTCGCCGAGCGCATGGCCCACTCTAATTGCTAATGCGATGCAAAGATACAACAATTTCCCCAATGGAACGTAATAGCCTGGCAGAAAATAGAGTATCTTTGAGCATCTTTAACTATCATACTTGGATTGAGTATGAAAATAACACTAAAAAAAGAGCAATAATAATTTGTTTATAAGTATGTAAAAAACAAAATATTTTTCTGTTGTTTTTGTGATATACTCAACTTGTTGTGACCGAAATAATATTTTTACACACTTTTTTTATTGCTGTCCGGTAAAAATCATGAAGCGTTTCAAAAACAACATTTCCCCGGACAGCCGATATGTTTGGTATACATACAAGCCATTTTAGGGGGAAAAGTGCAGGATAAAGCTTAAAATGGGAAATAACAATCATATATGATTTGTCTGTTCTCATCTATCAAAGAGATTTTTACCGGACAGCCGTTAATCCCCTTTCAAGGGGGGCTTGTAAAGCAAGAAAATCAGTGATTGTAGTCCCTTGCACATGTTTACCGGACAGCAATAACTTTTTTCATAATAATTTGCTAGAGTCAAAATAAAAACGTAAATTTGCAATCGAAAAGTATCCCGACAAAAGTAATCAATACGAAAGGAATATGAAATTTTCATTAAGCAATGATTCTCGCACATTGATACAACAGTCAACAGGCTTGGATTATGCGCATCAGCGCTCTACTGCTATTTCCAATGTCAACACAAAGGTATATGGCAATAGTGCCTACAAGATTAAAGATTCGCGGGATGTGGCTCCTCGCGGCTCGATCTATCTTCAGATGGGTCGCATTATGTCGTTGCACAAAGTCAAGTCTTATTTGAAGAGAATTTAAGTTGCATGCATCCGCAGATATCAGTATTATACAGCAAATATAATAATACATTGCGCCCTCTGGTCTCCGAGATTGAAGGGCGCAATGAGCATTTTGAAGAACCCCTTCTTCTTAATGTTGCCTCAATGTTTGATTCTATAGCACTTAGCGAAGCTGACACGGATGCAAACAGCCGTGAGTCCCAAGTTAGTCAAGCAATGTCATTTCTAGACATAAGCATAAGTCAAAGTTATCAATATTTGATTAAGAATCTCGACGAAAAAATGATTGCATTTGAAAAAAAGTGTAATGTCTCAGATCGTAGGATTCTAGCTAGCGGTCAATTTATCGGTAAGTACAATTCACTAAGAAGTCAAGCAAAAGAATGTGTAAGAAGAGGTCGTAACAAAGATGACCTTCATTCGTTAGAAGATTATGAATCTGCATATAAGTACTATTCTAAAATTGAAAAGTTGATTGATAGAGAATTACCTGTCCAAGTAATGCAGAACACCAGAAGAAATTCTCATCGTTGGACTGTCATAGGTTGGTTTTCAAGCATTTTTATTTCTGTCGTAGTTGGCCAAATTGTTAATAATTATAGCGAGTCGATAATTTCATTTTTTAAGGAATGGATGAACGTATTGCAGACATATTGAAAAATTATAGAGATACGGTAAAACCGCTACTTGCTGACATCCAAGCAAGGAGGTCTGATGACAAGCTACCAGACAACTTCTTGAATGAGATAAGAGCATTAAATGACCATATTGCGCGTTGCTACCGTAATGACATCTCTGACGGACACTTCATAGACTCCGAGTTGACGAAGGCAGAGGGACATCTGAGGAGACTAATATATGATTGCTTCAAGCAATTGAATATATATATCAGTGACACGTTGGAATACAAAGAGAAGAAATACTATAGTGAGATGTGGTTGACTCATAAAAAGGGGGTATTTTGGACAAGTTATTCTAAGTACAGAAAATATGCTCAGCAATATGTGATTGATGCAAAAAAATCAGAGTCAATAGATTCTGACAGGGCAATGGCTCTATATGAGAAAGCATTTCAAAGTTACCGTGGAGCAGAAGAATTACTATTAGAAAACCAAACCATGCTAAAGTTGTCATTTGTAAACAAACATTTACTCAAAGCTGGTCACTTTGGGTGGTGGTTTTTCATAACAGTTATTCTTTCTGTTATTAGTGCCCTTATTGGTCTTTTTTGCTAATATACTACAAAACGAACAATAGTTATAGGAGTATGGATCCTGTTTCTGCGTAAACAATGCGTAAATATTTTATTTCAGTTAGGGGTATTTTCTGATATTCAGAGAAAGTCACATTTTTATAAGACGCTGATATTCAGAATACTTTCAGAACAAGGG
The DNA here is from genome assembly GCA_017379075.1 of Bacteroidaceae bacterium. Classification (GTDB taxonomy): domain Bacteria; phylum Bacteroidota; class Bacteroidia; order Bacteroidales; family Bacteroidaceae; genus Physcousia. The sequence continues at coordinate 38,055 of JAFNXL010000022.1, forward strand.
AATATCATGGAATATCATTTTGCGATACTCATAATCTGGAGGTCCTTGGTTCAAGCCCAAGCAGGTCCACTTTAAAAATCAAGCAGTTACGAAATTTTGTAACTGCTTTTTCCTTTATCTGCGCTGTATCTTATCGAACCACATTGCATAATATGGGTTCATCCGGTAAATGCGTATTTTTTCTCATGCATAGCTAGTATTTTGAGTTCAAAGAACTTCTCATCTCTATATCCGTAGGCTTGCCTTTTCATTGTTTTGATTTTATTGTTTATTCCTTCCAACTTAGCCGTTGAGATGTGGTAGTCATACCATGCAAGTATTCCACTTCTGTGAGCCATAAGCGTATTTGCGAACTTGATTAGCAGTGGAACTTTGGAGTCCTTTGCCTGCCGTCCCCAATCGCATAGGACTTTTTCTGCTTGCTCCTTGTCTACCTGCATCCATATTTCACGGAGCGCCTCCTTCAAATAATATCCCTTCATAAGCGGAGCGTTCATTTCCAGTGCATTTTCAAGCCTGTTCTTGTGATATGAATCGTAAATATCCTCGCCATTGCACAACAAAAGCCATCTGGTACCTTTGAGTACCTTTCGCTTCATCAAATCCGCTTCTTGGTTATATGCCAGTCTTCTGAGTTTGTCTAAAGTGTCGTTCATTAACTTCACCACATGAAAATGATCAAAGACCAAGGCTGCATCTGGGGCATTCTCCATTACAGAGGATATGAATGCGGCGGAAAGGTCTGTAGCTACGGCCTTAATCCGGGCCTTGGCTTTACATACTTTCTTCCAGAACTTATCCAAAGCATCCGCCCCCTTGCCATTACCGACATATACTACCTGACCATTTTGGAGATTCACGACTATAGTCTTGTATACATGGCCCTTGCGGACTGCAAACTCATCGATACCGATATATTCCAGAGTGCTCAAGTCGGGATTGCTATAGTGACGTTGAAGATAACGTTTCTGTATATCCTTGACTGTATCCCATGAAAGATTTAAGAACTGAGCGACATCCTTGATTGTCCCTATGCGAGACAAATCCACAACATATCTGGCAAACTTATTGGTGTAACAGCGTTTACCAGTCACGAAGTGAAGCTTCTCCTGGCGGACACATCCACATTCCTTACACTCAAGGCGTTGAACCTTAATGCGTAATATGGTCTCTCTATGACCGACAGGAACGCATCTTATATCGCGGAAAATGCAACCAGAACGGATAACATGCCGGCTATTGCATTCAGGGCAACGTAATTTATCCTTGCGAGTTTGGATGTAGTGAATATTTTGATTACCTTTGAACTCTGTTTTAGTGCATTCGTGATGGCGTACGCCGAAAGCATGATACAGATAGCTGGGATTCATAACACGATACTTTAGTTTGGACAACCAAAGATAGTGAGATAATCTTAGCTATCTTCTTTTATGACAAATAATCATATACGCCTACGCATTTGTCGGATGAACCATAATATGGCGGAAACATACTGGCATTCATCGGCAATAACATCCCTTAAGTGTTTCTTGAGTTTTCTCATGTGAAATATCCCTTCAAAAGGAGTGATTTCCAATAATTTTTGGTATCTTTGCAATAAATATTTAGGATTTTAGGATAAAGAAGATGCGTAAATTAGTCTTTATATTAATAGCATACTGCCTTCCTTTAGTAGTGAATGCACAAGAGGCTGATATGCGAATAAGCGAGTTGATCAATACTTCAAATTGGTTCGCATTGGAGAAAGAGTATCCTTTATTGAAGGATTCCATTCAATATGACTTTGTTGGTTTAATGGCGGAAGCAATGATTGCACAGAACTTCAATAAAGAGAAAGAGGCTATTGGTATGTTCCGGACATTAATAAATTCGCATCAGCAGCAAATAGGTAGCGGTGCGGCTCTAAGTTTGGCTGAAATGGCTTTGGGGAATTACGAACGTTGTGGAATGTATCGCTTGGCTGCAGATAAAGCTAATGGTTTAATTGATCAGATAAAAACGTCTGGCGCCCCAATTGATTATACCAAACTGCTTGATATACATAAAAGGAATAAGGCATTGTCAAAATATGATTCAACAATAGTGATTCATCGCAATACAAAGGATATGATAGTTCCGTTTACGATGAATAATTCTGATGTATTGTTTGACAAACAAACTCCGGTTTCAAACAGGTATTATATACCGGTAACGATTCATGGGGTTGCGTATCAATTTATGTTTGACACTGGAGCAACTACAACCTATCTGTCAAAAAGATTAGCTGACCGTATAGGAGTAGAATATATTGATTATAGTTCTCAATATGGTAGTTTGGCTTATTTGGATAGTATGCAATTGGGTGATGTGACCTTCAAAAATGTAATAGCATTGGTACATAACGGAACACCTTTAGATAGTATATGTAATATAGATGCAGTTTTAGGGATGGACCTTGTGCGTCAATTGGATGAATTGCGGATAGATAATAAGAATAATCAAATAACATTGCCTGTTAAAAAATCAAAGAAGCCCGAATGTGGTCGAAACCTTAGATGTACTAATCAATTCCTATTTGTGGATGTGATGGATGAAAAAGGTTCGTTGGTCGCATTACTTGACAGCGGGGCTGAGACCGGATTTACTTATAATTATTTCCTTAAGCATCAAAGTGAATTCAGTCAACTCCGTGGAACTAAAGAGATTGTTACGGGGAACGTTGATGGGTTTCAATCCACGATGGCAATACATGTTCCTTCTATAAATATGACAATTTGTGGTCATGAATTAAATATGAAAGATGTGTATGTGCCATATATGAAAGCTAAAAATGAAAATAATGACATCGTACTTGGCATAGATTTCTTTAGGAAATATAACTATGTCACCTTAAATTTCAAAGATATGTTTATAGTGTGTGAGTAAACTTCCAATCTTTATTCAAAGGACGAGAAGATGTATTTGCCGGGAAATGGTTTGGTCGGACAACAGGGGTGTGGCTTGTTTGTGTGAACGAATGGCGATATGGAATTTGCGACAAGAAGAGGTTTAAATATGCATAGAATCTCCCCACAGAAACTTCGCTCGATAAAACATATTACTCGGCTAAATCAGGTGTATGTTTGTATGGTTTAGCCAAGTAATAATCCAAATCGATAGAAAGAGCAACCGTTTTGAATTGCAGGACGATGGTGGCTGTAATTTGTCAAAAAACAAGAAAAGGGGATTTTAAGCTGAGGGGAGAATGTGAGTAAAAGTGCAATTTGCTTATAATCAAGTAAATGCGGAGTGGTGAAAGATGACTCAAAAATATACGAAAAAAAGACTTAAGTGTTTTTCGAGTTTTACTTAAGTCTTTCCGGAGTAACACTTAAGTGATTTTGCAGAAACACTTAAGTGTTATTTTGGACCCGTTTTTGTGTAAGGATTTTTTACTTTGCTTCGTTGTGCCGAAGGTCCGCAAGGATTTTGCCGTCGGCCAGTTCCAGGCATTGTGTGATGAGGGCAATGGTGCTGGCACTCATCAGAACGGCAATGGCAATGAAGGAGGTGGTGCGGAAATGTTCTTGCAGAAAGACAAGGGAAGCGGGCAGCAGACTGAATGTGGGCATCGTCTGTTCCGCTGGAGTGGTCCAGATGATGGAGAACAATATGCCACTGGTTATCATGCCGAGGGCGAAGGTGGCCAGCAGTCCGTAGCGATAGAGGCGGAGTTGTTTTTCCTGCCTTTGCTTGATGAATTCCACCGCATCCAGTTTGTGGTTGAGGCGGTCCATGAAATCGGTCTTGTCATTGAATTCCGGAGAGAAGTCGTTGAAGAGTTGGGCCAGGGTGTCGTCTTTTTCCGTCATCATCTTTTTATCTTTTGTTTCAGGTGGTCGCGTCCGCGCGAAAGTTGTTTCTTTACCGCATCTTCGCTACAGTCCACAATGCGGGCAATTTCCTTTATGGAATATCCCTTCATGTAGAACAGGAGCAAGGAGGTGCGTTCCTTGTAGGGGAGGGTGTGCAGGGCCATGTATAGGTCTTGGTAGCGGAAGTTGCTGTCTGCCGCCTGTGCATTGTCCGTCAGGGCGCAGGCTTCGTCCAGCGGATTGAGGCTCTTTTCCTTGCGTTTGTGGTCGAGAAAGGTGTTGTGGGCAATCCTGTAGAGCCATGCCACAAAATGTCCCTGCTCCTGATAGCCGGCACAGGAAAGATAGGCCTTCACCAGCGCTTCCTGGGCGATGTCGTCTGCCAAGAAACGGTCTCCGCAGCAAAGGGCAAGCAGGAATCGCCGTAGCTCTGCCTGCTCCCTTTCCACAAGTTTGGTAAATTGTTCCCGGTTCACTTTTCCAAAGCCTTTTTCTCTTCTGCTTCTATTTCCTTTGCCAGCATCCGTTTGCTAATGAAGAAGACCGCAACGAAGGAAATACCAATCAGCAATAAGCAGCCGCTTCCGCTGTAAATGGGAAAATAATCCAAGGCTGCCCCTCCTTGGTAGTCCTGGTAAAGGGCGGAGAGCAGTAAGCTTGTGCCAATGGCAATAAAGACCAGTCCCCATAGCAGTCGGCCCATGAGTCGTTCCTTTGTGGTTTTGGACTTGGGGTTCATCTTTCTGATGAGATCCTCCATGTCCAGATCGGGGTTCTTCTCTATAACCGCCAGCAGCACTTCGGTGCGCCTGTTTGTTTCGTTGGTCTTGCGGCGCATAATAAGCCATACAATGATGATGGGCAAGATAACGCAAATGCCGATGGGTACAATTGTTTCTTCTGCAAAGTCTAAAATTAGTTCTAATGAATCCATAAATTATAACCTTTCTTTAAATGTTTATATATAATCCGTTGTTTTCTCTTGAGCTTGCTCACACTATAATAACGGAACGGAGGGCGGAAAAGTGACAAGGACGCGCGTTTTTCTTTTGTTTTTGATGTCTTCATTCCGTCTGGATCTGATTATTGTCAACTATTTTCGGGAACATGCTGTTTTGCGGCATTCGTGCTTTTGCAAACGGCGTCGGGAGGAAAAAATATTTTCCTCGCCATGCAGAAAATTTTTGCACGGCATGAAGCGGAGCGGACGGGTTGACCGTGTAAACTTTTTTGCATTTGCAAATTTGCAAATGCAAAAAAGGAGAGGGGGGAAAGGATGTAAGTTCCGAGAGATGTGGCTTTGACACAATCTGCTGCAGAGCCTATTCTTCATCCAAACGGTTGTTCCATAGATATTTGCGGGTTTCGCCCACCAGCACGCCAGAGAGGAAGAGCAGGCAGAGCAGGTTAGGGATGGCCATGAGGGCGTTGAAAATGTCGGCCAGGTTCCATACAATGTCCAGGCTGACAACGGAACCCAGGTAAACGGTGATGAGAAACACCACCCGATAGGTGTTTGTGGCCTTCTTTGTGCAGCGTTCTTTAAAGCCGGCGTCTTGTCCTTTGCTGCAGTGCAAAGTGAACTTGTCGGCCAGATACTCAATGCCGCGCTCGCCGTACAGACCCCATCCCAGGATGGTGGAGAAAGCAAACGTGAGCGAGCCGAAGGCCAGCAATGGCTCGCCAATGTACGGAATTTTGGAGAACGCCATCTTGGTGAGTACGCCTCCGTCGCTGGCGCTGATGTCGGGATATGCCACAATGGAAGACACAATGGCCAGCCCGGTGAGGGCGCAGATGATTACGGTGTCCCAAAAGGTGGCCGAGGAGGATACAAGTGCCTGGCGTACAGGATTCTTGGTTTGCGCAGAGGCGGCAATGATGGGGGCGGAACCCAAGCCCGACTCGTTGGAGAAAAGACCGCGGGCAATGCCGTAGCGTGCGGTAATCATGATGCTGGAACCCACCATCCCGCCTCCAGCCGCAGAGGGGTCAAAGGCTGACTGCACAATCAGCTCCAATGCCGGCAAAAGGTATGCGCCATTGATGAAGAGAATGGCAAGGCATCCTATAATGTAGACTCCGGCCATAAAAGGAACCAGCATCTCGCAGCAGCGGGCAATGCTCTTTACACCGCCCATTATGACAGCTGCGGCCAGGATGGTGACAATGCCGCCGATGACTACGGGAGGGATGCCACAGACCTCGTAGCCCAGTGTGGAGATGGCATTGGCCTGAACCGTGGAGCCGATTCCGAAGGTGGCAAGGGCGGTAAAGAAGGCAAAGGCTGCGGCCATCAGCTTCCAGAACCATCGGAAATGGGTGTTTGGGCGGTTTGCCAATCCGTTTTCAATGGCATACATGGGTCCGCCCAGCATGCGGCCGTTGGAACTGATGCGGTATTTTACGGCCAGCAGCCCTTCGCCGTATTTGGTGGCGATGCCCAAGATTCCGGTAAGCCAGCACCAAAGCACCGCTCCCGGTCCGCCCAAGGCAATGGCGGTGCCCACTCCCACAATGTTACCGGTACCAATAGTAGCGGCCAAGGCGGTGGCCAAGGCTCCGAATTGTGAAACTTCGCCGGTGGCGTTGCCGTCTTTCTGTACAGACAGGCGGATGGCTTTGAAGATATGACGCTGGGGGAAGCGCAGACGGATGGTGAGCAGAATGTGTGTGCCGAGGAGCAGGGCAATCATGGGCCATCCCCACAGCATGCCGCTGACCTCGGTCAAAAGTTCGTTGGTTTCTTCCATAAATTCTAAACAGGTTTTTTATTTGGCGGACTGCAGTTCGTCCAGGGTAATTACATCGGGGTGGTTGTAAATGCGTCGGAGCTCGGCCTTGTCATGTTGCTGTACATGCTGGGTGTGCCAGAGCATCCACCAAAGCCATTGCGTGCCGTTCTGCTTGCATTCTTCGGGGCTGGGCAGTGTGCCGCACTCGTGAAGGGGTATCATGTTGCCCTTTCCGTACATAGACTCAATATCATAGTACAACCCTTGCTGTGCTTCTTTTGAATAGGTGTCCGGACCGCAGATGTCGAAGTATTTTTTATCCACAATGAAGGTTTTGTCCAGTTCTCCGCTGTGGCAGAGCACCCAGATAAGATTGTTCAGTTTCCTTTCTTTGGTGAAATAGTCGTACATGGTGGTCCATAATTTTACGAACAACTCTCCGCCACCTTTTCCGTACCAGAACCATTTGCCGTCAAATTCGTGCATAGGCCGCCACAGTACAGGCACTTTTGCGTCCCGAAGTATGGTGAGCCAGTCGGCCACACGCTTCAGGTCGGCCCACATTGCGGCATGTTCGGGCGTGCCCTCCACAAAGCATTGAACCACATCTATGGTCATTTTGCTCTGCTCGTAGCCTTCGCCTTTGGTGGGCGCGCCCCAGTGCCACATAAGGGTGGGGATTCCGCCTTTGCGATACCATTCGATAAGCAGGTCAATCTCGCGCTTGTTGCTGCGGTCGTGGATGAGGTCGTGTCCGCGCACGGCTGGATATTTTCCGGTTTCTCTGTACACAAAGTCAATTTCATCAATACTCCACGGTGCCCACATCTGTCCAGAAAGCATTTTCCCCTGGGCATGATATTGTTGCAGGACCTTGTACAGCTTTCGGGCTTCCTTGCTGGCTTTGGGATTGGATAGTTTGGAAGTTTTTGCGGATATGGTACTGAAGGCGCATCCGAACATCAGTAGGACGGTGGCGATAAATGTGGCCTTTCTCATACTTTAATTTCGTTAGGTGTTGATTGTGACTGGTTTTATGTGATATGGGGCCTCTATAGACCGGAAAGCTTATCGCGTTATTTTTCTGACAATGGTGTGTCCGTTCTCATAAATGGTTTTCAGCATGTACACTCCAGACACGGGTCGGCTTATCTGTTGTCCGTTTGTGTTGTAGAATGTATTGGAAACGATTCGCGAGCCGGCCGATGTGGGGACATGTATGCCGTCACCGCCCAATGTGAACCGGAATGGCTCTTTTCTGCTGCCCCACACCGTCTCTGTGGCAAGGGCGAGCGTCTGGGTTATCTGGTGCTGCTGGCCCTCTTCGTCAATGAGGCGGAAGGTAATCTGTTCGCCTCCATTTCCATGTATATTCAGATAGAGCAGGCCGTTCAGATGCTGTGCCACGCCACGGCATTCGTCTCCGCAGAATGCGCCAATGGTATAGTTGCCGTTGCTTGCCGGCGCATCGTTGATGTCAAGTGTGGCAATGACGCTTGTTACGTTGGGGTGGGCATGGATGTCCACGTTCCACGGCGCATCAGCAGACGTTTCGGCAACAGGAGCCTTGTAACGGCGCGTCCTGCTTGTGGGCGCGGAAAGAGAATTCCAGTGGAATGACTGGGCGGTTCCGCATTTTACCATGTAGGCTTGTCCGGGGGAAATAGAGGTGAGCGTGCCTTCCCACTTGCCGTCCTCGTATGTGGCAAAGGCGTCCAGCCCGATGATGGCATCGCCCTCGGTGGGAGTGTAGTCGCTCATGGCTGCTTCTATGGTGGTTGCGTTATACAAGGGACAGCCCAGCCAGTTCCAGCCTTGTTGCAGGCTGACGGTCTCTTTGACGTCGAAGAGCTTGCCGCGCAAGGTGATGTCGGCTTGTGAATCCATCTTAATCTTATATCCGGTTGCGGTTTTGATGGTGTTGAGTGAACCGCTCCAGCCTAGCGTGCTGTCTTTTACATAGGATTCCTGTTGTCCCAGGATGCTTTGCGCATAACCGGTAAAGCGGCTTCTGTGGGCATCTTCTGACAGATTGTGTGATACCCAATTCCATCCTTGTGCCATTTCCAGGGTTATGGCCATTTCGCCGCTGTCCCATTCTTCAGCATTCTCCTTGTTGAAGTCATAAGTCCCCATCACGTTAGGAAGCGCGATGGTCGGTTGGCTCAGATGTGATGTGTGGTTTCCTCCGTCGGGATACCGTCCGTAAGTTTGCCATCTATCCTGTGCAAAATACTCCATTTCATCGGCCCATGTACCGTCTTCTGCCTGCAAGGATATGTATGCGCCATCTGCGTTGTCCAGCTTGAATGAAGAGTGAAGTTGGCTGATGGGGTCAAGCTTGTCACACCACACAATCAGTTTGCCATGGGCGGGAATGATGGTGGTTGCGGTGCTGTTGCCTGCATGGATTTGGTACTTCTGCGGATTGCTGCGGCTGTCGCTCAGATACATGCCTGCCACATCAATGTCCTGGTCGGTGGTGTTGTACAGCTCAATCCAGTCGTTTCTTTTGAAGTAGTCATTGATGTAGATGCTGTTTCCGGCGCTAACTTCGTTTATCCGAATGGGAGAGGCTCCAGCTTCCATGAGTTTGAGCGGATCTTTTATCTCTTCGTACACGGACGTCAGATGATAAATGCTGTTGTCTACTTCATCATTAAGGGTGATGGTCTCCTTGTTGCCCAGGAAAGTGGTCTTGAACTTGGCTTTTTCCACTTTGGCGTCGAAGAATATGTCGCTGCTGGTGAAACTGGTGTTGTGCACCTCAACGGTGATGACATTGCTGCCTTTCTGCAAGACTGTAGCAGGGATTTCAATTGTACCATAGGCTGCTGTGTTTCCTTCGTGGGTTGTACTGAAATCGTCATAGGAAACTCCGCTGTTGCAATGGTAGCCGCCCACTTCGGTGCCGTTGATGTAGAAGAGTGCGCCATCGTCCAGATAATAATGTATATAGAAGCGGTCTTCGTAGGATGGCTCTTCTGTCAGTGTAAATGTCTTGCGGAAATAGTATGTGGGACGTTTCTTGTTGGGGTCGCCGCCATAGTCTATGGTGGTATAATAGTCGGCGGCGTTGGCCGTGGTGCCCACTGTGCCATACCCAAAGGGGGCCTTTCCGCTTTTCCAGTTGCTGGCCGTATATCCTTGTGCATTCCAGCCTGTGCCGTCCAATGAACCCTTGTCATAATATTGCCATGTGCTTCTGAACGGAATCAGTGCGTTCTGCTCAGCCGAGTTGGAAATGAGGTTCCATCCTTTGAACACATAGCCGGCAGGCGCCTTGGCGGTGATATTAGCCTTTCCGAAGATGATGCCGTCAAACTTCCGGGTTGGGATTTCCTGACCGTCCAAAAGCAGTCGTGCCTCTGGTATGTTGCTTTCAAGTCTGACTTTATATTCTTTTTTGAGGTTAAAGAATGCTTTCAGATTGTTTCTGCGTGTACTCCTTTCTCCTTCGTTGGCAATGCGGTTGTAGAGCCAGGACGCCGAACCGCTGGGATCGTTTCCTTCCAATGCCAATGCCTGTTTGGTATAAGCGCTCATTTCATCGATGATTTTTCTGCATCTTTCGGGTTCCATCACACTTCCGTCTACAATGGAAAAGGCATGGATGAACTGTTGTTTGAACGGCTCGTATTCCAACATATTGAAAAAGATTTCCGTCAGATAGTTCTTACCGCTGTTGTCGGAAAAACGGCCATCGTTGTTTTGCAGCATATCATAGATTGACGCAATCATATTGTTGTTGTTGAATGCAGCGTCTGTGTCAAACATCATCATGTGGAACTTTCCGTTGTCTGTCCTGCTTCGAAAGCCTTTGATGTTGTTGCAGTTTGTGAGCCAGTCTGTGCTGCCTATATAGCATTCTGCGGCCATGTAGTTGCAGTATTCGTCAATGTCCACCAGCTCGCAAATTTGTGTCCAAATTTCTTTGTCGTTCGGGTTTGCGGCAATCTGCTTGCTGAGCGTCAGCCATTGCCAGAAGGCTTCCCTGTCACCTGCTTTCTGTTCGTATCCTACCACTCCGTTCAGCTCGAACTGGTCTATTTCATCCGTGTCAATTCCGTATCCGCTGTCGCCGTAATGCTTGTTGTTGTTCTCTCTGATGTTGAGCAAACCAAGATATTCTCCGTTGAAGAAGACATGGCAGGGCTGGGAGGCCTGACAGTCCAGATAGAAGCCGGAACTGCGGAAAATCTCGTGCAAAGCTTGGTCCAGGAAGCGGGCATAAGTGTCGTTGCCGCCGTTGCGCACTTGAAGTGTCTTGTACTTGTTGTAGTCTTTCTTGCCTGCGAAAATCGGATAATCAAACGAGTTTTTCCCTTCGTACACCTTGCCGCTCTTCAGACGGAAAGACGATTTCATCGGCCAGCCGTTGCCGCCGCCGTAAGCGCGTGACCATCCGCCTGCAATCTTGAACTCGGCTTCCTGGTTGAGGACGGGGCGGTAACCGTTTTCCTCTTTTATTAGATATTCCACATTCACGGGGCGGTCCCAGTCCATGTTCCAGTTGCATGGGGAGTCCTGCCCGTTTCCTGAGATTCCATTGGTGCCTTTGGTGTAGACACCGATGATGTCGTCATACAGATTGTCCGGATGTGTGGAGATGCTGAGAACGGGCAGTTGCAGGCCGTTCTCGTCCTTGATGAAGGTGCGTGTAATCACTTGACTCGGCAGTTTGTCATCCGCAATCAGAACAAAACGGAAGATTTTTGTAGAGTAAGTGGTGAACGAACCGTTTGTGGACGTGATACCGTGTGTGGCAGTAGGGGTGGAGCCGTCAGTCGTATAACGCAACTTGGTGCCTGCTGGAATCCTTACATTAAAACTGATGTTGTTGGTGAACAGGGTGGATTCCTTGTCAATGACAGGCGCTTCCAGGCGGTCTGTCGCGAATACACTCTGGTTGTTGCTCGCATTTGGCGAGGCCGTTCCAGTCCAGCCCCATGTGTCTCCGCCGTCTGTAGTGCGGGCGTAAGAACACCGTGCGATGGATGGGGGATAGTTGATTTGGTCTACGGTTGTTCCGTTTGCGTCAATCAGTTCCAGCGTACCACCGTCCGGGTCCATCTTGAACGGAATCTGCTGGTGGGATTTTCCACCGAAATTGCCGTCCGCGCTGTTATGGTCGAACCACAAACATGTAAATCCGTTGCTTTTGAGCAGCCCGTGCCCCATGTCCAGAACTTGTTCCTCAACGATACCGTCAGCGTCGGTATGACGTATTCTGGCTTTGTCAAGCGCATGCAGTGCAGAGGATGTGTTGTATAGCTCTATCCATCCACCGTAATTGAAGGAATTATCGATGAATTGGTCGATATTTGCTACATGGATTTCATTGATGCGGACATTGGAAAGGTCGTTGCTGAATTCAAATTCCTCACTGAGGTGATACAATTGTAGCTCGGCGGCATGCCAGAATTTTCTAAATCCGCTGCTTGCGCCTTGACAGTCTGTAACCGTAAGACGTATGTGGCTGACGGGTTCCCGTATGGCCCAGGGTATGGAGTTCACACCGGAAAATCCGTGATAAGGCAGCTCTATGTGGGCTATATTTGTCCAGGATGTTCCGTTTTTGCTTCCGCTGACTGTTATCTTTGTCGGGTGGTCGTTGGATGCGTTTCTTCGGTGCATGTACAGGTAGACAAGTCCAGTAACGGGCTTGTTCAGCGCAATCTGTATCCAATGTTGGTTTCCGCTGGTTTCGCTGTGCCAGTCGCTGTGCCAGAATGTACCAATATTTCCGTCAATCAGCGCTCCGATATCTTTCCCTTCCTGGGAGTCGCTGTATGGACTGCTTAATTGTGACACATTTGTAATAAGAGGAACGGGTTCGCCCGATGCGTCTTGTGCCTGGGCGTTTGCAGTTATGATGCCAGCCACAAAAGCCAGCAAACAGAGGAACTGTGTTTTCAACATATTAATATTACATATTTTAGTGCAAAGATATGTTTTTTGTAATGAAAACGGGTAGAAAAGCATGGAAAATAGAGTGGTTGAGACTTATTTTAACTATAATTTGAATGTGAAGCCAGCTTTTCCTGTCATACATTATATTATATGGCTAATGAAACAGCATTAAAACAAGATAAAATTTGTGTGGATAAATGAAAATAGTTAATTTTGCGAGCAGTTAAAATCTATTAAGTAACCAAAAATGCGTGTGATGATGAAAAAAGCATTTGTGATGGCTCTGTTTGCCATAGGCATTATGGGCAAGAGTGAGGTTCATGCGAACTCTCATGAATATCTGGTGGCAGACACGTTGAGCAGCGAGGCGTTTTCCAAGCAGCTTGATGCGGTTTCCGTTGAAATCAAAAAGGCTGAAGTGGAAGTTAAAAATGCAAAGAAAACGGCAAAGGACGCGTCTGACAAGGTAAAGGCTGCCAAGCAAGTGGAAAAGGAAGCCAAGGCCGCTTTGAAAGAGGCTCAGACAAAACTGAAACAGCAGAAAGATAAGGAGAAGGCTTTGAAGAAGGCCCTGAAACTTCAGAAGGCAGGTGAAAAGTTGAAGAAATAATATTCTATATTTAAATAAAAAACATTATGAACAAGAAAATCCTATTTTTGCTGATGCTCGTATTTTGCATCAGTGGAGTGAAAGCTCAGAAACATGAGTTTGCCAACTGGAGACGTTATGAAAAGGCCAACAAAGAGTTGGGTGAGCCTGGCCGCAAAGAAAAACGTGTGGTGTTGATGGGTAACTCCATCACAGACGGATGGCCCGGAACCCGCCCCGACTTCTTCAAGAAGAACAAGCTCATTGGCCGTGGTATCGGTGGTCAGACCAGCTATCAGTTCTTGCTCCGTTTCCGTCAGGACGTGCTTGACCTCAAGCCCAAGGTGGTTGTCATCAACTACGGTACCAACGACATCGCAGAGAACACCGGTCCATACGATGAGGACAAGACTTTCGGCAATGTGGTTTCTATGGTGCAGCTGGCACAGGCAAACAAGATCAAGGTGATTCTGGCTTCTTGTCTTCCTGCAGGTGGTTTCGGCTGGCGTCCAGAAATCAAGGATGCAATGGCGAAGGTCACCAAGTTGAATGCCCGTGTAAAGGAATATGCCGACAAGAACAAGATTCCCTATGTAGACTATTTCAGCGCATTGGTTTCAGCCGACGGCAAGGAAATGAATCCCGATTACGCCACCGACTATCCTGCAATACACCCCAATGCAAAGGGCTACGAGGTAATGGAAGGCCTGTTGCTTCCCGTAATTAAGAAAATGCGCTAAGAAAAAGTGATATACTATTTCAGCGGCACTGGAAACAGCCGCACAGTGGCACACTGTCTTGGACAGTTGCTCGAATGCGACGTGGCGGACATGAGTGCTACGCAACAGATACCAGACTTGGGCTTTACCAAAAGCCTGGGTCTGGTTTTTCCAGTCTATGCCTGGGGGCTTCCCAATGTCGTGGAGCAGTTTGTCAGCCGTCTGCACCTGCTTGCCGATGATGTTTATGTATGGGCGGTGATGACGTGTGGCGATGACATGGGCTATGCCGACACCGTTTTGGACAAATGCCTGTATCGGGCATCGGGTCGGCATGTGCAGTCCGTCTACAGCGTGCCCATGCCCAATACCTATGTCTGCCTGCCGGGTTTTGATGTGGATGCCCCCGAAGTGGCCTCGGCAAAAGTGGAGCATACCCGAAACTTTTTGCCAGCTATTGCCCGCGGCATCCATTTGCAGACCAAGGAATGCAATGTGGTGCGGGGAGCCTTTCCCTGGCTAAAGACCTATGTGCTTAGGCCTTTGTTCAACCGTTTCCTGCTTACCGACCGTTATTTTTATGCCGATTCCCGCCTGTGTGCCCGTTGTGGCTTGTGTGTCAAGCAGTGTCCAACAGGCAACATCCGCCTTTCGGAAAACGGCGTGCAGTGGGGCAAATCGAAATGCGCGGGTTGCTTGGGCTGCTATCATTCCTGCCCCCACAGAGCGATAGAATGGGGCAGTGCCACCAGGGGGAAGGGACAAAAGCAGACCAAGAATCTGTTTTGAGGGATGTTCTAAAAAACGATAAAAAACCTAATTATCGTTAATAGATTTGCTCATCTCGTGAAAAATGGCTAACTTAGCGGTATCAAATAACCCAATATACATTAATCTTGAACACTATGGACAACAGGTATTGCCTAATTTTAGCCGGTGGAAACGGAAGCCGTTTATGGCCGATAAGCCGTACTACTTTGCCGAAGCAATTCATGGACTTTTTTGGAACTGGACGTACAATGCTTCAGCAGACCTACGACAGAGTGGCACGCTTTATTCGTCCCGATCACATTTATATATCCACTAACGTACAGTATCTACCCCTTATCTATCAGCAACTTCCGCAGGTTCATGACGAACAGATTCTTGAAGAGCCTGTGCGCCGTGGAACGCTGGCGTCTGTGGCTTGGGGAACGGTGGTGATTGCAAAGGCCAACCCCCACGCCAATGTCTTTGTTACTCCTGCCGACCATGTGATACAGAACGAAGACGCTTATCAGAGCGACATATTGAAAGCATTGGAGTTTGTGCAGGATAATCAGGGCCTGCTGGTGACGGGCATCCGTCCTGGCCGACCCGAGACCGGATATGGATACATCCAGATGGACGACCGTCACGAGGTGGCTGCGGACATCTATCCCGTAAAGTCCTTTACAGAGAAACCCAATGCCGACTTTGCCGAAATGTTCATTCAGGAAGGTGATTTCCTGTGGAACTCAGGATTGTTCTCTTTCAATGTCAATGTAATGCTGAGCAATCTGTACAGCCTGGTTCCCGAATACCAGGAAGAGATTCCCCGTATGATGGCCGAGGCCGAGAGCGCCATACCGACCCTTGTGCCCGAATTCTTCAACAGTCTTCCCAACCGTAATGTGGACGTAAGCATTCTTGAACGCAGCGACCATGTCTATGTGCAGCAAGGCCATTTCGGATGGGCCGATATGGGCACATGGGCAAGTCTCTATGAGGATGCGCCGGCAGATACGCAAGGCAATGTCTTGCTCAATACCAGGGCGTTCTTGTATGATTGTGCAGACAATATCATCCGCCTTCCGGACGGCCGCACCGCAGTGGTAAAGGGACTGAAGGATTATGTCATTGCCGAAGAAGGGGAAATTCTGATGATTTGTCCCCGCAAGGAAGTGGCGGCCATGCGCAAGATGCACACCGATACAAAGTTCTCATGACCTAATTGCGTTTTTTACCGATGAAAGCAGTAAAATTTATCTTTCTCTCCATCTTTCTTTTCGTTGCTTCTGCCCTCTTTGCCAACGAACCCCGGATGATGTTCGGCGACACTTCTCGCAAAGGTGTGCCCTTTTCCAAGGACCCCCATGTGGTCAGTTTTGGTGGACGGTACCTGATGTATTTCTCCATTCCTCCCCATAAGGACAAGCCTGCGGGCGGATGGAACATTGGCATTGCCGAAAGCAAAGACTTGATAAACTGGCAGAAGGTGGGAGAGATAAATCCCGAAGCGGAATACGAGCAGAAAGGCCTTTGTGCGCCCGGAGCATTGGTGCGCGACGGCAAGGTGCACCTCTTTTATCAGATTTATGGCAACGGACGCAAGGATGCCATTTGTCATGCCGTTTCTGCTGACGGCATCCATTTCCAGCGCAACGCCACCAATCCCATCTTCCGTCCCACGGGCGAATGGAATTGTGGACGTGCCATAGATGCCGAAGTGATATTCTTCAAAGACAAGTATTTCCTCTATTTTGCATCCCGCGACCCAGAATATAAGAAACAGATTTTGGGTGTGGCCATCGCACCGGCCGATACCGACTTCAACCGCGAGGACTGGACCCTGGCGGCCGATTCGTCCATCCTCTATCCCGTTTTGCCCTGGGAGGGCGAGTGCATAGAGGGTGCATCAGTTATCCGCAGGGGACGCAAACTCTATATGTTCTATGCCGGAGCCTATAACAACTGGCCCCAGCAGGTGGGCGTGGCGGTAAGCAAGGATGGCATACGCTGGGAGCGCATGAGCGACACACCTTTCCTTCCCAACGGAAAGGAAGGCGAGTGGAACAGCAGCGAATCCGGGCATCCGCATATCTTTACGGCAGATGACGGTCGCACCTTCCTGTTCTTCCAGGGTAATAATGATAAGGGAAAGACATGGTACATCTCCAACCACGAAGTTTTGTGGCGTAAGGGCAAGCCCCAGCTAAAACCTGCTTTTTGACGGCCTGTTCCCGACATTTTTGAGCGGTGAGCCGTGAGTGATGAGTAGTGAGAGGGTAGGGACGTTGCGTGCAGCGTCCGAAGAGATAATCTCACGGATCTCGCAAATTTTGCTCTAAGCCTTTGGCGGGATTGGCGCGATTTGCGTGATTGAAACAAATCTCAATCCCCATAGCAGTAGTACTGCGTTGCCCGTTTAAGATATACTTCTACTGCTGATGCAGTATATCTGCATCGGCACTTGCAGTAT
>JAFNXL010000070.1 GCA_017379075.1 Bacteroidaceae bacterium
AAGTGAGCCACGAGTTGGCTTCGCCCTATGGTCCAAACCCGTTTAACAAATAAAAATAAAAATGTACGCAATCGTAGAGATTAACGGTCAGCAGTTCAAGGTAGAGGCAGGCAAGAAGTTGTTTGTTCACCACCTGCAAAATGTAGAGGCAGGTCAGACTGTTGAATTTGAGAACGTCCTGTTGGTAGACAACAACGGAACAGTAACAGTTGGTGCACCCACAGTAGCTGGTGCAAAGGTAGAGTGCGAGGTAATCAGTCCTCTGGTAAAGGGCGACAAGGTTCTCGTGTTCCACAAGAAGCGCCGCAAGGGTTACCGCAAGCTGAACGGTCACCGTCAGCAGTTCTCAGAATTGGTTATTAAAAATGTAATTGCTTAACAATTTAATTTAGGAGGAACAAGAAAATGGCACATAAAAAAGGTGTTGGTAGTTCTAAGAACGGCCGCGAGTCAGCAGCTCAAAGATTAGGTGTTAAGATTTTCGGTGGACAGAAGTGCATCGCTGGTAACGTAATCGTACGTCAGCGCGGTACACGCCACTATCCCGGTCAGAACGTAGGCATGGGCAAGGACAATACCCTGTATGCTCTTGCAGACGGTATCGTAACCTTCAAGAAGGGTCGTCTGGACCGTTCTACCGTATCTGTACTGCCCGTAGCTGAGGCATAATCAGAATTACATTAGAAAAAACTAAAAAGCATGTCTCTCTTCCGAGGCATGCTTTTTTTGTTTGCGCATTCACAAGAACGTTCAAAATCGTTAAACGTTCAACCTTTTTCAACCAGCCAATCCGCCTTTATTCAGTTTGTCTGACACAATAACTACCCTAAAAAAAACCTTAATTGCAAATGCAAATGCAAAGACAAAGCATAACTTATTGAAACATAACGGGATACAAAATTCGTTAAATGCAAAATTTGCAAAAAGGCACTAAAAAGGGGGTATTTACTCTCCCCTTTTCAGCTAATTATACACCTGAAAGTGCCCACTTACATCACTCAAGCCCTCTGCGCTGCAGGGTGGCGTGCGCAATCTGCAGGGCGCGGGCCATAATTTCCTCGTCACTCTCGTCGGCTTTTGCCACCATGTATCCCCCATGCTTTCTGATGGAAGGCAGCACCTCGCTGGTGACCCATCGCTTGAACTTCCGTGCGCTCTCCAGTTTGGATCCGAGGATGAGGGAGTAGAGACCAGACTCGTTGATGAAGATGGCCTTCTGCGTTCCACCTGGGGTACCCATTTCGTTCACCCCTTTGTCTTCTAAAAATACATGGTCGCGAATAGCCTTTTGTGGATTGCCATACCCCAGCGCCTCGGCCACATCTTTGCCGCAGAAAAGCGGTTCGCCATGTTCGCCACTCATAGTCCTGATGTTGCAGAATTCTTTGTGTTTAAAAATTTGAATGTTAGAATGCATATTATAATGATGTTTATACTGGCCCTCCTTTCGGCCAGAGTTTTAAAGTTAAATACTATACAATATATGTTCTCAGTTGTTGTAGCAGCATGTCAAAGAGCGCCATCGGAACGATGAGCGTTGAACGTTGAACGAATTTCGTTAATTGTTTTGCTCGTTCCGACGGTGCAAAGTAACCTAGATTTTGAAAATATGGCTTTTATGGCAAATATGGCGAATTAATTTTCCATATAAAAACCAAAACGTAAAACCTTCCGATTATCCTTATTATCAACAAGTTGAAACGAGTGAAAAAAAATACTCTATTATGAATTTTCTTATGAATTCGCCATAAGAATGCTCATCAACATCAAATTCAAAACCACAATCTTCCTTCAAAAAAACGGAAGCAGGCCGAACCGTTCATTTAATGGCCTCATAAGGCCTGTCCATGAAGTGTATCAATTTCTCCAGGCAAAAGCGCACATATTTTGCAGCGAAAAATCGAAGAAAGGGAATCGGACATCGGGGCTATGCTTCCCCAGCATTCTCCATCAGCTATGGGCAGGCAAAAGAAATGGCCACCAATTACGGCTGCCATTTATCCAATGTATTGAGCTTTAGCTTCAATATCGGGTGATGACAAGATTTTCCGGACAATCTAGGAAAGTATTTTCTTCCACTTCACAACCCTTGGGGATGGAAATGCTCGTGAGGTTGGAACAACCAGAGAAAGCCCATTCTCCAATCTCCGTTACCGATGGAGGGATGGAGATGCTCGTGAGGTTGGAACAACGAGAGAAAGCACTATGCCCAATCTCCGTTACTGATGAAGGAATGGAAATGCTCGTGAGGTTAGAACAACCAAAGAAAGCACTATGCCCAATCTCCGTTACAGATGGGGGGATGGAGATACTTGTAAGGCTGGAGCAACCAAAGAAAGCCCCTTCCCCAATCTCTGTTACTGATGGGGGAATGATAGTATTCTTGCACCCACATATAAGCGCATTGCTCTCCGTATTAATTATGGCATTGCAATCCTCGCGTGAGTCATAAACCTTGTTTTCCTTGGAAACAACGATGTTCGTGAGGCTGGAACAAGCAGAGAAAGCATGATACCCCATACCCTCTACAGATGAGGGAATGAAGATGCTTGTAAGGCGGGAGCAACCATAGAAAGCACCTCTACCAATCTCCGTTACAGATGGTGGGATAGAGATACTCGTAAGATTGGAGCATTCAGAGAAAGCGCTGCTACCTATCTCAGTTATAGATGAGGGGATAACAGTATTCTTGCAGCCACATATAAGCGTGTTGCTATCTGTATGAATTATGGCATTGCAGTCCTCGCGTGAATCGTAGACTTTGTTATCCTTAGAAACAATGATACTCGTAAGGCTGGAACAACCTTCGAAAGCAAAGTCGCCAATTTTCGTCACCGATGAGGGGATGGAAATGCTCGCAAGGCTGGAACAACCAAAGAAAGCAAATTTCCCTATCTCCGTTACTGATGGAGGGATGGAGATACTCGTAAGGCTGGAGCAACCAGAGAAAGCACATCTCCCTATCTCTGTTACTGATGGGGGGATGGAGATACTCGTGAGGTTGGAGCAATCAGAGAAAGCAAATCTCCCTATCTCCGTTACAGATGGAGGGATGGAGATGCTCGCGAGGTTGGAACAACCATAGAAAGCACCTTCCCAAATCTGTGTCACCTCCTTGTCAAACTTCAATATGCACAAATTCTTTTCTTGAACATAATTATTTGACACTATTCGCCCTTCGCCAAAGTTTAATAAATTTTCTAATGGTAAAACTTCGTTATCAAGGGTTGTATAATGAATTTCGTTAGTAGGAATTTTGTTTTTGTCTCCACAAGACACAAGCCCCAGAACGCAAAATAAAAACACAAGAATGTACTTGTTCATAAATCTGTTCTTGTTCATACTATTTATTTTATGAAATTATTATCTCAGAGGCCTCCTTTATCTCCATTTCACACTCGGGGATGATAGCGATACCATCCTTTATGTCATATCCGTATTCTTTGTATCTTGCCATGGTAGTAAAAGTAATTTACGCAAAGTTATGAAATATATTTTATCCAGCCAAATGAATCTCGAAGAAACATGATGAACCGAAAGGAAAGAAAACATACAAACTTTTGCAACGAAAACGAAGAAGACAAACCGAAAATCGGGGCTGTACATTGTGCGCAAATGTGCCGAAAATATACCCCAAATGGTGAAATGGGACATTCCAAATGGTGAAATGGGATATGAGGAAACGGGATTCCGGGCATCGGGACAAGGGTGCAGAGGTGGAGTTTTGGGTGTCGAGGGCAGAGAAATGGGGGGTATGAGGCCTCGTTATACGCCCAAAATCGGGTAAAAGGAGAAAAGGAACAATCCATTTTTGCAATTATCCCGGCATGCAAAACGGCATCATATTCAGGTATAAAACAAGGGAAAAACACACTCAAAACCTCTGATTTAGCACTATACAGAACATTGATTACCAACACATTGCTATTACATCCTACTCCACTTGAACAACAACTTCCCCACTACGAGAGACGTACTATGCAATGGACTAAGAATTTGCATTTGCATTTGCAATTGCAAAAAATGAGCTGAACAATACCCTTTGGCTGTACCTTGGAAAATCATAGACAAGTTCAAAAAATCTTTACACCCCTCCAGGCGCATGGCATGGAAAAAATTACGGCATGGCGTGGCCGTAAATTTTCTCTCGCCACGCAAAAAAATATGGCAATCTTTGACAAACAAGTGCGTTCCAATAAAATTTTACAAAATAAGCAAAAATAATTCCATTTTTATTTTGTGAATACAAAATAAAGCTATAACTTTGCAGCGGAATTCCAACCAACAAAACAACAACGGTTAGCTGTTAGTCATTGGCCATTGGCGAAGCAGCAAAATACAAACCAAAAACTAAACATTAAACAATGCAAAAATCAAATCCACCCAACCGTCAAACAGTCAAACAGTCAAACATGACACACTGAACAAAGCTCCTGAAGGACGCGAAGCCGAAGGCGAATAGCCACGGACTTTTAAATCTGCGGAAACAAAAGGGATGAACAGAATGGCGTCTGACAAAATTGCGATTAAGCGAGAGCAAATTTCAGCATGACATTTAGAGGCATTTCATAGTTATACTCCCATTTTGGGGATGACAATTCAATTCTTCTGTCAAATCCGAGAAACCACTACTCATTACTCTAAACTAAAAAAATCTGCGGTCATCTGTCGTATCTGCGTCATCTGCGTGCAATTATTAAGCGGTGAGCAGTGAGCAATGAGCTATGAGAAGACGAGATTTGGGCTGTGAAACTCGCAACTCCCTAACTTTTATCTTCTACCGTCACTCATCACGTTGCGGATGCGTCCGTAACCGTCGAAGGCTTTACGGGCTGAGAGGCGGATGGAGAGGATGAGCGAAAGCATGGAGGCGGACATGGTGATGACGACAATCATTATCTGGTACTTGATGGCCACGTTGGGGCTGCTGCCGCCAAGTATCTGCCCAATCATAGTGCCGGGGAGCGCCACAAGCCCCATCACCGCCATGTTGGCTATGGCAGGGCTGAAAGCCTTGACAATGGCTTGCCGAAGGAAGGGCTGGAAGCAGTCGCCCCGGCTGGCTCCGTTGCCAAGCAGGTAATAGTAGAGGTTCTGCTCGCGCAAGAGGTTGGTGTAGAACGTGCCCACGGCTATGACGTTTACGGAGAGCATGTTGCCCAAGAGGATGCCGAGAATGGGGATGAAATATTGCGCGCTGAACACGTTGTCGAGCCGGAGGACGATGCCAAGGAAGTACATGCCCACCAAGAGGCTTGAGGCTACGAAGCCCACAATGAGGGGCACCATGAGCACGCTGCGCTTCACTCCTGTGCGCGAGAGCGCCGTCTCCGTGGCAATGACAACCATGATGAGCACCCAAAGGCAGTTGACCCAAGGGTTGTCCCACTGGAAAAGGTAGCGCAGGTACACGCCGATGAAAAGCATCTGAAATATCATGCGCACGGCACCCACGCAGATGCTCTTGAGCAAGCCGGTCTCGTAGCGCCAAATATAATAGGCGGGAACAAGGAGCAGGAGCAGGCCCACGGCGAGGCTGGCATAGGAGATGTCTATAGAGTGCATATAAAGGGAGGAGGCTTATTCTTCTTTGTCTAAATTGATAATGCGCGAACAGGAGGCGGCAAACGAGGGGTCGTGCGAGACGGCCACTATGGTCTTGCCCGCGCTCTGCTGCATCTTGAGGAAGCGCAGCACAAGGTTGCGCGACTCGTTGTCGAGCGCCGAGGTGGGTTCGTCGAGCAGCCAAAGAGTCTTGTGGAGCAGGGCGATGGAGGCCAATATGAGGCGTTGGCGCTGACCTCCCGATATCTCGGACATGCGCTTGCGGAGGATGTCCTCTTCAAGCCCAAGGAGGGAGAGATTGTGGCGCAGGGCTTCGTCGGGGGTGCTCCCGGGCTGCAACTTGCCCAAGCGGAGGGTCTGGGAGACAATGTCCTGCACAAACTCGCCGGGGAAGGAAAGGTCCTGCGGAAGATAGGCCACGGTGCGTCGGATGGCATCGCACGTCTTTTCGTTCAAGGGCTCGCCACAGGCGCGGATTGTGCCCTCAAAAGGGACGAGGCCGATGAAGGCCTTGAGAAGGGACGACTTGCCGCAGCCCGACTTTCCTGTGAGGCAGACAAAGTCTGACGGTGAAATGTGGCAGGAAAAGCGCTCTATGACGCTCTCTTGCCCAAAACGGATGTGCAGGTCATTTACTTGAAGCATCGGGGGGACTGATGGTGTGTGTGGGAGTGTCACTTCTTCTTCTCGTTTATAATCTTCAGCGCCTCGGCGGTGGTGATGCTCTTCTCGCCCAAATAGGCCACAATGAAGGCGTCGGGGAACTTCTTGCGGATGGTCTTGAGCTGGTTCTTTATCTTCTGATAGTCGGTGGTTCCGCCATAGAGACACTTCAGCTTCTTGCCGTCCTTGGCAAAGGTGACGGGCCACACGCCCTTGAGGCGCTTGTCCTTCTGCTTCAGCTCGGCGGTGCAGGAGAAGAGCTGGATGCTGAAGACGGGCTGTGCCTCCTTGGCATTCTGCTGCTTGGCGCTTGTCTTTTGGGCGGTTTTTGTTTCAGTCTTGGCGGTCTTTTCAGCCTCGGGTTTCTTGGATTGTGCCTGCTTGGCGCCTGTATTGGATTCGGCGGACTTTGCCTTCTCGGTCTTCTTTTCAGCGGCTTTTGCCTGCTTGGTGTCGGTTTCCTCGTCTTCCACCACAATGGGCGAGCTGCCACCGGAATTTACGGACACTCTGATGGAGTTCTTCACGCCGCTCTTCTTGTCGCGCGTGCTGCGCAAGGTACTGAGCGTCTTGGTGTGCGTCTTGTTCTGTGTGGTGGTGTAGTATTCCATCAGGGCGTTGAAAATCATGCGTGCGGTCTCCTTCATGCCCTTGTCTGTGGTGATGTATGCGGCATCGGCGCTGTTGCTGATGAAGGCAATCTCAGTGAGGGCGGCGGGCATGTTGGTGTTGGCGGTGACATAGAGCCGGTTTGTCCTTACGCCACGGTAGATGGGGCGTCCCGAAGCCGCATAGTTGTTCTGCAACAGGCGGGCAAGCAGCTCGCTCTTGCTGGCGTTGGGGTTACGGCGCTTGGAACGTCCGTTGTTTCCCGCATAGAACGTCTCCGTGCCGCGGAGGTTCTTCTTCCTTGCCCAATTGACATGGATGCTGAGGAAGAGGTCTGCCCTTGCGTTGTTGGCAATGCGGCATCGCTCGGCCAAGGAGACGAACTTGTCGGTCTTGCGCGTGGTAATGACCTTGATGCCGGGCTTGTGCTTGCGTATGAGGCGCACCACTTCCTGAGATACTTTCAGGTTTATCTCCTTCTCGGTTATATTCTTCCCCTTGGTGCCTTGGTCGTGTCCGCCATGTCCGGCATCGATTACCCACACAAGAGGACGCTTCCCCTGCGCAAACAAAAGCAAGGGAAACAACATCAAGAGTATCAAGAGTTTGCTTTTCATAGTGCAAAAGTATAAAAAATTTATGATAAATTGGCAGAAACGGCGTACCTTTGTGCCTAATAAACAACAAAGAAAAGAGCAAGACAATGAGCGACGGCAATTTTAACAGGGCTTTGCTGCCCAGCACCCCTTACAGGAGCGGGCTGAAGATGGGAAAACAAATCATGCACAAACAGGCGAAGGACGCCTTCTCGGCAGTAATGGACAAGCACTTCCCCGACATGGATGCTGAAACACGGCAACGCATTGAGGAGGACTTCCAAAAAGCCATCTCCGAAGCCCTTACCCGACAGGCCTAACAAGAAAAGAAAAATCCTCTTCCTTGATGAAAAAGAAGAGGATTCTTTGTTATTTATACCTTGAATAAAGGTCCGCTATATTACTGAACCTTTACGCGTACGTTGCGGTACCAAACGTCATCGCCGTGGTCTTGCAGACCGATGTAGCCCTCACGCTTTTCGCCACCCATGTTCTTCAGCAACTCGTAGGCAATGGGGAAATCGCCGGTTGCGTTGAACTTGCTGTTGTCAAGCATTTCGTTCCACTTGGGAGTCCACAAGTGATATTCCAATACCTTCTCGTCGTTCTGGAAGTGGATTACAGTACCCTTGAAGACCAAAATCTTAACCTTGTTCCATTCGCCGAAGGGCTTTGCGTTCTGGGGCTTTGCGGGAATCATGTCATACAGAGAGGCTGACTGACGGTTGCCGTCCACGCCAAGCTGTGCGTCGATGTGATTCTCGTTGTCCAAAACCTGATACTCAGAGCTTGACTGCCAAATGGGGAGGTATTCGCCATTGCTCTTTACTTCCTGAGCCATGTAGAAGATACCTGAGTTACCACCCTTGCTAATCTTATATTCGAGTTCCAAAGTGAAGTTGCAGAACTTGTGGGCGAAAATCAAGTCGCCGCCACCTTCGGCCTGAGCCTCACCGGTGCCAGAACCCTTCAAGTGGATTGTACCGTCAGAGAGTTCCCAACTTGTGGGCACTGCGTCCTGACCATAACCGCGCCATCCGTCCAAAGAGGTACCGTCAAAGAGGATGTAGTATCCGTCTGCATCCTGCTTGAGGCTTGCAAGGTCAACCTGCTTGTTTTCAACAACCTCGTACTCGGGTACGGCTACTGCCTCAGCAGCGGGAGCCTCTCCGGCCTTCTTCTCACAATTCTGACAGGCTTCGCAATTGCAGTTGCACTTCTGTGTGCAAGAAGCCATCATCATGGCTACACATGAAGCCATCAAAAGAACTTTTTTCATGTCAAATTAAAAAATTAAATGATACAATAATTATTGATTCGTGATGCAAATATACAAATTTATCGGCAATGACGGCACATTTACATGGAAAAATAACAGAAAACAAGGCGTCATACCGCATAAAAAACGGATAGCGCACAATCATTTGTCAAATTTGAAAGCTTATTTCCGGAAATATTTATCACATATTTCATAACTTTGCATGCAGAAACGGACCGAACGGGCAAAACAAAATAACACAGAAACAAGAATGATAGGAACCATAACAAACGTGGCCACCATAGTGGTGGGTTCGTGCCTTGGAAGCATACTGAAGAAGAGAATCAGGCCGGAATGGCAACGGGTGATGTTCACCGCAATGGGTCTGGCCGCCGTGGCACTGGGCATGAATGCCGTTTGTCGTTACATGCCCCAAAGCCAATATCCCGTACTCTTTATCATAAGCCTGAGCATTGGCGGGCTTGCGGGTACCATGATGGGATTGGACTCCCGTTTCAAATCGATAGTGGAAAAAATGAAAAAGGGAGAGGCGAAAGAAGGCGCCAACCTGGCTCAAGGACTCAGCACGGGCATACTGCTCTATTGCATCGGCACGCTAAGCATCCTCGGTCCCGTGAACAGCGCACTCATGGACGATCACACCTACCTCTTCACCAATGCCACGCTTGATCTTGTCACCTCAATGGCGCTCTCTGCCACCTATGGCATCGGCATGGTGCTTGCCGCTCCCGTGTTGCTGTGTTGGCAAGGTGCGATATACGCGTTGGCAAAACTGTGCGGCAACGTCATTTCGCCCGAACTCCTTTGCGAAATGAGCATTGTGGGCGGCATCCTCATTGCCGCTTCGGGGCTTTCCATCCTTGACATCAAGGACTGCAAGACGCTCAACCTCCTCCCTGCCCTCTTTGTGCCTGTGCTGTTCTTCGTATTGAAGTCGGTGCTTCAGCTTCCTATTTGATTTTCCTTGCGTTCAATGCCCTTGTATAGCGCCTTGCGTTGGCAAGATGCTGGGCATAGGTGCGTGCAAAATTATGTGTTCCGCTAAAATCTTCCTTGGCACACATATACAGATAGCCATGATGCACGCCATGCAAAACCGCGTCTATGCCCTTGATGCTTGGAATGCGGATGGGACCCGGTGGAAGCCCCTTGTTCTTATACGTGTTGTATGGACTCTCCACCTCAAGGAAGCTGTGATAGATTCTGCGCGCGCCAAAATTACCGAAAGCAAACTTGACGGTGGGGTCGGCTTGCAAAGGCATTCCTATGCGCAGACGGTTGAGATACATGCCTGCCACCATAGGTTTTTCTGCATTGTTGGCCGTTTCCTCATCTATGATGCTTGCCAATGTGGACACCTCTATACGTGTCATTTTCAATGAGTCTGCAAGTCTTTGGCGCTCTGGATTCCAAAAAGCATCATGTTCTCGTTGCATACGCTTCATGAAGCCCGCAAGCGAGGTGTTCCAATAAATCTCGTAAGTATTCGGTATAAACAGGGCCGGCAATGTATTCACCGAATATCCGTAAGTGGCACAAAACGAGCTGTCTGCAAAAGAGGCTTTCACCTCTGTGGAATCCAACATCAGATGCTCACCCATGAAATCGGCAAGTTGCCTCATGGTTCGCACACTGGGCAAAGTCAGCCTTATAGGCTCTTGCTGCCCGCTGCGGAGCCGTTTATACACGGGCAAAATCTTCTCGTTTGGCGCAACGGCATAACGCCCCGTAAGCACTCGATAACCGTTGAGGGTAAGCAATCTCCAACCGAAAGGCTCTCCGAGTTTGTGCGAGACAGAATCCTGTGTGTCGTCCGCATCTATATAAATATATAAGGTATCTGAAGAAGGATTTGGCGACTGCTTTAATAGACAGGTCAAAACAACACCTGCCAACAGAAGCAGCACGGCAAAGGAACAGGCTGCATAACGGATTCTCTTGTCACTTATGCTAAACATTGGGTTGCGATAAAAAAGAAATACATAAAAACTAATGACGAGACAAAATTACATATTTCTTCTCTCACGAACAAAAAAACGTCTCTATTTCTTTCCCGAATATAAAAAAAGCACTATCTTTGCACACGCTTTCGCCGATATGGCTCAGTTGGTAGAGCAACGCATTCGTAATGCGTGGGTCAGGGGTTCGAGTCCCCTTATCGGCTCAAAACACCGGAATGCTGAAAAAGGATGTCAATCAAGGCATCCTTTTTTTTCGTATATAGGGGCACATCATGATAAAATAAGAGCCCGACACCATTGCCGGACTCTTATCAATTTTGCATATATTATAACAACGTATAATATTATCCTTCAATAGCAGCCTGGGCCGCAGCGAGGCGTGCGATGGGCACACGGAAGGGTGAGCAGCTCACATAGTTGAGGCCTACCTTATGGCAGAACTTAACTGATGAGGGTTCGCCACCGTGCTCTCCGCAGATACCACACTTGAGGTTCTCGCGTACGGAACGTCCCTTTTCTACTGCCATCTCTACCAACTGGCCTACACCATTCTGGTCGAGTACCTGGAAGGGGTCTACCTTCAGAATCTTCTTCTCCAGATATACGGGCAAGAAGCTTGCAATATCGTCACGAGAATAACCGAAGGTCATCTGGGTAAGGTCGTTTGTTCCGAATGAGAAGTACTCGGCACGAGAAGCGATGCGGTTAGCAGTCAGGGCTGCACGAGGAATCTCAATCATTGTACCTACCTGGAAGTCTACCTCAACACCTTCTTCTGCGAACAGAGCGGCTGCGGTTTCGCGGATAACCTTCTCCTGAGCCTCGAACTCATAAAGGATACCGGTGAGGGGTACCATGATTTCGGGGATGGGGTTTCCACCTTCCTTCTTCAACTG
This sequence comes from Bacteroidaceae bacterium, assembly GCA_017379075.1. Taxonomy (GTDB): domain Bacteria; phylum Bacteroidota; class Bacteroidia; order Bacteroidales; family Bacteroidaceae; genus Physcousia. The sequence goes on from JAFNXL010000070.1 coordinate 11,570, forward strand.
TACGGCAGCACCCAAAATGGCGCGAGTCTGCATCTCGGTGATTTCGGGATAAGTGTTACCAAGACGGCAACCACGGTGACCGAGCATGGGGTTAGCCTCGCAAAGGCTTTCAACACGCTGCTGGATGTACTGTACGGTTACGCCCATAGCTTCTGCCATTTCCTGCTGTCCCTTCAAATCGTGGGGAACGAACTCGTGCAATGGGGGGTCGAGCAAACGAACGTTAACGGGGCATCCGTCCATTGCCTTGAAGATTCCGTAGAAGTCGGCCTTCTGATAGGGCAACAACTTTGCAAGAGCAGCCTTGCGTCCTTCTGCATTCTGAGCAAGAATCATTTCACGCATGGCAACAATCTTTTCTGCCTCGAAGAACATGTGCTCGGTACGGCAAAGACCAATACCTACGGCACCGAAGTTGCGGGCAACCTGAGCATCGTGGGGAGTGTCAGCATTGGTACGAACTGCCAACTTGGTGTACTTCTCGCACAAAGCCATCAATTCTGCGAAGTCGCCAGACAACTCAGCAGCCTTGGTCTGAACCTGTCCTGCGTAGATTTCACCAGTTGTACCGTTAATTGAGATATAGTCGCCTTCCTTCAGCACAACTCCTTCAATTTCTACAGTACGTGCCTTGTAGTCGATATTTAATGCACCTGCACCGGAAACGCAGCACTTACCCATACCACGGGCAACAACGGCAGCGTGAGAGGTCATACCACCGCGTGCGGTGAGGATACCCTCAGCAACAGCCATACCGGCGAGGTCTTCGGGAGAGGTTTCGATACGAACCATAACAACCTTCTTTCCGTCTTCTGCCCAAGCGGCAGCATCATCGGCGAAGAATACAATCTGACCAGTGGCGGCACCGGGAGATGCGGGCAGACCGCGGGTAAGCACCTTGGCACTTGCCAAAGCAGCCTTGTCAAATACGGGGTGAAGCAGTTCATCCAACTTGTTGGGCTCGCAACGCTGCAGAGCGGTCTTTTCGTCGATAAGTCCTTCACGCAACAGGTCCATAGCAATCTTAACCATGGCAGAACCAGTACGCTTTCCGTTACGGGTCTGCAAGAACCACAACTTGCCTTCCTGTACGGTGAACTCCATGTCCTGCATATCGCGGTAGTGGTTCTCCAACTTGTTCTGGAGCATATCCAACTCCTTGTAGATTTCGGGCATAGCCTCTTCCATAGAAGGATACTTGGCCACACGCTCTTCTTCAGAGATACCGGCACGTTCTGCCCAACGCTGAGAACCAATCTTGGTAATCTGCTGGGGTGTACGGATACCGGCTACTACGTCTTCTCCCTGAGCGTTGATGAGGTATTCGCCATTGAAGAGGTTTTCACCGTTTCCGGCGTCGCGGCTGAAGCATACACCAGTAGCAGAGGTATCACCCATGTTACCGAATACCATTGCCTGTACGTTAACAGCAGTTCCCCACTCGGCGGGAATTCCTTCCATCTTACGGTAAAGGATGGCACGGTCGTTCATCCAGCTATCAAATACGGCGCAGATAGCACCCCAAAGCTGTTCGTATGAATCGTTGGGGAAGTCCTTACCAGTCTGCTCCTTAACAGCAGCCTTGAACTTCTTCACCAATTCCTTCAGGTCTTCAACCTCGAGTTCGTTGTCGAGCTTAACACCCTTGGCTTCCTTAACTTCTTCAATAATGGCTTCAAACGGATCGATGTCTTCCTTGTTAACGGGCTTCATGCCAAGAACTACGTCGCCATACATCTGAACGAAACGACGGTAAGAGTCCCATGCAAAGCGTGCGTTGCCAGTCTTGCGAATCATACCTTCCACAACCTCATCGTTCAAACCGAGGTTCAGGATAGTGTCCATCATACCGGGCATTGAAGCACGAGCACCAGAACGTACAGAAACCAAAAGAGGATTCTCAACATCACCGAACTTTGAGTTCATGAGGTTCTCGATGTTCTCAACTGCCTTGAGCACGTCTTCCTTCAACAGCTCTACAACCTTATCCTTTCCAACTTCGTAATATTCGTTACAAACGTCAGTTGTGATGGTAAAACCGGGAGGAACGGGCACTCCAATCAAGTTCATCTCGGCAAGGTTAGCACCCTTGCCACCAAGCAGATTTCTCATGTCTGCTTTTCCTTCAGCCAAACCGTTACCGAAGGTGTAAACTCTTTTTTGACTCATTTCGAAAAATTATAAAATTATTATAATAAGTTAATACTATATTTTTGATGCGTTTTCACGGTCATGCAAAATTAACTAAATTTCCTTTTTTTGCCAAATTATACGCTCTAAAAAGTGTATTATTATTGATAAATTGTGTAATTTTGCCGAAAAGTAACAACACAACAGATATTGGATATGTCAAGAAAGAAAAAAGCTCTACCCCTTTTTGAGGCCGTGGAAATCACTCAAGTGGCAGCAGAAGGCAAAGCGCTGGTGCGCATTAATGACCTGGTAGTATTCGTTCCCTATGTGGTTCCTGGCGATGTGGTGGACCTTCAGCTCACACGAAAAAAACATAGCTATGCCGAAGCGGTGGCTGTAAAATTCCACAAATACAGCGAGCGCAGAACAAGCGCTTTCTGTCCCCATTTCGGAGTGTGCGGCGGATGCAAGTGGCAGATTCTCCCTTATGAAGACCAGATTGCATACAAGCAACAGCAAGTAATGGACCAACTGACACGCATCGGCAAGGTTGAACTGCCCGAATGCTCCCCCATCCTGGGTTCCGCAAAGACGCAGGCTTACCGAAACAAGGTGGAATTCGGATTTGCCAACAAACGCTGGCTCACATCAGAAGAAATTGCCAGTGGCGTACGCTACGAACATCCAGAAGCCGTGGGTTACCACACCTCGGGTTCGTTTGACAAGATTCTTCCCATTGAGGAATGCCATCTGATGGACGATGTAAACAACACCATCCGAAACGGCATTCGTGACTATGCATACGAAAACGGACTTTCTTTCTATGACCAGCGTGAACACACAGGCCTGCTTCGTGGCATGATGTTACGTCTTAGCAACACCGGCGAGCTGATGCTGTTAATGCAGTTCTGCATCATGGACGATAAGGAGCAGCAACAGGCTGATGCCATGCTGCAATGGATTAGCGACAATTACAAACAGATAAGCAGCCTGCTTTGGGTGAACAACCAAAAGTTCAACGACACCTTTGGCGACTTGCCCGTGCATTGCTTCCGTGGAACAGACCACATATTCTTGGAAATGGAAGGACTGCGTTTCAAAGTAGGCCCGAAGAGTTTCTACCAGACCAACACCGACCAGGCATACGAGCTGTACAAGGTTGCACGCAACTTTGCCGGACTAACAGGAAACGAACTGGTTTACGACCTGTATACAGGAACCGGCACCATTGCCAACTTTGTATCGCGCCAAGCACGCCAGGTAATCGGTATTGAATATGTACCCGAAGCCATTGAAGATGCAAAAGTAAACAGCGAGATAAACAATATACATAACACAATGTTTTACGCTGGTGATATGAAAGACATTCTAAACCAAGACTTCATCATGCGTCACGGTGCTCCCGATGTCATCATCACCGACCCCCCAAGAGCCGGAATGCACAAGGATGTGATAGACGCCATCCTGTTTGCCAACGCACGAAAAATAGTATATGTAAGTTGCAACCCTTCCACCCAGGCACGTGACATCCAACTACTGGACGCTAACTACCGCGTAACGCGCATTCAGCCCGTAGACATGTTCCCGCACACCCAGCACGTAGAAAACGTGGTGCTTCTGGAACGTCGCGAAGAATAATCCTTTCCCCCAACCAACACATTCTGTACTATGAACAAGAATTTCGGATTCGTCAAGGTGGCAACTGCCGTACCTCGCGTACGTGTGGCTGACTGCGCCTATAATTTGCAGCAGATGCTTGACCTCATCGCACAGGCCGAAGAGGAACGTGCGGCGGTAGTCTGCTTCCCCGAACTCAGCGTAACGGCATATACTTGCCTGGACCTCTTCAACCAGCAAGTGCTGCTGGAGGCAGCCGAACAGGCCGTGAAAGACCTGCTCTCCTATAGCACGGGGACAGATACAATTATTATCGTGGGAACCCCTGTGACACACGCCTGCACGGTGCTCGATTGCGCCGCCGTGATACAGGACGGAAAACTCCTCGGACTGGTAGGCAAGAAGCATCTCTGCACCCATGACGGATGCTCAGAAAACCGTTGGTTCACATCCGTTGATGAAGTTCCTGAAGGCCGCATTTGTTTCGCCGGCCAACAAACAGAATTGTGCGCCAGCCAAGTCTTCCGCACTCCACAATTTACCTTCGGCGTAGAAATAGGCCATGATCTTTGGTCGCCCATCCCTCCCAGCACACTGCTTTGCATGAGAGGCGCGGAAATCATTTTCAACCTGAGCGCAGACAACGCGCAAAGCGGAAAGGACGCATACATACAACAACTTGCGGCGCAACAAAGCGCCCGATGCCATGCCGCCTATGTGCTTTCCGGCTGCGGTTATGGCGAAAGCACACAGGACATGGTTTTTCCCGGAAGCGCGCTTGTTTTCGAAAACGGTAAACTGCTTGCACAGGGTAAAAAGTTCAGCATGGAACCCCAACTAATATGCACAGAAATTGATGTGGAGTGCATAAGAAACATGCGAAGAAACAATAAAACCTTTACTTCATCATCCGCTGTTTATCGCACTGATAACGTGAAGGAAACGCAGATTGATAAGATTATTGAATTCAGCACAAAAGAAAGCCGTCTGAACCGACCCGTAGACGCACAGCCCTTCATTCCGCAAGGAGCATTGCTGAACGAAAGATGCAAAGAGATTTTCCGCATCCAGGCTCTCGGACTGGCTCGCCGAGTGGAACACACCCGAGCCAAAAGTATGGTCATTGGCATCAGCGGCGGACTGGACAGCACGCTGGCGCTTCTGGTATGCGCACAAGCCTGCGACCTACTCCGGATGCCACGCCAATCGATTGTGGGCGTCACCATGCCCGGATTCGGCACTACTGACCGCACTTACACTAACGCGCTCGAACTGATGAAAGGCCTGGGCATCACCATGCGTGAGATTCCCATCAGAGAGGCATGTCTGCAACATTTCAGCGACATTGGCCACGATGTGTCCGTGCATGACGTCACCTATGAGAACAGCCAGGCACGCGAACGCACACAGATTCTGATGGACGTGGCCAACCAGTCATCTGGGTTCGTTGTCGGCACCGGCGACCTCAGCGAACTGGCGCTCGGATGGGCCACCTACAACGGCGACCACATGAGCATGTACGGTGTAAACGCTTCTGTGCCCAAAACCTTTGTGCGCCACCTTGTCACATGGATTGCGGGACAGGAAGCCTACAAATCCGTGCGTTCCGCACTGCTGGACATCGTGGACACCCCTATCAGCCCCGAACTGATTCCTGCAGACGAAGCAGGAAACATCAAGCAGAAGACAGAAAACCTTGTGGGGCCATACGAACTGCACGACTTTTTCCTGTACAATCTCCTGCGCCTCAGATTCGGTCCTGCCAAGATTATGTATCTGGCACGCCACGCCTTTGCAGGACAATATACGGACGACGTGATTCGCCACTGGCTGCAGACCTTCTGCCGCCGCTTCTTCCAACAGCAGTTCAAGCGTTCCTGCCTGCCTGACGGGCCGAAGGTGGGAAGCTGCTCGCTCAGCCCCAGAGGCGACTGGCAGATGCCATCGGACGCCATGGGAACATTATGGCAAGAGCAGGCAGCAGACAGATAGTCAAAACCAACAAACAAGCAACGGCCACCACCAAAACGGCCGGAAAGATGCTTTCCACGAGCTAGGACAGTGTTTTTCCGGCCGTAATTTTTTGTTTTCGGAAAAACACACCGCCAAACAACATGAAAAATCAATTTTACAGGTCAAAAATCCATCTCGCAATAGCGCAGGGCCAATTTTACGAGTGTAAAATCCATTTTTCAACCCTTTAAGGGATGTTCTAAAAATTATGCCGCGTTGATTTTCGTTCTATTTACTTGTGTGCTTTTGTAAGTTGAAGAAGGAACATAACGAGCTATGTGACTAATGAAACTTGACAAAATGACACAGGTAAAAGAAGAAAAGCGGCCGAAACTGAGAACAGCAGAATAGGTAAAACTTAAAATCAGAATTTTTAGAACGTCCCTTAAATCTTAACCGTAAGGATTTCGTTGATATTTGTAAGGTAATCGGGGCTGCGGAATTCGCTTTTCACATGCCAGTCGCGTTTCTGGTTGTCCTCCACCACCAGGCTGACGGTTTTCGGGCCGTAGCGGCAGTTCAGAGCGTCGATAGCCTTCATCAGCGCCATGCGTTGCGGGCGATTGGGGATGGAGTCGAACAAATCCTGCTGCACGGAATCGGAAGGGCTGATTCGTCCAAGCACAACGCCGGTCTTCTTGTATTGTATGCCCGGCTTGTACATCCGCTCAAGCATCCTCAGGGCAGACGCCGTGATTTCCAAGCTGTCAGATGTGGGCGTAATGAAAAAGGCGGTGTCTGCGTTTTCGTATTGCTCCTGGTCGTCGCGGAAACGGTTGCTGCAAAGGAACACCGTGACGGAAGAGGCCACCGCCTGCTGAGCGCGGAGCTTGTTGGCGCAACTGAACGCAAAGCTGGCTACGGATGCCTTGAGAGAAGCCAAGTCCTCCACGTTCCGGGCGAAGCTGTGGCTGGTGCAGATGCTCTGGTTGCGCACCACCTCCGAGGTGTCTATGCAAGGAACGCCGTTCAGTTCCAGCCAGGTGCAGTATCCGTTCTTCTGCAAATGCGACTTCACCCAGGAAGCGCTCTTGTCGGCAAGCGCAAGCGGAGTAGGCACGCCATAAAGGTTCAGTTTCTCTCTCGTGCGGCGCCCAACGCCCCATATATCCGAAAGCGGGAGCATCGACAAGGCCTTCCGTCGCTTTTCTTCGGTGTCAATCATACACACGCCCTGGTATCCGGCATGCCGCTTTGCAAAAAGGCTTCCCGCCTTGGCCAACGTCTTGGTAGGCGCAATGCCGACGCTCACGGGAATGTCCGTGTAAAGGGCAATCTTCCGCGCAATGCCGCGCATGAATTCGGCAAGGTCATACAGTCTTTCATATCCGTCCAAGCAACAGAAACTCTCGTCAATGCTGTAGTTCTCCACATGCGCCACCGATTTGCGCAGAATCTGCACAATGCGCCTGCTCATGGCCGCATAAAGCCTCATGTTGCCCGAGAAAACCCTCACATCGTTCCTTTCCACAATATCCTTAACCTTGAACACGGGGTCGCCGCGGCGTATCCCAAGCGCCTTCGCCTCGGGGGTGAGCGCAACCACGCACCCGTCGTTGCTGGAAAGCACACACACGGGCTTGCCGGAAAGACCGGGATGGAAAACCTTCTCCACCGCACAGAAGAAGCTGTTGCAATCTATCAAAGCATACATAGTCCGTCTCGCTCCATATACCTCATTCCGAGGGTTTGTGAATGATATAAGTGACCGTTCCCCAGATGCGGAACTCATCTTCGGCTGTCACTCTGATTTCCGGGAAATCGGGATTGGCAGGCACAAGAAAGCCCACTCCGTCCCTCATGACAAAATGCTTGAGGGTGTATTCGCCGTTGAATTCGCAGACCGCCACCTGCCTTTCCGTGGGGTTGCGGTTGCTCTTGTCCACAATGACAATATCGCCCGAGCGGATTCCGGCATCCCTCATCGAATGCCCCTCCACACGGATAAGATAGGACGATTCGGGATGCGGACAAAGCATGCGCAGCAGGTCTATGTCTTGCGCACGCTCATCATTGTCAAGCGGTACAGGAAATCCGGCCACAATCCCGATGTCGAAGAACGGAAGGCTGGCATTTTTCAGCCGGGATGCCGAAAACACACTTCCCCACTCAAGCCGGGGCAAATCCTCCAGCATGACCCTCTGTATGCAAGACTTTATAAAGTCGGTCTTGTTCTCTTTCCCTTCTATAAACCTCGCCATGACATCAGAAGCCCTAAAAGTGAACAGCCTGCTGTCTGTACGGGGTCGGCCAGCACCTTTTCGGGCTCCACCCCTCCTATTCTTGCTTTCATCATCCATAATCTCACCTTTTTTGCTTTCACAAGGCAAAATTACACATAATTTTTGATATTTGTAATACATTTATCAAACAAAAAGCAGAGGAAACATCTGCTTTGAAGAAGAGACCAAGAGAAATCGGACAAATCAATGGAAATCCACAACGTTGCAAAAGGCTTCGTAGGATTTCTCTATGCGTGAGAGTTCAAAAGGCTGCAAACGCAGGGAAAAGGTGCCTTTCAATTCTTCAAGGCCATATATGGACTTTATGAGGCTGGCCACATTGAAGGAAAACGAATCGCCTCGGGAGATAATAAAATATCCCACGCGTAGAAGAAAAGCGCGGTCCTGTTCGACATAATGCAAAGACTGGAGCAAGATAAAAGCCGTAACCTTGTTGAACGACTTCAGCAGGAAGGGAATCCAGGAAGACATCTCGTCGTAGCCCAAAACTGTAAACAAATGACGGACAGATTGTACTTGTTCCAACATTGGAATCAGGGTCTGCACAGTCTTCTGAGCGTCAATAGGCGACGATTTCAACTCCATGGCGGCATTGTTGAAGCCCTGGTCATAGAGAGAAAAGCGCCCTTGCTTCATGCCTTCTATAAAAGACTTCAGCATGGTTACTAAAAAAGCTTTTGAATCGTAACGGACAAGGACAATGAAAAGCTCCCAGAAGGAATCTGGCTGCAATGACACACCTATTCGCTCGCCCAAAACATAGCCGGCCGTGCGGTATTGCGAATTGGAAAGATCATCAAGAAATGCTGTAAGACCAACATAATCCTTTTGTTCAACAAGCAGCGATAACTTTTTGAACAATACGGAGTTGAAATGTACATCTTTTCCCATGTGACTTACTGATAAAAATAAAAGCGAAACCTAGGTTTCGCTTTTTCTTGAGCCTCTTGTCGGATTCGAACCAACGACCCCGAGATTACAAATCACGTGCTCTGGCCAACTGAGCTAAAGAGGCGGGTGGGAAAGCTACCTGCATCGCGCCGCTACAACCAAGTACCCTTGCTGCGATCAAGCCCTGGGGGATTCCGAGGGAGCATGCCGTACAGGACTTTCCCGTTTTTGCGCTGCAAAGGTAATACATTTCATTGATTCGGACAAATATTTACTCGATTTTTTCTTCCGTTATGATTTTATTGCTCGCGAACTTTATTTATATATAAAAAAGGCGTAAATTTGCGTGAATTTTTACACGGACATAAATGACAAACGCAATATTTGACCGCAGCCATGCCCTCACCATCGCATCACAGAATGGAATTCGCCTGGGGGTGATATGGCTTGCCAGTTTCGGTTGCACCATGTATGCCATGGACGTTCCTTTCCTGGGAACACTGGGCAATTTTCTCGGTCTTTTTTCCATCCTAATGGGTTCCCGCATGATACGTGCATACCGCACCGGGATATACAACCTTTCGTGGCTGCAAAGTTTTTGGTTTGCGCTGACATGCTTTCTCAATGCAGCGCTGATAACCACATTGGGACAATACATATACTTTGCATTTTTGGACAAAGGGCATTTTCTGAACACTATCAGCACACTTTTCCAGAACCCGTTGTATGCAGAAACAATGAAACAGAACTTTCCAGAAATAAGCATGGACACCATGCTGGAAACATTGGCGGCTATGAATACCAGGGCCATCATCGTACAGCTCCTGTTCATGAATGTCATGGCCACCGGAATCTGCGCCCTGCTGAGTTCCCTTTTCGGCGGTTTTGGAAAGACAAATTCTCAACCAGAAGTAAAATCATAAAAACAAACACATAGACAACACACAATGGACATTTCAGTTGTAATCCCCCTATACAATGAAGACGAATCGCTTCCTGAATTATTCTCGTGGATAAAACGGGTAATGGAAGAAAACAACTTCACATACGAGGTTATATTTGTAAACGACGGCAGCACGGACCGTTCCTGGGAAGTAATCAACGGACTGCATGAAAAGAATCAGGAAACGGTTCATGGCATAAAATTCAGACGCAATTACGGAAAAAGCCCTGCGCTTTATTGCGGATTTGAGCGCGCAAAAGGCGATGTGGTGATAACCATGGACGCAGACTTGCAGGATTCTCCCGACGAGATTCCCGAACTGTACCGCATGATAACCCAGGACGGATATGACCTGGTAAGCGGATACAAGCAGAAGCGCTACGACCCACTTTCAAAGACCATCCCCACAAAGCTATTCAACGCCACGGCAAGAAAAGTGAGCGGCATACACAACCTGCACGACTTCAACTGCGGTTTGAAAGCCTATAGGAACGATGTGATTAAAAACATTGAGGTATACGGCGAAATGCACCGTTATATCCCCTATCTGGCCAAGAACGCCGGATTCTGCAAAATTGGAGAAAAGACAGTACAACACCAGGCACGCAAATTCGGAAAATCCAAGTTTATGGGTTTGAACCGTTTTGTCAACGGCTATCTGGATCTATTGTCTTTGTGGTTCCTGGACAGCTTCGGACTGAAGCCTATGCATGTTTTCGGATTCATCGGCACGCTTATGTTTATAGTTGGATTCCTGAGTGTGGTTGTAGTGGGTGCAACCAAGCTCTATTATCTGAACAACGGATATGTGCATCCATTGGTTACGGACAGCCCCTATTTTTATCTGGCACTCACCATGATGATTTTGGGCACACAATTGTTCGTGGCCGGATTCCTTGGCGAACTCATTAGCCGCAACGCACCCGAACGTAACAATTATCAAATAGAAAAAGAACTTTAATGCGCCGACTCACACTTCTCTTCACATGCCTTGCGCTTTTGGCTTCGTGTGATCAGGTAGACTGCACACTGGACAACAGCGTAAGCTATACCTGCAATTTCTATTCAGAAGGCAGCAAAGTAACACTAAACGACGTGATTACCGTTACTGCATGCGGTACGGACTCCGTTCTTATAAACAAGATGCAGGGAGTGCCCGGAATAGAACTGCCCATGAGTTACTGGAACGAGCAGGACACACTTGTACTGCACATCACGGGAAACGGCTACGAAATGAAAGATACAATTTGGGTAAAGAAAAACAACATACCCCATTTTGAATCGCCCGACTGCCCTACAAAAATGTTCCATTTCATCACCGAAGTGAACAGCACACACACTTTCATCGATTCGCTTTCACTGGTTAATCCTACTGTAAATTATGCTGATGTTGAAAATATCCAAATACATTTCCGTTCTGCTGATTAGTCTTGTGGCAACCACCGCCTATGCACAAACGCAACAAAATGATATTGCGAAAGAAGCAAAGGCTGTAGCCGACACGATAGCAGCAAACCAAAAGAACAAAAAGACTCCGTTCATATCTGGCGCAGCCATATCCATTGATGTGTGTGGACTGGCAATGAAGGCTTTGGATTCGCGTTTTGCCAACATGGAAGCTTCCGCACGCCTCAATTTCAAGGAAAAATATTTCCCGATATTTGAACTCGGTCTTGGAGACTGCACACGAGAAGGCGAAGAAAACAACAATGTATTCAGCACCACCGCACCCTATTTCAGAGTGGGAATGGACTACAACTTCAACAAGAAACACAACGGAAACCGCATGTTCGGTGGAATACGATACGCTTTTTCTTCCTTCAATTACAATTTCGAGAACCCAGATTTTACGGATGAGGCATGGGGTGTACATGACCCACTTGTGCTGCACGACATAAAAGGCAAAGCACAATGGGCTGAGATTGTTTTCGGAGTGGAGACAAAATTGTGGAGCATCGTTCGTCTGGGATACAATGTACGATACAAAATGAGAATCAAACAAAGCGGAAACAATTGGGGTGACCCTTGGTATGTTCCCGGATTTGGACGTAACGGCGGATCAGCATGGGGAGGTAGTGTAAACCTAACCTTTGATGTAGGCAAGACCGCACGCAAGAACAAACCGAAACTGGCAATATGAGCACAATAGAAGTCTGGTGGATTGGCATCGCATTGGCTATGGACTGCTTTGCGGTAAGTATCTCAAGCGGAATCAGCGCACGGAAAATTATTCCAGGACTGATGCTCACGGCAATTTTGGCATTCGGCCTTTTCCAAGGCGGCATGCTCTTGGGGGGATACGGAAGCGTTTTCTACTTTTCTAGCTATCTTACCATTGTCGGCAGATGGATATCAGTAGCACTGCTTGGGTTTCTTGGTGGCAAGATGGTATGGGATGACATACATCCAAATGAGAACGAAGAAAAGCCCAACATTCTGACTTACAAAAACATTCCCATACTTGCCATCGCAACCAGTATAGATGCAATGGCAGTTGGTGTATCATTCACTTTCTTACAAGATGTAGATTGGAACTTCATGATGTATGTGTTTGCAGTAGTCGCATTCTCTTCATCACTGCTTTCTGCCCTCGGCATGGGAATTGGGATTGTCGTGGGAAAGAAACTGCATTTCCCTACATCCTTCATTGGCGGTGTAATCTTGATTTCGATTGCCATAAAAATAGTCATAGAATATTTCACGGAAATTTAACAAACTAACATTTAAAGCAATGACAAGTAACAATAAGAAGACGCTTAAAAAGTGGCACATTCCCTTCCTGCTTTTCCTGATAATTGGAACATATATGGCACTTTCACGCAAAGGAGAAATTGAAAACGTTCCATATCAACATGCTGAAGGAGCCATTTTCGGTACCGTATATCATGCCACATACCAATGTGACAGCAGTTTAAACGGGAAAATATTGAGCGAGTTGCAGGCCGTAGACCAGTCACTCTCTATGTTCAATCCCAATAGCACTATCAGCCAAATCAATTCGGGAAAGAGCAACGAAACGGACTCATTGCTGAGAACTATATTCTACATTGCACGCGATGTAAGCCATGCCACAGACGGAGCTTTTGACATAACGGTGGCTCCGCTTGTCAATGCATGGGGATTCGGTTTCAAACATGGAGCTCTACCCGACTCGCTGCAGGTGGACAGCCTCAGACAACTGATTGGATGGAACCGTATCAGTCTTGAAGATAATAAATTCGTTCGTGAAGACCCCCGTATGGTCATAGACCTGAGCGCTGTTGCCAAAGGCTTTGGTTCAGATTGTGTGGCACAAATGTTCCATCGTCACGGCATTGAGAACTTCATGATTGAGATTGGAGGAGAAGTCGTTACCAGCGGATTAAGCCCCAAAGGAAAGCCATGGCGCATTGGAGTAAACAAACCCCAGGAAGATTCCACATCCACCAACAACGAATTGCAGACCATACTTCAGATGAAAAACTGCGCAATGGCCACTAGCGGAAACTACCGCAACTTCTACATTAACAACGGCAGAAAAATTGCCCATACCATTGACCCCAAAACCGGATACCCAGTGCAACATTCCATACTGAGCAGTACGGTCATTGCGCCCACTTGTGCTGTAGCAGACGCTTATGCCACCAGTTTCATGGTGCTGGGTCTTGAGAAATCTCTCCAGGTTTTGGACAAACATCCAGAATTGATGGCCTATTTCATCTTTGCAGACAAAGATGGCAATTACCAGGTATGGAAAAGTCCCGGCATTGAGGCACTCATTGCACAATAAGATTATGTACACCCAACTCACGCAACTACCCTTGCTGCAAGGTATGAACGCTACAGAAGTGGCGCAGATACAAAAGCAAGCATTCATATACACAACCGGCTCCAACGTCGCGGTTTGTTCACAGGGCGATTTGTGTAACAAACTTTTCTTTCTGTTGAAGGGGTGTGTAATGCGGCACACTTTATCACAAAACAAAGACTTTGAGTTTGAAGAAACGCTATCTGCTCCTTGCGTCATAGAACCAGAATCGCTTTATGGGTTGCATTGCGTTTTTACCAGCGATTACATCACAACGGAAAGCAGTACGATCATGACTCTCACAAAACCCGAGTTGGCCAAACTCTTCACTCGGAACGACATTTTCCGTATGAATTATTTGAATCTTCTTTCTGCAAACATACAGCACCAACACAATGTACAGATTCATCCTTACACATCATGCATAGCCACACGAATGATTTGTTTTATCAATACACTCTCTTCCGTATCGCACGGAAGCAAGACATTAAGGATAAAAATGGACGACTTGGCAGTATATATGAATGAGACCCGACTAAATGTGTCACGCCTCTTGAACAAATGGGCTGATCAGAACCTGATAACATTGCAGCGTAAGGAAATCCATGTTCCGCGATTGGAGAATCTCACCTCGCACGTACTCTCATCCCAATAACAAAGACATTTCCAACAGAAAAAGAATTCATTTTGTATGAAAGCGACAAATCCTTTTGCAGAAATAAATTACGGCACACTGCATAACACCACTCCCTTCGACCGCATCAGCCTGGAAGACTACGAGGCTGCCATGATGGAAGGAATGCGCCAGGAAGAAGAAGCCATAAACAAGATTATCGAAGACACAGACGAACCTTCTTTTGAAAATGTTATATTGCCGGAAACCGACTGGCTGCTGTCACGTGCCACAACAGTTTTCTTTAATCTGACCAGCGCCCATACGAACGATGATATGGACGAACTGGCGCAAAAGATTACTCCACTACTGACTGCACACACAAACCGCATTACGCTGAACGAAAAACTTTTCCGTAAAATCAAGTATGTCTATGAACACCAGGACGGTTTGGATGCACAGCAAAAACGTCTCACCGAAAAGGTTTACAGTGGTTTTGAAAGAAACGGAGCCAATCTTTCGGGCGAGGACAAGAAAGAGTTCGCCCGTATCACAACCGAACTTTCCACACTCACATTGGACTTCAGCCAGAAACTACTAAAGGAGATGAATGCCTTCAAACTGAATGTTACAGAAAAAGACCAGTTGGAAGGACTACCGGAAAGACAGCTTGAAGCAGCAGAAATGGCGGCAAAAGAGTCCGGCCACGAAGGATGGCTCTTTACACTTCATGCGCCAAGCTACATACCTTTCATCACATACGCAGATAACCGCGAACTGCGCAAACAGATGTACATGGCACGGAATACGCTATGCCATAAAGGCAATGAATTTGACAACAGCGAAACCGTAGCACGCATCGTGGCACTCCGTACACAAAAAGCACAACTCTTAGGTTATTCCACCTATGCCCAATACGCCCTCTCCCGTCGCATGGCACAGGACACACAGCACGTCTACGACTTGCTTGACACGTTGCTGGATGCCTGTTTGCCCACTGCCCAGGAACAAGTCAAAGAGGTTGAAGAACTGGCAAAAGAAACGGAAGGAAATGATTTTATCCTCCAGCCATGGGACTTTGCCTACTACAGCCACAAGCTAAAAGTTAAACGTTTCAACGTAGACGAAGAACAACTGCGTCCCTATTTTCCATTGGCACAAGTACAGGAAGGAATCTTTTCATTAGCGCAAACACTATACGGCATCAGATTCAAGGCTAATGACCAGATTCCCGTATTCCACCCAGATGTCAAAGCCTATGAAGTCATTGACCATGACGGTTCATTCCTGGCTGTGCTCTATACCGACTTTTTCCCCAGAGCCAGCAAGCAGGGCGGAGCCTGGATGACATCGTACCAGGAACAATACATAGAAAACGACGGCACAGACATACGACCGCATGTCAGCCTCACTGCCAATTTCACACCGCCCACAAAAGACAAGCCCAGCCTGCTTTCATTGGACGAGGTTGAAACCTTTCTCCACGAATTCGGCCATTGTCTCCATGGCATATTCTCCAATGTGCGTTACCGCGGCCTAAGTGGTACGAATGTGTGGTGGGATTTTGTGGAACTTCCGTCACAAATTATGGAAAACTTTGCCACCGAGCCGAGGTTTCTACACACTTTCGCACGTCATTACAAAACAGGAGCGACCATCCCCGATGAGTTGGTGGATCGCATTGTACAAAGCCGAAAGTTCCAAGCTGCATACAACTGCATACGACAAATAAGTTTCGGCATGCTGGATATGGGATTCTACACACGCCAGCAGCCTATTGAAGAACCGGTTGAGGAATTTGAGCAGAAGATGATGCAACACACACAACTTTTGCCCCATCCCAAAGGTTGCTGCATGGCTGTCCAGTTCTCCCACATCATGAGTGGCGGATATGCTGCCGGCTATTACAGCTACAAGTGGGCTGAGGTACTGGATGCCGACGCCTTTTCCGTATTCCGCGAAGCAGGCATTTTTGACAAGAAAACCGCTCAACGTTTCAGAGACTGCATTTTATCGAAAGGTGACACGGAACCGCCAATGGAGCTTTATCGCTGCTTCCGTGGAAAAGATCCTCAAGTAGATGCCTTGCTGGAACGTACTGGCGTAACCCGTAAATATTATAACAAATAAATTAAGGAAAAGAACACGATAACATGGACAAGAAACAAGCAGACCTTGATAACCGATACCTGCGCATGGCATGTATTTGGAGTGAAAACAGCTATTGCACACGCCGTCAGGTAGGAGCCTTGATTGTTAAGGATAAAATGATCATCAGCGACGGTTATAACGGCACACCTTCCGGATTTGAGAACATCTGCGAGGATGAAAACGACGTAACCTTCCCCTATGTGCTCCACGCCGAGGCAAATGCTATCACCAAGATTGCAAGAAGTGGCAACAACAGCCAGGACAGCACGCTGTATGTGACCGATTCTCCCTGTATTGAGTGTGCCAAGCTAATCATCCAGGCCGGTATAAAGCGCGTTGTTTATAAGCGTGCCTACCGCCTTACAGACGGCGTCGACCTTTTGCTCAAAGCCGGCATTGAAGTAACACACATGCCATCCGAAGAAGAGAAGTAAACATTCATATCATAAATTAAGACCTTAAGATGAACAATAAAAGACGCTTCACACCGCTGCTCATGTGCCTATGTGTCGTGGGCGGTATATTCATCGGCACGCATTACGCCTACCGTTTCGGCGACAACACAATAAGCATAGCAAGTAACGGTTCCAACAAGTTGAACCAACTACTTCAACTCATCGACCAAAATTATGTGGACACTGTGAATCTGCCCGAACTGATAGAAGATGCCATGCCACAGATTTTGAATGAGTTGGACCCCCATAGCAGCTACATTAAAGCCAACGATGCAGAAGAGGCGTCCGAAGAGTTAAAAGGCTCGTTCTCGGGCATAGGTGTAAGTTTCACCATGCAAAAGGACACAGTCAATGTGATGTCCGTCATCCGTGGCGGCCCCGCAGAGAAAGTTGGCATACTGGCCGGAGACCGTATTGTCAAGGCCGATACCACACTGCTTGTTGGTGTGAAGGATACTGAAGTTATGAAATGCCTGAAGGGTCCTAAAGACTCAAGCGTAAGACTGGGCATCAAAAGGCACGGCAAGGACGAACTGACGTGGTTTACCGTGGTGCGTGGCGATATTCCCGTGCAGAGCGTGGATGCTTCATACATGATCAACGAGAAGACGGGATACATCCAAATCAACAAATTCGGCGAACAGACCTATGCCGAGATGCTTGTCGCTCTTGCCGACCTTACCATGAAAGGGATGAAAAACGTCATCATAGATCTGCGCGGAAACACCGGAGGCTACATGCATATCGCCATCCAGATGGCCAATGAGTTCCTGTCTCGCAACAGTCTGATTACCTATGTGGAAGGACGCAATATTACACGCGAGGAGTACCGAAGTGACGGAAAGGGAAGTTTCCAGAAACTCCCCATCATCGTTCTTGTAGACGAAGGCAGCGCCAGTTCTAGCGAGATATTCGCAGGAGCCATACAAGACAACGACCGCGGCACCATCATCGGTCGCCGCACATTTGGCAAGGGACTGGTGCAACAACCCATGGACTTCCGCGACGGCAGCGTGGTTCGCCTAACCATTGCACGCTACTATACCCCCAGTGGACGTTGCATCCAGAAGCCATATAAAAAGGGACATGGAGAAGAGTACGACATGGAACTGCTTGCCCGTTACGAACGCGGAGAATTTTTCTCACAAGACAGCATCCAACACGACGGACCAGAATACAAGACCAAACTGGGCCGCACTGTCTACGGAGGCGGAGGTATAATGCCCGATTTCTTCATTCCCGAGGACACCGTTCACCTTACATCTTATTATAAGGAGGCCATCATGACCGGACTGCTCCGCCAATTTGCGTTCAATTTCACGGACGATCACCGCAAGGAACTGAACAAATGCCAAAACATGGAAGATGTGGTGAAATACCTTAACAAGCAGAACCTGCTGGACAAATTCGCACGCTTCGGTGAGAAGAACAAGCTGCGCAGGCGCAATCTGATGCTCAACCGCAGCCGCAAGCTCTTTGAACGCAATCTCTATGCCAACATCATCTACAATGCCAAGGGCACACTGGAGTACGTCCAGTACCTCAACCAGGACGACCCTGTGGTGCTGAAAGCACTGGATATAATCGGCAAGTCAGAAGCATTTCCGAAAGCACCAGTAGAGGAGAAAAGTAAAAGGCATGAAAAATAAGACAAGACAAATGCAACATAGCATGTTTATTCCACACATTCAGAGGCAAGGCGCAATCCGCACCTTGCCTCTGATACTATACGGACAATCCGCTGAGAAACGGTAATGTTGAGCGGAACGAATTAACAGGAAAAGTCTATCCGCGCTTGATGCGCTTACGCAGCAGTTGGAATGAATAGATGCTGGAAACAATGAACAAAGGAATGCCCACACTGAGGCGGAGCCACAAAAGCGGTTGGAAGCAGACAACTACATTGACTGCAAGTAACATGAACTGCACCACGGACAATCGAATCGTACCGGCAGAAATGCGGCAACCGTAAAGCCTACCATAGACGATCAGCGCCACGGCCAAGTCATACAACGCAGCCACGGAATAGGCGATGCCCACGCCGGCAAGACCACCAAACCTCCAACCCAGCCACACCAGCAGACAGAAAACGGCATAATAGGCCAGTTCCACACACAAATAGACAATGCTCTTACCCTTTGCCAGCGGGGTATAGGCCACCGGCAGCATTATGGCTCGGAAGAAGGTGTAGAACGTAGCACAGAGAGCCATGGTGGTCATGGACATGAACTCCCCAGTATAGAGCAAGCGAATGGCAAGGGGCAGGCACAAGGTGAGCAAGATGAGCAGTGGTGTAACGAGCAGTACACAGACGTCTATCTGCTGGTTGATACACAGGTTCATTCGTTCGGGGTGATTGTGCGTACTGGACAAACGAGGATAATAATCGGCCTCCAACGCCACGAATACCATTCCTGCATAACCCACCATTAAGGCAAAGGCAGCACGGTAAAGACCCACATCGTCCATGTTTCCAGTGCTCAAGATGACCATGGGCACGGCCATGCCTGCAGCGCTTGCGGCAGTGCCGGAAATGACATAAGGCAGTCCGCGACGCACAAAGGGCCATCCTTCGCGCAGAATGCGCATACTGAATGGATGAATACGATAAGGAACCAAGCGCACGCTGAACCACAAATGGACAAAAGCCGAGATACCTGTACTGGCTATCAGCGCCAGAATAATGCCGCGCAACCCCAGCCAATAGTAGAAAGGCACGGTGCTAAGCAGAGTAGTCACCGCCACAATGCTTTCAATGGTGGCTACAGAACGAACCTTGCGCATGCCCTTAAGCAGCGAACATTCGCCCTCTGCCACAAGAAAAGCTATCACCATGGGCGTAAGTAGGATTACCTCCAAGCAGTGATCCCATTGATGTTCAAAGAAAAAATAGGAAAGAACGGGTGAGAGCACGACACTGAGAAGCATGGCGACAACGGCGGTCCAGACCACCCAGGTACGTACGGTGCAAGCAAAATCCTTCATCTGCTCCGCGGTTCCGTCCTCATAAAGCTCGCTGGCCTTCTGCGTAGTGTTAATGGGAATTCCGCAGTTACAACAGTTGGTCACAAACTCGGTTATGCTAGAATAGACGGCAAGCAAACCGTAACCCGTAGTACCAAGCAGGTATGAGGCCAGTTTGTTTCGGACAACCGACACCACAAGCTTGAGGCTCTGCACACCCCCAAAGATGCCGGTAAACATCAGTACGTGACTGTACGATGCCGTTTTCTTTCCCTTCACGTTATTTTGTTTCGAATCTTTTTGCATACTTTCATTTCTTTTTTCTAGTCGGCAAAGATACAATATTTTATCCTAATTTTATTGTAAAAACAAAGGAAAATATGTACTTTTGTCTCCCGAGGAAAACAAACACCCCTCCGCACACCTAACATGAAGATACTTCTCATTGGCGAATACAGCAATGTGCACCACAGTCTGGCCACCGGACTCAGAGCATTGGGACACAGCGTAACCGTGGTTTCTGACGGCGACGCATGGAAAAACTATCCGCGCGACATAGACATAAGCCGCACCTCCACACACCCTTGGCACACACTGAGCTATCTGCTCCGTCTGCATCGCTTGTGGCCAAAGCTAAAGGGATATGATGTGGTGCAGCTCATTAATCCCGTTTTTCTGGAGCTGAAAGCAGAACGCATCTGGCCTTTCTATCAGACATTGAGACGCCACAACGGCAGTCTTTTCATGGGCGCATTCGGTATGGACCATTATTGGGCAAAGGCAGGTTGCGACTGCCACACTTTCCGATACAGCGACTTTAATCTGGGCACACAGCTACGACACACGCCAGACACAGAACTCTTCAAGGCCGAATGGCTCACTGGGCCAAAAGGTGAGTTGAACCGCCGTATTGCTCACGACTGCGATGGCATCGTTTGCGGACTGTACGAGTATTACGCCAGCTACATGGCACACTTCGACCAAAAGGAAAAACTTAGGCACATCCCCTTCCCCATCATCATTGAGCCACACACAGCAAACGAGCGAACACCAAAGCCTATCAGGTTCTTCATTGGTATACAACGCAGCCGAAGCGCATACAAGGGCACGGACATCATGCTCGCCGCATTGGAAAAACTGCATAGCCGCTATCCCGCACAGACCGAAATCATTAGGGCAGAGAACATTCCATTTGCGCGCTACAAGCAAATGATGCAAGGCAGTGATGTCATCCTGGACCAACTATACAGCTACACCCCCGCCATGAATGCCCTTCAGGCCATGAGCCAGGGGCTGGTGCTGGTGGGTGGCGCCGAACCAGAGCATTACCAACTTATGAACGAACCAGATCTGCGTCCTATCATCAACGTACAGCCCACGGAAGAAAGCGTTTTCGAAGCCTTGGAACAACTTGTGCTTCACCCCGATTTCATTCCAGGACTGAAGCAGGACAGCATTGCCTATGTAAAGAAGCACCACGACCACATAGCTGTGGCACAATCCTATCTACGTTTTTGGGAGCAAAGGATGAAGATTTGATTAGCACTATAATATGAGTGCGTTTATTTGCACCGCCTTTGCAGGATAAGCCTTACCGGAATGGCATGGCTGGCATCCCCCTTTACATGATAGAGATAAAAATCGTCATAACAACCAAAGAGAAGGAAGGAGGCGTCTTCGCCGTCCACCACAACGTCACTGATATAATAGGAATTTTCAGTGTAAGTGTGCAGGGTGATGTCTAATGCTCCATCACGGTCGCGCAACGGTTCATAAGTAAAATTGACTCTATAGTTGTCCTTCTCATCCGTACCAATCCATCCGCGAGAGGACTTTTCGCTGAAAGCAATGCACCGGCCAGGCTGATAAGTGAAATAGTCCTGCAAGGGCAATGGGGTCTGTAATTCCCACACTCCACCCTTCAGTGTAGTAGGTAAAGTCCAATAATTTTCGGAACATCCACCCAGCGTGATAAGAGAAAGTGCGTAAATCAGAATAACAAGCAAGCGTTTCATTTTTAGTTGTTTTTTGAGGGTTTATGAAAGTATATATTAAAGAAGTGAAAATTGTGGGTCCGTTCAAGACAGACCCACAATTTCTCCATCAATCAAATCAATGCGTTCAGCCTGCGGGCTACGGGGAAGTCCGGGCATGCGCATAATGTCTCCTGCCACAAGCACCAGCATCTCGGCACCGCAGTTCACCACTATATCGCGGATGTGGATGCTGAATCCCTTTGGACATCCGTAAGCCTTTGCATCGGCACTAAAACTATATTGCGTCTTGGCAATACAGATAGGATAATTCGTAATGCCAAGTTCCTTGATGCGTTCAATCATCTTCTTTGCCTGTGGACTGAAGGTTACGCCATCCGCGCCATAAATCTTTTGGCACACGGCAAGAGCCTTTTCCTCCACACTGGCCTCGTCAGGATAAGTGAACTGAAGCGGTGCGCTGGGCTTGTTGTCAATGGTATCCACCACCAGTTGTGCCAGTTCTTCGGCTCCGCTTCCGCCTTCGTTAAAGGCATTGTTTACGGCAAATCCCACTCCTATGCTGTTGCAATGCTGACGGCAGAAGTCAATTTCCTCGTCAGTATCCGTGGCAAAACGATTGAAACACACCACAACAGTCTGTCCAAATGATTGCAGATTGGCAATGTGGCGGTCCAGGTTGCGCAATCCTTCCTTCAGTCCTTCTGGATGAGGCTGTTTGATTTCTTCCACGGGCACACCACCGTGCATCTTCAGACCCTGGGTTGTGGCAACGAGAATAGTGAGTGCCGGTTGCAATCCGCTCTTGCGGCACTTGATGTTATAGAATTTCTCTGCTCCGAGGTCGGCACCGAATCCGGCTTCGGTGATGACATAGTCGCCATAGGTAAGGGCAAGGCGTGTGGCAAGCACACTATTACATCCGTGGGCAATGTTGGCAAAAGGACCGCCGTGAACCAACGCAGGCGTATTCTCGGTAGTCTGCACCAAGTTGGGATGCAGCGCATCCTGCAACAGCACGCAGATGGCTCCGGCCACACCCATGTCCTTCACACGGAAAGGCTTGCCGTCAATGGTTGTTCCCAACAAAATGTTTTCAATGCGGCGGCGAAGGTCGTCGGCATCGGTGGCCAGACAAAGAATGGCCATAATCTCACTGGCCGGAGTGATGTCAAATCCGCTTTCCATCATCACACCGTTGGTCTTGGCGCCCAGTCCAGTAATAACCTGGCGAAGGTTGCGGTCGTTCACGTCGAGTACTCGCTTCCACAGCACTTCCTTCAAGGCAAAACCTTCTTCACGATGCTGATAGATATAGTTGTCCATCATGGCGGCAATCATGTTGTGCGCACTGGTGATGGCGTGGAAGTCGCCTGTGAAGTGGAGGTTGATTTTGTCCATTGGCAATACTTGGGCATATCCTCCGCCTGCGGCTCCACCCTTCATTCCGAAGCAGGGACCCAACGAGGGTTCGCGCAACGCCACAATGGCCTTCTTGCCAATGCGGTTCATACCCAATGCCAGACCTACACTGACGGTAGTCTTGCCAATTCCGGCTTTTGTGGGGGTGATGGCGGTTACAAGAATCAACTTATTACGGGCTATCTTGCTGTTGTCCGAAAGTGACTCTGGAACCTTTGCCACATATTTTCCATAATTTTCAAGAGAATCTTGGGGAATACCCACCTTTCCGGCAATTTCTGATACCGGAACCAATGGGGTGCTACGAGCAATTTCAATGTCTGTTTTCATCTTGGATGATATTAGTTTTGATACATTCTATGCACAAAAGTATGATAAAACATTGATATATTAAAAATAAATCTTACATTTGTGGAGAAAACATTCATTTTTTAAAACATTTGGATTATGATATACGAATTAAACGCCGACAGACTTCACATCAAAGTGTGCTCAAAAGGAGCAGAATTGCAGAGTCTGAAAAGAAAGGACGGCACAGAACTGCTTTGGCAGGGCGATGCCGAATATTGGGACGGACAGTCTCCCCTGCTCTTCCCTTTCCCAGGCAAGTCTTGGGAAGACAAACTGCGCATTGACGGTGAGGAATACACCATGCCCAAACACGGATTTGCCTGCAATATGGAATTTGAACTGGTGGAGCAGACCGACAACAGCATTACGCTGAAGCTTACCGATACGCCCGAAACCTTGAAAATGTTCCCCTTCCGTTTCGAACTGGAGGTTACCTATACCGTTGTAGGCAGCTCGCTGAATATTGGCTGGAAAGTGAACAACAAGTCAGAGGGCACTATGTACTTCATGATTGGCGCTCATCCCGCCTTCAATCTGCCCGGATTCAATCCTAACGACAAGGTACACGGATATATCTACACGGAAAATGCCCCAGACATGCAAAGCAACGTGGTTTTGCCAGACGGATATTGCCATGACGAGATTGAAACCGTGGAACTGAACGAAGGCCAGTTGCCCATCACAAACCACACTTTCGACTGCGACACCATTCTTGACCAAACAGGCCGATTCAACGAAATCATCCTCTTGTCAAAAGAAAAGATGCCGCTTGTCCGCGTCAACTTCAACATGCCCGTGCTTGCCATTTGGGCACCTTGCGGTGGTGCGGCTCCCTTTGTCTGCATTGAGCCTTGGTATGGCATTTGCGACCGCTTCCAGGACCCCAGAGAGTTGAAGGACCGTAACCACGTCATCAGCGTACTGGGTGGCGACGTTTGGAGTAACACCTATACCATTACCGCATTATAACACATCATAAACAAACAAATTAACAAAACAATCATAACTTTCTGAATATGAAAATTCTTGGAAATATTATTTGGTGGATATGCGGTGGACTTGAAGCTGCTGTTGGTTACTTTTTAGGTTCTTTGGCCATGGCTATTACCATTATTGGTATTCCAGTGGCATTGCAGACCTTCAAACTGGGTTTGCTCTGTCTGTGGCCCTTCGGATCCAAGGTGGAAGATTGTGAAAGTTCCATTGGCTGCATCCGCATTCCCCTGAACATCATTTGGATTATTTGTGGCGGATTGTGGGCGTGCCTGATGCACATCTTCTTCGGCATTCTGCTTTGCATCACCATCATTGGTATCCCCTTCGGTCGCCAGCATTTCAAGATGGCGGGCCTCTCGCTCACTCCCTTCGGCAAGAAGGTTACCCTGGGCTTCTAATAGTATATAATGAACGCACGCATAAAGCATCGGCTTGGCTCAGATGAGAAACTTCTGACAAAGCCGATGCTTTTATATATTAGGATGAGAAATACGGACACGATGAAGGTCATGGCGTTTGGCCTTCATGACCGGGAATGATGGTGGGCTTACCCAGGGAAGATGAATATATTTTTACACGACTGCGAATGACGCTTTACGCCGTTGCCACAAAAAATGTTTTTCATGGCGTGGAAAATATTTTTTCCTCGCGTAGTAAAAATTTGGTGGGTAAAGTAGAAGAATATGGTGGTGCTAATAATTCTTGAATGTTCTGGAGGAAACAAAACCGCATTTGTTAAAAAACATTAAACGCGTTATGTTTTTTGGGTTATTGTTTTGTTAAGATAATATAAATTTCTATTTTTGCGACGTATTTATTGTCAAACATTAAAATCTAAACAGCTATGTTAAAGAGATTTTCCATTTTCACAATGTTCCAAGTAATTGCATTAGTCGGAATGCTTGCGTTCGGACAAACAGCAAAGTTCAAAGCGGTTGTCGTGGACGACGCCACCGGGGAACCACTGCCCTATGCCAGTGTGTATGTCAGCCCCGAAAAGGGAACCATGACCAACGACGAAGGCGAGTTCAGCCTGGTGCTGACAGAGGGAGAGGAAATCCGCATTTCGTATGTGGGCTACGAAACGATGCACACCACAGCAGAACAGGCAAAAAGGACTTTCAGGCTAAAACGACTCTCCACGCTGATGCAGGAAGTGACGGTGTTGCCAACAGAAAAAATCATGACCGAGGTGGCAAAGCGCCTGTATAAAGACTACCGAGGCAAGAAGAGGAAGGAATCGAACTACTTTTACCGCCTCACCAACACATTCTCCGGCACAACAGAAATGACGGAAGCGTTCCTTCGCGGACGCTCGGCGGTGAACCTTCGCGACATTGCGTTCTACAGCGGCAGACGGGTAAGACAGACGCGATACAGCCGCACGGAATCCAACATCGGCTACAGCAATCTGCAACATCTCGTTGACCTGGGTCCCATGACCGTTGACGTTCCTTTCTGGAAAAGTGCCGTGATGCCCATGTACATGAAAGACAAGGTATCGTGGCAGGCCTATCACATCATTGACGCAGGAAGCGGATTCAGAAGCCATCCCTATGCTTATTGTAAGTTTGCCTACAACACAGAAATCAAGGAAGTTGTAACAGGAAATGGGAATCGTATCTATTGCATTGACCTGAAGATGAAGAATGGACTCACCTATCCTGCCGTGGAAGGAACTTTGTATGTGGACGCAAAGAGCTATCGCGTACTGAGTTTCGAGGGTAAAATGCGAAACATGGCGCTGGATGTGGGTGTGGACTTTCATAGCAAGAGCAACTCGGCATCGCCCGTAGTTAAAATCATCTACACCCACGACCGCGGATTCTCCGAGGTGGAAAGTGTGGTGGCAACCATGGAGGTGGACAAGCTGAAGACCCGATCCGTACTGTACAATATGCGCGACTATCGCTTGCCCTTCGATGATCTGCACCAAATGAAGTCCGACCTGGTAAGCGCAATTGATGAAGCGGGATACGATTCCACGCTTTGGAGCAACGAAGTGGTTCGCCGCACCGTGGAAGAACAGCAGCTGGCGTGGTTTGCCAACCTCACCCCGGAAGAGCAGGAAGAATGGATACTGGCTCATGTGGACACGGCATTCAGCCAGAGTGGAAAGTTCCGCCCGCTCGTAAGCCGACTCGACAAGTTCGGAAAAGTGATTCCGCAAGAAAAGGTCTATCTGCACATGGACAACACTTCCTATATGCTGGGAGACACCATTTGGTTCAAGGCCTACACACGCCAGACCAACACGGACAAGCCTTCGGACATTAGCGGTGTCCTGTATGCCGAATTGTGGAACCACGACGGTTATATGCTGCAACGCAAGCAGATTGAAATTAAGAACGGCAGCGGACACGGATTCTTCGCCCTGGACAAGGATGGCATGTATGCCGGTTTCTACGAACTGCGTGCCTATACGCGATGGCAATTGAACTGGGGCGTGTTCGAGCACAAACATTCGCGCGTATCCGGAGAATGGTTCCCTAACAAGGAGTTTGAAGAAAGATTCTATCGCGACTATGACAAGCTATATAGCCGCACCTTCCCCGTTTATGACGCACCTGCCACACCGGAAAGCTTCGACCATACCATGACGCTGCGTGTGCCACGAAGAACCTTCAAGAAAGACCCGGACAAACGCAAACTCGTGCTCTCCCTCTTCCCCGAAGGTGGCAACCTCGTAAAGGGCGTTCCCTGCCGAGTGGCTTTTGAGGCTTCGTGGAACGACGGACAATGGGTGGAAGGATGGCTTAAAGTGGACGAGGATTCCATTCCCGTATTCCACAGAGGCAGAGGATACTTTGTCTTCACCCCGACCGACAAGCGTCCAAAAGTACAGTTCACTACATTTGACGGCGAGAAAGCAAGCGCAAAACTGCCAAAAATTGAAGATGATGGCGTGGCGCTCCAGGTCATACGACAAGGAGAAAGTTGGAACATTCTCACATCTGCTGCCGGCAAGTTGAAGCCCAATGAACTGGCCATGACGGTGATGAAACAGGGACACATAGAACGTATCCACCATGCTGTTGGGCAACCTTTGGTCATTCCCGTTGACTCGCTTGAGGCAGGCGTACATCAGGTTACCGTGTTTGACGCGGAAGGCAGGGTGTATGCAGACCGTCTTTTCTTCAGCTACAAGAAGGAAGACATGCAGGCAGGAATACAGATTGAAGGAATTGAACAACAATACGTTCCCTACGCACCGGTCAGACTGACACTTAAATCAAGCACGGACAAGGCGGACATATCACTGGCTGTAAGGGATGCCAACCGCACAGACTTGTCGTTTGACAACGGCAGCATCATGACGGAAATGCTGCTGGCCAGCGAGATAAAAGGCTTTGTGCCCGACCCAGGATGGTACTTCCAGAAGGATGACGACGAGCACCGGAAAGCACTGGATCTGCTGATGATGACTCAAGGCTGGAGACGATTTGACTGGCGCAGCATGGCTGTGCGAGGCGTATGGGACCTTACTCAGCCCGATGAAAAGGCTCCCATCCTCATAGGAAAGGTTTACCCCTATGACACCTTCCGCCATTATTCACGTTTGGAAAGGAAAGGCAACTACGAACTTCAAGACGGACTGCCCCAGCCCATCAGCACCAAAATTCCGCGCGAGGTGAAGGTTCATACAGAGCTGCTCCCCTTCATCGGTACCGGACACCAGGACACCGTAATGCTGGATAACATTTATGTACAGGAAAAGACAACGCGCGAGGGCAAGTTCCGCATACAGCTGCCTCGCATATATGACCGCTCTGTGCTCTACCTCGACGCCTCCGACACCACAAAATGGACCCGCAGGAAGAAATATACTTGGGTACAACTATGCGACGATTGGGAAGACTGGCCGGATGTGGTAAGAAGGAGAAGATTCTACGTTCAACCGCCCGAATTCTATGTCATTGTGGACTTCCCCTACCCCCGCTTCGTCAAGCCATACACCTTCCATCAGAAGCACTTGATGCAAGTGGGCGGCAATGACCCCGATGCCAGAATGTTGCTCTCGGACGGCACAACCATGATGAGCCAGGTAACAGTGGATTCGAAACGGAATATCATGAGAAAGTTCAGTGACGAGTTCCCCATCTTCCAGATTGACGCTTACGAGGCCTTCAATATGGCACACGATGCCGGCATACGATTTGAGCGCACTCAGGTAAGCGATTACGGCCTTGATTTTCCGTATGTACAGGAAGTAAGACACGTAGATCCAGGAATGCACGACTTCGGAACAATCACAGAACACCGTATATGGGACGACCGTATAGGAAGCCGTTATTCGTGGTCAGCGACAAGAAGAGCTATAAACGGATTGAGCAACGATCCAGACTCGGTGGAACAACGCAAGCAACTGCGATCGCACCACGAAAGCTACCTGAGCGGCATGAGCGACTGGACACGAAGAAGGTACAACCTGTATTCCTATGCGGACAAGTACATTTTCTATAGCGATTACGCACCGCGACTTGAAGGCAGCCGTCGCTATTGGGGAGCCGATCTGCCCGAAACCGTCATGACAAGAACCAATCTGCCAAACGAAGGACGCCGTGCCATCTATCGCAACCGACGCTTTGTCCTGCCCGGTTTTGCTGCCTGCGGCGAATTCTACAATCCAGATTACTCGCAACGCAAGCCCGATGCACAGCCAACAGACTACCGACGGACACTCTACTGGAATCCCAACGTAAAGCTGGATGAGAAGGGACAGGCAACCGTAAAATTCTACAACAATGCGCGAACCACTCAGATCAGCGTAGATGTGGCCGGACAATCACAAGACGGAACACTGCTGTGGAACAACACCACGGAACAATAGCATAAGCAGGAGGGCCCAACCGCCCTCCTGTTCATTTTTTTAGGGTCGGCGGGACTCCGGATTGCATTTCTCAGGGCTAAAAAATGGCCGCGGGACCCCAGATTGCATTTCTTGGTGTCAAAAAATGCCGGCGGGACCCCGGATTGTATTTCCCAGGGCTAAAAAATGGCCGCGGGACCCCAGATTGCATTTCTCAAGGCTAAAAAATGCGCTCGACTCAGTCGCGGGGAACAAAAAACACAAAAAGGAGGGGCACTCCCTCCTTTTATTATCAGAGCATATAGGATATCCGTGTTCATCGGATATCCTATGTTGTTCTTTCAAAAATCCTTTTCGGTAAGGAACTGAATCTTGTTTATCAGTACAATCTCCTTGGCACGTTCGGCCGGTTCAGTGCGCATAACCAATACACCCTTTCCCTTCCACAGGAACGAATACATGTACAATATGCTGACACTGGCGTCGGACAACTGGCGCACGGCATGGGCTGCCATGCCCGGCTGGTCATCAATGCTCAATGCCATTACATCGGCCAACTGTACGTTGATACCATGCTCCCTGAGCAACAGATAGGCATCGGTGGGCTTGTCACAAAGCACGCGATAGATACCATAGTCCATCGTATCGGCAACGGTTGATGCGATAATCTGGATGCCGGCCTGGCTTAACAGTTCCAGCACCTGAATGAGCGTGCCGCCCTTATTTTCAATGAAAATGGATAATTGCTTAATTGTCATACAAAAGAAATGTTTTTAAGTGATTATCTTATTGATAGACTTTACGCTTGTCCGAAACACGCACAGCTTTTCCTTCAGAAACCGGTAATGTTCCCTTGGGTACAAGCTTCACATGAGGGGTGAGAAGAATCTCATCCTTCAACGCACGCTGGATGCGTTTCTGCAGACCTTGCAGACGCTGGTAGTCATCAGTAAACAATTCCTCAAGTTCAACCTCTACCGTCATGTTGTCGTTGTCATCATCGGTGGTAAGCGTAATGAGGTAGTTGTTCGCAAGCTCGGGGAACTGCATCAGAATCTTCTCAATCTGTATGGGGAAAATGTTTACACCACGCAGCACCATCATGTCATCACTTCGTCCACGCATACGGTCCAATCGTACATGATTGCGTCCACAGGGGCAAGTTCTTCCCAAGACACGGGTCAAATCGCGTGTACGGTAACGAAGCAGAGGCATAGCCTCCCTACAAAGAGAAGTAAGGACAAGTTCACCCACCTCACCATCGGGCACAGGCTCAAGGGTTTCCGGGTCTACAATCTCAACGATATAATAGTCTTCCCAGAAGTGCAGGCCATTCTGTTCCGGACACTCAAATCCAACGCCAGGACCGCACATTTCGCTCATACCAAAGGAATTGTAAGCCTTAACGCCCATCATTTCCTCAATACGTTTGCGCTGCTCTTCGCTGTGAGGTTCCGCACCGATGGCAAGCACTCGCAGTTTGGTGTCCTTACGGGGGTCTACGCCACAACTCTGCATCACCTCATACAAACGGGTCACATAAGAAGGCACAGCATGGAGCGCTGTGGTTCCGAAATCTGTCATGAACTTAATCTGACGCAACGAGTTTCCGGCAGCGGCTGGAATGGTGAGCATGCCCAATCTTTCCGCACCATACTGGAATCCCAGTCCACCAGTGAACATACCGTATCCACTGGAATTCTGGAACACGTCGTCGGGACGCAATCCCACCATCCACAGATTGCGGGCAACCTGGTTGGCCCACTCGTCCAAGTCGTTCTGCGTGTGCAGAATCACGGTGGGGTTACCGGTTGTTCCACTGGATGAATGCAGTCGTACACACTCGCGCAAAGGCACACATGAAATGCCAAAGGGATAAGTGTCTCTCAAATCCTTTTTGGTTGTAAACGGGATTCGGCGCAAGTCATCAAGCGAGCGGATATCCTCGGGCTTCAGTCCAGCCTGTTCAAACCTCTCTTTATAGAAAGGAGAGTTCATACATCTGCGCACGGTAGCCTGCAGGCGTTCCAATTGCAATGCTTCAATTTGGGGACGGTCAAGCGTCTCCATCGCCTCGTTGAAATAACGACAGGCATCAGAAGGAAGAGTTTTGTCCATCATACTTCTCCTTTAATTTTTCGCATACTGATAGCCACTCCCGCGTCGAACGCTTTGAGATTAGCGTCGACAACAGCCTGACCTTTACGTGAGAAAATGGTCTCAATGGCTGTACGAAGTTGCGCAATGGCAAGAATCTCTATATAGGGTGCAGCCATACCCAGCAAAACCATATTGGCAGAACGGGGACTCATCAAGTCACGCGCTTCCTGCTCAATATCAAAGGAAACCACTGTGGGCAGTTTCGCCAGTTCTTCCTGAACATCGGCATGTTCGGGATAGTCAGGGATATTGACAAAAGGCTTGTTATTGGTGACCACTGCTCCGTCCGCTGCCAACCAGGTAAGATAACGGAGACTTTCCATCGGTTCCATGCTGATGATAAGGTCTGCACTGGCGTATGGAATCAAGTCAGAATATATCACATCCGTTGACAAGCGCAAATGCGACTGTACGTCGCCACCACGCTGGCTCATACCATGTACTTCAGCCTGTTTCAGGTAAAGGCCGTTCTTGGTTGCGGCCTCTCCAATGATGGTTGCGATGGAGAGAATGCCTTGTCCGCCCACACCGCACAGGATTATATCTTTCTTCATTTGTTTTCCTCCTTCAGTTTTTTGGCTTCACGGGCATGACGTGCTGCAGTCTGGATACACTCGCGGCGCGGAATGATGACCGACACGCCGGGATAATCAATTTCCTCTTTCAGAATGCGCGTAATCTCGGGCATATTTTTGGGCAGAGGAACTACCACACGCACATGCTCAGGCTCTACACCAAGACCAAGGCAGATGGCTTCCAGCTTATTGGTACCGGCTGAATCCTGACCGCCAGTCATACCAGTAGTCAGATTGTCTGATATCACCACCGTAATATTACTCTTGTCATTAACTGCGTCAAGCAATCCTGTCATACCGCTGTGCGTAAAGGTTGAGTCGCCGATTACTGCTACTGAAGGGAAAAGTCCGGCATCTGCCGCACCTTTTGCCATGGTAATGGAAGCGCCCATGTCCACACAGCTGGCAAGAGCCTTGAAAGGAGGAAGCGCACCCAATGTGTAACAGCCAATGTCACCGAAAATACGGTAGTCGGGATATGTGGCAAGAACCTGGTTAAGTGCGGTATACACATCTCGGTGACCGCATCCCTGACACAACTGGGGAGGGCGTGCGGCAACGTGCTTTGCGGGCTGGAAGGCAATTGTTTTGCCAACACCAAGCGCCTGTGCTACATTGTCGGGTGTAAGTTCACCGGTTCTGGGCAAATCGCCATTGAGACGTCCCTTCAGAGGGTAACCAGCACCCAGAATTCCGCGTACCTGCTCTTCCACAACGGGCTGTCCGTCTTCTACCACAAGAATTTCATCGTTTTCAGCAGCAAGTTGCTTTACTAAGTCAGTGGGAAGGGGATATTGACTAATCTTCAGTATGTTGCCGCTTTCGCCAAGCGTTTCCTTTACATAGTTATATGCAATGCCACAAGCTATGATACCTACAGACTTCTCTGAACCCTTGGTTTCTTTTCGATTGAAGTTTGACTTGGAGGCTTCAATCTCCATCAAGGGTTGCTTTTCTATCAACTCCGCATAGCGTTTGCGGGCAATGCCAGGCAGAAGTACCCAGCGTTCAGCACACACATCAAGGGGTTTCTCGTTCGTAGGTTCAACAACATCCACGGCAGCACGGCTATGAGCCAGACGCGTAACGACGCGCATAACAACAGGCTCGTGCAGTTTTTCTGACAATTCGAATGCTGCCGCCATCATGTCATACGCTTCCTGCTGGTTACTGGGTTCCATGAGAGGCACCATGGCAAATTTTGCATAGAAACGGCTGTCCTGCTCGTTCTGGCTGGAGTGCATGGAAGGGTCATCGGCCGCTAACACAACCAGACCACCATGTACGCCCGTTATGGCAGAATTGACAAAAGCATCGGCACAAACATTCATACCCACATGCTTCATGCAGACCAAAGCTCGTTTACCCGCATAGGACATACCTAAAGCAGCCTCCATGGCTGTCTTTTCATTAGCACACCAACGGCTGTGTATGCCACGCTCACGTGCCAGAGCGTCTGCCTGTATAAATTCTGTAATTTCAGTTGAAGGCGTACCGGGATAGGCATACACACCGCTTAAACCGGCATGAATGGCACCCAATGCAATCGCCTCGTCACCTAATAAAAGTCTCTTCATAACAAAATATAGCTTTCAAAATCAAATCCCCGATGCACAATGCACCGGGGATAGGGATATGATTATCGTATATCTATCTCCATTTATGAATTAGACAAACCACTTCACGTAGCAGAAGTCCTGACGGTGAGGCAGGTTTTCATTCTTGGGATACATACGGTAGCAAACCTTGAAGCTTCCTGCATTGTCAATGCTGTGTGTAGCCTTGAATGTGAAGAGATTGCCTTCGCTAGATACCATCTTGAACTGGTCGATGTTGTATACATGGTCAACACCTTCCTTGTCAGTAATCAAAGTAACGAGTTCAATACCAACTGCATCATTCAATCCGGCTTCATCTACAACGATTTCGATATCGTACTTGTTACCGGCAATCAGATTGCCATTAACAACAGCTTCTTCCTTCTTGATGCTTACTACGTTGATAGCATCCCAAGCATTTGCCACATTTTCCTTCCACTCAGCAATTTCAAGAGCCAGCTTGTTACCGTTAGCCTTCAACAAGTTGCTGCGGTCACGCAGGTTGTTGTAGAACTTGCTATAGTAATCATCCAGCTGACGCTTCATGGTGTAATGGGGAGCAATCTGGGCAATGCTGTTCTTCACAACCTTAATCCAGCCTGCGCTGTAACCCTTGGCGTTACGAGCATAGTAGAGAGGCATGATCTCATTCTCAAGCAGAGAATAGATGGTAGCTGCATCCAGCTGATCCTGATAAGACTGGTTCTGGTATGTACGCTTTTCAGTAAGCGCCCAACCTGCACCTTCGCGGTAGCCCTCAAGCCACCAACCGTCCAATACAGACAGGTTTACAACACCATTCATCAATGCCTTCTCGCCAGAAGTACCGCTGGCCTCCAGAGGACGAGTGGGAGTATTCATCCAGATATCAACACCAGAAATCAAGCGACGAGCCAACTGCATGTCATAGTTCTCCAAGAAGATGATCTTGCCCAGGAACTGAGGCATCTGGCTGATTTCATAAATACGCTTGATCAAACCCTGACCTGCACCGTCGGCGGGGTGAGCCTTACCGGTATAAAGGAACTGAACAGGATAGTTGGGATTGTTAACAATCTTCTCCAGACGCTCCAAGTCAGTAAAGAGCAGATGAGCACGCTTGTAAGTGGCGAAACGACGTCCGAAACCAATCAACAGGGCGTTGGGGTTGATCTTCTCCATCAGGCTTACAACACGAGAGGGGTCACCCTGGTTCTTCAACCAGTTGTCGCGGAACTGCTCACGGATATAGTTAACCAACTTGGTCTTCAGTTCCATACGAGTCTTCCAAACCTCTTCATCGCTCACGTTGTAGATTGCCTCCCAGATGCTCTGGTTGCTCTGGTCGCCCAAGTGGTTGGCAGAGAAGTGCTTTGCATAGAGCTTACGCCATTCGTTTGCGCACCAAGTGGGGAAGTGAACACCATTAGTAACATAACCTACATGGCTTTCTTCGGGATAATAACCGTTCCAGATGCCAGCGAACATCTTCTTGCTTACCTCACCGTGCAACCAGCTCACACCGTTAACTTCCTGAGAAGTGTTGCAAGCGAAAGTACTCATGCAGAAGCGCTCGTTGTGATCCTCGGGATTCATACGGCCCATACCAATGAACTCATCCCAAGAAATGCCGAGCAACTGGGGATAACCGCTCATGTACTTGCCGAACAGACCCTCATCGAAGTAGTCGTGGCCTGCGGGAACGGGAGTATGCACGGTATAGAGAGAAGAAGCACGTACCAACTCAAGAGCCTGAGTAAAGCTCATACCAGCCTTAACATAGTCAACCAGGCGCTGTACGTTGCACAATGCGGCATGACCTTCGTTGCAGTGGTATACATCCTTTTCGATACCCAGTTTCTTCAACATCAGCACACCACCGATACCGAGCAGAATTTCCTGCTTCAGACGGTTTTCCCAGTCGCCACCATAAAGAGCGTGGGTGATGCTTCTGTCGAACTGAGAGTTCATTTCATTATCTGTATCAAGCAGATAAAGCTTGATGCGGCCTACATTTACACGCCATACATAAGCGTGAACATAGTAGTCCATATAAGGTACATCAATTACCAGAGGAGTGCCGTCAGCATTCATTTCCTGTTCGATGGGCAGAGAACCGAAGTTCTGGGCTTCATAATTTGCCACCTGCTCACCAGCCATGCTGAGGGTCTGTGTGAAATAGCCATAGCGATACAAGAAACCAACAGCGCACATATCCACATTGCTGTCACTGGCTTCCTTCAGATAGTCACCGGCCAAAATACCAAGACCACCAGAATAGATCTTAAGAACCTGGTTCAAACCGTACTCCATACACAAGTATGCAACGCTTGCACGCTTCTTGTCAGGCTCAACATCCATGTACTGACGGAACTCAGCATAAACTTCGTTCATCTTGTTGATAACAGCCTTGTCCTTGGTAAGCTTCTCCATCTTCTCGAAGCTCAGACGCTCTAACAACAACACGGGGTTTCCACCGCACTCGTCAAACAACTTGTCGTCCAAACTACGGAACAGACTACGAGCACTGTGATTCCAGGCCCACCACATGTTGTGAGCCAATTCGGAAAGCTTGCTCAGTTCAGCAGGTACGTTACTCTTTACGGTAACGGGCTTCCAGCTGGGCTGATTCACATTACTAGCTTTAATTCTCATCTTTTTTACGATAAATTAAATATTTCTGATATTACTTTTATTCTCAACTTTTGCTTTATGTCCAACTTAACTTATGTTTGAGCCCGACTATAAGCTATTATTTGCTTTGACGCAACTTGGCATTTTCCAAAGCTATGGCGTAAGCCTGCTTGTAATAGGTAAAGAAGTTTTTCCACAATGCCTTCTTTGACAAGGCAGAAGCCTTCTTTCTCATGGCGTCACGTTCTTGGTCAGAACATGCCGAGTAACGCAACAAGGCATGGCAAATACCCTGAGCTACTTCATCGTTGTTATAATCGTTACGCGCTAACACTTCCACACCGTCTTCAAGCGTGCTGATGTCGCCCTTTACGGTTTGTGCCCAAATACCGAATCCAGAAAGAGAGGTTGTGATGCAAGGCACATGGAATGCTACAGCTTCCAGAGGAGTATATCCCCAAGGTTCGTAATATGAAGGATAGACTGCCAGGTCGTTTCCGATGAGCAGATCATAATAAGGCATCTGGAAGATTCCGTCTGCGCCATCAAGGTAACAGGGCACAAAAATCACCTTCACTTTAGACTCTTCCGAATTGCTGATGTTCAAGGCACGTAAAAGGTTCAGCACCTGGTCATGTTGCATTTCGTGCAGATCGTGTGTGATGACAGGATTGTCCAGTGCTGTATCATATACCTGAGGGAAATCTAATCTTGCCTGCAAGTCGGCACGAGGACCGGCAACCCAGCCGGGAACCTGAATCAAAGCAAGGACTTCATTTTTCAAATCTGCTGACTGATCCAGACAACGACGCATGGCATGAATGAAGACATCGATACCTTTGTTCTTGAATTCGTAACGTCCACTGGTGGCAACAATCAATGTGTCATCCGCAAATTTATGTCCGGTCAATGCATTGGCCACTTCCAGGATGCGCTTGCGTGCAGCCTTTCTCTTGGAGGTGAATTTTGCACCCTTGGGAACAAAATCGGCCTCAAATCCGTTCATCAGGATTGCATCGCACTCCTTGTCCAAGAGTTCCTTACATTCCCTACCGGTTACGTCGCTTACAGTAGTAAAGCAGTCCACATGATGTGCGGTCTGTCGCTCAATACTGTGCTTGGCTTCCATGTTCAGCTCGCGAGACATCTGCGTGCCGTCATAAGCCCAAAGATAATCGTAAAGAGGCTTTCCGTTTCCGGCAATGCTTCTTCCGATGCTTGTGGCATGAGTTGTAAAAATGGTGGCAATCTGAGGAACGCTTTTCTGTACATAAAGCACACCCAAGCAGGTCATCCATTCATGAGCCTGATACACCACGTCATCTGCATTGTTCAGAAACTCCTTGTAGAAACTCTCCACCACCCTGCCGGCAGCATAAGAGAACATATTGGCTTCGTCATAGTCGCCATATCCATGCAGGCTGTCTACCTGATAATCGTTCCAAGCCTGGGTATACAACTCATCACGAATGGCAAAGAAGGGATTAAAATCCACAAGCACAACAAGCGGTTCGCCGGGAATATTCCATCGGCCGACACGAATGCTGAGTCCTTCTTCTTTTGCTTTGCTTACCCATTTTGTCCATAGTTTTTTATCTTCGATGAAAAGAGGGTTTTCTTTCCCTGCCCAAAAATCAGGACCGATAAAAACTACCTTGTCTTTGAGTGCATCCTGCATGGTTTTTGCTCTTGTAGACAAAACCGTATAGATGCCTCCAACTTTGTTGCATACCTCCCAGCTACTTTCAAATATGAAGGAAGGTAATGTATTATTTTCTTTCATTTAATCTTTCTTAACTTCTTAATTCGGCTGCAAAGATATTGATTTTAGATGAAATAGAAAAGAAAAACATGCTTTTTAGCAGAAAAGTGGCGTTTTCTTGACATAGGTTTGTTATTCTTTGGTTATTTTTTCTTAAATTTGAACCAAAATTTGCCAAAAAACATGAAATTAGCATTTCTTTTGCTTTTCTTTTTATATAATATTTGCGTGCAAGGCGACACTCCATGGAAACTCAGTCTAACCTGTCCAGAGGAGAAAATCGACCTTGTCATCGACCTATATGAAGAGAGCGTAGAAGTTCCCACCATGGAAATGTTCGGACCGATGAACGGATACCTTGGAGGAAACATTTACGGTGTTTGGTATGTTACTTCATTCAAGACAAAAGACAAAAAAGCAGAGATAAAAGTAGCCAATGACCTTGGCAGCGAAAATCAGAAAATAGAACTACAACAATTGACCGACAGCACTTGGAGCATGAAATTCATCGGTCATAACGTAGTAAAGCGTGTATCAGGAAAGAAACTTGTAAAGATTCCTTCCGAATTTATCATGAAACGTAAGAAATAAGATAACAAGATAAACAGATGTCAAGTAAGAAAAAGTATTTTTGGTTTGCTGCAAGTGGACTCGTCATCGGAGGAGCCCTCACTATCACCGCAAATCATTTCTATGAGAAAAGTTCAGAAAACGAGTCGTGCATGTCTTGCCACATTCATCCCCAGTCGGATAATAGCTGGAAGCAGTCTGTGCACTACAACAACGAAAGCGGTACCGTAACGGATTGTGCGTCCTGCCATCTCCCGCCCAAGGGAACATGGAAATATTTCTATGCAAAATCCACAACAGGTCTCAAAGATCTCTGGTCTTATCTGACGAAAGATTCTGCCGAATTGGATTTCGAGAGCAAGAGCGACATGGAATATGCCAAAAACATTGTCTATAACGAGTCTTGCGAGAAGTGTCACCACAACATTTTCCCCAAGGGATTGACAGATGATGGCATTTCTGCCCACTTGTACTACGATGAGAACAAGGAAAAGCTCGACCTTCAGTGTATCAACTGCCACTTGGATGCAGGTCACTACGACCCCAATTACAAGCACGAAAAGATGACAGGAGCACCCATTGACACATCTGGTGTGGCGTATGACAGCGCAACCGTGGTCAAGGAATTCAAGAACTTTACTGAGACCGTACCCACCACCCACATGTCCATCAACATGGTGGCCATCCCCGGTGGAACCTTTGAAATGGGAAGCAACGAAGGCGATGCGTACAGCCAAGCCGACGAATATCCCAAGCATAAAGTTACCGTATCACCCTTCTTCATGGCAGAGCTTGAAATCACTTGGAACCAGTATTGGGCATTCTATCTGCAAACCATGTCTGAAGGACGCACACCTCCTGAAAAGATTTACGCGAACAACACTCGTCCCGATGTGGATGTAATCAGCGGCCCCACTCCACCGTTTGGCGCACCCGACCAAGGTTGGGGAATGGGCGACCGTCCCGCAATTACCATGACACATTATGCAGCACAGACCTTCTGCCAGTGGCTTTCGCTTAAGACGGGAAAGAAATACCGCCTGCCGACCGAAGCTGAGTGGGAATATGCTGCCCGCGGTGGTACAGACACCCCCTATTTCTTTGAAGGAAAACCCGGAAGCTACACCAACGAAGGTTTTTGGGCAGAGTTCTTCGGTGCAGACACCACAACCATCAATGGTTTTGCAATCTATGCCAACAACAGCAAGGCTCGCACACAGGAACCCACCAAGGTTATGGCAAACCCCTTCGGTTTGAAGAACATGTTGGGTAACGTAATGGAATACTGCCAGGACTTCTACGCAGAAGACGCATATAGCAAAGTCAAGGACGGTGCTGTGGATCCCAAGGGTCCCGAAAGCGGCGAACACTTTGTTGTGCGCGGAGGTAACTATCAGGACGATGCAAAAGACCTGCGTTGTGCGGCTCGCCGTCGCTCGGATTACGAGACATGGCTCAAGACCGACCCACAGAAGCCCAAGAGCATCTGGTGGCTGTCTGACATGAAGGGCATCGGCTTCCGCGTTGTATGCGAAGTGCCCGAAGGCGTACAGGCCAAATAAGAGGAACTGTATTATACATTATATATATAATAATAAAGAAAGAAATTACCATTTATTCCCAATTTAATAAATTTATTAACAATGGAAAACAAGAATTTTAACAGAAGACAATTTCTGTCATGCGGTGCCATGATTGGCGCAGCAGGCATGGTAGCCCCTGCTATTCTGAGCAGCTGTGGCGGTGGTGCCAAGGAAGAAACCGGCTATACTCCCCTGAAAGCACCCGGAGAATATTACGTTCCCGAATTGCCCGACAAGGCAATTGAAGGAAAGGCTCTTAAGGCTGGTGTTATCGGTTGCGGTGGCCGCGGAACCGGTGCCATCCTGAACCTTCTCGATGCAGCTGACGGTATCACCGTTGTTGCTCTGGGTGATGTATTTAAGGATCGTGTTGACCACGTTCGCAACGTGCTGAAGAACGACCGCAAGCAGGAAGTACCCGAAGACAAGTGCTTCGTTGGATTCGACGCTTACCAGAAGGTCATTGACTCTGGCGTGGACATGGTAGTTATTGCCACTCCTCCCGTATTCCGTCCCGAACACTTCAAATATGCCACCGAAAAGGGTGTTCACTCTTTCCTGGAGAAGCCCATCGCAGTGGACGCTAAGGGTTACCGCACCATCATGGCCACTGCCAAGCAGGCTGTAGCCAAGGGACTGAGCGTTGTAACCGGTACACAGCGTCACCACCAGCGCAACTATGTTGAGGCATTCAAGAAGATTCAGGAAGGTTACATCGGTGAAATCACCGGCGGTAACGTATACTGGAACCAGGGTATGCTGTGGTACAGAGAGCGTCAGGAAGGCTGGACCGACATGGAATGGAACATCCGCGACTGGGTAAACTGGAAGTGGCTGTCTGGAGACCACATTGTTGAGCAGCACGTTCACAACATCGACGTATTCCTGTGGATGACCGG
>JAFNXL010000057.1 GCA_017379075.1 Bacteroidaceae bacterium
ACGCAACGTCCCTACCCCCTCACCCCTCTGTTACGGCGAATATGTTATTCGCTGTTTTTGAGTATAAGGGTCTGTGACCCGACAACAGAAAACATGTTCTTCTGTTCTTCTGTCGAAAAACTCACCGCTCATAACTCATAGCTCGCCACTGAAAACTGCATCTACAGTTTACAAAACCACGAATTTGCCATCAGATAATCAAAAAGTTGCCTTATCATTAGGCCGTTCCGAAAGAAATCGTTATTTTTGCATCAAACAAACCATTAAAATGCACAAAATCATGAAAAAGAAATTATTTACCTTAATTATGATGCTGATTTCCTTCAGCATTCAAATCTTTGCGCAGATGAGAGACTACAACGCTATGGTAGTGGACGCAGAAACGGGTGAAGCGTTACCTTATGTAAACGTATATGCAAAGATGAGTCAAACAGGAACCTTAACCAATGCGGAAGGCCATTTCCGAATAGAAACCCAACAAAACGACACACTGATTTTTTCCTGCATCGGGTATGAACCCATGCGTGTTTCCGTAAAAGACATAAAGGAGAAGGTAAGGATGTCATTGGTCTCAAACCTACTTGAAGAAGTCTCCGTAAAAGGGTCGGATAATCTATTGCAAAGAATCGCCTCAACGTGGGTACAGAGCTACAAGCGTGACAAACAAAGGGAAAGGCTCTATTTTATGAGACAGACAAACCTGATTGACGGCGAGACACAAATGGTGGAAGCCTATCTCAAGGCACATTCCGCTATAAGTGTAAACAGGCTCTCATTCATGGCAGGCCGCCATTACAAGAGTAATGACACCCACAATGATGACGGTTCAGGATTGCTATGGTTTTCCAATCTGCATCATCTTCTGAGCCTTTCACCCCTGGTAAAGAATGATGCCTGGAGCCATGTGTTGGTTACACCGTTCAATCCATTGCCTGGAGCAATAAAAGGCTATGGATACAAGAAACGCTACAAGACTGACACACAACATTTCAAGGATGTTGAGGGGAGAGAAACAATAAAGGTCATTTTCAAAGAAGACGGCAATAAGCCTGATGAAATCATACTATGCGGCAATTTGTATGTGGATGCAGCCACTCTTCGTCCCATTGCATTTGACGGACATCTTGAAAACTTTCGGATGAAGGTGTGGACTGGTCTGTTTGCCAAAGAGAAACCAGCCCAGTTGAATGTACATATCAACTATGGCGACGGATTGAACGCCTATCAGGTAACAAGCCTTGCCTACACCCTCCAATGCCAAGACATCAGATGCCAGACCATCCTGTTTGCCGTAGACAAAGAGTTTCCACAATTCGGAAACGGCATAAACGGACACGAGAATATGCTTGTTGCCGTGGAACGCAGCGCAAAGGATGACGCACTTTGGCTTGATGAAGTGGTAATGAAAACCTGTCAGGAAGAGCGTATCGCAAGCCGGGAGCAGGCGGATATCGCAGCGGAAGCAGAAGAACCGATGAGAGGGTGGTTGCAAAAAATTCAAGAAAGTACGGAAAAGATGCCACAGGAGAAAGTCTACCTCCATCTGGACAACCATTCATACTTTTTGGGAGATACAATATGGTTCAAGGCCTATGTAAGGCAGACTGACACGTCTGCACCTTCCACAATAAGCAATGTGCTGTATGTGGACTTGCTGGATCACGACGGATACCCTGCACAGCGCAAGGTAATCCAGCTCAATAATGGCGAGGGGTATGGCGAGTTTGCTTTGAAAACAGACTCTTCGATGTATAGCGGTTTCTATGAGATTAGAGCCTATACGAAATGGCAGCGGAATTGGGGACGAAGCGTGCGGCCACATTTTGCAACAGCCAACAAGTGGTTCTATAACAAGAGGATGGCAGAAGAATTCTTTGTGGACTATGATAAAATATACAGTCGCGTTGTTCCTGTATATGACAAGCCTTTGGCAAAAGGGGAATATGTACGTGACATGACTCTTCGGCGCACCATGCGCTATTTCGGCAGACAGGAAAAGGAAGGCGCTCCGCAGATTGGGTTTTATCCGGAAGGCGGCAATCTGGTTGTTGGCGTTCCTTGCCATGTGGCGTTTGAAGCCCGAAGCGCAGAGGGCGAATGCTTGGACGGCTATCTGCAAGTGGGTGACCAGGAAGTGAAGACAGCACACAGGGGAAGAGGGGCATTTACCTTTGTTCCGCAAGACACAAGGCAACTGGCTGCAGTCTTCCACTACGGCGATGGCAAAAAGGTCGACGTAAAACTCCCCAAAGCCATCAAGTCCGGTATCTCGATTCATGTTGAACAGAATGCCGACTCCTGCCTGGTCCACATCAATCCTGCTGGCGAGGATGTTCCTGACACATTGGGCATCAGCATCATGCACGAGGGTAATCTTCTTGCCTATAGTTCCCTTGATAACAAGGCGCAGAAGAAATCCTTTGCCATAGAATCGCTTTCATGTGGCGTAAATCAGATAACCGTATTCGACGCGAACGGACGTGTGTGGGCAGACCGTCTTCTTTTCAAAACAACAGACAGTATAGCCATACCCACCATCCAAGTAAAAGCAGACAAAGCCAAATATGAGCCATTCTCCGCAGTTCACATCACGCTGTCCTCGACATTATCCGCACAAAAAACAACAAGTTGCTCCGTCGCAGTCAGGGACAGATCTTCCGAAGGAAGCACCCATGACAATGGAACCATACTCACAGAGATGCTTTTGTCTTCGGAGATAAAAGGTTTTGTACCCAACCCAGGTTGGTACTTCGAAAAGAACGATGACGAGCACCGCCATGCCCTGGACTTGCTGATGATGACACAAGGATGGCGCCGTTTCGATTGGACAGAAATGGTGCAGCCACGCACGGATACTCTTTTGTCTGAGAAGGAGTTGAGACTGGAAGGTGAAGTGCTCAAATATCATGTCTATCACAAGGAAAATAAGATTGAGCGGGATGCCATGCTTTATATGCTGATGATGGCGGACAAAACAGAGCCTCAGAAGAATGATAAGGGAGATGATGAGGAGGAAAAAGAAAAGGAACCAACTTTACTTGAAACACGCGAAAACGCTGACAGACGGAAGTTCCTGGAAGAGATTGTCGATGCCGACTACAACACCTTAGGCCACAGGGATGCAACCTATAGGGGAACAGGATTTGGGAAAGTGCCCAAGGGAACAATCGTTCATGCGGAATTTGCCCAGGGACGGCAAAGCATGGCCCGCGAAGCAATGGTTATAGACGGACACTTCTCCCTTGCCATACCTTTCCTGCAAGACCAAAGCATAATGCACATCGCAGCCAGCGACACCACCAAGTGGAAAAGCGGACACAGGCACGAGTGGATAAGTCCCAACGAGGACGAATACCCCGAATTCTTTGTAAAAATGAAGTCGCCGTTCATCCACAGCGTAAAGCCATACGATTTCTATCACACCCATCTGCCAAAGACAAAGG
Organism: Bacteroidaceae bacterium; assembly: GCA_017379075.1. GTDB lineage: Bacteria > Bacteroidota > Bacteroidia > Bacteroidales > Bacteroidaceae > Physcousia. The sequence goes on from JAFNXL010000057.1 coordinate 3,444, forward strand.
ATGAGACTACAGAAGCTACGGACGAATACACAATGAAGCAAGTATCTGTCTATGGCAAGAATGGCCGACTGATCAAGAGGATGTTTGTTCCGCCAGCCTTGAAGACCGATGCATACGAAGCATTCAATCTTGTGTCTGATGCTGGTCTACTTGACGGATGGATGACCGGAAAAACGGCTTACTCAAAGGCGGTAGCCCATTATTTCATTGGCGACATGGGTATTCATGACAGTGACACGATTATCATCCTGCCACGACAATCCAGATGGGATGCCGAGACAAAGGACGCACAATCGTTATTCTTGTCCTCTGAATTCAGTCAGGAAGAATACAATAGTGATGGAAGCGGACAGGATCTAAACAATCTTTTCTACATTGACTCCGTGTACATCTATACGGATTTCGCACCAAGAAGAGTGGGAAGTCCTCTATATAACAAACCCAATGTACCGGAAACAGTCATACTGCTCAAACGTATAAAGGATGCCGGAAAACGTGCGACCTATCGCGACCGTTTCACTAAGGTAGAAGGCTTTTCCACCGCCACGGCGTTCTACTCTCCCGACTACAGCAAACAAAGACTCCCCGAAAGCCAGCACGATTATCGCCGCACACTATACTGGAATCCCAACCTTCTACTCGATGAAAATGGCGAGGCGCACATTACATTATATAATAACGCGCGCACGACACAAATCAGCGTGGATGCTGCAGGACAGGCAGCGGATGGTACTTTGTTGTGGGGGTTTGAGTGATGAATTGTGAGCGGTGAGCGGTGAGCGAAAAGACGCAATGCGGTGCGTTGGCAAAGTCAATGCGGTGCGTGAACGGATGCAATGCGGTGACTTTATCCAGGCACCGCATTGGCTTTTTGGAGAAGTAATGAGCAGTGAGTAATGAGTTGTGAATCTCCGCACTAACATAAAAAAATCTTTACACAAAAAACAGACAAAAATATCACTTAAGTGTTTCTTCAGTAACAGTTAAGTGTTTCCACAAAAAGACTTAAGTAAAACTCAAGAAACACTTAAGTGTTTTTTTCGTATGTTTTCGACCATATTGTCATTGTTTAGTATTTGCTTGATTATATGAATGTTGAGTGTTTACATTCTTTGGTCTCTCTGTCCAAAATCTTCTTTTCTTGTTTTTTGACAAATAGAAAATGATGGCACGCCAATGACGCAGATACGACAGTTTCTTGAGTAGTGAGTTATGAGCAATGAGTTATGAGAGGTAAGGACGTTGCGTACAGCGTCCGAAGATTCTTTTCTCACGCCAATCCCACGAATCTCACGAAATAAGAAGCGGTTCAAATGTTTTTGATGCAACTCTATAAAAAACGGCAAAATATTGCTGGTTTCGAGATAATATCCTAACTTTGCAAAAGTCAACCATAAAACATTATATTATGATGAACCGTTCCAAATTTTTTCTTCTGACCCGAAACAGACTATCTTTTCTGGCAACCACACTTTGCGCCATGACAATGACAATCTGTTGCACACAAATGCAGAAGAGTAGCGAAATCACCCTATCCCAACTAAGAGAAGGTTTTGCCCATCCACCCAAAGAAGCTAAGGTACGAACCTGGTGGCACTGGCTGGACGGCAATGTTACGGCAGAGGGCATTACCGCCGATCTGGAGGCAATGCATCGTGTGGGCATTCAAGAAGCCACTCTTTTTAACGGTGGCATGGGTTTCCCACAAGGCCCCGTCGCTTATATGAGCGCAGAGTGGCTTGACCTGCTACACCATGCGGCAAGCGAAGCAGAACGGTTGGGCATGGAACTGTCTTTCCATAATGGTCCGGGATGGTCGTCAAGCGGAGGACCGTGGGTGAAGCCGGAAGATGCCATGCAGACGGTGACTTACAGCGAACAACAAGTGGAAGGCGGGTGCAAAATAAGCGTCGCATTGCAGAAACCACACTCGCGTCATGACTTTTACAGGGACATAGCCGTCCTTGCATTTCCGACACCACAAAACGGACAACGCATCAACAATCTGGATGAGAAAGCATTGGCCAACAATCATTTCAGGACCCACCTGATGCCTGAAGAGCGCGAGGTGGACGAAATGGCTATCGTAAAGCTTGACAATATTATAGACCTGACTGCACAGACTGCCGCTGATGGGATGCTGACATGGGATGCGCCCAAAGGTAGCTGGACCATAATGCGCATTGGCTATACACCCACTGGCATGACCAACCACCCCGCATTGGTCGGAGGATACGGACTGGAGTGTGACAAAATGAGCCGCAAGGCACTGGACGCATTTTGGAAAGATGGCATACAGCCCATCATTGACAAACTTGGCCCCCTGGTAGGGAAATCACTTACGGGATCTCTGATTGACAGCTATGAAGTGGGATGCGGAAACTGGACGGAAGGTTTTGAAAAGGAATTTGCCACACGCAGACACTACGACCTGAGAAAATACCTGCCCGCACTGGCCGGCTATTATGTGGAAAGCTGCAATGTGGCAGAACGGTTCCTGTGGGACCTGCGCCTGACCGTGGGCGAAATGATGGCAGAGAACTACTATGAGCACTTTGCACAACTGTGCCACCAGCATAGGATGGAGTTTCTTACCGAACCTTACGAAGGACCTTTCAATGCGTTGGAAGTGGGTATTCCGGCAGATGTGCCGATGAGCGAATTCTGGGTAGGAAGCAACATGTTCAGCGGAATGGCAAACCTGGCTGCCTCTGTCGCCCACCATAACGGCAGACAAATAGTGGGCGCAGAATCTTTCACGGCAGCAGGCGGTGAGAGCCGCCACCGTAATCACCCCGGCATGCTGAAGGCTCAAGGAGACTATAACTGGTCAAACGGTGTAAACCGCTTCATACTGCACACCAATGCCCACCAACCGTGGGAGATAGGCCCCGGATTCAGTCTTGGAGAATATGGAACGAATTTCAACCGACACAACACATGGTGGGAACAAGGACGTGCCTGGATGGACTATTGTGCCCGTTCGCAGTATCTGCTTCATCAAGGCAGCGGAGTACAGGATGTGCTGGTCTTTGTGGGAGAATCTGCGCCTAACACGGGAACAGATATGTCAGAAATACGCAAACTGGGACTTGACTATGACCAAATTTCCATCTCGAACTTGAAGAAACTGACCGTACAGGACGGACTTTTACGTTCGGCTGCCGGACACACTTACCACATGATGGTGTTACCAGAAAATGAACAGCCCACACTATCTCTGCTACAGCAACTGAAAGCATTGGTGGATGATGGTGCACTTATCATAGGCAAACGTCCCGACGGTTCTCCCTCGCTGGACGGATTTCCCAAAAGCGACATAGCATACCAGGCTCTGGTGGACGAGCTATGGGGCAAGGATGACAACGGAAAAATCAGAAACATCGGTGTGGAAGATGCAATGAAGGCAACCGGTTTGCAACCCGATTTCTGCGGCGGTTATGGCGAAGAACAACTTTGTTATCTACACCGTTCAACAAGTGAGGCAGAAATATATTTTGTTTCTAACCAACAAAAGAAATACCGTACAGAAACATGCCAATTCCGCATAGAGGGTCTTGTGCCCGAACTATGGAACGCACAGACGGGAACCATGGAAAACCTCCCTGTTTGGAACTGTTCAAACGGCAAGTCGGAAATAGTCCTTTCGTTCAAACCCGAGGAGGCTTACTTCGTCATCTTCCGCAAACCGGAAAAGGATGATATACAGTACACCTCCATCTCCCAATCCCTTGCAGACAAAAGCTGCGAATTGCTTCCCGGGTTGGAAATCATACGGGCCGAGTACGGACAGTTCCTGCCCTTCGGCATGGTAGACTTGACAGAAAAGGTAAGAAGCCATGTACAAAACGGGCGCCTGGCTATCAATGCGGACAATGGATTTGCCGGTGGAGATCCGTGCTTCGGACTGGTTAAGGGTATGCGTGTGAAATATTGTGTAGGAGGAAAGCAGCATATCGTCACAGTGCCGGAGAACCAGCGTTTGGAGCTTCCGCAATCGGGCGAGGAAGGGCAATTGGAAATCATTACGGCTTTCTACGGAAAGATCCCTACAAGATTTAATGACACACGCGCGCCAGGAACTGCAGATGTTACAGAAGTCTTGAAAGAGAGAATTGCCGCCGGAGAATATGTCATTCCGGCCAAGGATATAAAGGCTCCTATACAACCTTGCGTGGAGGGATTGGGAAAGCCTAAACTACATCTTATTTATAAAGAGGGCGAAACATGGCATGACCAATACTTTACCGATGACATGACAATAAACCTGGCTCGTCATAAGCCCGAGCCTATGTTGGCGGTGGAAAATGGAAAGGCTGTATGGTACACACCAGAGGCTGGCAAGGTGGTGCTGACCAAGACAGACGGTACAACATTCACAACACAAGTGGACACCGTGCCGGAAGAATGGCCTATCAAGGGCACATGGACTGTCGACTTCGACCAAAAGTGGGGTTCTTGCTGGCAACGAGAATTCCCAGAGTTGGTATCATTCCATGAAGTGGAGGACGATGACAATGTAAAGTATTTCAGTGGTACGGCAATCTATAAAAACACATTCACGCTGCCACAGGAATACAACAGTCAAGACATCTGCCTGAAACTGGACTTGGGTCAAGTATTCGTCATCGCTGAACTGTATGTGAACGGAGACAGCCTGGGCATTCTTTGGAACTCACCCTATGAGGCGGACATCACAAAGGCTGTAAAGGACGGCGAGAACCAGATAGAAATCCGTGTCACGAACCAGTGGGTAAACCGCCTTATTGGAGATGAACGACTTCCGGCAGACTTTAAAGCACACGGAATACACTATGCCGAGTGGCCTGGCTGGATGCAGAGACCAGAGGAAAAACGTCCCTCAGGCCGCACCACCTTCGTGGCACACAAACATTGGCAAGCCACAGACCAACTGATTCCGGCGGGTCTGGTCGGACCTGTGGTTATACGCCCTTATGTAAGGACGGCTGTGGAGTAAAAGTTACAGAAACGCCCACACCCTACA
>JAFNXL010000023.1 GCA_017379075.1 Bacteroidaceae bacterium
AGCCGGAACCGTATCCGTAACGGATCTGAACACGGCATGGCAGGAAATGACATCGGCAAACGGACAATATATCAGCCAACTCCGTGCGTTCTGGAACGACTATTACAGTCTGCAGAAAGCCACGCTATATGACTGGGTGAAGAAGAAGCCTATAACGGTGGCTGATGAACCGTGAACAATGAACGATTTTCTTTCAACTTCCTAAAATTCTAAAATAAGGGATGTTCTAAAAATTATGTCGAGATGGTTTTCGTTCTCCTTTTGTGTGTGCTTTTGTAAGTTGAAGAAGAAGCATAGCGGGCTATGTGACTGATGAGACTTGACAAAATGACACCGTAAGAGACGAAAAGCGACCGAAACAGAGAACACCCAAATAGATAAAAACTTAAATTCATAATTTTTAGAACATCCCATAAGACTTATGAGACCTATAAACAAATACAGAGCACTGTGCGGTGCGGTGGTGATTTCCGCGCTGTGTGCATCTTGTCTGGAGAAAAGAGACGGACAGGAAGGCGTGGCAGAGATGGAAATGAGCCACAAGGACATGAACGAAACATACGTGGACACCATGTCGCTACGGAAAAGCACATTCAACAAACAAATTGTATGCAACGGAAAGCTGAAAGCCAAGGCGGTATGCGAACTGAACTTTACCGGGCAGGGACGAATTGACAACGTCTTTGTAAAAGAAGGCCAAATGGTGGAGAAGGGAGACGTGATTGCCACTCTTGACAAACAGGAAAGGGACAGGGAATTAGGAAAAGCCGAGCACGAACTGGAACGGGCAAGGATAGAACTCACGGACAAACTCATTGGACTGGGGTACAGCCATTGGGACAGCGTGCCTGCCGACATCATGGAAAGAGCCGAAGTGATGTCCGGATACTACAACGCCAAATACCAGTTGCAAAGTGCCCGCACCGCCATGGAAGAGTGTACCCTCCATGCTCCGTTCAGGGGACGCATTGCCAATCTGGAGGCCAAGCGTTTCCAGAAGAACGACAAGGTATGTACGCTGGTGGACGATTCGGAGCTGGAAGTGGAATTCCGCATTCTGGAAGCTGAACTCTACAACGTGAAGGTGGGACAGACAGTCAGGATCTCGCCTTTTGTGAGGGACAGCCTGACCTATGAGGGGAAAGTGACGGAAATCAACCCTATGGTGGACGAGAAAGGCCTGGTAAAAATAAAAGCCAGAATGGGCTACAACAAGGACAGGCTGCCCGACGGTCTGAACGTGAGAATTGTGATGGAGACACAGATGCAGGACATGTTTGTCGTTCCCAAAGACGCGGTGGTGGAACGTGACGGGTACCACGTCATTTTCCTTCTGGAAGAGGGAAAGGCTGTCTGGACATACGTGGATGTGGTGCATTCCAACATCAGTTCGTTTGCCATAACGGGATGCAGGCGAAAGGAGACCACCCTGGAAGAGGGCAGCATAGTAATCACTTCGGGAAACATGAATCTGGCTGACGGCACGTCCGTACAGGCCATCAAACCATAGGACACCATGAACAAAGCCTTGATACAACGCCCCATTGCCGTAAGCATGTGCGTCATCGCCCTTGTGGTGATGGGGTGGCTTGCGCTGATGCGCATTCCCGTCTCCCTGATGCCGGACATAGACATTCCGCAAATAACGGTACAGGCAAGCATGCCGGGATATTCCGCCCAAGAAATTGAAAAGGAAGTGCTCTCTCCGCTCAGGGGAAGACTGATACAGGTGGCAGGCGTAACCGACCTGCGGTCTGAGGCGCGGATGGATGCCGGACACATAAAGATGACCTTTGAGCCGGGAAGCCGGATGGACCTGCTCTTCATTGAGGTGAACGAAAAGGTGGACAGGGCCATGAACCAGATGCCGAAAGACATGGAACGGCCCAAAATAATGAAAGCAGGCGCAATGGACATCCCGGCCTTCTTCCTGGACATGACTCCGGAAAACCCATCGAAATTTGCGGAAATGTCCAGATTTGCAAGAAACGTGGTGGTCAAACGCATTGAGCAGCTTCCGCAGACGGCCATAGTGGACATCAGCGGAACCGCAGGGACGGAAATTGAATGTATTCCGGACGAAAGGAAGCTGAGAGCCATGGGTATTACCACGGATGACATAGAAAATGCGATACGCCGGAACGACATCACGCTGGCGGCACTCAGCGTGACAGACGGGCTGTACCGCTACAACATCCACTTTGACTCGCAGTTGCTGACCCAACAGGATATAGAAGAAATCTACATCAACCACGAGGGGCGGCTGATACAGCTGAAGGACATCTGCGACATAAGGGAACACACGGCAGAGCGAAACGGATTTGTAAGGCACAACGGAAAGGATGCCGTCACCATGGCCATCATCAAGCAGAACGACGCACGGATGGAAGATTTGCGGAAAAGCATGGAGACCCTGCTGAAAGACCTGGAACGCGAATATCCGGACATTCGGTTTGAGCTGACGCGCGACCAGACCCTACTGCTGCAATATACGATTGACAACCTGAAAGAGAACCTGTACACCGGTGCCCTGATGGCGTGTCTGGTGCTGTTTGTGTTCTTGAAGAAATGGCGGCTGTCACTGCTTGTCGTACTGAGCATCCCCCTTTCGTTCATCATCACCATCCTGTGCTTCCACCTGCTCGGCATTTCAATGAACGTGATTTCGCTTTCGGGCCTGATTCTGGGTACGGGCATGATTGTGGACAATGCCATCATTGTGGTGGACAACATTACGGCAAGGCGGGAAAAAGACAAGACCCGCGCCCTTGTGCCCTGCACCGTAAAAGCGGTAAGGGAGGTTTTTGCGCCCATGCTTTCGTCCGTGCTGACCACATGTTCGGTTTTCCTTCCACTCATTTTCCTGAGCGGAACTACAGGTGCGCTGTTCTATGACCATGCCATAAGCGTATCCGTGTCTCTATTCGCATCGCTGCTTGTGGCGGTGGTGGTTGTGCCTGTATATTACGTTGTCCTGTACAGGAACAAGGCTATGGGAAAAAAGGAGACGGGCAAAGCGGATTTGGGCATCAGAATATATGAACGCATCATGAAGTGGACGCTGAGACACTGGGTGATGTGCCTTTGCCTGTTCTTCGGCTGTATTCCCGCCACCGCACTTCTGGCCTACCACATCGAGAAAGAGCGCATGCCCGATACGGCGCAGGATGACTGCCTGCTGATCATAGACTGGAACAGTAACATTTCTGCCGAAGAGAACGACAGGAGGACAACCGAACTGATGGAGGAGATAAAGGAAGAGGTGAGCAGCGCCACCTGCATGGCGGGCGTGCAAAAGTTCATGCTTCCCCATACAAAGGACATCACCGCCTCAGAAACCGTGATATACATCAAGAGCAAAAGCACAGAGCAGCTGGAGGATGCCCAAGAAAAGGCCATCTCCTTTCTGCAACAAAACTATCCGCAAGCCGCCGCCGAATACGCAGAGACCGGCAACCTGTACAATCTGATCTTCTCGACAGACGAGCCCGACCTGGAAATCCATCTTCAGGACAAGAACGGGAAAAGGCCTGCCGTCGGCAGTGCGCGCGCTTTCAGAGACACGCTGTTGAGACGTTTCCCCAAGACGGACATCCCGAACATCATGACAGAAACAAACATCCAATATGTGGCTGACACAGAACAGATGGCCGTCTATAAAATAAGCTATGAAACCTTATACAAAAGGCTGAAAGAACTGACAAAGCGCAACCAGGTTCTCCACATCAACGAGGGGGCGGAGCCGATTCCTGTCCTTGTCGGCACAGAAGAAAGCGCAGCAAAAAGTATCCTGAATGAAACGGTAAGGAACAGCGACGGCACGGATATTCCGATTGCTTACCTGATCCGCGAATCAAAGGGAGAAGACTACAAACGGCTGCAAGCGGGAAACTCCGGAGAGTTCTACTCACTGGACATGGACGGGAAGGACAGGGACATCGAACGTATCATGGAATTCGTAAACGAATATGTACGCAAACCGGACAATAATTACTCCGCAAACTTCTCCGGCGGCTATTTCTCCAGCCGCAAGCTGATAGGCGAACTGAGTGTCGTGCTGACTGTGGCTTTGGCGCTGCTGTACTTTATCCTTGCCGCCCAATTTGAAAGTCTGGTACAACCGCTCATCATCCTGTTGGAAATGGTGGCGGATGTCTTTTTCGTCATGCTGGGACTATGGCTGACGGGGGAATCATTGAACGTTATGTCCATGACGGGCATTGTGGTCATGAGCGGCATCATCATCAATGACTCCATCCTGAAAATAGACACCATCAACCACAGCAAGCACCTGGAACGCGGGACAAGGCTGGGACTGATATGGGCAATCATGGAGGCCGGACACAGGAGGCTGAGGCCGATTGTAATGACCTCGCTGACCACCATACTGGCGCTGGTTCCCTTCCTTAACAAGGGGAGCATGGGAGCTGACATACAATATCCCATGTCATTGGCGCTGACCATCGGCATGACGGCAGGAACGGCAGTCAGCCTGTTCTTCGTGCCCATGCTGTATTACATCATCTACAGAAAAAAACGAAACAAAAGACTCTGATATGAAACGCACTTACTTCACACAACTTCTGACACTGGTCATACTGATGGTCATCGGTGCCGGACTGCTGCCCCAAATTGAAGTGGCGGACCAGCCACGTCCCAGACAGGGGAAAACGCTGACGGTGTGGTACGGATGGCCGGGGTCTTCCGCCAAAGTCATAGAACAGAATGTCACATCCAGACTGGAAGGTATGGTGTCAGCAGTCAAGGGGGTGCAGGAAATCACTTCTGAATCCTATTTCGGTTCCGGACGGATTTCCATCACCCTGAAACCGGAAGCGGACGTATCAATGACAAAGTTTGAAATTGCCTCCGTTCTGCGACAGGCACACAAACAATTGCCAAAGGGAGTCAGCTTTCCCGAACTGTCCGGGGGGGAAGTCGTGAACGAAAGCCAGAAGAAAGAAACGACACAGATGCTGCTGACCTATTGCGTGAATTCCAACCTGGGGGATGATCAGCTGAAAAACTACATGGACAGGCAAGTGATTCCGCAACTGAGCCGGATGGAGGAAGTAAAGAAAGTGGAACTGAGCGGAGGAACCTCCAAGTATATAGTCATCACTTATGACCCCTTCGTCATATCGGGATACGGACTGACCGCCTATGACATTGAGAAGGGCATAAAGGCGTTTCTGGGAAAGGCCGACATCGTGGGCGAGGTGCAGCAGCCAGGCACAAAAGAACGAAAGACCTTATACCTGATGACCGACAACCGCGACAAGTCTTTGGAACATATACCCATAGGCATCACAGGCGGGAAGACCATATATCTGAACGACCTGGCATCGTATGAATACAAAGACCGTCTGCCGAACAGTTATTTCCGTGTAAACGGTCTTAACAGCATATACATGAACATCCATGTGGATGCCGAGGCCAACAAGATCGGGGCATCTAAAAAAATCAAAGAACGGATAAAAGGCATACAGGACGGACTGCGGCATGGGGTCTACCTTACACTGACGTATGACGCAGCCGAGGAGAAAGGGAAAGAACTGGACAAACTGGTGTGGCGCTCGCTGCTTTCGCTGTTCATCCTCATGCTCTTTGTATGGCTGACCAAAAGAAGCATTCACTATCTGGGTATCATGGCTGTGACACTGGCAGCCAATATCCTGATTGCGGTCATTGCCTATTACGTCTTTGACATCAGACTGCACATTTATTCGCTTGCCGGCATCACGGTGTCTCTGGGTATGGTGATAGATGCGGCTATCGTGATGGTTGACCATTACAGTTACTACCATGACAGGAAAGCCTTCCTTGCCATACTGGCGGCTCTGCTGACCACCATCGCATCGCTCATCATTGTCATGTGGCTTCCGGACTTCCTGCAAAAAGACCTGTATGATTTTGCATGGATTATCATCATCAACCTTTCCGTTGCCCTTATTGTCGCCTGGATGTTTGTTCCCGCACTCATTGAACAAACGCGTTACCACAGCAGACAGCAGGGCAGGATAAAGCATCAGATGACCGCCATCCGATGGAGCCGTTTCTACCACAAGTATGTCGCTTTCACTCAAAAAAGGAAATGGATATATTTTCTGATTGTCATTTTGGCATTCGGCATTCCATTCCATGCGCTGCCGTCCAAATGGAACGAGGACGAAGGTGCCCTTTACCAACACCCTGCGGATACCATTGCCACACCGTGGTATGAAAAAGCCTACAACGCCACAATCGGAAGCCGCTTCTTCCAAACGAAATGCAAGAAACCCCTTTCCAAGTGGTGCGGAGGGACGATGCGTCTGTTTGCCGAATCTCTGTCAGAAAACCGATTTGGCGGTAATGAAGAAAAAGAGAAGAAACTGACCATAAGGGCACAGATGCCATTAGGAGGAACGGCATCGCAACTCAACGAGAAAGTGGTCATACTGGAAAACTTTCTGTCTGAATTTGAAGAGATTGAAAGATTTGAAACCCGTGTGGGCAGCTGGGGGGCATTGATCGTTGTGGAGTTTGAAAAGGAGCATTCGCAGACTTCTTTCCCCTATATATTGGAAAACAAGGTCATCAGCAAAGTCATCACCATAGGAGGGGCGGACTGGAGCACAAGCGGAATCAGCGAAAGAGGATTCAGCAACTCCCTGAACCTGCAGTACCGTGCGCATAAAATAGAAATATCCGGATACAATTACGACCGCCTGTACCGTATTGCAGAGGACATGTGCAGGGAAATGGGGCGCAACAACCGTGTTACAGACCTTGCTATTGAAACCCCAGGGCACAGAAACCAGGAGGACGAACTCTATATGCGTTACGACAAGGAGAACATGGCGCTATATGATTTCAATCTGGGACTTGCACACAATACGATGAGGGAAATCCTGTCGGGAAGAGACATCGAAAGATATCGGGACAAAAGATTCTCTGCCGACATGTATCTGAAATCTTCATGGCATGACCGGTTCGACCATTGGTTCCTGAATAATTCTTTTCTCCGGGTCGGCAATGCAGAAAACCGCATCTCTGATTTTATGTCCATCGAAAAAAGAGAAGCCAAAAATTGCATTCCTCGCAAGAACCAGGAATACATCCTGCATGTAGCGTTCAACTTATTGGGCAACTATTCCTACACAAGCAAATACATCAAACAGACCATAGACAATTTCAACAAGAAAATACCGATTGGGTATAAATGCTACAATTCATCGTATGGTTTCTATAACGATACGGGGTCTCAGTACTGGCTTCTGGGTCTTATTGCCGTCATTATTTTCTTTGTATGCAGCATCTTGTTTGAATCATTAAAGCTGTCTCTGGCTATCGTTTCGCTCATCCCTGTATCGTTCATCGGCACGTTCCTGACCTATTATTTCAGCAGAGTGGAATTCGGAAGCGGGGGTTTTGCCTCAATGGTGCTGCTTGCCGGACTGACCGTCAATGCCGGTATATATATATTATGTGAATTTAACAACCAGAGGAAAATTCATCCAAACGTAAAACCTTTATATGCCTACATCAGGGCATACAACCATAAGATTACAGCCATATTCCTGACCATATTGTCAAGTGTGTTGGGACTGGTGCCGTTCCTTATCGACGGACAGGACGAACGTTTCTGGTTCTCCTTTGCCGTGGGGTCGTGCGGCGGGCTGCTCTTCTCCATCATTGCCCTCATTTTCGTATTGCCTGTTTTTGTGGGGATGAAGGGGAATAAAGCATTTTGAGCGATTTTTCATAAAAAACTTATTGCTGTCCGGTAAAAAATCATGAATCGTTTCAAAAACAACATTTCCCCGGACATCCGTTAATATCCTTACAAGGGGGGGCTTGTAAAGCAAGAAAATCAGTGATTATAGACCCTTGCATATGTTTACCGGACAGCAATAGTTTGTTTCGTTAGGTAACAGCAAACAGCACCAAAGCCTATTATCATAAAAGTATGATAGCAAAGGTATTTAAGGCTATTTGATAAGCATTACAATCAAAAAACTTTTGTACCTTTGCATAAGGTTTAAGCATTAGAGATAAGAGTATGAAGGATATAACCGTATCAAGAACATACAACGAAGAGGAGTATAACGAACTTCTGCGACAGGCTGTCGCAGTAATAGAAACCTCTCGATTACAGATTGCAAAACAACTGAACACAGTTGCTATGTCATCATATTGGGAGATTGGCAAGTTGTTAGAAGAATGTAAACTTGATAGCAAACACGGCGATGGCGTTGTAGAAAGATTGTCAGTTGATTTGAAAGCCAAATATCCCGATATGGGTTTGTCTCCAAGAAACCTGTGGGATATGAAGAGATTTTATCTTCGTTATAATGAGTGTGATACAAAACTGCGACAGGCTGTCGCAGTTTTACCGTGGAGTCACAATTTGCTTCTTTTGAGCTATGATTTGTCTCCTGAGTACGTGGTATTTTACGCAAATGAAGTGATTACAAAAGGTTGGTCAAGAGATACGCTTCGCCACGCATTGAAATCCGAGTACCATCTTTCTATCCAAACAATAGAAAAATCCAACAACTTTACAACCACACTGCCTGCTCAGCAGGCCGAATATGCAAATGAGGTGTTCCGAAGCAGTTATAACCTCGGATTCATTGATGCTATTGAGCCATTGAAAGAGTTGGAGTTGGAGCGTCGTCTAGTTCAGAAGATTACCACATTTATAATGGAATTGGGTAGTGGTTTCAGTTTCATCGGTAATCAGCATACGCTAACTTTCAACGATAAGGAGTATAGAGTTGATTTACTCTTCTTCCATCGCCGACTTCGCTCTATGGTTGCCATAGAATTAAAGATTGGCGAGTTTAAGCCTGAATATGTGGGTAAGATGAACTTCTACCTGTCGCTATTGGATAAGTTTGAGAAAGCTCCCGATGAAAATCCGTCTATCGGAATCATACTTTGTGCTGAGAAAGACCACTTGGAAGTAGAGTTGGCTCTGCAAGATGTAAATAAACCTATTGGTGTGGCTGAATATCAATACTTATTACCTAAAAATCAGTTGCAAGAATTGGTAGCAAATGAGATGAAGAAATCAGAGAACTTATAATATAACCTAAAAAACTTTGTCAGATTTGTACTAATCAAAATATTATAACAGGGAACCTTATTTAGAATTTCACGAAGTTGTTTTGAAATTCAAAGATATATTCTTTTGTGTTAGAAATTATATGTTTTTGTAATAAAGAGAATCTATAATATGGAAGATAATTTTTACAAACAGTATAAAATATTTGTATCGTCTCCCGGGGATGTAAAAAAAGAAAGAGAAATAGTAGATACTGTTGTCTCAAAGATTAACGAGTCCATTAGTGAATCGTTAAAGGTTAACCTTAAAGTCGTGATGTGGGAAAAATTACCCCCAGAGACAACAATCGAGACTATACAAGACCGTTTGAATCAAAAAGTGTCCGAATGTCACTTCTTCTTGTTGATTTTAAATAAAAGGTATGGCACAATTCAGCCTGGTCATGAAATTTCTAATACAGAGCGAGAGGTTAATACAATTTTAGAACACTTAAAGCAGAACGGAAAGAAAACAATTCTATCTTATTTTAAAGATATCCCTAATAATGAGGATCCTGGAACACAGGAGAAGCAAATTAGGGAATTAAGAAATAAGTTAGCATCGAATCCCTGCTGGCTATATTCACCATATAGAAATGTTCAAGATTTTGAGAGGCTACTGACTCATAATTTATATAGGATTCTTTTACGAATGAATTCATCTTCTTTCAAAATTGATCAGTTGAAGAAATTCTGGCGCGCAGGTAAGTTGGACGGTCAACCTATTCCTAGGATAGCAATTATCTATCCACCTGTTCCTAAAATTAGGATGTCTTCTTTAGATATAAATCTTTGGCAAAGAAGATTATTACCACATTTGTTTTATGAAGACCATAAAGCATTGCATAAGATATTAAAAAATTTATCTATGGTAGGTCATCAAGATTATCGTGTATATTCTAAACATGACTTACCAAATGAACTAGACCAGATTAATGTCATCTGGATATGTCTTCCAAGACTAAAGAAAGGAATGGAAGAATTAAGTCACCAAAAGGATCGAAACTTTGATATTGTTACTCCGAAGGATACTGATACTCAAGAATCACATATTCTTTGGAATATAAAAAGTAAGCCTATAAAGGTCAACTCTCCATTAAGGAGATATCTTAAAGCTCAAAGAAAAGAAACTGATCCTAGTAATGATTGGGATATAACCTTAAATAAGATTGTTGTAAAAGACTATGCTATAATCTCGAGGTTTGATAGGCTGTCAGCTCGCTATAACTATAAACCTAATGGTTTAAAATCGTTCTTCATTGCTGGAATTCACGGTCTTGGTACTTGGGGAGCCACTTGGTACATTGATCGTAGGTACGAGATCTTTAAAGAACAATCTTTAGAGGGAAGTGTACAAATTCTCGTGGAAGTTGAGTATCGTGACGGCAGAATTTACAATGTTGTGGATGTGTCAAACTGCTCTCAAGAATATTTTGAAGATGAAAATAAGATGTCAAGAATACGGCAACTTATAAAACAGTACAAAGAGGAATAAGGCAGTGTTCAAAATATAGTTTAAATGAGAAAACTGGATTTAGACAAGTTGGCACCATCCATAATTTTGTGTAAATAGAGATTACAGGGTTCAGCAATATGAACTCTGTAATTTTTATTAATATCTCTGGAAAAATCTAACGAATGAGGGAAAATAATGATGGCAGCACTGGTGTTCAATGACTTATGAGGACTTATGATGAAAGCCTCGCCGATGCGAAAGTGCAAGGAAATGAAGGGTAATGAGAGCGAAAGGTTTTCAAATCATTACCCGATAGAGAGGTAAGTTTATAGGTCGTTAGAGTTTATTTCTACTCTCTGCCATATTCTGCATAACAGTGCACAACTCGCTGATAACTAATTTTATAACCAAAAAGAATTGGATTATGCGAAGTACATTTAAGGTGCTGTTCTATGTGAACGGAAGCAAAGAGAAAAACGGTATTGTCCCCATTATGGGGCGAGTTACAATCAATGGCTCGGTGGCACAATTCAGTTGCAAACTGACCATTGCAAAAACAATGTGGGATATTAAAGGCAAGAGCAAGGAGGCACGAGACATCAATTTGGCTTTGGATAACATCAAGGCTCAAATCATCAAGCATTACCAACGTATTTCAGATAGAGAAGCGATTGCAACTGCCGAAATGGTACGTAATGCCTATCAAGGAATAGGAACGGAGTATGAAACACCGCTCGGTGTATTTGATAAGGACAACGAAAGTTTCAAGAAGCGTATCGGCATAGACCATGCAGCAAGTTCCTACAAAGTGCGTGTAAGGTCTCGAAATCATTTGACGACGTTCATCAAGAAGTGCTACAAGCGAAGCGATATTTCTATGCTTGAACTTACTCCCGACTTTATAAAGGAGTATTAAATTTACCTCTCTACTGATGCAGGACTACATAATGATAGTGTATGGTCGCATTGTATGTGGCTGAAGACAATAGTGTCAAAGGCTCATTACTATGGACTGACACCAAGAAATCCGTTTGCTCAGTATCGTGTAAATCAGAATATTAAGGAGCGACAATACCTTACAGAAGAAGAAATCAAATCTGTGATGACACACGAATTTGCAGATAAGAAGTTGGCTTACATTCTTCCGTTGCCGTCTGCGGTTTTAAGTACAGGCTTGAAAGGGGAAAGGTTTTCGGGGTGAATACTCTCAGAAGGAGGAAGATTCAGCCCGAAACGGCTTGCCGCTCGACCTTTCAACTTTCAAATGAAGTCTGTACTTCCTTTGCAGACGAGCAACGAAAATGGGTGATTGGCGGAATCGGGAAACTCATAATATCACAGATTGATGATAGGCCAAATTCAAATAATTGCACCGATACAATAAAATCTTCACCACCTTTTTGCCCATTCATAAAAAAGTTATACCTTTGTGTATCAAGAATTATCTTATTGGTTCAAAACAATTAAGAACTCTAAAATAGGAATGGTTGCAGAATATGTATACTTTGAATTTGTGCTTACCGGTTTGCAGATTCTCCCAACCTGCTCACCCCAGATAAGCGAGGGTACTTCGGATTGAAATTCTAAAATATAATAAATCAGTTTTCAGCAGAGGTAAAACGGTTATTTGTGGATTTGTAATTTATAAACTTATGGCTATTACACGTGAACAACGCTTAGAAATATATAAATCAATAAATGCTTTAGGCAGTATCTGGGGACAATCAGGGATAATTGACAAGGTGCAATTTCTGAATAGAATTTGGGAATTGCGACTAATGTCATCTTCTGATCCTCGATTTAAGACTGCGGCAGAAGATGCAAAGAAACATCTTATAGATAATGATGATTGGGATGACGATTATGTATTTCTTGACAGATTCAAACTCCTTGATTGTGATGAAGAAGAATTTCTCAAATTTCTTAATGTTGTCATCAGCCCAAAAGTAAGATCTGATGAGAATGAAATAGAAGAATACATTTCTGTCATAGAGTCATTATTGCCAAAAGAATATGAGATAATTGAAACGACAGACAAGAATGGGCAAATATCCCATTCCGTCTTAATGAAAAATAAAGATCATGGTGAAAAAGAACTTTATCCAATCGGAGTGAATCAAAATGATATACCATTTTTCACAAACATAGTACCCACAAAATACCCAGCTTTTCAGATTAGAACTAATATATGGGATGATTTTGGGTATAAAACGAGTTCAGAATTATATTATTGGGATGATAATGCCCAATACGAGCCTATTGGCAGACTAAAAATTCTCAACTCCGAAGAAGAGAATACAAGTAAGATACTGCCCCAATCGTTCATGTCGTTAGGTGCAGCTTTCTGCAGTTTAGGGCAAAGTGAACACTATTACATAAAACTAAAACAATTATTTCCTAACAGATATCAATCTGTATTGTACGCATTAAAAGATACTGCCTGGTTTTCTGAAATTCAGTATCGTTTTGAAAATCATCAAGGTTTTAAGAGATCTCTTTTAAGGGATGGAGCTACAGATGCGCTTTTATCTAGCGCCAGACGTAAAGTTGAGAGAGGAGAAGATGAATCATGGAATTTTATGTTCAAAACCAAAGTCCCATATTCCGAACAACCAATTGATATTCAATTTGAATTTGGTGATCTTGAAGATGAGGACAATCCCTATCGTATAAAAGCCTTGATTGGCGCCAATGGGTCGGGTAAGACTTCTATTATGAAGGCTCTTGTGAAAAGTCTTATTCGCAACGAAGGCTGTTTTTCCCCATCTCATCCTGTTTTTTCAAAAGTAATAGCTATCTCATTTAGCATTTTTGATACTTTTATATCCCTTAGAGGAAAGTCTGTTCTTACTTATACGTACTGTGGACTTCATGATAAAGAAAATACAGTCATGTCTGTAGAGGACCGCGAAGCTCGTTTAAGAGAATCATTGATTTGGATTAATGGTGGTGAGGAAGGAAAAGTATTTGGCAATACACAACTGATCAAACGATTTTGCAATGGTCTTGAAGTTGTCTTTCCCAAAGATTGGGTTGATTCTGTTTGGACAGATGGCGGTTTAGCAATAAATACAATTTTAGAGAAATCTCGGACAATGAGTACTGGCGAAGCGATGATTCTTAATCTTGTTGCTTCTTTATACGCAAATATACGACAAAACTCTCTTATAGTATTTGATGAAATGGAAGTACACCTTCATCCAAAAGCGATTCGTCAAATGATGTCGCTTCTATTCAAAATTACCAAGGAGTTCAATTCTGCTTGTATATTAGCAACTCATTCTTCTATTGTAGTCCAAGAATTGTTAGCCGACAATGTTATAATTATTGATAAACTTCAGGATGGAACCCCAGAACTACGTATTCTAAATCATGAATCGTTAGCTGAAAATCTTTCTGTGATAAGCGATGAAATCTTTGGAGAGGCATCTATTTCTCCACATTATAAGACTTTTATCCGAACAAAAGCTCAGAATTCAGAAACTTTAGAGGCATTACTTCAACAACTCTCTTCACGAGATCTACCACCAAGTTTAGCTCTCTATATGCAGGCTAGTTACGAATTTGAAAATAGAAGAAACAATGATTAAGTATCCCTTATATCAATTTCCCGTTAATGGTGTGACTCCATTTGATGAGTATAAAACTGCAGCACATGGAGATGCCATTCTTGATGCTGTTGAAACACAGATAGAGGGTTGTTATAATGATTATGAAAATGCAGTCAATAGTGCTTCTGTCCACAATCTGAGCCCTCACGGTTTTGTCGATCCAGAAAAGGAACATTTAAAAAAACTATATAAAAGCGATTGTGATATAGCTAAAAAAATACGACAGCATCATAGCACATTTACTAGTACTACAAAAAGAGTTTATAACAACAAATGTCCATATTGTACATTGTCTGAGCCTGATACAATAGAACATATTCTTCCAAAAGATAAATATCCGGAATTTGCCATTCATTTATATAATCTAATTCCATGTTGCTCTAAATGTAATAGACATAAGAGTGAAGCTGTCAGTGATCAATATGGGTTGCCCTATACCATAAACTTTTACTATCATGACCCAGAATATTGTCAATTTTTGGAGGTCGATTGTATTATTGACAATAAAGGATTCCCATCATTCAAATATAAACTTACTTTTCCTCAAGGTGTAGATCCAACATTGACAGCTATAATAACCAATCATTTTAACAGACTTCATCTGATTGAACGATATAATGAGGAAGTTATAAGGTGTTATACAAAAACTGAATTAACGATAGAATCTCTATTTAGAGGGAAACCTTTAAATGATGCATTACAATACCTCAAAAACTATCTATCCATTATAATAAACGATTATGGATTGAACCACCATCATATTGCTATGATAAGATGTATGATCGGTTCGCCAATATATCATGCCTATTTGCAATCAAGATTGTAAATACGTTAATGCTCTACTCTTAAGAAAATTATTGGAGGCTTATTGTTATAGAAGGAAGATTCTTCCCGACATAGTTTGCCACCTAACCATCACTTTCACCAAAGTCTGTACATCCTTTGCAGACGAGCAACGGAAATGTGTGATTAGCAGAATAGGAAAACCTAAAATATCACGGATTGATGATAGACCAAATTCAAATAATCGCACCTATACAATGAAATCTTCACCACCTTTTTGCCTATTCATAAAAAAGTTATACCTTTGTTGCAAAGAGTTATCACATTGGTGCAAAACAATAATGAGCTCTGAAATAGGAACGGTTGCCATCTCGTTACCCAATTTCCATGCAACCCGAATAACCGTTTAATTCTAAGATAATTGCAAATTCTGCGATTTTTCCATAAAAAAAACTATTTTGGGGCAATAAATGGAAAAAAGTTTCTAACTTTACAACAGATTTGGCAGATAAAACAAAAAAGGCATAATAATTAATATATAAAATGTACCTTTCGAAAATGGTTTTATAAGTATTTTGGTTTATATATTTAACAGAAAATTTATAACGATGGGATCAGACGCATAATTCATCAAAACTAAAGGAATGAAAATCTACAATTTTCTAAAAACGTATATTGGGCCAACGTTTGGTTTAATTGCTTCACTATGTTCTATTGTAAGCCTGATATTATTATTCGTGAATAACAAATTGGCTCTTATTGTTGCATTGTCTTTTTTTTGTATTGCATTATTTATTATACTATGTGGTATAATGATTGGTATCAATAAAATGATAAAAGACAATTCAGCAGAAGAATACAAGCGTATTGCATCTTTTTTTTCGTACCAATCAAGCGATGGAGTAAAATCTACATTTGAAGTCTTCCGTATGTGATTCAAAGCAAACGATTCTACCTTGCAGAAATCCCCTACAATTTCAAATGGACAGGTTCAACTCCTCCGCAATTATCCTCACGTTCCCAAATAATCGCAAACGTTAAATATAATCCAAACAAGACACAATGGGATGGAGCCGTAATAAGGTTTCCCCAACCTCTTAAATACAATGAATGCGCAGTCGTAAATGTAAAAACCGAGAATGATGATTATGACAATACTGCACAACCACATTTATCAAGCAAATTAGAGGCACCCATTGATGTGATTACCTTTAGGGTGCTACTTGCTTATAAGCCAAATAGTTTCAATACCCCCGCAAAACTTCTGCGCAAAAGAATTGGCACAGAAATAGATGGAGGATATGAAACATTAGAAAGCATTCCTTTCGACAGAGAACACAAATTGTATTATCATTGTCTTATAAACCCAGAACCCGGTTACATATACAAAATTGAGTGGGAGAAATAATTGTCAAAATTTGTCCATAGAATTCCCACAAACGAAAAGACATTTCGTTTCTCTAAACAAAAAACTGCCTCCCTCGTAACAATCAATAAAAGAATGTTACGGGGGAGGTTTGCATAGATAGGGCATCATTCATCAAGGAAGATGAAGTATCTGGTTACGAAGGCGGGGTGTGGGTAGGCTGATGTGAATCCATTGGTATGCATATTCGTCTATCAACTGGCCGACTTGTAGTGTCCCTTCCTGTATGAGACGGACGGCTGTGAGGAACAGGGCTTTGTTGTCTGCTGGATCTGTGGCGCAAATGTCAGCGGCCTGTCCCATTAGGTGCTGGCTGTTCCTTGCTCCACCCAGCGCCTTGTTCAAGGCCGGAGAACGGTATCCGCTGGTAACGATGATGGGACGTTGCCAGGCATCGCGCAAGGGTTGGAGGATCTTTACCGCAAGTTGACGGAGATTGGCCATCTCCTCGGGCGGAGGAAAGTTGTCGATACCCAACCTTTCGGCTGTGGCAGAGCGGATGAGTTCATCTATCGTAAAATCCCGGGGGGCTCTCATCCCTCACCTCCTTTCCGCCTGCTGTCGTCTATCTTCTTGTCCATCTCGGAAAACCGCTGACTGACGTATGCCCCAACACCCAGCATGGAGCCGCTGAACATGAGGCACCGCCCGAAGACGGAACGGGTGCTTTCCGGCACCTCGCCGTAGGGGGATTCCACAAACGCAAGAAAGGTAAGCACCATGCCGAATATCAGCATCACAATGGCAGAGACAATCTGCACATCGTATTTGTAGAAAAATCGCTGTTTCATGTCTTTTGTTTCTTAGAATCTTTAATTGGCGGTGAGAAGCTTACCATTCTCTTCCCACCGCCTCTCATAATCTATCAACCGGCCAGTCCGCCGTCGTCATCATCATCACCGCTATCATCACCGCCGCCGGTATCCGGATCGTTATCGGGTTCTGACGGTGTGGGGGAAGGGGTTTCAGTGCCACCGTCATCTTCTTCGATGTCGTCCTTGTCTGTACTGGTCACGGTCTTGATGGGCTGTCCGTCCTTGTCAAAGCAGGTAATGGAGATGCTGGTTCCGGCCAGTTCCTGCTTGATTTCCACCGAAGGGTTGAAGATGACACGGCGCGACGTGATCAGTTTGGAACTGACTTCTGCCACATCCTCCACCGAGGTAGCACGGATGCCGAAGCGCATGTGGCCCAATCCGGGAATGGCCACGGAATGGCCTTCGGTGGCCCAGTCTCTGACCACTTCGCCGATGGCATCCCATGCCGTCTGCAGCGTTCCGCGGTGCAGGCCGGAATTCTTGGCTGCGGCGTTCAATACTTTCTTTACTGACAATGTGTTGTAGGTGTCTGCCTGGAGGACGAAACGGTAAGTGCCTTTCTGTTCGCCTACCTGAATCTTGGTTTGTTTGGCTTTTACGTTAATTCCCATAATTTTTTATTTTTTTAATCGGTTAAATACTTGGCAAATGACTGCCGTTAATAAAAGAATTAGTACGAGAGAGTGTTTCCATGAGGGTGGACTCCTGATTGTCTTCTTCCCGACTTCCTTGGCCACAAAGACCGTGTCTGCCTGCACGTTGACCACAACGGTGTCCTTTACCACCTTTATCTTCTCCCGCCAATGGGTTGTTTCCTTGACCAGATGCAGCATGCTGTCTGTCTGCCGGACAAAAACAAACACCGAGTCGGCCTTGTGCTCGCTCAGACTGTCTGCCTTCGCCGCCCTGGATGTTTCCAACCGGCTCACAAGTCTTTGCGTCTCGCTTTTTTGAAGTTTTGCGGACGACTTGCAGGCGGAAAGCAACATACATCCCGTCATAAGGAAAAATGCTTGTTTAAACATTGCTGAAAAAGTTTTTTTGTTAATAAATATGGCGTTCCCATTCATGCGGGGCAACTGGGATTGGCCTTCAATGAACGCTGTCAAAAGTTTGCCCCGTCCTAATGACACTGCAAAGGTAGGTACTGATTCACATGCAAAAAGTTCACCCGGGTTCAGCAGTTTCCCACTGAACTTGGGTGAACCGGAAAAGTGCGGAAAAACGACTACTCTTTCTTCTTTTCAAGGGAGATGGCGGATTGGAAGTAAGGACATGCCTGCAGATACACCTCGTACCAGAAGGGAATATATTGCTCTCCCTTCAGAAAGGGAATCGGCGGTTTCTTTTCTGCCCGGATATAATCGTCAAAACTGCCATGTATGGACATCAGTTCGCTGACCATACGATAGAAGTAACGCTTGCTGCAGAAAACAAGACCCGCTTCTTTCAGATTTTCCACGCAATAGGAAAAGTATTTTCCCCGGAGTCCGTAGATAAACTCGCCTGACCGATAGCGTCTTTCCGTATATATATAAAAGAAGAGACAGACCAGCAGATGGATGTCAACGAACCGTTTCTTGGTCTTGTAGCGCTTGCCCGCGTCAAACTTCACCTCTCCGCGGTCTCCTTGCTCCAACAGACGGGCATGGGCGGTCTTCAACGCCTCCAATATCTGGCTGTCCCTGTAGCCGTCTTTAAGAAAAAGGTTGGAGGGCGGATTGAAGGGCTGTGGCGCTGGCTCGCTTATCGGGCAACTTGCTTCTTGCTTCTCCTGCGGTACATCGGCATGCAAGACCCGGACAGACACCAGATTCGTGGTCGGGGACGTGATTAGTATCACAGGATTCCCCTCCTTGTCTTCTTCATACGCTATCCATACTTTCCCCATTGGCTTGCCCAGTTGTCCGAATGGTGCATCATTGGCCGTGCCAACTGTGGCGGTTTTCAACAAACGGGATTTTTCCTGGCATCCCGAAAGATTGTTCTTGTTTTTCATTGTCTTCATAAGTCTAAAAAATCTTGTTTTATTCCAATTCTGTTTTTCTTATGTAAACTTTAAGGTTTTGGGTTTACCTTTTGCGTCACACGCCAAGAATGTGTGCAAGAAAAACAGCAGAACAAGAAACAATGAAGAGAAAGTTGTAAAAGATTTTTAAGTCATACCCTGCCCTACATGTATAAGGATTTCCGGCAGGAAAAGACATATTTTCATATAACCCCCTAATTTAGGGTTTCCAACTGGGAAAAAAAATTTTTCTAACTGGAAACATATTTTTTTCCAGTTGGGCACATTTTTCTGCCCAACTGGGTGTTTTTACGTCTATAGTCGTAAAAAATCTTACTACAGAGTGGTTATTTTGTAAAAGATTTTCAATAGAACGCAGATGAGCGGTGAACGATGAGCGGTGAGTAGGGACGTCTGCGTGCAGCATCCGAGGTTTTCACTCACGCAAATCCCGCAAATCGCGCCAAGGCTTAGAGTAATATTTCGTGAGATTATAACCCAATGTTCCGTTCCATCGGATATGCCATCCGATGGAATTGAGGTAGGGATTTGCAATCCCCGTCTACGCTATCGGGGCACAGACCCTTATACTCAAAAACAGCGAATAACATATTCGCCGTAACAGAAGTGTGGATAAACCACATGCCATCAATCAAAAAAATCCCCACAACCGCTGGGGGAAGCAGTTGTGGGGACTATTTCAAGGTTGCCCTTAGCTAAGGGCGAGGGACTTTACTTGAGCATCTTCTTTCCGCCTACGATGTAGAGTCCGTGGGGCAGGCCGTTGAGGCTTTCGCCAGCCTTGACATTGCTCTTGACCAGACGGCCTTGCATGTCATATACGTTCACCACAGCAGGCAGCTGCTGGCTCATCTCCGTCTTGTCGATGGCATCGCCCTTCTTGTTGCTGTAGGTTCCGTCTTCGTTGAGGATGACAATCATGTGGCTGCTGTCCAATACGGGACAGGCATCTGTGCCCAGGGTCTGGAACCATACAGGAGTGTCTGTGTTGCCGTTGTTCAGGCTGTATGCCACTGCACCACTTGCAAATTCCTCTGCTGTAAGCACCTTACATGCCTGAGCTGCCGCATCTGCATTGTCAGTGTGTCCCATGATGTTGGTCAGTTCGGGAGCGGCAATCACGTAAACATTGTGGATTCTGCTGGTGAGTCCGTCATGCAGCCAACCCACAACCAGTCCGTGTGCATCACCATTCTTGTAGGTTACGTTGGTGGCATCCACATAACAGTTGCTGATTTCTGCAATGGTGCTTCCGTCAGAGCTACCGATCATACATCCGGCACTCCATCCTGCTGTGAGGTTTCCAGCAAAGTAGCAGTCCTTGATGGTTCCGCTGCCAGCCACCTTACCGATGAGACCACCACAGTCGCCAGTTCCACTGATCATATTGGCTGTACTGTAGCTGCGAGTCAGCACGGTCTTTCCTGTGGCATGTCCAATGATACTTCCGGTATGAGCCGCATAGTCGGCCATTCCGCCAAAGTCTCCGCCCAGAATGGCAATGCCCTGGATGTTGGCACTGTTGGTGGTTCCGAACAAAGGACGGTTCATATTGGTGAGGGGATACAGACCGCCATTGAACTTACCGGCATAAGGACGTGCAACCTTTCCGATGGGAAGCCAGTCAATGCCACTCATGTCAATGGGAGCCACAATGGCTGCCTGAGCATATACATCGCCCATCTCGTTGACGCAACGGGCAAACCACTGCATGTCCTGAGCGGTGGCAAGCTGCCATACGCCACTGATCTGATGAGGAGCGCCCTGCAAATAACGCTGGCAGTAGGCAGACTGCATGAGGTCTTCCTTGGCAAGTGCCTGTTCGGTGGTGTACTCACCGGCAACCCACTTGGCCATTACGTTTGTGGCTACACTCTGGATGTCTGTCCGTTCTTCTTCGGTTGCAGTGGGGTCTTCGTATGCCTGTGCCAAGAGTGTTTCCACAGTGGCCTCCAGCATGACGTAAGCCTGTTTGCTTTCATAAATAGCCTCGAATATGCTTGTAAACTCGGCCACCAGTTCCATCTTTTCCTCTGTTGTGGCAACAGTAGCGGTCTTGTTTACAGCCGCTTCGAGCTGGGTGCGCAATTCATTGGAGAAGTTGGGACGTGCACGGAACAGCTCGCCTCCATCAGCCTCATAGGCCAACAGAGTGTTGGCGCGTGCCACCATTCCGTCCAGTGTGGGGGTGATGCCCTCGGCTGCCTGATCTGCTGTACCCAGATAGAAGAGGCGGAAGTTGTCAAATCCAATCCAGTCGTTGCTGCAACCGGTTCCCGCGTTCTTGAGACCGATGGTGAGCGTACCGTCTGTTACCACGGCCACAATGCGGTTCTCGTAACGTCCTGCACCAAAGGCATAAGAGCATCCGACGGGACCTGCGGGACAGTAACCGGAAACGATGCCGTTGTCATACAGGTTGTCCAGATTGCTGGTACCCTCAATGTAGCTGTTTTCGCCATTTACAGCCTCATCCACACCAATGAGGTCTTCGCCTGCGGTCATTACATAGACTGCATTGCCATTGGCATAAAGATAAGCGGCATAGTTGTTGTTTCCGTCATATACATCGGCTGCAGCACGGAAGGCGGCATTGAGGCGCACTTCGTACACACCATTTGAAAGTCCGGTTATTGTCTGATACATATCGAAGGTGGCGTTCCAAGCCTCTGCGGTATAGGTGGTCTCACCCTCGCGCATTACAGTGAAGGTAGAACCGTCCTTGGTGTATGTCCATCCCTCAAAGTTGGGATCTGCATCCAGATTGGCGTTGTGTACAAGTGTGGTGATTTCGGTTCCGGGGGCGTATCCATTTCTTACGGCCTCGTCCAGCAATGTCTGTGCGTATGCCACTTCCTGGGTCACTTGCTCTGCAGTGAGCAGCATGTTGGCAATGATGTACTCATAAGATCCGTTGGGGAAGGTGCCCTCTTCGGGAGCGATTTCATCAAAGAGATAGCTTTCCAGAAGCACCAATGAAGGACCGGCCATGGTACCGGAATTCTCGTCCAGATAGGTCTTGATCTTTTCAATCTGATCCACATAAGCCGTATAGGCAGACGAGCTGGCCTTCACATTGCTGCGGGCCTCATCCATTGCCGTATAGGCTGTGCAGAAGTCTTCGTATGTGGCGGCAGCTGCCAATGCCTCAATGGTTCCCTTGAGCGCGTCAACGAGTGCCTTTTGCGCATATACATTTTCTGCATAGTCTGTCAGTTCTTCCACCAAAGCGGTCTTCATTTCTTCCATGTCATTGGTATATTCTCCGGGGGCGGGCTGGTACACCACACCACGGCTGGCATCCAGCATGGGGTGTGCGTCCTCGCTCAGGTTCTGATACCATGCAGGATTTACAAACGAGCCGTTGTTGAGTTTCCATGTGACGTCACCACGGGCAAAATCTTCGTTGGCCAGCATCTGGCAGTCAGTCTCGGTTCCAGAAGTGTTTCCAGAGAAGCCGTTGAACTCGGCAGGAGCCTGAACGGTGTAACAGTTTCTGATGGTGGCGTTGTCATTCCAACCCAGGATGGTACCCTTGGCCGCACCACCGGTGGTGAGCAGGTCAGCAAATACAAGACAGTCTTCAATGGTGATGGAGCTTGCTTCTCCACTACCGGCAATACCACCCTCGGACCAACCGGCACTGCTTACAGAACCCAAGAATGCACAATCCTTGATGGTTCCGGTGAATTTACCGGCCAGACCGCCAAGGTCGCCTTCGTCACCCAATACCAGAGTGGCCTTAGAGTAACTTCCTGTCATTTCTGAGTCGTAGGCCACACAAACGATTGAACCCGTCTGATTTCCCAATTGAGAGTTGCGGCCGTTGATGGTAGCGCTTTCAAGGGCGATGTTCATGAACTTGGCACCCTGGGCAGAGCCGAAGAGAGGACCTGCAAGGTTTTCAATGGCAAAGCCCTGACCGTCGAAGATACCGGTAAAGGTACTTCCTCCGTTTCCGATACTGGGCCATTCAATGCCTTCCATGTTGATGGCAGCTGTCAAGCGTCCGTGGATATCGCGTTTGGCTCCGCTATTTACCATGGCGGCAAACCACACGAACTGATCAGGAGTGGAGATTTCATAGAATCCGTCCTCGGCTGCAGTCACATAGTTCTCGTCAGTGGCGTGACAGAAGTCGCACACACCATTCTGCCATTCATGCTCGTCCTGAACAGCACCTTCATTGGTGTTGGAGTAAACGGTTCCCTCCTCGTATGCCACACCATTGCAATGCAGCCTTCCGTTGGCATAGACAATGCCGTGAGAGGCGTTGGGCACGGGCAGAGCGTCCTGTCCCAGGGTCTGGAACCATGTGCAGTTCTCGCTCTGCTTTCCGTTCAGGATAAAGCAGGCTTCACCGCTGGCCAGCTGTTCGGCCGTAATCTGGATGCTGCCACCGGGAATGTCTCCAAATGCGTTCAGGTAAACACAATTGGTAAAGGTACAGTTTCCGGGATTGCGGGAGAACACGTTGCTGCCGGCACTGAGTGCTTCGCTCACGTCTCCGATCATCATACAGTTCTTGTACGTTCCCTTACCGGTGCTCCATCCGCAGAAACCGCCCCAAGAGTCGGCAGAGGGGCTCACGAAAGCACCTGCAAAGGCACAGTTCTCAATGGTGGCCTCTCCTTCCACAAGGGCAGCAAGTCCGCCATTGGTGCAGTCGCCACCCACAGAACTCTCGATTCTGACCGTACTCACACAATTGAGCAACAGGGTGCGGTCTCCCGTTGTCTGTGCCACCAGACCAGAGGCATACTTGCCGTTGCTCACGATGGTTCCTGCCACATTCAGATTCTTTACGGTACCGGCCAGCAGACGGAAGAGCGCATTGTGCTCGCCTTCGGCTGTACGGTTGATGGTAATGGTGTGGAACGCGCCATCAAAGACACCGGAATATGCGATACCGGCTCCACCGATGGTCACATCGCCCATTTCCGTCAGGTCGATGTCGGCTGTAAGTACGGCATTGGCGTACACGTCCGTTCCGTTAACCACTTGGGCAAAGTCTGCCAAGTCTTGTGCCGTGCCAATCTGGTAGACTCCGTCCACCGGTTCAATGGCCCATGCACTGCCGCCAAAGCCAAGAAGCAATGACAACAAACACATTGTGCGTAGAATTCTTTTCATTTTACACTTGATTTTAAATGGTTAATATTAAAGGGTTTTATTGATTTTCTTATTTCACAAGCGTTTTCTTTCCCTGACGGATGTACACGCCCTTTTGGGGCTTTCCCCATACGCGACGTCCGTTCATGTCATACACATTACCGGTCTCGGTGTCAAGCGGAACAAGGGGATTCCTCACACCATCGGCCGTTCCGTCCGATTTCTTTATCGTAAGGATGCCTTGGTCTGTTCCGTTGCGCAGGTCAACGATCATGACGTAACGGTCGCCCTTTGTCAGGCGGAAGAAGAAATGGCGC
This sequence comes from Bacteroidaceae bacterium, assembly GCA_017379075.1. Lineage (GTDB taxonomy): Bacteria > Bacteroidota > Bacteroidia > Bacteroidales > Bacteroidaceae > Physcousia. The sequence continues at coordinate 24,640 of JAFNXL010000023.1, forward strand.
TTGTACAAATGTCCGTCCGCATGTCCGTTTGTGCCCGTGCCCAAGGCAAAGAACTGGTCGCTCTCCTCCTCATTCATGGCAAGGCGGAAGTGGGATCCGGCTTGTGTCACGAAGGGAGTTTCCATCTGTGGCGAGGTAAAAAAGGCAAAGTCGGTATGCTCATCGTTCAACTGCTCGCCCACCGTTACCGTCAGCCGGTACAGTCCGTCTTCCACCTCGGCCATGGGCATTGCCTGTGCGGGCAGCCATTCGTCATCAAGGAAGAAACAAGGCTTGCCTATGCTTCTGCGAGGTCCGTTCACATACAAAGCGCCCTGTCCGCTGTGGTCCAAGGGAGAGGCCTCCGGAAATGCCATCAGAGAACGTGCGTCCAAGTCTGCCTCCACTCGGTATTTCCCGCTCAGGGGCAACCATTTCAGGCTTCCGCTTGGGGTTGTCTCAAAGAAGTCCGGATCGGCATACCACCCGTCTTCCGCACTCACCTTGAAAGATGGCTCGTAGCATTGTCCCTGCACCATTTCCATGCTCAACGCGTATGTGCGCTGGCCAGTGGAGGTCATGCGCTGTCCGCCAAAGAACGGAGCCTCTTCGGGCTCGCCACCCAGCACCACACTCACCACACTTTTTGCCGGCACGCTTATGCGGGCAATGGCATCCGTGCTGACCAGAACTGATATGTTCTTGTTTCCGGTATCCTCGTTCAGGATTACCACTCCATAGGTTCCGTCCGCATTCTTGAAGGCCACATGGGACACCTTGCCTATGCTGCTGCCCTTTGTGCCGATGCGCACTGCTCCCTGGCGTGCCGCCATGCTGGCGTGTGCCATGATGTAATAGTGGCTGTTGGCCGTTACGGTGTGATAGTCCTTGGGGTCTATGTCCAGCGCGCCATAGCAAGTGGTGCAGCCTCCGTCCAGATTGGGACCACGGTTAAGGTCGAGCATCATGTTCCACACCACCACAGCCCTGCACTGGCGGCTTACGGTGCTGATGATGAGGTTCTTCATGTCGTCAATCAGACGCGCTTGCAGGTTGCGTCCGTCATTCCATGTGCCAATGCTTGCCTCGGTGAAGACAATCTCCTTGTCCGGTGCCTGCTGGTGGATGTCGTCCAGTTCGGAAGGGCTTCCGCCATAGTTGTGCCATGCCGAGCCCACCACCAGTTCGCTGCCCTCCATCTCGCCACTCAAGGCGTTGTACACCTTCACGGGATAATCCTCCTGCCCAGCCACATTGTCATAGTTGTAGTTGTGGTCAAAGCAGTATATCTTGGTGTTGAGTCCGGCACGCTTGAAGGCCGGAGCCATGTGACTTATCAGAGCGGCCTCGTCCTCCCAGGGCAGATAAAGGCTGGCACAGTTTCCGCTGTGCAGCGGCTCGTTCTGCGGAGTTACGGCATAAATGGGAATGCCGGCACTGCGAAAGGCCTCAATGAACTTGACAAAATATTGGGCATAGGTTGCATAGTAGGCCGGATTCAGCCTGCCGCCCGTCCAGGAGTCGTAGGGTGTGCCGCTGCCGATTTCCTTCACCTTCATCCACTTTGGGCAGGTCCAAGGCGATGCCATTATCTTCAGGTTCGGATTGATGGCCAGCACCTCCCTCAGCACGGGAATGACATAGTCCGTCTCATCCTTGGTAAGGGCAAAGTTTTCTATGCCTTTCTTGTCGCACAACGTGTACACCTTGCTGCTGAAGTCGCTGCACCCGATGCTGATGCGCGTATAGCCTACCCCAAAACCCTCTGTGGGCGAGAAGGTGCGTCTGAGCAGTTCGCGCCTTTCATGCCCTGCCATCTTCATCAGATTGTAGCACGAGCTGTAAGTGAGGGCATAGCCGAAGCCGTCCATCGTCTGGAACTCCTCTTCGGGCATCAGACGTATGATGTTTGTGCCGTAAGAGGTTCCCGTCTGTAGCGTGGTCTTCTCCAGCAACTTTGTGCCGTCAGCCCGTGTGGTCAACACGGTCACATGCTCGGCATGCACAGGCAGGATGCCACACAGCAGCATAGCCCATAAGACCAATCGCACAACTTGCCCTTTCATGATGTTTTTCTTGTGTTTATCAGTTATTCGCATACAAATTTACTCTTTTTTCCGGTTACTCTAAAAAAGAAAAAGTTAAAAAAACTTAGCAACGCGAAAATAATCCGAAATTGCGGCAAACAAAGCAAAGAAATGGATTAAAAGTTAAATTTGAGGAAAAGCACCTTGCATAAAAAAAGTGAGGCCGAAACCTCACTCTTTTATGCTTTCATTTTTCTTACTTTGCACAGGCGGGACACCAGGGCTTCAGCTGCTTGAAGAAGTCGTTGCCCTTGTCATCCACCAGGATGAATGCGGGGAAGTCTTCCACATCAATCTTCCACACAGCCTCCATGCCCAGTTCGGGATATTCCACACACTCGATGCTCTTGATGCTGCTCTGTGAAAGAACGGCGGCCACACCACCGATTGTTCCCAGATAGAAGCCACCATACTTCTTGCAGGCGTTGGTTACGTCTTCCGAACGGTTACCCTTGGCAATCATTACCAGCGAGCCGCCGTTTGCCTGGAATTCATCTACGTAAGAATCCATGCGGCCAGCAGTGGTGGGACCCATAGAACCGCAGGGATATCCTTCGGGAGTCTTGGCAGGACCGGCGTAGAGCACGGGGTAATCTTTGAAGTAGGCAGGCATTCCTTCTCCGGCATCGAGACGTGCCTTCAGCTTGGCATGGGCAATGTCACGGGCCACAATGATGGTACCCTTCAAGTTAACGCGCGTGCCGACGGAATATTTTGACAATTCCTTACGAACGGCATCAATGCCTTGGGTCAGGTCTATTTCAATTCCCTTTCCGCCTTCTCCGGGCTGGCGCAATGCCTCGGGAATCAGCTCGCCGGGGTTGCTGTCCATCTTCTCCAGCCAGATGCCGTCCTTGTTGATCTTGGCCTTGATGTTGCGGTCGGCAGAGCAGCTTACGCCCATGCCGATGGGGCATGACGCGCCATGACGAGGCAGACGGATGACACGGATGTCGTGCGCCAGCGCCTTGCCGCCGAACTGTGCGCCCAAACCAATCTTCTGCGCTTCCACGAGCAGCTTGTTCTCCAAGTCGATGTCGCGGAAAGCACGGCCGGTCTCATCGCCTGTGGTGGGCAGATTGTCATAGTACTTGATGGAGGCCAGCTTCACGGTGAGCAGGTTCTTCTCGGCAGAAGTTCCGCCGATAACAAACGCGATGTGATAGGGGGGACAGGCTGCTGTTCCCAGGCTCTTCATCTTTTCCACCAAGAAAGGAATGAGCGTTCCCTCGTTCTGGATGGTGGCCTTGGTCATGGGGTAGAAATAGGTCTTGTTGGCCGAGCCACCGCCCTTAGCCACCATGACAAACTTGTATTCGGCACCCTCAACCGCCTCAATGTCAATCTGTGCGGGCAGGTTGCAACGGGTGTTCACCTCGTCGTACATGTTAAGTGCCGCATTCTGGGAATAGCGCAGGTTGTCCTGGGTGAAGGTGTTGTACACACCAAGAGAAAGCGCCTCCTCATCCTCGAATCCGGTCCATACCTGCTGTCCCTTTTCGCCATGGATGATGGCTGTGCCTGTGTCCTGACAGAAGGGGAGCACGCCCTTTGCGGCAGTCTCGGCATTGCGGAGGAACTGCAGAGCCACATACTTGTCGTTCTCGCTGCTCTCGGGATCGTTCAGGATGGAGGCCACCTGAAGGTTATGTTCGCGACGAAGCATGAATTCCACATCGTGGAAGGCCTGCTGTGCAAGCAAGGTCAGTGCTTCGGGGGTAATCTTGAGCATTTCATGTCCCTCAAAGTCGCCCACACTGACACCTTCCTTGGTCAACAAGCGGTATTCGGTGTTGTCTTCGCCCTTCTGGAACATGGGTGCATACTTGAATTCTACGTTTGCCATTGTGTTTCTGTGTTTAAATTTATGATTGGTTTTTTTACTGATTGTTCTTTCTTCGGTTTCACACACACTGTCTCTTTATTTCACCTCTCCGCTTTCGTCATACTGCTGGAAGAGGAAGTCGTTATAGGGATACTTTTGCACATGGAGCTGGCGCACCTTGTCATAGAGCACCTGCTTGAGGGTGTCGATGTTCTTGCGCTCCTTGGCGGAGATGAAGAGGCAGGCGCCTTCCAGACGCGTCATCCAAGTGTGCGACAGGTCATCGAGCGAGATGTTCTCGCGTGTGATGGGCGACAGGTCATCGGCATCCTTCTCCACCCATGTATAGGCATCCACCTTGTTGAAGATGACCATTACCGGCTTTTCGGCACAGCCAAGGTCGGCAAGGGTCTTCTCCACCACCTTTATCTGGTCCTCAAACTCGGGATGCGAGATGTCCACAACATGCAGCAGCAGGTCGGCCTCGCGCACCTCGTCAAGCGTGCTCTTGAACGAGTCCACCAAGTCTGTGGGCAGCTTGCGGATGAAGCCCACCGTATCGGAGAGCAGGAAGGGCAGGTTGTCCACAATCACCTTGCGCACCGTGGTGTCCAGCGTAGCAAAAAGTTTGTTCTCGGCAAACACCTCACTCTTGGCCAAAAGGTTCATCAGGGTGCTTTTGCCCACATTGGTATATCCCACCAACGCCACACGTATCATGCGGCCTCTGTTGCTTCGCTGGGTGGCCTTCTGGCGGTCAATCTCGGCCAGACGTTGCTTGAGCAGGCTCATGCGGTTGAGGATGATACGGCGGTCCAGCTCCAACTGGGTCTCTCCGGGACCTCTCAGGCCCACAGAACCCTTGCCGCCTCCCGAGCCGCTTCCGCCTCCCTGGCGTTCCAAGTGGGTCCACAGTCGTTGCAGGCGGGGAAGCATGTAGCGGTATTGCGCCAGCTCCACTTGGGTCTTTGCGCTTGCCGTCTGTGCGCGCATAGCAAAGATGTCCAGAATAAGGCTGGTGCGGTCCAGAATCTTCACCCTGAGTTCCTTCTCAATGTTTCTGAGCTGTTTGGCGCTGAGTTCGTCATCAAAGATGACCATACCGATTTCTCTCTCGGCCTCTTCCTCTTGGTCAATGTATGCACGAATCTCCTGCAACTTTCCTATTCCCAGATAGGTTACGCTGCTGGGGCCGTTCAGGCGCTGTGTAAAGCGCTTCACGGTTACGGCTCCGGCTGTGGTGGCCAGAAACTCCAGCTCGTCCAGATACTCCGTTGTCTTGCGCTCGTTCTGGTTGGGCGTAATCAGACCCACCAGAATGGCGGTTTCGGCCTGCGCCTCGGTTATGATTTCGCTATTGCGATTTTCCTTGAATTCTCTCAATTTTCTTTCTGTCTTCTTGTTTGTTTACAATTTACTTTGCCCTTGGGCTTACTTCACCTGAATCACCAGATACTTGCTGGCGCCCCAGAACTTCTCAATGTCCTTGACATACAGTTCGTACAGCCCCTCGTCGTTCTTCTCCAGCGAGTAGCTGTCGGCAGGATGGTTGGTCAGCACCTTTGCGTTCTTGCTGTACAGACGGATGGTGCGGTCGTAACGGATGTCAATCTTGGTGAAATAGCCCTTGTTGAAGTCGCCTCTCAGCACCTCTCCGTCCTCAATGATTTTCTGTTCCTTCAGCTCGTTTTTGGTACCGAAGACAAACCATCCCGCATTGAGTTCCTTTTCCTGTGCGGCCATGGTGCGGGCCTTGTCCTTGTTCTCCTTGGCCAGTTCTGACGCGCTTCGGTGAAGGTCGGCAATCTGCTTTCCCTGCTCGTTGATGAGGATGTCCTTCTCTGCCAGTTCGGCTTCCAGTTCCTGAATGCGGGCATGCTGGCTCTCCACCTGTGCCTGCAGGTTCTCTATGGTCTTGTTCAGCTTTTCGGCCTGAATGCCGCTCTTCTTCAGCTTGTCCTTCAGCTGGGCAATCATGTCACGGTTCTGCTGCATCACTTCCTGTATGAAGGCCATGTTCTCGCGGATTACCTCCTTGCTGCTTGCCGACTCGCGCGAGCCGTCGGCCACCGTCACTCTTCCCTCGGCCTCGTTGATGCGGCTGATGCCTTCCTGAACCACATTGATGGTTCCCATTATGTCGTTCAGTTCCAAATCCTTCTCATTGATGATTCTCTGCAAGGAATCGCGTTCCTTCTGCATGGCTTCTTCCTTAGCCTCGTTGCCCATAAAGCAGGCGCTCAACATCTGAACTGCCACTGCAAAAATCAAAAACTTCTTCATAATCCTTATCTCTCCTTACTTAATTAATTTTTTGTTTGTCAATCTTGTTTGTCTCATGCGGAAAGGCGCGTCTCACTCCTCTTCCTCCTGTTCTCTTCTTGCCTTCTTGGCCTTGGGTTCGGGCTCGCAACCGGCCAGCACAATCACAAACTCGCCCTTGGGCTCGTGTGTCTGGAAGTGTGCGATGGCCTCATCCAGCGTCCCCCGCACACTCTCTTCGTGCAGTTTGCTGATTTCACGGCACACGCTCACCTGTCTGTCCCCACCGAAACATTCCGCCATCTGCACCAATGCCTTCAGCAGCCTGTGCGGAGATTCGTAAAAGACAATGGTCCGCTGTTCCGTGCGCAAGGCCTCCAGTCTGGACTGGCGCCCCTTCTTCTGCGGAAGGAAACCCTCAAAGCAGAACTTGTCACAGGGCAGTCCGCTGCTGACCAGAGCCGGCACAAAAGCCGTTGCGCCGGGAAGGGTGTACACCTCAATGCCAGCCTTGATGGCTTCGCGCACCACCAGAAACCCCGGATCGCTGATTCCGGGCGTACCAGCATCGGACACCACAGCCACCGTCTCGCCCGCCAGCAGTCGCTCAACCACCCTGCTCACCGTCTGATGCTCGTTGAACTTGTGGTACGACTGCATGGCATTCTTAATCTCGAAATGCCGCAGCAGATTGCCGCTCGTGCGCGTGTCCTCGGCCAGAATCAGGTCGGCCTCCTTCAGGATGCGCAAGGCACGGTATGTGATGTCTTCCAAATTGCCTACGGGCGTAGGCACAACATAAAGTGTTCCCATCGTGTGTCTATTTGGGGACAAATTTAATCATAAAAAAAATACTTTCCTTGCCGAAAACGAAATATTTTCTTGTCAAACGTAAATTTAAGGTTTTTTCACTTTATAATTCAGTTATATATCGTAAATTTGTGCAAAAATAGGCATCACAGACAAGGAAAGGCCAGCCAATGGACAACCTTGGGGAAAACAGACGCCACACAGGAAAACATTGTCAAACAAAACAAAAAACAGGGAAACGCCATGTTGAACCAAAGAATCACCTTCGACCTCTTTATCCGCGGTCTGATTGTAGTGGCCATCATCGTATTGTCCATCTTCATGGTGGGCCGTCTCAGTACAGTGCTGATACCATTCTTTGTGGCATGGCTGCTGGCCTATATGCTTTATCCGCTGGTGTGCTTCCTGCAATACAAGGCCAGGCTTCGCAGCCGCATCCTCAGCATTGTGGCGGCCCTGCTGGTGGTGTTCTCCGTCATCACCGGCCTGCTGGTGCTTGTGATACCCCCCACCATACAGGAGTTCGGCAAGGTCCACGGCCTGCTCAACGTCATTGTGAACGAGACCATCGGCTACCAGCACATCACAGAATATGCCCACCGCTTCATTGAACGGTATGTAGACGGCAACACCATCTCGCAACTGGCCGAGCAAGGCAACCTCACCAAGCTGGTGCAGAACATCCTGCTGCAGCTCTGGCACCTCATCACCAGCACCATCAACATAGCCATCGGTGTGATGGGAAGCTTTGTGGTGCTGCTCTATACCTTCTTTATATTGCTCGACTATGAGCTGATTTGCGACGGATGGGCCAACCTCATTCCCGCCGGCAAGCGCACCTTTGCCATAACACTGGTTCAGGACGTAAAGAACGGCATGAACGCCTATTTCCGCGGCCAGTCGCTCATAGCCTTCCTTGTGGGCATACTGTTCAGCATCGGCTTCCTCATCATAGACTTCCCCTTTGCCGTGGGTCTGGGCCTCTTTATCGGCCTGCTCAATCTGGTACCCTATCTCCAGCTCATCGCCTTCCTGCCCACCATACTGCTGGCACTCCTCAAGGCCACAGAGACCGGCGACAACTTCTGGATCATCCTGCTCAGTGCCGGCATTGTCTTCATTGTAGTCCAGCTCATCCAGGACATGTATCTGACTCCCAAAATCATGGGAAAGGCCATGGGGCTGAATCCCGCCATCATCCTGCTCAGCCTCTCCATTTGGGGCAGCCTGTTGGGCATCATCGGGCTTATCATAGCCCTTCCCCTCACCACCTTGCTGCTCTCCTATTACCGCCGATTTGTGCTGGGAGAAGCGCCACCAGCCCTTGCCACAACCCCTGAAAACGATGCAAAATGACACTTTTTCAGAAAAATATGACGGAAACTGTTGTGCAATACAATTTTAATTCATACCTTTGCACCCGCTAAAGCAAAAGCTTGTAGCCTATTAGGTCGACTCGCTAGCTCAGTAGGTAGAGCACTTCACTTTTAATGAAGGGGTCTCGGGTTCGAACCCCGAGCGGGTTACCAAGAGAAAAGGATTTCCACTCACGGAAGTCCTTTTTCTTTTTTTAGATAGTGAAGCCACTGCCCAGTCTGCACCCCCATTCTTTGCAAAATGCAAAATGCAAAAATGCAAAGTGTTGATATTGTTATAGTTAGTGGATTTTGTCTTTGCATTTTTTGCAAAAAAGGGCGAAAAATGGGGCGTTTTGAGGGGGTGTTTTCGCATTGAAAAGCCCTTAAAATAGACAAAACCCACCTATTTGGGTGGTTTTTTGTGTTGGTTCACTCCTTTTTTTCAGTGTGAATTCAAAATTATAGGATATCAACTTTCTTTATACATCCCAGGTCGTCTGAGTTTGGCTTCCTCTTTTACCCTTTGGCTTAACTCAGAATCTGGTGGAATAATCTTGTACTCGAATGCCTTCTCAAACGCTTGTCTACCGGCTTCAGTCATCAAGCCTCTATCTTCAAGATTCATACATCTGTCCATGTTCAGCTGAGTCCAATGACTCTTAGGTCGGCGAGGAGAGAGGCGTTGAGCTAACCGACCATCGGAAAGCCGTTTAAGTGTGCTATCTATCCATCTGAAGCAGAGTGCCTCCTCCACGGCATCAAGATACCAGAAATGCCTGTCATCTACAGGTCGTCCCCGTTTCACGCAGACCCAGCATTCTTTTTCGCTGGCGTGGTGGGCTTCGAGCCATGCACGGAACTCACTTCTGTTGGCTATACTGAGGATATTATGCTCTTCCATAAATTCCGATTTATCTTAATGTACTTCTATTTTTGAAAACAGGTTGATTACGATAACGCCTGCAATTATTAACGACAGTCCAATGTAAGCAGGAACGTCTGGTACTTGTTTGAAAGCGAGAACACCTATAAGAGTAATCAGCACAATTCCAAGAGCACTCCAAATAGCGTATGCTATGCCGATGGGCAGTGTGCGTAGGGCATGGCTTAAACAGTAAAACGAGAGCAGATAACCTGCTAACATTCCGATTGTTGGCAAAAGTTTTGTAAACTGCTCCGAATACTTCAGCATCGTAGTAGCAAATGTCTCTAAGACAATGGCACCTATCAGAAACAGCCATTCTTTCATTTGCTCTCTGATGATATGCCCTTCTTATAGATATACGTGGTATAGCCAGGAGCGTAGGAGTCATAGACCTCGCTGAGGAACTGACCTACCAGTGTGAAACCATGTTGTGGGTAGTATTCGTGGGTGCAACTGGTGTCGGTCCAAAGGTATAGATGCCTCAGGTCTCTGTGCAGGAACTCATCCATCATTTCCTGCAGCAACAGTTTCCCACAGCCTTTCTGATTGCTGATGAAGAGCGATAGTTTCACTTCGCCGTTACTCATGCACTGCACCGTTTTTCCGTCAACCTCCAGCATATAGTCGGCCAATAGACGGAGACGTTCAAGCTCATGGTCGGTCATCTGTGCCTCAATGTTCTCGCGCCATTGGCTGACATCTGCCTTGTCGTCATGGAAGTTGGCAAACAGCACCCCATGAATCACGCCATCATCGCCCACGGCCTTCAAGGCAAGCGAGGGATTGCTATAGTTATAGCGAAGGATATACTCTGCCACTGCATCGATAAACCACTGCCGTTCGTCGGCATAAAAATCGCCCCATGCACCAGCAGCCAGTGGTGCTGCTTTAGCAAAGTCATCATTCGTGAATTTCTCTATTTTCATTTCTATTATTTATTAAGTTATGTAATACTCTGAAAATTGGAATTTACTTGATTGAAATCACCTGATACATAAACATTACCTGACAAGTCTGAACCCCCAGTGCATAGTATTCAACTGTCCGAATACAGGAACCCAGAATGCTTCCCTGAAATTTTGTATAAACTGCTTTACCATAAATTCCGATTTATCGTTGCAACATGTAGAACTATTTAATTATGAGAATCTTACGCTTAAAACGGTAGAAAACCTTTTTTCATCTTCTAGGCGGTAGAAAAATCCGCCATTTTTGCCGTTCCAACGTTCGTTCTCTTGAGTCATGGAAAAACTGAATTTTCCATCCAGAAGTTCACCTCTTTTTCTAAGTGCAAAGGTACAATTTTTATTGCGTATTATCGCCAACTGTTGTCAACTAAATGAAACCAAACTGATGTTCTCTTGTGAAAAATATGTCATAATCCGCCAAATCGCCTTAAAAAAATGAGATTTGGCGAGATATGATGAAAAACAGATGAAAATCGAAGAAGCTATACTTTATTGCCTCGCAACTCAGAACCGAGGGATGCGAACGGAACAGATTGCGGAGATGATTAACCGCCAACGCTTGCATATCCGCAAGGATGGGCAACCTGTTACGTCCAAACAAGTTTATGCCGTTATCTGTCGCTATCCCGATATGTTTGTTAAGGCAGAAGGACGGATAATGTTGATGATTTGAAGGCATTTGAGAATATTATGAATAAGATTTATAACATATGACTAATTAAGAATGGAATATACAATTCAAAAAATTCTAGAGTTTCACGATTTGTTCCCGGAAGAGAATGACTTAGATGTGCGGACATTACTGACGAAGTATAGTCGTGAGTATGTCGTTCGTTGTTGTCATGTGCTATGTAATAATTACGGAAATGCCGCTTTTATTCCTGACACTAACAATACATTTTTCTCTGATGTAGATACTGTTTCAAAAAGTGTGTCTCAATAAAGTTTTAAAAAAGGACCAGCCATGTTTGGCCAGTCCCGCGAAGTTTGTAATTTTGGTTGTCCAAATCTAAAATTACAACTTATGTTACTTACAAAGGAACAAATTTCTGAG
>JAFNXL010000024.1 GCA_017379075.1 Bacteroidaceae bacterium
AACAGTAAGAAGTCCCTCCAACACACCAAAGTTGGCCTTGTCTCGCAACATACGCTTGGCCGCCCAGTCAAAACGTACAAACTTGTTATTCTCGTTCATCATACTGCAGAATTTGGGTATACACACTGCAAAGAAACAAAAATTCCGCCACATCTCCAAACCCTTTACCTTTTTTCTGGATCTGTTTCTTAGTTTTACGGATAATTGTGCTATTCTCCGGTTTAATCTAGAATATTGCTGTCCGTTCGCAGATATTGAAACTAATGCGGCATGACGGTTGAAGTCTTCCAGAAAATAGGATAAGGTAAATATTCTTTACAAAACACAAAGCACCATAAAAGGTATCTTAACGGACAAATATAATACAGCGGGCAATTGGGGCGAAAAATGTGTCCAGTTGGAAAAAAATATGTTTCTAACTGGGAAAATTATTTTTTCCAACTAGAAACCTAAAATTAGGGGGTTATCGCAAAAAAAGTCGCTCTTATCTCAATTTTACGATTGTCCGCCAATAAAGGCGCAAATATCTAATGGTAAAATGTTTTAACAAAAACATAGCGAATAAAATCTTTCTATGAGATTTTCAGTGAAATCTCTAATTTTTCACGAAATAATCAGTATATTTGCGGAAACAATTGTTAGTATCATGGATTATATCAACGAATTTCACAAAGCATGGATAGAGAGAACGCGCCAATCAATTGCCTCTTGGAGCAAGCAGCCAGCATCATCAGAAGAAGTAAGACAACAACAGGAACGTTTGAACCGACAAAGGGCGATAAGAGAGGGCAAATCGAAGAATTGATTTCATTTGCTGATTCAAATAAGTTGCGGGTTGACTTGTACAATATCCCTGTCATCTTCTTGAAAACGCAGTTTAGGGCCGCCACAATGCACATTATTTAATTTCTTATTATTACCTTTGTCGTAAGAAAAGTTATTATATTATGAATTCCACTTCAGATATATATCGTAAGATACACTTTGCTGTAATGGCCATCGAGGCCAGTGCAAAAAAGCAAAACATTTCAGGAGAAGAAATGTATCATCGTTTGAGAAAGCAAGGTTTAATCCATGACCGTCTCTTCCGCCACTACGAGTTGCTGCACACGCAAAGCATTGATTGGGTAGTTGATGACACGATAGAAACCCTTCTTAATTGGGAAAACGAAGAAAAAGAAAACACACGATGAAAATATTATTTCATGGTTCTCACACAGAAGTGTCCGTTCCATTGGCGAAAGCCGGACGATGCAACCTTGACTTCGGACAAGGCTTCTATCTCACATCTATACGTAAACAAGCGGAGAACTGGGCTGCGATTATTGCCAGCCGCAAAGGTCGTAACGTAACAGGTAAAGTTAGTGTATTCCAATTTAATGACGAGCAAGCCATAGCGGATGGTGTACGAATAAAATGTTTTGACTCTTATGATATTGAATGGCTCAATTATGTAGTAGACTGCCGTAGGGGAATGGATATATCCTCAGAATTTGATGCTGTAGAGGGTGGTGTGGCCAATGATAATGTGATTGACACTGTAGAGGACTACGAAAAAGGCATTATCACCGCTGAGCAAGCATTGGGACAACTTCGTTACAAGGAAGTAAACCATCAGCTCTGTATACTTAACCAAGCAGTAATTGACAAATACTTGAACTTTATCGAGTGTATTACGATTCAATCAAAGGAGGATAGTTAATGAGGGACTCTGTACTTTGGCGCAAGTTAAGCCACGTGATAATGCTTTTGGCAGCTACGCTTCAGATTGATGCTGAGCGGGCAATTGATTTATTTTATTCCACTAACACCTATCGTCAATTGGTCGATCCCAAATATGGTCTGCAACTGATGAGTGACCAATACATTTTGGAAAACGTATTAGAGGAATTAAAAACAGGCGGAAACAATTGTTAGTATTCTGAACAAATAACCAAAATCAAACAATGAGAACATTAAATCTGATTATCTTGAGTTTGCTTTTCAACCTCTTTTCCACAACCATGAGGGCACAAGAGCGCAAACAGTATGATGTGGCGGCCTATCTCTACCCCGCCTATGCCTACAACGACCCTCGCCTGCGTCCGTTTTGGCCTGCGGGAATGGGAGAATGGGAAACGGTGATGAACATGCAGCAACGCAACCCCGGACACTACTGGAACCGGCGGCCGGTATGGGGACCGATTAACGAGGCCGACCCCGCCATCATGGAAATGGAGATAGAACAGGCAACCAAGCATGGTGTGAACGTATTCATCTTCGACTGGTACTGGTTTGACTGCCGTCCCTTCATGGAGACCACATTGACTGACGGTTTCCTGAAAGCAAGGAACAGAGACAAAATGAAGTTCTACCTGATGTGGGCCAACCACGATGTGGTGAACACCTGGGATACGCGCATCTCCAACTTGGACCCGGGAAACGTGATATGGCAAGGCAGTGTAGACCGAGACGAATTTGAGCGTCTGTGCCGAAGAAACATTGAGAAGTTCTTCAAGCAACCGGAATACTACAAGATTGACGGAAAGCCCGTGTTCATGATCTACGAGGTTACCACCTTCATCAGGGGGCTTGGTGGCGTGGAACAGGCAAAGGATGCGCTGAAATGGTTCCGCAAGGAAGTGAAGAAGGCCGGTTTCCCCGACCTGGAGCTGCAATTTGTGGCATACGGTGCAAACTATAACTACAGCGGTGTGGACAAGGACAAAGGCAAGATGCCGGACGACCTCTTCATGAAGGGAATGGGCTTCAACTCGCTCACCCACTACCAGTTCTGCCACTTTGTCTGGATGGACGACGAATACGAGAACATTGCGAAAAAGGCGGAAGCGGAATGGGCACGTCTGGATACGACCTTCACCATCCCCTACTATCCCCACGTTTCCATCGGCTGGGACAACAGCCCTCGTATTGTACACAGCGCAAAGGTTAGGAACAACACGCCTGCCGCCTTTGCCAAGGCGCTGCGCCAGGCCAGAAACTATGTGGATGCCCACCCCGAACAGGCTCCGCTGATTACCATCAACAGCTGGAACGAATGGACCGAGACCAGTTATCTGCAGCCGGACAATGTATACGGATACGGCTATCTGGAGGCTGTGAAGGAAGTCTTTGTGGATCAGAAATAACAGTTCCTGTATTTGAATTTCCCGGCTGCCGAAAAACCGACAGCCGGGAAATCCTTTTATTGGGCGTGCTGCCCTTTTGTTTTTACTTCTATTACTCTTTCACCAGACTTTCCGGATTCTTGAAATAGCGGAAGGTACGGAATTCGGCATCACCCTGTCCCACTGAACAGAGGGCGGGACGCAAGGCAAAGAAGCTACCCAACTTGTTGTGGTGGAAACCAGAAATGTCTATGCCGGCACGCAGAGTCTCCCACACGCCGTCCTTGCCACAGACAAGCACATTGAGCTTGCCGCTCAGGTTTTCCAGACGGATGGTCAGTTCCTTGCCATACTTGTTGGGGAATGTCTCGGTGTTGTCGCCGTTTGTATAGAGGGTCAGCTGTTTTGCATCGGCCATCAGTCCGGCATGAGTCTTCTCGCTGTAGAAGAGGAGCAGACCCGATGTGGCGTTCTTCTTGTCCGTGGCCACGTCAACCTGCACGGCATAGCGCTTGTCCGAAGCGGTGATGAGAGCCAGACGGCCGTCCTTGGGCGATGTGCCCTTGCCGGGAACACAGAAGGCGCCCTTCTTGATGCTTGCCACCTTTGTAAGATTCTCCTTCCATGCGCTCCACTGCCAACCGATGGCGGGCGATGTGAAATTGTCCGAGGGATCGGGATTTCCGCCGGCTCGCTTAGTGATATCCAGGTCCTTTACCAGACGGTACCATCCGCCCTTGGTCCACTCGATGGGTTCCATCAACGTATAGCGACCCAGGGAGTAGGCGCCGTTCTCATAGGCATGATAGATGATCCACCACTGTCCGTCCGGACCTTCGATGATGGTGCCATGACCCTTTGACCACCAGCGTTCAGAGGCAGAATAAGTGTGCACGATGGGATTGTAGGGCGAGTTCTCCCAGGGGCCAAGCACATTGCGCGAGCGGGCACAGACTGCCATGTGGCTGGTGGGAGGGCCGGCTGTTCCGCCCTGTGCGGAGGTCATGTAATAATAGCCGTTATGATAGTTCAGTTTGGGCGATTCAAGGCACATACACTCGGTTACCCATTCGTTGGGATACTTCCAGCCGTCATATACGTCCTGTGTCTGTCCGGCTCGGGCCAGACCGTCGTCCGTGAGCGGCGTCACCTGTCCGCCGTTGGTATAAAGATAGCGTTTGCCTTCGGGCGAAATCACCAGTCCGGGGTCGATGCCGCCAATCTTCAGGTCTACAGGCTTTGTCCACGGGCCGCGGATGTTCTTTGCCGTGGTAACCCAGTTGGTGTCGTCAGAAGGGAAGTATATATAATAGGTATCGTCCACCTTCTGCAATTCGGGCGCCCAAGCCGAGCCTCTCCATTCGTCCACAACGCGACAGATGGGTTCCCAGTTGAAAAGGTCGCGCGAGTGCCAGATGAGGAATCCCGGCTGGCAGTAGAGCGGCGAGTGGGTCATGTAATAGTCGTCCCCGTCCTTGATTACAGTGGGGTCGGGATAGTCTCCGGCCAACAGCACCGTCTGGGCCGAAGCGGTAAAGAACTGCGCCGCACAACAGAGCAGCAAAAGCAGGAATGTACGTTTTGTCTTCATAAGATTATTTGTGTTTGATGTGTGTTATTTGTCCATTTTTCCCCACAAAGATAAGAAAACATTGTCAAACCGCCTTTCATAATTCCGTTTTTATCGCAATACATTCGTGTTTCATGCTACAAATGGCATTTGTAGGCCGTTACATTCGTGTATCATGCTACTTACAGCGTTTGTAGGACGTTACATTCGTGTAACACGCTACTTACAGCGTTTGTAGGACGTTACATTCGTGTAACACGCTACTTACAGCGTTTGTAGGACGTTACATTCGTGCATCACGCTACTTACAGCGTTTGTAGGCCGTTACATTCGTGTATCACGCTACTTACAGCGTTTGTAGGCCGATACATTCGTGTATCACGCTACTTACAGCGTTTGTAGGCCGATACACGCGTGTATCAAATTTCCGAAATGGCCGAAAAAATTGAATCACGCGTGTTTCGGGACGATATCGGCACGCAGCAATCACAATCTGCTCTTCTCGGCATTGCCGGCTCCCGTTCCCTTGTATCTGCTTCGGGCGGCATTGAAATTGTACGAGAGTGAGATGCCGATGTTCTGTGTATAGGCGTAGCTTCCTTGTGATAGCTGTTATTGAAGGTTCAGAACGCTCCGTTTCTGAGCGCTTGCATGATGATGCTGGCCGGCTGGTCATTGCGGAGCGCCTGCGCCATGAAGTCCATATAGGGGGCAACGTGGCTGAAATAGCGTTGGTAGCCGGCGCAAAGGAAATTCAGCCCGGGCTCGCCGTCGGCTGTGCGGAGGAAACGCAGACGGGGACACTCGCCATGGCAGGCTTTCAGCCACGGGCATTGGCGGCACTGGCGCGGCAAGGCATCGCGTTTCAGTCGGCTGAAGGCTGTCTGCTGCGGCCCGTAAAGCATCTGGGGAAGCGTGTGCGTATGGATGTTGCCCAAACGGTGGCGGGGAAACACAAAATGGTCGCAACTATAGACATCGCCGTTGTACTCCATGACGGCGGCATGGCCACACTCTTCGGCATAGGTGCAGACACCGGGCTGCACGCCCATCCATCCGGCAAGCGTGGCATCGAACAGCTGGACAAAGGTATAGCCCACATCATGGCGCACCCATTCGTCGAAAACGGTGCAGAGGAAGTTTCCCCACTGATGGGGCAGCACGCTGTAGGGCGCCAACCGACACTCCTCATCGCCCACCTGAGCCAGGCGCGGACCGTCAGACACGCCTACCCTTTCGCGCTCCACCACAGGCGTAAACTGCAGAAAGCGGCACCCCAACGTGTTGCGGAAAAAGGTATAGAACTCCAAGGGGTGGTCGGCATTGCCCTGATGGACCGTAGCCATGGCGTTCCATTCCACATGATAGCGGTCGAGCAGTTCCACGGCCCTCATCACCTTTTCCCACGATGGAGACCCGTTGCGCGAGAGGCGGTAGGCATCGTGCATGGCCTGCGTGCCGTCTATGCTCAGCCCCACCAGCCAGCCTTCGTCATGAAGGAAGCGGCACCAATCGGGCGTAAGCAACAAACCGTTCGTCTGCAGGCAGTTGGAGATGCGACGGCCGTCGGCATAAAGCGCCTGCAGGCGCATTGCTTTACGGTAAAATTCGAGCGGGCGCAAAAGAGGTTCTCCCCCGTGCCAAGTGAAGCAGACTTCGGGAGAGGTCTGCGCTTGGATATATTCGCGGATGTAGCGCTCAAGAGTGGCATCGGACATGAAATGCTGTCCGGAGGCATGGCCGTAATACGTTCCCTTTTCCAGATAATAACAATAGCGGCAAGCCAGATTGCAATGCGAGCCGGCGGGTTTTGCCATCACATAAAGCGGACGGGAAAAGGGATAGCAAGTGGAGTCCATCATGTCCAAACTATCGGTTCAACAACCTGCGGCTGAGGTGGCGCACGGGATACCACACCGACACCCATCCCACGGCCACAACCGTTGCCAAAATCAGCAGAATGTCAACAAAATGAACGCTGACGGGATAGGCTTCCACAATGAAGGAACCGGACTGGTCGCCCATGGAAATGAAGCCGAAGGTCTGTTGCAACCAACAAAGCAGAAGACCCAGAACGATTCCCACCACGGCGCCCAACAGGCTGATGAGGCGGCCTTCGTACATGAAGATTCGGCAAATGTCGCTATTGTCCGCTCCCAGGCTGCGGAGCGTCTGCACATCGGCCTTCTTGTCAATCATGAGCATAGACAGGGAACCGATGATGTTGAAGCAGGCCACCAGAAGGATGAAGGTGAGAAAAAGATAGGAAATAAGCTTCTCCACCCTCATGATACGGAACACATCCTCTTGCTGTTCATAGCGGTCGTGCACCAAGAACGAGGGGCCGAGCACCTTTCGGATTTCCATCTTCGCCCTGTCCACGTCTTCCCCCTCGCGCAGACGGATTTCCATTGCGGAGACGCGCCCTTCCTGGTCGAAGAGCTCTCGGGCAAAGTCAAGACTGGTGAGGATATAATGGGCATCGTATTCGGCCTGGCTGACCATGAACACCACTCCGGGGCTGTGCAGTTCGGCATGGTTGAACGAGGACAAGGGATTGGCCATGTTCACCCTTTCGCCACGGCGGGGCGCATAGACCTGAAGCGGCTCCTCGAAGGTGGCGCCCAAACCCAGACGACTGGTTACCTGAATGCCCAGCACGCCATACTCCTGCCCGTTGGCCTGGAGAAAGAAAGTGCCGTCGCCATAAAGCAGGTCTTCCAAGTTGGCCTGACGCACGTAATTGTCTGCCACACCCTTTATCGTCACCACCGTCTGCTTTCCGTCCTGCACAATCAGCGCCTGGTCCTCAAGCACCGGTGTGAGCACCTCAATCTGAGGCATCTGTTCCAGCCGGAGAAGAGCCTCATCATTCGCATCGATGGTGCGTCCTTCGGCCAGCGTAACACGCAGCTGGGGGTCGAAGGCCGTAAACAGACCCGCCACCAGGTCCTGGAAGCCGTTGAAGACGCTCAACGTGCAGACCAGCGCCAAGGTGGCCACTGCTATACCAACCGCAGAAATGCCCGAAATGATATTGATGGCATTGTGGCTGCGACGGCTGAAAAGATAACGGCGGGCAAAGAAAAACGTCCAGTTCACTTGCGCAACAGTTCGTCGATGTGAGCCACGTAGTCCAACGAATCGTCAATGAAGAACTTCAGTTCGGGCACAATGCGGAGCTGCTTGCCAACACGGGTTCCCAGTTCAAAACGAACCTGGCGCTGGTTGTCGTTGATGTTCTTCACAATCTCCTCTGCCTTCTCGCTGGGAAATACGCTCAGATAAGCACGGCAGATGCTGAGGTCGGGGCTGATGCGGCAAGCGCTTACGCTAACCAGCACGCCACGCATGGCACTGGTCTGCTTCTGGAAGATGTCGCTCAGTTCCTTCTGTATCAGTCGGGCTATCTTGTTCTGTCTTGTTGTTTCCATAAAATTATCTTGTCTTATAGTTGTTACCTTAAATATCCAATATATAGCTGTTTCGTAGCTGAAAAACGAATCATTTCTTGCGGATGAGGGTGAGTCCGTCACGCAGCGGCAGGATTACCTTTTCCACACGGTCGTCCTTTGCCACCAAGTCGTTGAACGCCTTGATGCCGTTGGTCTGCAAGTCCGAGGCCCGGGGATGCTCTTCCAACACCCGTCCATACCACAACGTGTTGTCCACCAGCATGAAACCGCCCTTCTTCATGCGTGGAAGCAGCATTTCGTAATACTCCACATATCGCCGCTTGTCCGCATCCACAAAAGCCAGGTCCCACTGCACATCCATCTGCGGCACCAGATCCATGGCATCGCCAATGTGCAGATGGATTCGGTCGGCATATTCGCTGTTCTCGAACCACGGACGCACAAAGTCTTCCATCTCGTCAAAGATCTCGAACGTATGAAGTTCGGCTCCGGGCAGGAGTCCCTCGGCCATGCTCAACGCGCTGTAACCGCTGAACGTGCCCAGCTCCACGACCATGCGCGGCGCAATCATCTGCACCAGCATCTTCAGCAGACGGCCCTGCAAGTGGCCGCTTGCCATCTGTCCGTATGCCAGCCGCAGCTGGGTATCGCGCCAAAGGGCATGAAGATATTCCCCCTCTGCGTCAATGTGGTCCAGTATGTATTGGTCAAGTTCCTGTGTCACTCTTCTGTCTCCGACTTTGTGAGAATCGCCTCAATGGCCAGCCTGTAACTGTCCAGTCCGAATCCGCAGATTACGCCCATGCAACCCCGGCTAATCATGCTGTGGTGGCGGAACTCCTCGCGCTGGTGCACGTTGCTGATATGCACCTCAATGGTGGGTGTGTTCACGCTCTTGATGGCATCCAGGATTGCCACGCTGGTGTGGGTGTACGCACCGGCGTTGAGCACAATGCCGTCGCGGTCGAAACCCACTTCCTGAATCTTGTTGATGATCTCGCCCTCCAGATTGCTCTGGTAATAGTCTATGCGCACATTAGGGTAGCGCTGGCGCAGGTCCTTCAGATAGTCTTCCCATGCACGTTTGCCGTAGATTGCGGGTTCGCGCACTCCCAACAAGTTCAGATTGGGGCCATTGATAATTTGTATTCTCATGATAAATTCGTATCTTTGTCGGTACAAAGTTAAAAAGAAAATATGAAATACGAGATAAACAATTGTGGAATTATAGACAAAAACATCATTCAGCGCTACATCAGATACCTGCGTCTGGAACGCGGATATAGCAGCAACACGCTGGATGCCTATTGCAAGGATTTGCAAAAACTGTTCAACTATTATTCCGACGAAGGCATAGACTTCCGCACAGTAACCCTGGAACAGCTGGACCAGTTTGCCGGCCAGATGAGGGAAAAAGGCACATCGGCCCGCAGCACAGCCCGCACGCTGAGTGGTGTGCGCTCCTTCTACCGCTTCCTGCAACTGGAAAAGGAAATTCCCAACGACCCCACAGCATTGCTCGAAAGCCCACAGATTGGCAAGCATCTGCCCGAGGTGCTCAGCCTGGAAGAGATTGAAGACATCATTGGCGCCATTGACGCAAGCCGGACCGAAGGCCAGCGGGACAGGGCCATCATTGAGACCCTCTACGGATGCGGACTGCGGATAACCGAACTCTGCACACTGAAAATCAGCGACCTTTTTCTGGAAGACGGCTATATAAGGGTGCACGGAAAGGGGCGGAAAGAACGCCTCATTCCCATTGGCGGACAAGCCATAAGCGAGCTCCGCGCCTGGTTTGCGGTGCGGCAGGGGCTGAAAGTAGCTCCCGGAGAAGAGGACTACGTCTTCATCTCCACCACCAGAGGCCGCCATCTAAGCCGCATCAGCCTCTTTGTCTTCATCAAGGAATACGCACAAAGGGCCGGCATCACCAAAAACATCAGCCCCCACACCTTCCGCCACAGCTTTGCCACCCATCTGCTGCAAGGGGGCGCCAACCTCCGTGCCATACAGGCCATGCTCGGCCACGAAGACATTGGTACCACAGAGATCTACATGCATCTGGACCGCAGCCACTTGCGCCAGGAAATTCTGGAACACCACCCCCGCAACATCAAGTACGGAAAGTGACATTTTGCATTTTTGCACTGCAAATTTGCAAAAGGAGAGACTGCACAATAACCATTTTGCGGAAATTTTTACACCCCCAAACGGCAATTCAAACTTCCCCGCCACAGAAATCTTACGCCATGGCGTGGAAAAAACTTTTTCCTCGCGAGGGAAAAATCCAAGGCTCCAGACACAGATACAGCAATGACTTGAAAATTATTTACATTTTCGGGGCGGCCAAAACGAGCAAAAAGTAACACTTAAGTGTTTCTCCAAAAACAGTTAAGTGTTTTTCCGGAAAGACTTAAGTGAAACTCAAGAAACACTTAAGTCTTTTTTTCGTGAGATTTTGAAGGCAACACACCACCGTCATAAAGATTTGACAACTAACAGAATACAGAAATCCAACAAAGGCCCTATTTCCCCTCAATCTCGCTTCAAATCACATTTTCGTGATTTTTGACAGATGACTCCATTATCAATCCTCTACGGGATAGGTTTCATCGTAAATTTCGCTTAACAACCGTTCATTATACAGCCAGTACGAACCAGGGGCCACATACCACTTTGAACCTTTTAAATCTCGGGTTACGGCACTGATAGCCATTTCCTTTCCTTCAAAAATAACGGTTCTTTCCGTATAGACAGAAAGCGTTACACTTGGGTCATCTTTCCATTGCAGCACATCGCCCTTCTTCATTCCCATTTCAAAAAAGTTAAGGGGCGGACGGTGCAAGCGAGCTTTCTTTGTTGCAGCCTTGTCATCATCGGTGAGATCGTTTTCTATTTCATCACTCACTTCCTCCGTCACATCAGTATGATGGAATAGTTCAAGAATCGCTTTGGCTTGCTCAACCTGAATACGAAAGAATTCCCGGTTGGCATTGACGCGCTGTGGTGCAAAAGCAGCATGAAGGGCTTTTTCTATTTTGACACAGTCGCCTTTCTTCACTTTGCAGGCAAACTGACACTCAAAGGGAACAGGAACGCCCGTTGTGTAGAGTTCCCTCATTCTCTTTTCTATATCTTTCTGGGCAGTCATGCCAATCTTCACAAGACCCGGCATTACTGGATTGGTCAAAAGATAAACTATTCCGTATTCCATAACAAAACTTTATTTTATTCTTTTTAGATAAAAGTAATCCACAAGGTATATTCGGTTATACTCCGTTTCGAAGCCATTAGGCAAAGTGTATTCCTGAAAATCAGCACCTTCCTTGATGGGGAAATATATAGCCAAATAGTATTCTTTAATGGTTCGGTTTTTTTCTTTTTGCTTATACATTTTTAGCTTGTGGTCTTTTTGGTTTATACATTCAAACAACAAATGTTCGTCCACAAGTCCAAACTCAACAACTTCGTCACATGAAATAAATGAGCGAGGAGCACCCGGATTCTCCTGTAATACGACATAAGAAATAAACCGTCTGTCCATTGGCTTATCTGGATAAAAAATAAGAGAATCTAACTCCTTGAATATTTTATGTTTTTCTTTCGTAAAATTAGGTGCCCCCAGTCTCAATAATCCAATTCCAATTTCAAATCTTTTGTCTGATTTTCTATCCAAAATGCCCGCATATTCGTCTAAAACTTTCCTTAATGCATTTTGAGCCTTCTCATTTTGTCCTGTACTATAAGATACGACTTCTATTCCAATATTTCTTTTTTCAACTGATGGAATAAGAATGTCAGGCGCATCCCCACACATACTCTCATTAGGGGTATACCCTAATTCTTTGAGGATTGGAGTAACCCTAAATAACTCGTCACGATGTTTTCCTTCTTCTCTACTCATTATGAATTGTCAATTCCTTATACAACTTGAACAATTCAGCCACGCAGAGGCTTTCGGTCATGGTCTTTACATCAAAACCATAAGCCTGCATCACAGCACGGTCATTATTCTGATGTGCCTTGCGCAGTTCTACCGGCATTGTCAAATCATCGTAGAGGTCGGCCAAAGATGAATCCGGATAAAGGGCACGGGCTTCAAGAATGGCTTGTGCCGTTTGCTCAATCTTCTGTTTCTGTTGTTCTGTTGGAGTTGGCCATGGGAAGTTGTTGTAGACAATGTCTTTGGAATATCTATAACGCATTTCTAATCGTCCGCAAACCGCCCTCATCCATGCCATGTGAACATTGCTTTCAAGAATGCCAAAATGGTAAAGGGTTGCATTGGGTACAAGAAAAACCAAATCACTAGCAATTGTCTCCTTATCAATAAATCCCATGGGAATGTATCTACGACGCTCTGATGACACTTTTGGTACAATGACTGCCGTTCCTGGATTCAAGGTTTCCCTAAAAAGATGTGGTTTCATTGCCAATTTCTTTCTACCTTCATCTGGAGCATTTTCCCTATCTTGTTTGCAGGCTTCTATTCTTTTCATAACCAAAGGCATTTTCCGCAACTCTGCCGGTGATACCCCAAGAAGCCAAAGACACCATCTTTCCTTGTTGTTTATAAACTCTGCAGAACCAAGAAGTTTCTTGACATAAGGTTTAGCACAAGGTTCTTGTCCTATAAATTCAGCATAATCTTTGGCTTCTATAATCAAATGTCCTCCATCAGCCGGACGATTACCTGTTAGCATCTTCGGCACATCACATAGAGGTTTATTTCTACTTTCAATATACACATCTTGACCTTCTATCAAATAGGCATTTATACATTCCACTATTTTAGATTTGCCTTCGTCATACAAAAGTTTTATCGGTGCAGAGAAGGCACTGAATCCCACAATAACACAATGTACATGAGCTTTGTCAGAAGCCTCACTATCCCATCGGAAAGTACGATAGGCAAAATCTATGTGTATACCAAAAAGTTCTTGTAAAGGTTTCCAAATAGCAGAGACTTGTTCGCCTTGACAAATAGAATTTGTGGATACAAGCGCCGTTCTTGTTTTAGAGTGTTGCATCAATTTCGCTGCCTTGTAATACCAACCAGCAACATAGTCGATCTTTCCTGCCGTCTTGAATGGTTTTCCATTTTTATCCTTAAACACAGCAAGAACATCCTCCTTCTGCTCCTTATTTTGCATAGAATATCCCACAAACGGCGGATTACCAATGATATAATCATAATGAACCTGATAATTGCGCTTGCCGGCATTTACTTCGCCATCTATGCGATGCGTTACCACATTTACTTCGTTATACTCTGCTATGGGTTCGCTTACGGCCATGGGCATAGGCTCAACAACAAGATGGACATTCTTGGCATAAATAGTGGGAATGTCCGATGGGGTTTCTATTATGTCCCAGTCCATCCTTAACGCATTGCCCTCGCTGATATTATGATAGGCTTTGAGGGGAAGGAAGTCTATGTCCAGGCGGATAATCTTTTCGGTCTCGGCCAACATCTGAGCCTCTGAAATCCAAAGGGCGGTGGTGGCTACGGTTACGGCAAAGTCGTTTATCTCAATGCCATAGAACTGCTGTATGCTCACCTTGATGGGGTTCACTTCTTCAAAACCAATGAAACTTTGGCCGTGATAGCGTTCGCGAATGGCTTCGTTCTCCAAACGGCGCAAAGATAGATAGGTTTCGGTAAGGAAGTTTCCGGAACCACAAGCTGGATCCAGGAAAGTGAGCGAGGCAAGGCGGTCTTGGTAGGCCTGGAGTTTTCTTTGCCTCTGCTTTTCCACCTTTTCCTCCAGTATCTCATCCAGTTCGCGGCGAAGGTCATTCAGGAAAAGGGGGTCTATGACTTTGTGGATGTTCTCAATGCTGGTATAGTGCATTCCGCCGCTGCGACGGGTTTGGGGATTGAGCGTACTTTCGAACACAGCACCAAAGATGGTGGGCGAAATCTCGCTCCAGTCAAAGTCCAGACTGGCATTCTGGATGATGGCATGCCTGAGTTCTTCGGTAAACTGAGGAATTTCAATTTCTTCCTCAAACAACCCGCCGTTGGTATAGGGAAACGCTTTCAGGTCATCGCGCAAAAAACGGCTGCGCTGGTCTATGGGTTTGTTCAGGGTTTCAAAGAGTTGAAGAAATGCGGTTCGCATTCCCTCGGCATCAAATCTGGATAGATAATTGTGGAACTGGTCATGAGCAAAGACTCCGGCATCCTCGGCATAGAGACAAAACACAATACGGACACAAAGGATATTAAGCCAACGCAGGGTTTCGGGCGAATCATCCCCATAGGCCTTCAACAAAGCTTCATAAATGCGACCAACAATCTCTCCGGCCTGCATGGAAACCTGCATTTCCTTGCTCAAATGTTCGTTCTTGGCATCAACAAGGAACATCAAACGGTAATACTCCTTGCCAAGGTTTTCAAGCAGAATCTGTTCCGGTTCACCATTTGGGCGTTCCATGTCATAGACAAGGAACTCGGAAAAATTACAAGTAACAATCCAACGGGGATGCTCGGACAAAGGCAGGCTTACCACATAACGGCGAGCCTGTTGGAACGGATTCAGCATGGAACCGTCGCTTTGAAGGATGCCCTTTCTGAGGTCTTTTCCCAAAGATTTCTGCTCAATCAGCACTTTGGTTGAAGGGATGCGTCCGTCTATAAAGTTGGAAGCATCCACCATTCTGTGGTCTTCAAACAAGATAAAACCGTCAGAAGGTGTCTCTATCCCAAATACATTTGTGAGCAAATCTATCCAAAATGCCTGCGATTCGCCTCTTTCATATCCTCTTCCTTTCCAACGCTCCGAAAAAGCGGCGGCAGATGCTGCC
The DNA here is from genome assembly GCA_017379075.1 of Bacteroidaceae bacterium. Taxonomy (GTDB): domain Bacteria; phylum Bacteroidota; class Bacteroidia; order Bacteroidales; family Bacteroidaceae; genus Physcousia. The sequence continues at coordinate 14,907 of JAFNXL010000024.1, forward strand.
ATTTGTTTTTCTGTCTTCATAGAACAAGTTCCCTGAGTTTTGTTATATTTCTTAATCCATTCTGGTTGTTGCCTGTCCGTTAAGTTCCGTACTAATAACTGATTCTGAAATAATTGAGTATGGCCTTATACTGATCCTGGGCTGTGAGACAAGTGTCGGTAAGATAGCCATTGACTCGCCCCCATTCTCGCAATCCCCGATAATAGAACATCTTAAGTTCGTCGGTAATGATGAATGGCACAATGCCTGCATTGAGGCACTCCTTGAACATCACAAGCCGTCCCACTCGGCCATTGCCGTCCTGAAAGGGGTGGATACGCTCGAAACGGACATGAAGGTCGAGAATGTCATCAAGATTGTGCCGACCATTATTGTAGTCGGCAAGCAGAGCCTCCATCTGCTCTTCCACTTGCTCTGGGTGACAGGTTGCCTCTCCGCCCACCTCATTTGGCAAACGCTTGTATTCACCCACGGCAAACCAACTCTTGCGACTGTCCGTTGTACCACTCTTTAGCACGCCATGCAACTGCTTGATAAATTGGGCCGAGAGCTTTTCTGTGGCATGGTCTATAATGAGATCGACACACCGGAAATGGTTCACCGTTTCAATAATGTCGTTTACATTAACGGCCTCGTTCTCGCTCATGCCAATGGTGTTGGTTTCAAAGATAAAACGTGTCTGTTCGTGCGTGAGCCTGCTTCCCTCTATGTGGTTGGAGTTGTAGGTAAGGTCTATCTGTGTCTTATGATAGATACCGCCTTTCATCCCCATTTCCTTCTGTTCCCGAAGGGTGTTGAGCAACTCGTTTCCTGTGGATGTCATATTCATATCAGAACTCCGATTATTATTTAGTGATACAGCATGCCTCTCAAGCAAGTTCGACGTTCTGGGTTCATCGGTGTGCGAGGCTGCCATAAGCGTAATCTTTTCTTTATCTTACGACAAAGTTATAAAATTAATTTGATATTCAGCAACGAACGGAGATTTTCCGACAAAAAATGTAACGAAGCGGATGTCTGGATACGACAAAACGCGAAAAGGAAGAATGAATGGTTTCCCTCTGACCATCAGAAATGGCACTAATAAAAGGGGTAAAATCAATGATTTTATAGGCATAAACTTTGAGTTTTGTGCATTTTGCCGTAACTTTGCACCTTATTTATAAAGTATCACCCCAAATTACATAATTCAAAGCAATGGCATTAAAGAGAGAACTCCTGACAATCGGA
>JAFNXL010000025.1 GCA_017379075.1 Bacteroidaceae bacterium
ACGGACAACGGACAACGGACAACGGACAACGGACAACGGACAACGGACAACGGACAACGGACAACGGACAACGGACAACGGACAACGGACAACGGACAACGGACAACGGACAACGGATATGCCGAATAGGAAGATAGAAGATTTACGCATTTGGATGGATGCGCGGGAAATTGTTTCGGACATCTATAAACTGATGGCGAACAACCATGACTATGGTTTTAAAGACCAGATTCAGCGTGCAAGTGTATCAGTAATGAACAATATTGCGGAGGGCTTCGAATATAATTCTGATACAGTGTTTGTCCGTTATCTGAATATAGCGAAGGGCAGTTGCTCCGAGGTGAGGAGTATGCTGTATCTTTGTGAGGATTTGGGATATTGCACAAAAGGCGAGCGTATCAGATTACAGACAAAGTTGTTGTCGGTATCAAGTGGTATATATAAGATGATACAATATTTGTCTGTTCCCAAACGTAAAAACGGATGAAAAATACTGCAGACCGTTGTCTATTGTCTGTAGTCTTTTGTCCATAGACAGAAATACATCAAACATGGAAAAAGGAAGTAAAATATACGTGGCTGGCCACCGTGGAATGGTAGGTTCCGCCATAGTCAGGGAACTTGAACGTCAGGGATATACGAACATCATTACCCGGACACATAGGGAACTTGACCTGCTGCGCCAGGAGGAAGTGGAGAGGTTCTTTGAGGAAGAGAAACCAGAATACGTGTTCCTGGCCGCCGCCAAGGTGGGCGGCATCATCGCCAACCAAAGCGCACTGGCGGATTTCATGTACGAGAACATGATGCTTGAGATGAACGTGATACATTCGGCATGGAAGAACGGATGCCGGAAGCTGGAGTTTCTGGGCTCATCGTGCATTTATCCCAAGTTCGCCCCTCAGCCCATGCCCGAGAGCTGCCTGTTGACTTCGGCGCTGGAACCCACCAACGAGGCGTATGCGCTGGCCAAAATATCGGGTCTGAAATACTGTGAGTACCTGAACCGCCAGTATGGCACAGATTACATTAGCTTGATGCCCACAAACCTGTATGGTCCGAATGACAACTATCATCCGGAACACAGCCATGTGCTGCCTGCGCTGATCCGCCGTTTCCACGAAGCCAAGGAACAAGGCCTGGATAGTGTGACTTGTTGGGGTGACGGTAGCCCGTTGCGCGAATTCCTGTATGTGGACGATCTTGCCAACCTGTGTGTATTCCTGATGAACCACTACAGCGGCAATGAGACGGTGAACGCAGGGTCGGGCAAGGAACTCACCATAAAGGAACTGACGGAGAAGGTGGCACGCATCGTGGGATACGAAGGAAAGATAATGTGGGACACCACTCGCCCCAACGGCACACCGCGCAAACTGCTTGACGTGAGCAAGGCGAAGGTGCTGGGATGGGAAGCAAAGGTGGGTCTGGACGAAGGCATCCGCTTGGCATACGAAGATTTCCTGCATAATCCGATGAGGGTGGAGAGATAGGGTTTAGAGCAAAGCTCTGGACAACGGACAACGGACAACGGACAACGGTAAACGATGAGCGGTGAGCGGTGAGCGGTGAGCGGTGAGCGAATTCCCATTCCCCATTCCCCATTAAACATTAATCGTTAAACATTAAACGCCAACGGCCAACAGCCAATAGCCAACGGTAAACGATGAGCGAATACCCATCCACCATTAATCAATAAACATTAATCGTTAAACATTAAACACCAACAGCCAACAGCCAATAGCTAACAGCTAATAGTATAAAAATAAAAATGAAAAAGAAAGTATTTGTAAGCGGATGTTATGACCTGTTACACTCGGGCCATGTGGAATTCTTCCGCCAGGCATCTCAATATGGGGATTTGTATGTGGGTATCGGTTCGGACAAGACCATCCTGCACTACAAGAACCACAAGACGGTGTATTCGGAGCAGGAACGTCTGTTCATGGTAAAGAGCATCCGTTATGTGAAGGAAGCATATATCAACGCCGGAGACGGCATACTGGATTTCCTGCCCACGCTGGACATTGTGAAACCGGACATATTGGTGGTGAACAGCGACGGCGGTTCGGACGCCAAGCGCAAGGTGTGCGAGGAGAGAGGGATGGAATATGTGGTGCTGGAACGTGACCCCCATGAAGGGTTGGCAGCCCGGAGCAGTACGGACCTGAAGAAGAGTCCGTGCCAGATTCCTACCCGCCTGGATTTGGCGGGTACCTGGATAGACCAGCCGTATGTGAGTTGTCATGCCCCCGGCTGGGCACTGACCATCTCGTTGGAACCATCGTTCGAGATAAGAGACAGATGCGGACTGAGTACATCTACCCGCAACCTTATCAAGCGCATTTGGCCCTACCAGTTGCCCAATATGGATCCGGAGACGCTGGCACGACTGGTGTTCTGCTTTGAGAACCATCCCGAAAGGGAGGACGGCATAATCAGTGGAGCGCAGGATTCCATTGGTATCTGTGTACCTGGACTCTGCCGCCATTATTATGACAACCATTTCTGGCCAGAAAGGATAGAGACTTGTGAGGATGAGGCTGTGCTGCAATGGTTGGAGAACCATCTGTGTATGATTCCTATGGAACCCCGATGCCCAGGATGTTCGGTGGTGGAGGGGCAGGACATCACACTGGAGAAGGTGAAGGCTCTTGCCGCTGCGGCCGACCGTTGCTGGAATGCCATTATGGCCATGGATTTGGATGCGTTTGCCACAGCATACAAGGATTCGTTCCATGCCCAGGTGGCAATGTTTCCGGCTATGATTCAGGGTTCGGTGCCATCCTACATTGATAAGTACAGCGCTATGGATGAGGTGCTGGCCTGGAAGATGCCTGGAGCCGGCGGTGGTGGTTATCTGGCTTGTGTGGTGACGGATGCCAGTAGTTTCTGTGCGGCCCATCCAGAGGCAATAGAGTTGAGGATCAGACGGTCGGGGATGTGAGAGATGAACCTCACGCAAATCTCACAGATCCCGCGAATAAAAAATAAAGTAAGTGAAATAAAAAGTTCTCATGTGGTCCCCATATCTTTAGCGAGATTTGCGGGATTTGCGTGAGGCCAAGAAAGAGAAATAACATGAAAAGTCGGATAACTTATAAAATAATTGGTGGAGCAATGGAGGTATATAACCAATTAGGGCCAGGCTTGTTGGAGTCTGCTTATGAGTTGGCTTTGAAATGTGAGTTGGAAAAGCGAGGGTTAAAGGTGAAAACACAAGTGCCGTTGCAGATGTATTATAAAGAAGTGGATTTAGGGATAGTTTATCGCATGGATATGATTGTGGAAGACTCTATAGTGGTAGAATTAAAATCAGTAGAGAAACTATTGCCTGTACATTCCAAACAATTAAAAACATATATGAAGTTATTCCGGCAAAATGTTGGATTGTTGATAAATTTTGGTGAAGATAATTTTGCAGATGGAATCAAACGGATAGTATTAGATTATAACGATTTAGAACAAAAATAAAAGATTCTCACGCGAATCTCACAGATTTCGCAAAGAGAAATATAAAGAAAATAAGAGTAAATGAAACATCGTTCTCATGTGTTCCTAAAATCTTTTGGCGAGATTTGCGGGATTTGCGTGAGAAGCAGAAATGAAATATGAATAGGACAGAAGAATTGTTTTTTTATGTGTTGGGTGCCGTAGTGCAAAAAACATCGCTTGAAGCCCAGTATTTTAATGACGTGACACCCGAGGAATGGACAGAACTGTTCCGCCTTTCCAAGATGCAGGGCGTTACGGCAGTGGTGTTTGAGAAGTTGTCCGCAGCCTTTGACGAATGTGAGGATTTCCCAAGACCGCCTAAGGCATTGACATTGAACTGGTACGCCCAATCCCAGTCCATAGAGCGGAAAATGGCAACCATACATAAACGTTCTGCGGAATTTGCCGGGCTGATGGAGGAGAAGGGATTACATACCTTGGTGTTGAAGGGCATAGCTGTAAGCGCCTATTATCCCAATCCGCTGCACCGCGAATTCGGGGATTTGGATTGCTATCTGTTTGAAGGCAACCCTGAGAACACAATTATATGGGAAAACTGTTATGAGAAGGGAAATGTAGCGGGAGAAGCTGCAGGATGTGTTGTCAAAAGAGGACATTACAAGCATTCTCATATCAAGTACAATGGTTTGGAAATTGAGAACCATCAATTTGCTTTGCCTATAAAAGACGGAAAAGAGACAAAGGATTTGGAAAGACATCTACGAAATGTGGTTCATCCAATCCGCAAAAATGAAAATAATGCATTGCTGATCCCTTCAGCAAATTTCAATGCCCTATTCCTGACCGCCCATGCCATGAGCCATTTTCTATATGAGAGTATAAAGATCCGTAATGTCTTGGACTGGGCACTTTTTCTTAAAGAGGAACATGACAATGTGGATTGGAAAACCTTTTGGAAATGGTGTGACAAGATGCACTATACCCGTTTTGTTGAATGTCTGAATTGCATTTGTGAGAAATATTTAGGTGTAGAGGTTGCACCACATGTTGCGACCTCTCTTGGACGTCCTATAACATACAATAGGGTGGATATGTCAGAACGTATATTGCGGGATGTTTTCAGCGGAAACAGTATTTACACCCATGGTTATGGATATATCCGTTTCCGAATAGCACTAGCAATGAGCTATTTTAAATCTATGTGGAAATTTCAACAAGTATATCAACATAATGCCTTATGGCTGTTGATGAAGCGGGCGTGGGGCATGACGATCAAAGATATTGATGTAAAATTGTAAAAAATGTTGGAGTCTGCAATACGTCGTTTGTGGACTTCAATATAATATCTCCATAAAAAAATCTCCGAACCACAGCACAGCCTTGAACATGAAGTAGATAAGGGTACAGCAGAGGAAGATGGCGAAGAGGGTGATGGCCACGTGTTTCTGCAGGTGGCGGATGGTGGATTTGTCACCGGCGAGATAGCCTTCGATGAGTTGCAGATTACGACGGTAGGGTCGGCTGAAGACATCGAGGACATCGCCCACGAAGAAGGGAATGAGGCCGATGAGGATGTCCCACAGCGTGTGGTTGATGATGGCAAGGGTGAGGGGAATGGATTTTGCCACGAAGAGGCTGAAGACAATGAATGGGATTGCCATGAGCGCAGAAACGAAATCGCCGATGCCGGCGGGAAGCAGAAAGCCAAGAATGGGGTCCAGATAATAGGTGTCCATCCACCGGGCAATGCGTTGCAGGGTGTGGTAAAAGCGTGAGTCTGTAGGTAAATCCGTTTTTCCGGAAAGTGTGGGTTTTAACTTCATGTGTCAGTCTTGGTAATTATTGAACATTGTTACATTTCTATGATTTGACGTTTCTTTGGCCGAAAAGTTTAAGGGGTGGTTCTAAAAATTCTGGATTTAAGTTTTTACAGATTCTGCTGGTTTCAGTTTCGGCTGCTTTCCGCCTTTCATCGGTGTCATTTTGTCAAGTCTCATCAGTCACATAGCCCGCGATGCTCCTTCTTCAACTTAAAAAAGCACACACTAAAAAAGAACGAAAATCAACTCGACATAATTTTTAGAACCACCCTAAATTTAAAAGATATCCCGACCTTTATATCCCTCTATTTTGTCATAAACCTTTTGTCTGTTGCCGGATTTTGCAGGGTTTTGTCCGGTTTTATACGGAAGATAAAAGAAAAATAGTTATATTTGTATCCGAAATAACCGTATTGACCCAATTTAAGGGGTATGCCAGAATGAAACGCCTATGATGAGAATATGTTTGTCTTTCCTGCTGTTCCTCTCCTTATTGCAGGGAGTGAAGGCTCAATCCGCCAACTCGCTTCGCATCAATGAAGTGATGTCTGCCAATGTGGACCGCATACTGGACCCCACATGGAATTATGGGGGATGGATAGAGATTTACAATCCTACCACACGCGACATCAACCTGAAGAACCATTGGATTAGTGATGACCCGGACAAACGGAAAAAACTGCGGATTGCGCACGATGTGGTTGTGCCGGCAAAGGGATTCGCCAATCTCTGGTTCGGACACTATGGCCTGTACTGGCCCACGCAGATGAATATGAAGCTGGATTGTGACGGTGGCGTAATCTGCCTGTCCTCCAACACCGGTTGGCTGATTGACTCGGTGGAGTATCCACCAGCCATCTCGCGTACCAGCTATGCCCGCGGAACGGATGCCGGAGAAGAGTGGGGATATACCGCCACACCCACGCCTGCTACCACAAACGAGGGCATCACGCTGACGATGCATCGTCTGGCCGCACCTGAAGTGGCACCCGAAAGCCAGATATTCAGCGGAGCATTAAGCATAACGGTGGACATCCCCGAGGGAGCGACACTACGGTACACCATGGACGGTTCCACCCCCACTATGGAGAACGGAAGAACCAGCACCACGGGCAAACTGTCCACATCGGGTACCCGTGTCTATCGTTTCGCTCTTTTCCAAGATGGTTGCCTGAGCAGTCCGGTGGTGACCCGCTCGTACATAAAGCGCGACAAGTCATTCAACATACCGGTGGTGTCCGTGGTGACAGATCCTGATCATCTTTATGACCCCACCATAGGTTTCCTCACCAAAGGCACAAACGGCCGAAGAGGAAAGGGCACAAGCGAATACTGCAACTGGAACCATGACTGGGACCGGCCAGTGAACTTTGAAATGCTTGATCCGCAGACGGGCAAATCGCTGATAAACATGGAGGCCGACATGAGCCGTTGTGGCGGACACAGCAAGGGATTCACCCCATTCAGTTTCAAGATTAAAGCCGGAAAGGAATACGAAGGGCAGAATTATCTGGATTATCAGTTCTTCCCTGACAAACCTTATCTGAAGCACAAGGCACTGCAGTTCCGTTGTGGCGGAAACGACTATTTGTGCCGTATCAAGGATGCCGCATTGCAGAGCATTGTAAGGACCAGCGGGATTGACGTGGACCTGCAGGACTACGCGCCTGTGTGCCATTACATAAACGGAGAGTTTATGGGCACCATCAACATGCGCGAACCCAACAACAAACATAACGTTTATGCCAACCACGGTCTGGACGATGACGAGATAGACATGTACGAGATAGAGTGCGACTCGGGTTATGTGCAGATGTGCGGCACGCGCGATGCCTGGCAACGACTGAAGGAACTGAGCGCAAAGGCAACCGACGCCTCAACTTACGAACAGATAAAGAATCTGCTGGACATAGACGAATGTTGCAACTATATGGCCATCCAGCTGTATCTGGGCAATAATGACTGGCCGCAAAACAACCTGAAGGCCTGGCGCCCTATTATGGAGAACGGCAAGTTCCGCTTTATCATGTTTGATCTGGATTTCGGTTTTTATAATAACAATCCGTTCCCGGCCTTTACCTCGCGCCAATGGTACACGTTCTGCCCACTTTTTGATGTGCCAGGCGTAAGCAATCATACCCGTGAGGTGGAAATTGTGCCCATATTCATGAACCTGCTCAAGAATGCCGATTTCCGCCGTCGTTTCACCGATGCATTCTGCATTGTGGCGGGTTCCGTGTTCGAGCCGGAACGCAGCCGTAAACTGGTGAACCGTATGGTCTCAACCGTGGAATATATGCAGACGCGCGAAAGTGGCTATCCCGACAGAAACGTGTCGCCCCGCAGCTCGGCCGACGAGGTCATCAACGGACTGGCCAACCGTGCCTCCATGCTTTACGAAGCATTGCAAGGCTTTGGTTCTATGGGGCTGTCGGGTAGCGGACAGGAGGTGAAACTGTCTGCCGATACGGATGTGGTGCGCATCAGCGTGAACGGACAAACCGTGACCACTGGTATGTTCGACGGACGCCTGTATCCGCCAGTAACCCTTTGCGCCCAAGCACCTGCCAGCTATCGTTTTGCGGGCTGGAAGACAAAGAATGCGATAAACGTGGGCACGGGAACCACCTTGATCCCCTCCCAATCGCTTTGGAAATACAGCGACTCCGGTCCCGTGGCATCCAACTGGCGTAACCGTATCTATTCTGACAAGAGTTGGAAGGAAGGTCGTGCTCCCTTGGGGTACGGGTCGCATTTCCAAATTTCCACCACCATCAGCTATGGTGGCGATGCCAACAACAAGTATCCCACTTATTACTTCCGTAAGAAGTTCCAGATTGACGAAATGCCCGAAAAGGGAGAATTTGTTCTGAACTACACTCTGGACGACGGTTGTGTAATCTACATCAACGGGGTGGAAGCAAGCAGGGTTCACATGCCGGCTGGTGCCGTTTCCTACTCCTTGTATTCCGCCACATCCGTATCCACAACGCCGGCCACTGGCAGCATTGTCTTGGACAAGTCTTTCTTCAAGACGGGAGAAAACCTGATTGCAGTGGAGGTTCACAACACCTCTGCCACCAGCAGTGACATCCTATGGGATGCCTCGCTCACTTGCATGGACCAGGTAAAGGTGGAGGCCGGTGGCATTCTCAGTACGGAGGAGGAGATGGAACTGCCGTACAGTAACGAGGAACTGGAACTCCAGGCTTGTTACGAATATGTGGCGGAAGCAATAACCAAACCGGTGGTGATCAATGAGGTCAGTGCCGGAAACAGTGTTTTTGTGAATGAGTATTTTGACAAGAACGACTGGGTGGAATTGTACAACATGACATCGGAAGACATAGATTTGGCCGGAATGTATCTGAGTGATGAACTGGAGAACCCCACCAAATACCGTATCTCGGCAGAAGGTACGGAGACCAGTACCATACTTCCCGCTCATGGGACGCGAATCATCTGGTGTGACCATCAGGACACCAAGACCCAACTGCACGCTCCTTTCAAACTGGCCAATGAAGACGGTGCGGCCATCATACTGACAGCTGCCGATGAGAGTTGGGGCGATACGCTTGTGTATTGTGCCCATGACGGCATGCAGACCGTGGGACGATTCCCCGACGGTGGAAACCAGTATTATCGTATGTACCGCCCGTCCATTGACGCCACCAACACCATGAACTCGTATACTGTACATTATGAAATGCCGGAAATCAAGCCCGGAGAAGGAGAGAGTGCCATTGATAACCTGATGGCAACACATTCTGGTGGGTTGAGCATCCGTTTCCAGTCTGGACAGCTGATGGTGAAGAGCGAATGCTGTTCTGAAGTGCAACTCCGTGTCTATACCCTTGACGGACGTTTGGCCATGAGCCACAACGTGCATGTGGAGGCTGGGCAGGTTCGTGTTCCTGTAACACTGTTGGCATCAGGTACCTATGTGGCACGTCTGAATGACAATGAAGGAAATGATTGTGCGGTCAAGTTTGTCAAATGAGTATAATGATGAAAGGTCTATATTGTGCATCTTTGCTGGCTTTGCTTGTTCCTTTTTGCGGTTGCAAGCGTTCCGTGGAGATACTGCCCGATTCCTCGCTTGATGGGGGAGTGGTATTGTTGGCTCCTCAGGCGGTGGCCGGAAAGGGAGTGCCGGTGGATACGTTCTATTTTGGAAAGACCAGTAAGGAACCGGTGTGGCGGTTGTGCCAATGGAGTTGTCGTCATGACTTGCAGGGCGCACAAGTTTCGGACACCGAATATGGGGTGGAGTATGCCAGCAAATCTCTGACGATGGCACGCAACTCGGATGGTGTGCTGACTATGAAACTGGATGCCTCTAAGGAATACCTGAAGCCGCGTACAGCAGACGAGCCTTGGGCGCATATCTTGATAGAAACCGATCTGCCGTTCGTTCCAGTAAATGATTATGAAAGTCTGGAACTGACCTATAGCATGCGCATCCTCAAGTGTGAGAACCGTATGGGCGAAGACTATAACAAGACAGTCCATGCCGCACAGGCGTTGGGCTATTTCCACTTGACCAACAACAATCCACAGTCCGCAGATTATCGTATGGGCATGTGGCTGGGCGTTGGGCTGTATGACAACCGTGAACCAGGTGGAATGTTGCAAAAGGTGATGTCGCATCTGGACAAGGGTACGCAGACCTATATCTATTGCCGGCCCAGTGCATGCTTTTTCGGAGAGGGAACAGATTTTGCAGACGGAGCGTGGCATCTGGCGAATGTGGATGTGCGCGAGACACTTGGAGAAGCGCTCGCGCACTTCAAGAGTCAGGGACTCTTTTCTGATTCCGATGTGGAAGACTTCGCTTTCACTAGCATGAACTTCGGATGGGAGGTGCCTGGAACCTTTGATTGCGCCTTGCAGGCAAAGGATTTTTCCTTGAAAGGGATGAAACGTTGAAGGCTTGTTATTCCTGCTTTACCCAAAGCAGTCTGCCGATGTCATATTTGCGGCGACGGGCTTCCTCAAGTATCGTAATAATGTCGTCTTCTGAGAGTTTAGGCGTACGGGAAAGAATCCACAGATAGTCATCGGAACCACTGCCGATAAGGGCATAACGATAGTCTTTGTCGAGCAACATAACACGATAGTCACCATAGAACGGCCCGAAAAACGAAACGCGTAACAGGGCTGGCGCGTCCGTTAGTTTTGCTTTTCCTTTTGCCTCTTTTAACTTTCCGTTTTTAATGCCGGAATTGATGACGCGGACCGTGCCGTCCTCGTTGAGGGCATAACTTGCCTTGGTATGTTCCATGCCGCGCTCGAAGCGGTGGTCAAAGCGGGCGATTTCATACCATTCGCCAAGATAGCGGTTCAAGTCCAGATGGGCAACCGGTGTGTTGTCTACGGACAGTGTACTGTTACAACTTGCCAGGATTCCGGCCAGCATTGTGAATAAAACTAATCTTTTCATGTCAGTAAGTATTTGAGGTGAATAACTGACCGCAAATGTAGCCAGTTTATCTGATAAAGCGCAAGAAACCAAACGCTTTTTATTCCTCAGCATGAAAGATTTAACAAAAGGTAAGAAAGTTATATGGCCTTTTAAAAGATTTTTAGAATCTGTATGAGAATAAAGTCGCTATTCTATGAAGAAATAATTAGAAGATATCACTCTTTACACCAAAGGACAGGCGGAGAACGTCGCTTGGTTTCAGATGATTCGTGACGGCACTGATGAGGTAGAGGTCACTGACACTGATTTCGTAATAAAGGGAAATGCTTTTGCTGAACTGTCTTTTTTGTTGGGGAATGCAGAACTGAACGCGTTGCCCTACTGACAGGTTGATGCGGACGCGGGTGGAAAAACCATAATATCCAGTGGGATAGCGGTCGGGTTCCTGTGTCCAGAACTCATCGTTGAAGATGGTATTAAAGTATAGACTACAGGTGAAAGGCTTGATGTGGACAATCTTGCCCAAAGGCTTGTGCCATGGAATGTAGTTCTGTTTTATGGTAAAGGTGGCTTTGCCCTCGTCTGACGAATAGCGTGGTATGAAACCCAGGAACATCTCGCTTTCCCATTGACTTTGTTTGCCGTAATCCCATCCCATACCTATGCTCAGGAGTCCCATGCCCCCGGCATATTGTATTTTCGAATAGGTGGGGATGATGTGGTTCCAGGCTTTTCGGTAGCGGGATACGCGTCGATGATATTTTTCCCCTATTATCAAACGGTCAGATGTGTGAGCATGGATGCAGACGGACAATCCGGCGAAAAAGATCAGACAGAACAACCGCTGCCATTTCCAGGAGAGCTTAGTAATTGACCAGATGCTGTTCATATCCGTTTGGGGTTAGGGTAAATTCAATATAACCGCGCTTCTTGGCGCAAGGTGTCTGGTGGTAAAGGATGCTGTCCCCGAAAAGGTCATCCGTTGCATAGCGGTGGCCATGGCCGTAGATGCAACATTGGAGATTGGGGAATTGGTGCAGATAGGGTTGGAACACTTTGGTCACGTTGTTGTTAAACTCCAAATCGAAGGGTGGAACGTGCATGGCCACAATTGTCTTCTCCACCTCTGTCGGTAGATTGTTAAGCAAATTTTCCAGGTAACCAAAGTCGGGAACAGGTTCTGAATAGTCATATTCCATACAGTTGGTGTTCAGGCAGACAAAAAGCACTTTCCCGGCTACAAAGTGGAAGTTTGGCGTGCCGAAGATCTCGTTAAATACATTTTCTCCAGTGCCCAGGCAATCGTGGTTGCCCAGCAAGGCAACCCAAGGCATGCGCAGGCCAAGCAGGATGTCGCGCTGAAGGATGAACTCGTGCGTGGCGCCAAAGTCGGAAATGTCACCTCCGTGCAGGACAAAGTCTATGTCTTGCCGTTTGTTTATGCTCCGGACAAAATCTTTCGTTTCATCGTACCACCGTTGGGTGTCGCTGATGAAGGCAAAACGGATGGTATCCTTTCCGCAAAGCGTTGTCTCAATACGCTTGATGTGTTTCTCGTTCAGGTTCTTTTCTCCCCGCACTAATGTATCATAAGGATGCGCTTCAAACATTTCGCATCCTTGCAATCCCATGATGATGAAGAGGAGCACAGCACTCCAGACATTATATAACCGACCATTTCTGTTCATGCGGCAAAGGTCAGACTATTTTGCGGAACATCAATAGTCTTAAAATAGGGTAAATTGTCCTATTTGTCGGCAGATGCGGAATACGGAGAAAAATGTGTCTGGAATATGCTTTCTGGATATGGCCTGATTTTTTTTCCTCCCGAGGAAAATATTTTTCCCTCCCGAGGGAAGCGTTATTTCGCCATTTCGCGTTCTGTATGGGATATGCTGGCCAAGGCCTCTATCAAGTCCAGTGGGATATAGAAATATTGGTTGGAAGACTCGTAGGCGATGGAGGAATCTTCTGAGGAAAGTGGAAGCATCTGGATGATGAGGCTGCGCTCTGCCTCAAGCGCCTTTCTCATGATGTTCCGCAACGCTTGGCGTTCCGTTTCTGTCTTTGCCGTGGCTAACCGGTTGCGGGCATCAATGAAACGTCCTTGTTCTGCGCCTGATTTCAAGTGGATATATACGGCTTTCATCCGCCTGATTTCGTTGTCCAACGCATTGCGGAAATGCCCTGAAACACCATCTCTGGCTTTTTCCAAAAGTTGTGCCCCGTCCTGGAAACCTTGGGCACAAAGATCCATCTGTTGCAGCCAGACGTCAGTGGGGTAAACGGCCCGCCATCCGTCCAAATTGTCATAGGGAAGGCCCACCATAGTGGCGTTGTAGCCAGAAGGATGGGATAGTATGGGGTTGGAAGGTCCCATGTGCTGAGGCCCCTTGTAAAGCATTACCATGTGATAGGGATATTGGCGGTACGACTCGGAACACAAACGCCATGCTTCCCTCACAATCGGTGCAACCTCTTCTCCGTATTCCGAAACGGCCAGCCGCTGAAGTGCGTCTTCCACATTGTCTCCCGAACGGAAGTTCTGAAAAAGCTTTAGGTTTTCAGAGGGGAAACCACCCAATGACCAACTGAGCATGATGCCCTGGATGTGTTGGCTGGAAAGGTTTTTCGCATGCTCTGCCACAAGATTCAGAGTGGGCACGGAGGGTACCACCGCCATTTCCCAACTGGCATTGACCTGTACCTTTGCCACGGTGCGTAATCCAGCTTGGCGGGCAATGGCCCAGTGGCGTTGCGCCCGTGGCCCCGGACCGACGGCGGAGATGGAATATTCGCCTATTTGCGATGCCACTCCTCCCCGTTCTATCGGTAGCGACCATTCGCTGACAGACATGAACCAGCAGCTTTTGGGAAGTTGGGTAATGATGCGCTCGCTTTGGTCATCGGGCCATCCCCAGTCCCATACAATGACCTTGGCATCGGGGTTGCCGCGGTGTACTCCTTCTTCAATGGCCTTGTTCAATTCAACGGCCAACGAGGCAAAATCGCGTTCGCGGCAAAGCGGACAATGCTGGTGGGCGGCACCGCGGGACCCACAATATGTAAAGTTCTCCGAAGCGGTTATGGTGAACACACCGCCCAATCCTTTAACCTGACTAAAAAGTTGTTCCAGCGAGTTGGATATCCATGCCCTAACTTCTGGCTGCGAAGTGCAGAAGGGACGCAGACCGCCTACCTCTGGTCCGGCCAAAGCCATGCGAGCGGTATCCCCATTAAAATAAGAGGTGTCCATGGTGCGGGGCTCATTCAGGTACAGATAGACCTTAACACCATATTTGGCGGCTCGGGATACCAGCCGTTTCAGACCGGCGATACGTTTGTCGGCTAACCGGTCGCCGGGAAAAACGCTGTCGGGCTGTACCATCATGCGAAGCACTGAGTGCAGCCAAATTCCGTTCACTCCCACTTCGGACAACTGGCGGAACAGTTCTTCGGGATAGGAAGACAGGTCCTTGTCGAGCAATGGATCGCCATAATCCGTGAAGTAGGGGAAAATCATTCTGAATTCAAAACCATCGGAGACTGTGGACAAGGTGTCGCGCTTCTGGTTTTTCTTCACTTTCTTGAAGTCGCGCATAAAACCAAAGCGTGGTTCTGAGGGGTATTGGGCCGTCTGGACATAATTCTGTACGTCCTTGGCAAAGCGGGCTGCCTTTTCCTGCGTGTGCTTGTCCGGTTCGGTATAGGAAAGAGGTTCGCATTTCGGTTTTACTTTGCCCAACTTTGTCCACAGAAAATCATCTTCTATAAGACGATAGGCCAACTCTTCGCGCGACATGTTTAGCAGCATGAGCAGTTGCTCGTAAGGGAGCAAATGCCAGTTTCGCCTAATGATGGTGATGTATCCTCGGCTTGTGCCCCATTCTTCCTCAATGCGTTGCTTGCGGTTCAGGCCCATTGACTCGGCCAGACGTTCCACATTCCTTTTGCTCGTTCCCAACACCTTGGCCAGTTTTTCAGCAGGGACCAGCGTCCAGTTCCGCCATACAAAGGCATGTTGTCGGCTGGGGAAATAGTCATATTGGATGGCGGGTTTCTGTCCGTTCTCACCAGGTAGCGTTGTTGGATGCTGTGCGGAAACGCGCATGAAAAGGCACAAAATTGTTGTGATGCCTAAAATGAAAATTCTGTATAAAGTGGTTTTTCTTGGCTGATTCATTTTGTTGTAGGGTTATTTGTGTGCAAAGATACATACAAACGGGCGAGAAACATCAAGTTTGCTTGAATATTTTTCACAGCGAGTGCAGAATGTCTTCAGGGTTATCTCCGAGGTGTAATTTTTTATGGAATAATTGTAAAGGACGGCCCCAACTATTCACTTTCTTTTGGCGAAAGGTGTAATAATGAATAAATATTCACAAAAAAGTAGATATATGCAGGGTTTTGTTGAATAAATGGTGCATAGTCATTAGAAAATATGTATCTTTGCACCCAAAAGATGAAAAAATATGCAGGATAAGAAGACGCGACAACAGGTTATCCGCATGATTGTGGGTTCACAGCATGTGGAAAGTCAGGAGGAACTGATCATGGAATTGGACAAGGCCGGATTCCCTTGCGGTCAGGCCACATTGAGCCGCGACCTGAAGCAACTGCGTATAAGCAAGGTGCGTACCCGTGGCGGTCATGCGGTGTATGCCTTGCCCAAAGACGGGCAATTTGTGGCCACGCCCTCTCGCGAAGAGGTGAACCAAGGCCGTTGGGGCGTGCAGTTCTCGGGCCAGATGATGGTCATCCACACTCCGCCCAGCTATGCCAGCATGGTGGCGTCGGAAGTGGATGCGCTCAAGAATCCCATGCTGCTGGGCAGCGTAGCCGGAGACGACACCATCATTGTGGTGCTAGCCGAGGATGCCGACCGCGAGGAAGTGGCGCTAATAATCAGTAAAATAATCAGAAAAATCAGATAAATACAAGAATGCTACAAGAAGGAATGCTGGGTGACAACATCCAGGTGATGGTGGCGGAAGAATGCCATGAGGCATATGTGGACACCATTCTGAAAACGATTGAAGATGCCGCCAAGGTGCGTGGTACAGGTATCGCCAAGCGTACCCATGAATATCTGGCATCCAAGATAAAGGAAGCCAAGGCTGTCATTGCATTGGACGGCGACCGTTTTGCCGGTTTCAGCTATATTGAGACTTGGGGCAACAAGAAGTATGTGACCACATCGGGTCTGATTGTACACCCCGATTTCAGAGGGCTGGGTCTTGCCAAGCGAATCAAGGACATGACCTTTACGCTGGCACGCAAGCGTTGGCCCCATGCCAAGATCTTCTCGCTTACCAGTGGCGCGGCTGTAATGGCCATGAACACGCAGTTGGGCTATAAGCCGGTAACCTTTGCCGACCTGACCGATGATGAGGCTTTCTGGCAGGGTTGCGAGGGATGCTGCAATGTGGATGTGCTGCACCGTACAGACCGCAAGTATTGCATCTGCACCGGCATGCTGTACGACCCCGAAGAGTATCTGCCTGCCAAGATTCCGGCAGAAGTGCTTGAACGCATCCGCAAAATAGACGGCCAGGTGGAAGAGTGATAGCCGTTGGCCCATAATGTAAATTTCAAGGACAATAATAAAAAAAGACAACGATATGGAAAAGAAGAAAAAAGTGGTAGTGGCCTTCAGTGGAGGACTGGATACCAGCTACAATGTGATGTACCTGACCCGCGAGATGGGTTACGAAGTATATGCCGCCTGTGCCAACACCGGTGGTTTCAGCGAAGAACAGTTGAAGCAGAACGAAGAGAATGCCTATAAGTTGGGTGCGGTTAAGTATGTAACTTTGGACGTGACCAAGGAATACTATGACAAGAGCCTGCGCTATATGGTCTATGGCAATGTGCTTCGCAACAACTGCTATCCCATCAGCGTAAGTTCGGAACGTATTTTCCAGGCCATGGCCATAACCCGCTATGCCAAGGAAATCGGTGCGGACGCCATTGCGCACGGCAGTACCGGTGCCGGCAATGACCAGATCCGTTTCGATATGACCTTCCTGGTATTGGCTCCCGGTGTGGAAATCATCACCCTGACCCGCGACCGCAACCTCAGTCGCCAGGAAGAGGTGGACTACCTGAATGCCAATGGCTACTTTGCCGACTTCACCAAGCTGAAGTACAGCTACAATGTGGGCATCTGGGGAACCAGTATCTGTGGCGGTGAAATTTTGGACAGCACACAAGGACTTCCCGAAAGCGCATATCTCAAGCACCCCACCAAGCAGGAACCCGAAATCCTGAGCATCGGATTCAAGAAGGGCGAGATCTGCAGCGTGAACGGAGTGGAATATGAGGACAAGATTGCCGCCATTCAGAAGGTGGAAGAGATTGGTGCGGCATACGCCATCGGTCGCGACTGCCACGTAGGCGACACCATCATCGGCATCAAGGGTCGTGTAGGCTTCGAGGCCGCAGCCCCCATGCTGATTATTGCTGCCCACCGCTTCCTGGAGAAGTATACGCTGAGCAAGTGGCAACAGTACTGGAAGGACCAGATTTCCAACTGGTATGGCATGTTCCTGCATGAGAGCCAGTATCTGGAGCCCGTAATGCCCGACATGGAAGCCATGCTGGAAAGCAGCCAGCGCAATGTGAATGGTGTGGTGACACTGGAATTGCGCCCCTATACATTCCAGACCGTAGGTTGCGATTCTCCCGATGACTTGGTCAAGAACAAGCTTGGCGAATATGGCGAGACTGCCAAGGCATGGAGCAGCGAGGATGCCAAGGGATTCATCAAGGTTACCTCTACCGCCCTCCGCGCCTACTATCTGGCACATCCCGAAGAAGAAAGATAAAGATGTAAAACCCAATTAAACAAGACCAATCATGTCAGAACCGAAGAAAATGGAGCGCCCTCGTACGGGACGCATCTTGGCCGGCGTTTGTGCCGCCATTGCCAACTATATTGATAAGGACGTAACATTCGTGCGTATCATTTACGTGTTGCTGTCTGTATTTACGGTAATCTGTGGTCCGCTGGTATATTTCATCCTCATGTTGCTGATTCCCGAGAAGAAGACGCAATTCAAAATAAACAGAAATAAATAAGTGAAATCGTTTTGCTTTAGTAGTCTTCCGCTTCATGCTGATAATGGAAGGGAAAAGGCAATAAAATATGAATAAATAAAAGACGATTATGGAAAAGAAGTTTTATTTGTCTCAGACAGACAAGAAGATAGCAGGCGTATGCGGCGGTTTGGCCGAGTATTTCGGAGTGGATTCTCTGTTGGTCCGCATCGCATTTTTCTGTGCAATGTGGTTCATGGGCATTGGTCTCGGATTTTATCTGATTCTGTGGCTTTTGGCTCCCAAGAAGGCCTGATTCTCTTAAAGAAATCTGAAGACGAATGGAAAAAATAAGAGTAGGAATATTAGGTGCGGCAGGATATACGGGTGGCGAACTCATCCGTGTGCTGCTGAACCATCCCCAGGCAGAGATTGTTTTTGCCAATAGCGAATCCAACGCTGGAAACAAGGTTTATGCCGTGCATGAAGGCCTTATTGGTGAAACAGAAATGGAGTTTTCTGCCGATATGCCTTTTGATCAGGTGGATGTGGTGTTTTTCTGTTTTGGCCATGGCAAGAGCGAGGCGTTCCTGAAGGAACACAGCATACCCGAGCATGTGAAGATTGTCGATCTGGCACAGGACTTCCGCATTGCTGCGCCCAGCCATGATTATGTATACGGACTGCCCGAGACCCATCGCGCCCAAATCTGCGGATGCAATCATTTGGCCAATCCCGGATGCTTTGCCACTTGCATCCAGCTGGCCATGCTGCCAGCTCTGGCTCACGGTCTTATCAGTGGCGACATTCATGTGAATGGCATTACCGGCAGTACCGGAGCCGGACAGAAACCCGGTGCCACCACACATTACTCCTGGCGCAATGACAACATCTCGGTGTACAAGACCTTTACCCACCAGCATCTGCTTGAGATCAATCAGACGGTGCAGGAACTCTGTCCCGGATATGACGGCCGTGTGCTGTTCATCCCCCAGCGCGGATGCTTTGCCCGTGGCATTTATGTAACGGCTTACGCCAAGTGCGATGCCGCACTGGAAGATGTGCAGAAGGTCTATGCCGACTACTATGCCGATGCGGCCTTTACACATTTCACCACCAAAAGCCCCGATATGAAGCAGGTGGTAAACACCAACAAGGCGGTGGTCTATGTGGAGAAGTACCAGGACCAGTTGCTCATGATCTGCTGCATTGACAATCTGCTGAAAGGAGCGGTAGGCCAGGCGGTGCAGGACATGAACCTGATGTTCGGACTGGACGAGAAAGCCGGTCTTGGGCTGAAAGCGTCTGCTTTTTAACGGATATACGAACCATTAAAAGAAACGATAACGCAATGAAATTATATGATGTGTATCCCCTCTTCAATGTGAACATTGTCAAGGGCCAGGGATGCAAGGTGTGGGATGACCAGGGACAGGAATATCTGGACCTCTATGGCGGACATGCTGTCATCAGCATCGGTCACTGCCATCCCCATTATGTCAAAATGCTGTCTCAGCAGCTCAATACGTTGGGCTTTTACAGCAACTCGGTAATCAACTCCCTGCAGCAGCAGCTTGCAGAACGCATGGGAAAACTTTGCGGATACGATGATTACCAGCTTTTCCTCATTAACAGCGGTGCGGAAGCCAACGAGAATGCCTTGAAGCTGGCATCTTTTACTAATGGCCGTACCCGTGTGCTTGCGGCAGAAAAGGCCTTCCATGGCCGCACCAGTCTGGCCGTAGAAGCCACCCACAATCCCAAGATTATCGCTCCCATCAATGCCAACGGTCATGTAACTTATCTGCCTCTGAACGATTTGGCGGCATGGGAAACCGAACTGGCTAAGGGCGATGTCTGTGCCGTCATTCTGGAATGTATCCAGGGAGTGGGTGGCATCCGCATGGTGGACAAGACCTTTGCCCAGGGACTTTCTGCCCTTTGCAAGCAATATGGCGCGGTACTCATCTGCGATGAAATCCAGTGTGGATATGGTCGCAGCGGCAAGTTCTTTGCCCACCAGTGGCTGGACATCCGCCCCGACATGATAACCTGTGCCAAGGGCATTGCCAACGGCTTCCCCATGGGTGCAGTGCTTATCAGTCCCGATTTCGCTCCCGTTTACGGTCAGTTGGGCACCACATTCGGTGGCAATCATTTGGCTTGTGCGGCAGCTTTGGCCGTGCTTGACGTAATGGAGCAGGAGGAACTGGTGGAGAATGCCCGTAAGGTGGGCGAATATCTGATGGAACGTCTGAAGGAACTTCAGCAGGAACAGCCCCACATTGTGGATGTGCGTGGCCGTGGCCTGATGATAGGAGTGGAGTTGGACATCCCCTACAAGGATGTGCGCAACCGCCTGTTGTTCCAGGAACATTGCTTTACCGGCTGCAGCGGTACCAATGTCATTCGTCTGTTGCCCCCCCTATCGGTTAGCAAGGAGCAGGCAGATGCATTTGTAGAGAAGCTGAAGCGTTGTTTTTAACCGCAGACAGAGACAGACTATTGTGACAGCATTCAATAGAATAGCCGTAAAGGTGGGCAGCAATGTGCTTACCCGAAAGGACGGGACGCTGGACTTCACCCGCATGTCGGCACTGGTGGATCAATTGGCAGAACTTCGCCGAATGGGTATGGAAGTCATCCTCATCTCTTCCGGTGCGGTGGCTTGCGGTCGCAGCGAGATGCACCTTACGGCCAATGAGACAGAGCAGATGGACAGCGTGGAGCAACGCCAGTTGTTCTCTGCGGTGGGCCAGGCCAAACTGATGGGACGCTACGTAGAACTGTTCCGCGACCATGGCATCCATGTGGGCCAGGTGCTTACGGAAAAGGAAAACTTCTCCACTCCGCGCCAAAACGAAAACCAGCGCCAGTGCATGACCGCCATGCTGGCACACGGTGTAATGCCCATTGTGAACGAGAACGACACCGTTTGTGTGACGGAACTGATGTTTACCGACAATGACGAGCTTAGCGGCCTCATTGCCCGTCTGATGAAATGTCAGGCGCTGATTATCCTTTCCAACATTGACGGTCTGTATGACGGAAACCCATCTGACAAGGATTCCAACATCATACGTGAAGTCAGTTACGGCCAGGACATCGCGCATTATATCCGTTCGGAACGCTCCAGTGCCGGAAGGGGAGGGATGCAGAGCAAATGTACCACGGCAAGCGATGTGGCTGCTGCCGGCATTCATGTTTTCATCGCCAACGGAAAGCGCGAATCCATCCTGACCGATCTCTTGTCTTCCAATACAAACGTACCCTATACCCATTTCATGCCCCATGACATTTGACGGAATATTTTCTTCGGCCCATGCCGCCGGCCGTGCGTTGGCGGTTTTGTCTGCAGACAAGATAGATGCAGTACTCACAGACCTGGCCGATGCCACAGAACAGGCTGTGGATCGCCTGCTCCAGGCAAATGCCGAGGATCTTAGGCGGATGGATGAGTCGGATTCCCGATATGACCGTCTGCGGCTCACGGAAGATCGTTTGCGCGACATCGCATCCGACTTGCGCAAGGTGGCCTCCTTGCCTTCTCCATTGGGCAAGACCCTCAAGCACAAAGTCCTGCCTAATGGTTTGGAACTGACACGCATCAGTGTGCCGTTTGGCGTCATAGGAGTCATCTTCGAGGCCCGTCCCAATGTGTGTTTCGATTGTTTCGCACTTTGCCTGAAGGCAGGAAGCGCTTGCGTGCTCAAGGGCGGAAGCGATGCCGAATATAGTTGTAAAGCCATTGTGGAACTGATTCACGAAGTGCTTTCCCGTCATGGCTTGCCAGCCGAAACGGTATCCCTCCTTACCAGTCATGAGGCCACTGACGCCTTGCTGAAGGCTGTCGGTTATGTGGATCTGATTATTCCCCGCGGCAGCCAGCGACTTATCAATTATGTGCGCGACAATGCCCGTGTGCCGGTTATAGAGACTGGTGCCGGAGTGGTTCACACCTATGTGGACCGCGATGCCGACTTGCAAAAGGCCATCCCCATAGTGGTGAATGCTAAGACACGCCGTGTAAGCGTATGCAATGCGTTGGATTGTCTGTTGGTGCATAAGGAACGCCTGACAGACCTTCCCGCCATCTGTATGCCTTTGTGGGAAAGGGGAGTGGTGATTGAAGCCGATGAGGCTGCCTACGAGGTGCTTTCAGTACATAACAGCACACAACTTTGCCGTGCCACAGAGAACAGTTTCGGCACGGAATATCTTTCCCTTCGCATGGCGGTGAAGACGGTCGCGCATGCGTATGAGGCGGTGGAGCATATCAGCCGATACGGATCTGGACACAGCGAGAGCATTGTGACCGAGAATGAAGAAACGGCACGCTTGTTCCTGACTGCGGTGGATGCATCTTGTGTGTACCATAACGCACCCACCAGCTTTACCGATGGCGCACAGTTCGGACTGGGTGCGGAGATAGGAATCAGTACGCAGAAACTCCATGCCCGCGGCCCTATGGCCCTTGAGGAAATCACCACATATAAGTGGATTATCCGTGGTAATGGGCAGACAAGGCCATAACAACAGACTTACAGTAAAATACAACTCGAACGATATGAAATCATTTTTGAACGTACAAGACCTCGGCAATCTGCACCAGGCTTTGCAAGAGGCCGTAGAGGTAAAGAAAGACCGTTTCCAGTGGCAGCATCTTGGCAAGAACAAGACCCTGCTGATGGTGTTTTTCAATAACAGTCTGCGCACCCGTCTTTCCACACAGAAGGCGGCAATGAACCTGGGCATGAATGTCATTGTGCTTGATGTGAATGCCGGAGCGTGGAAACTGGAAACCGAGCGCGGAGTCATCATGGATGGCGACCGCAGCGAACACCTTTTGGAAGCCATCCCTGTGATGGGTTCCTATTGTGACCTCATCGGAATCCGTTCCTTTGCCGGACTGACAGACCGAGAGTATGACTATGCCGAAACCGTATATCACCAGTTCCTCAAGTACAGCGGCCGTCCGGTCTTTGCTATGGAGACAGCCACCGTACATCCTTTGCAGGCATTTGCCGACCTCATCACCATTGAGGAACACAAGCGCAAGCCACGTCCCAAGGTGGTGCTGACCTGGGCGCCTCATCCCCGTGCCCTTCCGCAAGCCGTACCTAACAGCTTTGCCCAGTGGATGAATGCGGCCGATGTAGACTTTGTCATCACCCATCCGAAGGGTTACGAGTTGGATCCCGCCTTTGCCGGAAACGCAACGGTAGAGTATGACCAGATGAAAGCATTTGAGGGCGCCGATTTCATCTATGCCAAGAACTGGAGTTGTCCCGGTGTTACCTGTCCCGACCAATACGGTAAGATTCTGGACGATTATCATCAGATGATGCACTGGACTGTGGATGCCGCCCACATGGCCGTGACAGACAATGCCCACTTTATGCACTGTCTGCCCGTGCGTCGTGGCATGATTGTGTCCGATGATGTAATCGAGGCCCCCACAAGCCTGGTTATCCCCGAAGCCGCAAACCGCGAGATTTCCGCCACGGTGGTCATCAAGCGTATGTTGGAATCGTTATAAGACAAAGATAGAGGGATGTTCCGTTGATAATGTCGGAACATCCCTCTTTGTTATATCCATGCCGTTGCGTTGGCCGATGCAATGCACTGACTTTGCCAACGCAACGCATTGCCTTCCTCATTCCAATGCATTGCGTTTGCTTGGTCTGTGCTATTCAATAATCCAACGTTCCAGATAAACGATTAAACGTTGAATGAAACCCGTTAATTGCTAAATGTTAATCATTCGCAGTTGAATGTAGGAATTTCAGCCTACAAAGTAGGCTTGTGTGTGGGGTGGGAAAAAAGTGGGACGGGAATTTTGTCAGTTGAAGGAAATGCTGTAACTTTGCGGCCGTTATCAGGGGTGTCCTGTCTGTTGGCAGGGCTGAGAATATACCCTATGATCTGAACCGGATAATGCCGGCGTAGAGAGTATGAACGTTTTAATTTCAATTTAAAAATGAAGAAAGTCTTTTTGGCTGCACTCGTATGTGGTGTGGCCCAGACGGGTTGGGCTTATGATGAGTCGGAACCCGATTCCATTGCGTTGAATGAACTGAGTGAGGTTGTGGTAAAGGCTGTGAAAGCGCAGAAGTATGCGCCTTTTGCCGTGAGCCGTATCGGGAAGGAAGAGGTGCAGCAGTTTGCGCATTCCGGACAGGAGCTTCCCTTCCTGCTGTCCCGCACTCCGGGTGTGACGGCATGGAGCGAGAACGGTTTGGGCACGGGAACCACCTACATGCGCTTGCGTGGTTCGGGTGACAGCCGTATCAATGTGACGCTGGACGGTGTGTCGCTGAATTCTCCCGAGGACCAGTGTGTGTTCTGG
This sequence comes from Bacteroidaceae bacterium, assembly GCA_017379075.1. GTDB lineage: Bacteria > Bacteroidota > Bacteroidia > Bacteroidales > Bacteroidaceae > Physcousia. Next base: position 24,089 of record JAFNXL010000025.1, read on the forward strand.
GCCAACATGAATTCGTATGCCGCATTGCTGGGCGGCATGCAGGTGCAGCGCGGAGTGGGAACCTCCACCAACGGCGACGGCGCTTTTGGCGGTAGCGTGGTGCTCAGCACGGCCACGCCCGGCCTTGTCCCTTCGGCACAGGTTAGCGCCTCCTATGGCTCGTATGGCACTTACAACGCCGGCGGAAAGTTCTCTTCCGGCCTGATGGGAAATCACTGGATGCTGGACGGCGCCTATCATCACACCGGCACGGACGGTTATGTGCATGGAACCGGCGGACAGAGCGGTAGTTATTATGGCGGACTGACGTATGTGAACACCGACGGTACGCTGAAACTGAGCTACAAGAATATCGGCAACTATGAGAAGACGGGGCAGGCATGGAACGGTGTGACGGCAGGCAATGACGACTATAGCATGAACGCCTATGACGGTGTGCGCACCTATGCCGACATGTACCGCCTGGGACTGGGCAAATACAACAGTCTGTACGAGCGTTTCGAGCCCGACTGGAACGGCGGCTGGACCACCGAGCGTTACCGCCTGGCCGACGGCACGCTGTGGGACAAGACCACCGACAACTTCCGCCAGAACCACAACCTGCTGAATCTGGCATGGCGAATCAACGACTTCTGGAGCACATCGGCCACGCTGCATTACACCCACGGCCACGGCTATTACGATGAGTTCCGCTATCAGAACAAACTGAAGAAGTTCGGCCTTTCCAACTTTGTCCTTTCAGACGGCAGCGTGCTGAAGAAGACGGATTTTGTTCGTCAGAAAGGCCTCACGCAGGATACCTACGGCATGGTGTGGAACGTGAACTATCAGGACCGCCGATGGGACGTGATGGCGGGCGCCTCGTTCCGCAATTTCGAGGGCAACCATTGGGGATACCTCACCTATGTGGCCAACGAGGAACTACGCCAAGAGGTGTTGGCCGACGGAAAGTATAAGTATTATGACAGCGATGCCACCAAGGCCGACAACCAGCTCTTCCTGAAGGGCACTTACCATCTGACCTCAGCATGGGATGTCTTTGCGGATGTGCAGTACCGGCACGTGGGCTTCATGACCAACGGCATAAACGACAAGTTCTATGAGGAAGGAAACGCCTATTACAACCAGTCGCTGAACATCAAGAAACAATATGACTTCATCAATCCCAAGGCCGGTCTGAGCTATCACAACGGAGGACACAATGCCTATCTGAGCTATGCGCTGAGCCACCGCGAGCCCGAACGCAACAACTTCACCGACAACGGCGCCTATCCCGCACCCAAGGCCGAGAGCCTGCACGATGTGGAGGCGGGTTACGGTTTCAACGGCGAAAGATGGCACGCCGCGGCCTCTCTCTATGCCATGCTCTATCACAACCAGTTTGTGCAGACCGGAGCGGTGAGCGACATCGGCGAGAGCCTGACCACCAATATCGCACGCAGCCACCGCCTGGGCGTGGAACTGAGTGCCGGAGTGAAAGTGACCCAGTGGCTGGACCTGGAGGCCAATGCCGCCCTGAGCCGCAACCGTATCAAGGACTTTACCGAAGTGGTGGAGACCTATGACGGCGACTGGAACGACATGGCGCCCACCGAGGTGCATTATGACAACAGCACGCTGGCCTTCTCCCCCTCGGCCATTGTGAACGGTTTTGCCGATTTCCACTTCAAAGGCTTCAAGGCCACCTGGCACACCAATCTGGTCAGCCGCCAGTATCTGGACAACACCGAATGCAAGGAGCGCTCGCTTCCCAAATACAGCCAGACCAACGTGTACCTGAGCTATGACCTCAAGTGTGGCAGAAAGGGATTGAAGAGCACCGTCCTGGGAGTGAACTTCAACAACATCTTCAACCGCCATTATGCCGCCGGCGGATGGGTGTACTCCGCCATCGTGGGCGACGACTATCCCCAGGACAGCCGTTATTACCAGATCGGTTACATCCCCATGGCCGGATTCACCGTGATGGGACATGTCACATTGAAGTTCTAAGCATGGAACAGATTGCGGAAATAGCAGGAACGCTGATAGGAATTGCCTATCTCTACTGGGAATACAAGGCCGATGACAAGGTGTGGCTGGCTGGCATGCTGATGCCGGCCATCTCCTTGGTGGTCTATTGGCAGAGCGGACTGTATGCCGACTTCGGCATCAACGTCTATTACCTGCTGGTGGCGGTGTACGGACTGTACCTTTGGCGCAGGAATCCGCAGGGCGGCCCTGCCGAGGCTTTGCCCATCACACACACACCGCTGGCGCGATGCCCGCTCCTGCTGCTGGCGTTCCTTGTGTCGTTTCTGCTGATAGGGTGGATGCTGTGCCGCACGGACAGCACCGTGCCCTGGTGGGATGCCTTCACCACCGCACTGTCCATTGTGGGCATGTGGATGCTGGCCCGCAAGTGGCTGGAGCAATGGTGGGTGTGGATGCTGGTGGATGTGGTCAGCTGCGGCCTGTATATATATAAAGGTATATACTTCTATGCCGCCCTCTATGGCATCTATGCTGTGGTGGCTTGGTTCGGTTACCGAAAGTGGAAGGCGTTGAGTGGTGAACGATGAATGATGAATGTTGAGCGGTGAGCGATGAACGTTGAACGATTTGCTCAAACTCTCCAGGCTCCTTCGTCGCCCGGCTGGCGCAGATGCCGTTGCCGCTGGCCCGGACCACATTTGTATACCCGTTGGAACATCTTGTACATGGCTGGGTTTGAACTGAAGCCACAGCGCAGGGCAATGTCCTTCTTCTCAAGGGTGGAATAGCGCAGCAGGTCGTCGGCCACACGCAGACGGATGGCCTCGTGCAGTTCCTCAAATTTCAGCCCCGTGAGCGGGAAGCAAAGCCCCGAGAATATTTGCTTCGACACCCCAATCTGTTCTTGCAGAGAACGCAGGGTGTAGCGCTTGCTCGTACACACGCATTGCAGAAACTTGTCCAGCATGTGTACTCCTGTGGGCGTCATGTTGCGCTCCACGGGCTTGTAGTAGGCCTTTCCTGTCTGCGGGTCAAAGTAACGCTTGCCGGTAAAGGGAGTGATGTAGAGGTCCTCCAGCTTGAATTGGGGTGTAAATGCAACTTTCATGGGCTTCGGTTTTATAACGACAGCGCTAAAGTACAACAAATTTTTGGATCATCCAAACCCGAAGCCGCCAAAAATGCGGTTTGGGTTGTCTGCAAAGTCCTTTGCGGATATTTCCGACCTCTTCCGAATGTCGCCTAAACGTTTAGCGGATAATTCCGCGCCCTTCGGGATGTTCAAAAAGATATTTGCGGACAAATCCATTGCCTTCGAGGTGTCCTAAAACTCGTTTGCGGACAAATTCATTGCCTTCGAGGTGTTCAAAAAGATGTTTGCGGACAAATCCGTTGCCTTTGGGGTGTCCTAAAACTCGTTTGCGGATAATTCTATCACCTTCGGAATGTCCTTGAGCCGGATTTTGGGCTTCTGCAAACTTTCAGAAGCAAGTTTTTGTTCGGGGTCTTTGCCCTTGGAGCGGCTTCTATGAAAAGATGATGGCCCAAAGTGATGGACGTCTGGAAGACGTGAAAATGAATAGCCGGGGGCTTTTAAGCCCTCGGTCCCTCACGTCCGCACAATAAAGCGTCTGTAAAGACGCGAATCGGCAACATATTAAGCGATATTCGTTCACCGTTAAAGATTGTTGCCGTTCCGCGTCTTCACAGACGCCATTTTATTCTTCTTTATTATTTCCACGGGTTCAAGAACCCGCGGCTATTCGCCCTTTCGGGCTTCCCGTCTTCCAGACGGCTTCCGTTCATCATTCAACGTTCATCGTTCATCGCTCATCGCTCATCATATGCCAGAAAAACGAGGAACGGTCCGTCGGCCTCTATGGTGCATTGCGGGAGCAGGGTGCGGTTCAGTGTACCTTGCCACAGCTGGTCGAAGTCGTAGAGGTGGTATTGCAGTCCGGTTGAGTTAAGGTTTCTGGCACCGAAGTTCCAGACGGAGACGGCTGTGCCCACGGGTGCGGAAAAGGTGATGCGCTGCCGGTCGTTCTCTGTGCAGGGCAGCCGGAACATGCCGTGGTCGGTGAACATGCGCACGTCGAGTCCCATGCGCTGATAGGTGAGCAGCAGGGCGATGTTCCCGATGGTGTGGTCCTCGCGCTTTCCGGTGGCGCCCAGATAGGCAATGCGTGTGATGCCTTCAGAACGGAGCAGGCGAGTGGCCTTGGTCTGGTCGTTGGTCTCCTGTTCTGCTTCAAGGAAGAGGATGTCGCGGCATTGCGCCTTCAGCGCTGCCGGAATGGAATCGCCGTCGCCCACAATGCGCCAGGGCAGCCGGCCCTCCCTCTGGATGTAATCCTGTGCCGCTCCGTCGCAACAGACCACTCGTGGGCATTCCCGCATCAGGGCGAGCGGAATGTGGTGGCTGGGATAATTGCCGGCGCCCAGCACAACGGCCTGCGGAGTCCAAACCTCTGTCATCTTTTATTTATTCTTAAAAATGCCAATCTCGCCACTGCCGTAGCAGATGCGTGCCTCGGCATCGTAGATGCAGCCGAACTGTCCGGGGGCGATACCCTGCACGGGCTGGGGAGAATGGATGTGGTAGCCTTCCTCGTCCAGCGTGATGGTGCCGTCCATGAAGTGGTCCACATGACGCACCTTGAAGCGGATGGGCACATTGACGGGGTTCTCCCACGGGTTGCGGGTGATGAAGTGGAGGTCGGCCAGACGGAAATCGTGGCCATACTGCAACTGGGTGTCCCAGCCGTGCGCCACAAAGATGATGTTCTTGCGTATGTTCTTCTTCACCACAAACCAGGGGCCGCCGCCCAGACCCAGTCCCTTGCGCTGTCCGATGGTGTGGAACCAGTAGCCCTGGTGGGTGCCGATGACCTTTCCGGTCTCAATGTCTATGATTTTTCCCTCGCGCTGTCCCATGAACTTGCGCAGGAAGTCGTTGTAGTTGATCTTGCCCAGGAAACAGATGCCCTGGCTGTCCTTTCTCTTGGCACTGGGCAGTTTGGCGTCGATGGCAATCTGTCTCACCTCCTCCTTCATCAGTCCGCCCAGGGGGAAGATGGTGTGCTGGAGCTGCTGGTAGGAGAGCTGTGCCAGGAAGTCGGTCTGGTCCTTCACGGGGTCTTTTGCCGTGCCCAGCCACATGAGTCCGTCCTGTTCTATGTTAGTGGCATAGTGTCCGGTGGCCACCTTGTCATAGTGGTGCCCGATTCTTTGCTCAAAGGCGCCGAACTTTATCAGACGGTTGCACATGACATCGGGGTTGGGCGTGAGTCCTTTCTCCACGCGTTCAATGGCATAGCCCACCACCTGGTCCCAGTATTCCTTCTGCAGGTCGGTAACCTCCAGCGTCAGGCCGTACTTGCGTGCGGTGGCCTGTGACAGTTCGATATCTTCTTCGGCAGTGCAGCTGCTGTCTTCGCCCTCCATGCCAATCTTGATGTAATGGAGGTCGGGTTTGTATCCTTGTTCGCAAAGGCGGTGTACCACTACGGCACTGTCCACTCCGCCCGAGATGAGTACGGCTATGTTCATTTCTTGAAAGTCCAGGTTTTAAGGCCGTTGAATGTGGCAACGGTCATGATGAGTGAATCGCCAGCCTGGGCGGCCTTTATGCTGTCCACCGGTATGCTGGCGTAGAGGTCTTGTGTGTAAGAGAGCGGGTCGCTGTTCTGCTTGTGGTGCAGGCCAATCCAGGTTTTCCCCTGCGCAACGCTGTCCACGGTGAATCCCCAGTAGTGTGTGCCGCCTTGTGTCTTGGGCTGCAGATGCAGGTTGATGTACCTGCCTGCCCTCCAGGCGCTGAGGATGCCGGTGGGGTCTTTGTGGCCGATGGCGGTGGAGTCGCGCAGGATGTGTACGCCCTTCATCTGGTAGAGCGTGGCTGTTCCGGGGCCTTGCGGCACAAATCCGCTCAGGGTGCGGTAGACGCTGTTGGGCTTGTAGTCCTTTTGCGGGTTTGTCAGCGCATACACGTCTCCCTTGTCGGTCTCAATCTGGAACATCACCCCATGTTCGTTCACATAGGCGTCCGCCATTTCCGTGATGATGGACGGATAGGTCTCCTGTTCTTCCTTGCAGGCTTGGCACAGGAAGATGAGGGTAAGGCACATCAGGGCTTTTTTCATCCTACGGCTTTTTCCTTGTTGATGACGGGGTTGGCATACATGGCAAGCAGCTTTTCGCGCAGGAAGGGCACATCCTTGTTGGGGAGCTTTATCATGTCGATGCGTTCCTGGATGTATTTCTCAAAGCGTTCCTTCTCCGCCGGTGAGTAGTGGGGCTGGTGTGCGGTGTTTCCTTGCAGAAGGTCCAGCGCCACATAGTTGCCGGGGAAGAGCATGTAGCCCTTGTGGATTTCGCGGTCCATGCGCTGTGCCACTGCGGTGAAGAACTCCGCTTTGGGCAGATGTGCCAGGCTGTCAATCCATTCGTTGATGCAGGGCGCGGTCTGGTAATGGATGTGTCCCTTCTTGCCCCAGATGCCGGTCTTCATGTTGTCCAGGTCGTCCTGCTTGCTCTTCTTGAAGGATGGGTTGTCCCTCTTCTGCTGGAATTCCATTGCCTTCAGATAGTCGCAGGGATCATATTCGTAGCTGATGGTAAGTGGCGTGATGTGCAGATGTTTCAGACGCTCGGCCGGTGTGCCCTCTCCGCCCATTGCCAGCATCTTCAGCACGCTTTCCTGTGTGCGGTCGTTGCTGTCCTTGGCACGGCCTTCGCGTTGGGCAATCCAGATGTTCTCTTTCTTTTCGTTGATGGCGTGGTGCATGTAGCGGCTCATCAGCTGGCTGCTTTCCATCAGTTCTCTCGGACTGAGTCCGCGGCGCACGGTGAATGCCTTGTTCAGCTTCACCAGCTTCTTTATCCACGGATAAATGAGCAGATTGTCGCCGATGGCAATCTCGCAGGTGGTGGGGAATTTGGCATTGGCGAGAAGGAGGTCCAGGATGGCGCTGTCCAGCACAATGTCGCGGTGGTTGCTGACAAAGGTGAAGCGCTCGTCGCCCGGCGCAATGCCGGTGTGGTCAAAGGTCACCTTGTCGGCGCATTTGTGCGTCACATACTTTACCACGGGCTTCATGAAGCGCATTTGGAAGTCGAGTGTGCTGTTCACGCCGATGAAGGCTGTGCGGATGATGAAGTTGCGCACTCCTTGCGGAAGCCAGGGCACCAGCCCTTTCAGTATGCGGCTGAACTGGCGGTCGTGGAGCAACTCTTCCACCACTTGCTTTATCTCGTCATCGTTATAGGGACGTATCTCGTCAAATTCCGTATTCATGTGAGTCTAATTTTATAAACAGTCAGATGGGGTGGGGCGCAAGTCCCCGTTTATTTTACTGAGGCCAGGGTGTCTTCAATGATTTCGGTCATCACATCCTTGATGTCCAGCCCTGCCGCCCTTACCTGTTGGGGGATGAAGCTGGTGGCGGTCATTCCGGGGGTGGTGTTGATTTCCAGCAGATGGATGCGGTCGCCCTCGGTGATGATGTAGTCAATGCGTATGATGCCGTGGCATCCCAGTATGTCATAGAGCGTGCCGGTGAGGGTCTGCACGCGCTCGGTCAGCCGTTCGCTGATGCGGGCAGGGGTGATTTCCGTCACCTGGCCGTTGTACTTGGCGTCGTAGTCGAAGAACTCGTTCTCTGTCACCACCTCGGTGATGGGCAGCACGTGCGATGCCTGGCGTGTCTTGTAGCATCCGCAGGTGATTTCAGTGCCATGCAGGAAGGCTTCCACCATGATGTCCTCGCCCTCTTTCAGCGCAAGGTTGATGGCGGGACGCAGCTGTGCCGCCTCCTTCACCTTGGTGGTGCCGAAACTGCTTCCTCCGCTGGCGGGCTTTACAAAGCAGGGCAGGCCAATGCGGCTGATGATGTCCTCGTCGGTCACCTCGGTGTCATGACCTTGGCGGATGAGCAGGCTGTCGGCCACACTGACGCCGAGCGAGCGCATGTAGTTGTTCAGCACAAACTTGTCATACGTCATGGCCTCCACCAGCACGTTGCAGGTGCTGTAGGGCATCCCAATCAGGTCAAAATAGCCTTGCAGAATGCCGTTTTCGCCCGGTGCGCCATGAATGGTGATATAACAGAAGTCGGGACGTATTTTTTCTTCCCTCGCGAGGAAAGAAAAATCGTTGCGGTCCACAGCGGCTCGGCTGCCGTCCTCGAGGATGGCTTCCCAGCGTCCCTGGCAAATTTCTACCTTATATATTATATATCTGTCCTTGTCCAAAAAAGATTCTATGCCGGCAGCGCTGCGCATGCTGACGTCGTGTTCGGAGGTGTCTCCTCCGCAAATGATTGCTATGATTTTTTTCATTGGATTTTTCTCCATTTTTCTAACAGGGTTGTAATGTCTTCCGGAATGTCGCTGGTAAAGAACATTTCCTTTCCGGTGGTGGGGTGCACGAATCCCAGGGTCTTGGCATGCAGCACCTGGCGCGGGCATGCGTTGAAGCAGTTCTGGATGAACTGGCGGTAGTTTGAGCTGGTGTTGCCACGAAGAATTTCGTTTCCGCCATAGCGCTCGTCATTGAAGAGCGTGTGCCCGATGTGCTTCATGTGCACCCTGATCTGATGGGTGCGGCCGGTTTCCAGTACGCATTGCACCCAGGTTACCGGTCCCAGTCGTTCCAACACGCTGTAGTGGGTTACGGCTGGTTTGCCAATTTCGCTTTCGAGCGGGAACACCGCCATCTGCAGACGGTCTTTCGGGTTGCGTCCGATGTTGCCTTCAATGGTGCCTTGGTCTTTGTCGAATGGTCCCCACACCAGTGCGTTGTACTCCCTTTTTGTGCTTTTTACAAAGAACTGGTGGCAAAGGTGGGTCTTTGCCTCTGCGGTCTTTGCCACAACCAGCAGTCCGCTGGTGTCCTTGTCTATGCGGTGAACCAGGCCCACGGTGGGGTCGTTGGGGTCATATCCGGGAAAGTCCCTCAAGTGCCATGCGATGGCATTGACCAGTGTGCCGCTGTAGTTGCCGCATCCGGGGTGCACCACCAAACCAGCCGGTTTGTTGATGACCATCAGCTGGTCGTCTTCATAAACAATGTCCAGGGGAATGTCTTCGGGGATGATTTCCCAGTCGCGCTTGGGGCGGTCAAGCACAAGGGTGATGACATCGCCGGGCTTGACCTTGTAGTTGCTCTTTACGGGGTTACCGTTGGCGCGGATGCAACCGGCTTCGGCAGCTTTCTGTATGCGGTTGCGGCTAGTGTCGGGCATGTGATCCATCAGGAACTTGTCCACTCGGGTTACGTTCTGCCCTTTGTCCGCCACAATGCGCCAATGCTCGTGCTCCTCGGCCGAAGCGCTTTCTTCTTCCTCCAGAAAGTCTTCGTCCAAAAGGTCTGTATCGTAAGGATTGCTGTTCATCCTACAGTTCGATTTCAATTTCTTCCACTTCCTCTTCTCCGGCAACGATGCTGTCTTGCCACTCTTCGTCGGAGATGAGCTCTTCTTCTCCCTCAACTGCGGTGTTGCCTACCACCAGTACCAGAGGCGCGTCAATGGGAATGCGCTCGCCAGCTGCCACATGGCGGCCGCGGCACTTGACGCCCAGTACCCAGTCCTTGTCCCCGGGAATGTATTCAACGGGACCCAGTTTGAAGCCTTGGGCCTTGAGTTTGGCCTCTGCCTCGCGCAACGAGCAGTTGTCGGCAATGTCGGGCACGATAAGGGTGGGTGTCTGTGTGGTGTTGATGGTGAGCTGTATTTCCCTTCCGCTCTTCACTTGTCTGCCGCTTACGGGCAGCTGCTCCAGAATGGTGCCGGCGGGCAGGGTGCGGTTGTACGCGGAGTCGGCCACAACGGCCACAAGTCCGGCACGCTGCAGGGCATACTCGGCATCATGGAAGGGCATGCCTTTTACGTTGGGCACTTCAATGCTTTCGCCGTGGTGGGTATAGTCTTCCAGAAAGTACCAAAGCCCGACAACAATTCCAACGGCCACCAGTCCCATGGCAAGGAGGTTTCCCCAAATGAGGGGACTGAATATTTTCTTGTTGAATTCTTTGAATGTCATTTCTTTTACGATGTGTTGTCTGTAATTTGCCTCAAAGATACACAAAAAAACAAAAAAGAAGTAAAGCTGCCCTTACTTCTTTTATGTTTTAGTCATTTTTTGCAATTACTTGCCATGCTTCTCGTCAGAAACGGTCAGCTTCTTGCGTCCCTTAGCGCGACGAGATGCCAATACGCGACGGCCATTGGCAGTGGCCATTCTTTCACGGAAACCGTGCTTGTTCTTGCGGCGACGGTTGTGGGGCTGAAATGTTCTTTTCATATCTTTATATTCTTTTTATTGTTATTCCAATCCTAATTCGGGGTGCAAAATTAGACACTTTTTTTCAAACTTGCAAGAGTTACGTCATTTTTGCGCCAAACTTTTGTGGATTTTCTCTAAAAATGAGTTATCTTTGCAGCGCAAAATCAATAATCATCTATAAATAAGCAATATTTTATGATCAATTCACAGGACATTAAGAAAGGAACTTGCATCCGTCTGGACGGTAAACTTTATTTCTGTATCGACTTCTTGCACCGCAAGCCCGGTAAGGGAAACACCATCATGAACGTAACCCTCAAGGACGTGGTTAACGGTGGCGTGCTGGAACGTCGCTTCAACATTGGCGAAAAGCTCGAGGACGTACGCGTAGAGCGTCGCCCCTACCAGTATCTTTATAAGGATGGCGAAGACCTGATCTTCATGAACAACGAGACTTTCGAGCAGATTACGATCCCCGGAGAGCAGGTTATCGGCCTTGCATTCATGAAGGAGAGCCAGGATGTGGTTGTTGTGACTGACGCCAGCACCGAGACCGTTCTCTTTGCTGAAGTTCCCGCCAAGGTACACTTGCAGATTACCTGGACCGAACCCGGTCTGAAGGGCGACACCGCCACCAACACATTGAAGCCCGCCAAGGTGGAGACCGGAGCAGAAATCCGTGTGCCCCTGTTCATTGAAGAAGGCGAAATGGTTGAGGTGGATACCCGCGACGGTTCTTACCTGGGCCGTGTAAAGTAAGCACATACCTATTATCATTGATTTAAATCGAGCAAGCCATCGGTTGGGGTTTATTCCCATTGCCGGTGGCTTTTTCTTTTTCCAAACTTGGAAAATCTTAGTCAGGCTTGCCCGTAATACGTTTTTTATATATATATTTGCAACCGCTAACTTTAATATACCATAAATAATATGCGATTAAAATTCATTTCCATACTGGCAACATGGCTGATGTTCGTCCTTGCCGGTATTCTTCCCTGTTCGGCAGTGAACGTCATTCCTTATCCCCAGTCTGTTGAGATGACCGATGTGGTTTTCAACAAGAAGAAGATTGACAAAGTAAAGTATGTGACAGACAAGGAAATGCCTTCAGAGGCATACGAGCTCTGCATCAAGAAGAACGGAGTGGTCATTAAGGCTTCTGATGACAAGGGTCGCTTCTATGCCCTCCAGACGCTTAAACAGCTTGCCGAAGCAGAGGTGATGTATTGCGGTGTGATAAAGGATGAGCCGCGTTTCCCCTGGCGAGGCTTCATGCTGGACGAATCGCGCCATTTCCATGGCAAGGAGAAAGTGAAGATGCTGCTTGACATGATGGCACGCTACAAACTCAACCGTTTCCACTGGCATCTTTCTGATGACCAGGGATGGCGCATAGAGATCAAGGCATTCCCCAACCTGACAACCGTGGGCGGAATAGGATGCAATACCGATGCCAACGCACCGGCCAAGTTCTATACCCAGGATGAAGTTCGCGAGATTCTGGCCTATGCGGCAGAACGCCACATTGAGGTGATTCCCGAAATTGACATGCCAGGCCATACCACAGCCTTCACAAAAGTATTCCCCCAGTTGAATGGCAAGAACCGTACCGTCAATCCCGGTAAGGAAGAGACCTATGCCACTTTGAAGACCATCTATGGCGAACTGGCGGAACTCTTCCCCGGACGTTATATCCACACTGGAGGAGATGAAGTGAACAAGAACGGATGGAACGACCTACCCGAGGTGAAGGCCTTGATGGAGAAGGAAAATCTCAAGAGTTTGGGCGAAGTGGAGGAGTTCTTCTGCCGCCGCTTGGCAGACATCGTTACCGCCACAGGCAAGAATGTGGTGGCATGGGACGACCTTATTGACTGCGGCACCAATCCCGACGGCAAGGTGATGCTTTGGTGGCATACCGAACATCCCGAGTTCCTGCAGCAGGGTGCAGACCGTGGATTCGACATGGTGGTGTGCCCGGACCGCCCCTTCTATCTGGACTTTGTGCAGGACAAGGAAGACAAGGTGGGCCACCTCGTAGGCCGTTTTACCAATTACATGCAGCAGATTTATGAATTCGGAATTATGGACAATCCCCGCGTAATCGGTGTGCAGTCCAACCTGTGGTCAGAGCGTGTGGTTACCCCCAAGAGAATCGATTACATGGTATTCCCCCGTCTCCTTGCCTTGGCGGAGAAGGGATGGACATGGGCGCGCAATCTCGATTATCAGGGATTCCTCAAGCGTCTGGAGAACGAGTATAAGTACATGGATGCGAAGGGTATCTATTATTACGACTTCCGCAATAAAAATAATCATCCCGAACCTGAACGATAAGTTGCGATAAAGAATCTTTAAGGGTGGCTCTAAAAATCCCGAGTTTTTAGAGCCACCCTTATTGTTGCTATACTTGGTAGTTCATGAATACGGATTAGTTACACACTGCTAACATTGCAGTACCATACGTTTAACACTGGAGTACCAAGGCGTTGATACTCCAGTACCAGCGCCTTGGTACTGATGTGGTACTGGCATATCATCGTTTAGGGAATGTTATGAATCCACTGGGAATACTATATCCGCATAAGCTAAATGTAAAATCTTTTTACTCTGTTTTCTACTCTATTATAAGTTGGTTCAGAGCGAAAATATGGTAAGAATTCCACGAAATCCGAATAACCCTCTAAATAAGGGTTTCTAGTTGGGAAAAAATAATTGTCTAGTTGGAAACATATTTTTTTTCAACTGGGCACTTTTTTGCGCCTAACTGAGCAATATATACTTTCCACTCCCATCAGTGCTTCGTTTTAGCGTTTCCTTTTTGTAAAATTATTTTACCGAGTGTGAGAATTGCACACAGATGACGCAGAAACGACAGATGACCGATTTTTATTGTCGCTTATAAAACTTTGCATACATTGTTCGTTGTTATACGAATTGCATAGAAAAACTCCCTTTTTCAGAGAAGATGTCTCCTCGGACCAAGTAAGCTATCTCCGTTTTTTCTGCCATATTTCTCCGTAGTTTTGCAGCATAGTGCGTAGCACAACAAATAGTGTTGCGATGGCCAACGCAACAGCATGCAATAGCCATCGCAACGGTATGCGTTGGCCATCGCAGCCTATTGCCTTTTTCTGAGCAGTAGTACTGCATCAGTCATCGCAGTATATCTTCATCTGCCTTTGCAGTATATCTGCATTGTCACTTACAGTACTACTGCTCTGGGAGACCTATATTATGAAAAAGTACGGCCATTATTCTGACATAAAACACAACCCAAATTAACTTTTTTTGATATTTGTTCTTGTATCTTTGAAAAAATGTTTAAATTTGCACTTGGACTTCCTATTTCTTTGTCCATAATCCCCCGAGAGACGTGTTCTTTCATGGAAATGGCAAGGTTGCTCGCGCCGGGCTGATTGCGATGCGATGTTGAATCTGTCGCATTTGGCGGGCATTGGGTGGGAAAGGGAGACCGGACATAGAAGGCGTTTACTACGCTCTGTTTAGGGCATTCTGAAATCTGGAAAATTTCTAAGAATCCTGTCTTGAACTTAGCAACGGTAGATGCCCCGGGTGTGATTATATCACAGCCATTGGAATACCCTGAACAAATGCTTTTGCATGTCTGTTCAGTTGTTTTTCCAATTTGGCGATATATCATATCGGCGTGGGCTCTGGCGTTGTCTGTTCAACAGGATTAGGCAATTTCCAGAGCCTCAGGATGCGGAACGGACAACAGACGATTCCACGCTTGAACCGAAATATACAACTTATTACTCAGATAATCAAATATACAATAACGGGAACTATATGAATTGATACCATAAAGTTCCCGTTATTTTTATTTTCGCAAGATGTGATATATTATAGATGTGCGCGATTCTTGGTCGGTAAGTCAAAAAAAAATAGAGTTACCGATAAAGAATCGAAAGATTTTGCTTACCTTTGCATAAACTTAAATGATTGGGGCATGAGTGATATAATCATAGGAAGAAAGGCTGAGCAGGAAATTTTGCGTCAGCGTATTGAATCAAAGTCTCCAGAACTTATTGCTATTTATGGTAGACGCCGTATCGGTAAGACCTATTTGGTAAGACAATATTTCAATGATACGTTTAGTTTTTACTCCACTGGTATTTATCAAGGAACGAAGAAGGAACAACTTGGTGAGTTCACTCGTCAGTTAGAGCATTATTCGGGTCGCAAATGGAAAGTTGCAAAGGATTGGTTTGATGCTTTTGCTCAGTTGCGTGAATATCTAGAGTCTATTGATGGCGATAGCCCCATTGTTGTATTCCTTGATGAATTGCCTTGGATGGATACCCAAAAGAGCCGATTCATTAAAGCCTTTGAATACTTTTGGAACTCTTGGGGTGCGACTAACAAGCGCTTGAAACTTATCGTTTGTGGTAGTGCCACCACTTGGATGCGAGAGAATGTGCTTTCTGATAAAGGTGGATTGTATAATAGAACTACTCGAAGTATCTATCTCGCTCCATTTTCATTATATGAGACAGAGCAGTACCTTATATCACGCGGAATAAATTGGAATCGCTACCAGATTGCAGAATGTTATATGATACTTGGTGGTACTCCTCTTTACCTTCAGATGCTTGAACGAGACAAGAGCCTGACACAAAATGTAGATAATTTATTTTTTGTACAAAACGCTCCACTTTCACGAGAATATAACTTCTTGTTCCGTTCGCTATTCAACGAGGCTACATTACATAAGCAAATTATCGAAGTGTTGGCAAATAAGGCATCTGGACTGACTCGTACTGAGATCATGGCAGCTACCAAGATTGAAGATGGTGGTGCCTTAACAAAAGCACTCCGCAACCTATGTGATTGCGACTTTATACGTCAATACACAGCTTTCGGGAAAAGCGAAAGAGGCACAATATTCCAATTGACCGACTTGTTCACACTATTCCACCTTCGCTATGTAAAGGGTTATCGTGGCCAGGACGAAAACCATTGGCAAAACATGATAGACTCTCCATCTCGTAGAGCGTGGAGTGGTTATTCATTCGAACAGTTGAGTCTGCATCATATTCGACAGATTAAGCAAAAATTGGGCATTAGTGGTGTGCAAAGTGATATATGTGGTTGGAAAGGTGATGGGGCACAAATTGACTTGCTCATTGACCGCAGAGACCAAACCATAAACCTATGTGAAATGAAGTTCTCGCAATGTGAGTTTGAAATTACCAAGCAGTATGATGAACGCTTGAGAGAACGTGCGGAGATTTTCCGTTCAGCAACCAAGACACGTAAAGCAATACATCAAACATTCGTAACCACCTACGGCTTAAAAAAGAATATGTATAGCGGAACTGTACAAAGCGAAGTTGTGCTCGATGACTTGTTTGTAGAGTAAAGATTATATCCCTTCAGATATATGCAATCAATTTGGTTATATTAACTTTTGGGGTAGTTTATTATTCAATGAATAATGATGCAAAAGAAGTCACTTTTTGCATCATTATATTATTAAAGGCCCCAGTGTCTAAAATAAACATCAGACTCCACCATTTCCTCAAATCTGTCGTCAATATTAGTAAAAAAATCAATACCAATTATGTTTTCCAAATCGTTTACTGAAACAGCATACTCTTGTATGCGTTTATGACCAGGAGTATTTGGCATTATAAATGCAATAGTATTAAAGACATTATTTTTTACAGTTAGGAAAGCCTTAAAAAACGCATCTGGAACGACGACCTTATTTGAACCAATAGTTCCGTAAGTGTTGTTCGTAATAATTGGGCCACAAATTATATACACCTTGTCAAATTTTTTAGCCCACTCTCTTCCTAATTTCTCAAGTGTCAACCAGTCACCTGAGTTAAGTTCGTGATTTTGAGGACAAATATTTGTTAGGTAAAAACTTTCATACATAGTCTTCTCTGACCACTTCAAATCAGCAGCAGGACACATATGACCTTTGTCCCATCCCGAATTGCTATAATCCTCTCTCATTGCCTGGCGACCTTTAAAAGAAAGATCCATGCCGAATTGACCTTTCCTCGGGAACTGACCATCTACTTCTACATCGGTCAACTCATATGCAACCCAATTAGGGATTAGTGTTTTTGTGTTGTATGACACAGTAAAACCTGTATATGTAATAACATTGTCACTAGCAGTGATCTTTGGCATCTCTAATAAAGATCCTGAAATACCTTTAGATGTTTGTCCATATCCTGTTAAACAAACGACTAATAGTAGTAGTGTTGAGATTATTCGCATAATATTACTTTTATTGGTTGTAATCCTTTACTCTGTTTTCTCGATGTTGCAAACAAACCGCAACATTTCTCTTTCAATGCGCATTCATCACAGAATTCAGCATATTCATTCTTCCAATCAGAAATGGATTTAACTGCAAATTTCCACAAATTTTCATTCAATACGCAATGAGTCAAATTGAACACGGATACATTTAACCCCCAACGGTTCAATTCGCATACAGCAGTCTCAAGTTGATCTTTATAGTCAAGTGGGTCTATCCAAACTAAATCGTGGTTTTTAATTGTGTACCCTGTATATTCCATACCCATAAAAGCGACATACCTGACAAAAGGCAAATTCCGATAAATAAAATTAGCCATTTGAGGGAGTCTCTGACAGGTTATTCTGTTAAGGACAATTCTAAGTTCTACATCAAAACCACACCGTTCAAGATTATATAACCCTAGCATTGTTTCATCAAAAGAACCTTTGGATTGAGTAATATAATCGTGATCAATTGAGCAGTCTGAGTGAAGTGGGATTCCAAGTAATATGTTGTCAGTGCCACATTGCTTTAGTTTTTTTGCATAAGTAATATCTGCAAATGCGCGTCCATTTGTAAGTAAATGAATTTCAGTTTCCGGTAATTTTGCTTTGATATGACTTATTAAAGAGAAGAGTTTATCTCCAAGCAATGTCGGTTCACCTCCTGTAATTCCAATAGATGGCAACGTACTTGGGGCAGAATCAATCAGTTTTATGTTCTTAATATAATTGCGCTCTAAATCGTTGCTGTTATTCGGTGGCTGACAGCACATTAAACATCTATTATTACATTGAGATGTAATAAAAAGAACATTATCATTAGAATTTATATCTATTGTGTCTCTCATATTATTCTACTCCTGTTATCCATCTCTGAAAAATAGGCATCAGTTCTTCTCTTCGAGTATCAAGTAGGTGGAATATGTGGTTAATTATGCTCATATTCTTTTTACACAATGTCGAACTAGGTCGAAAACCATATTCATCACCTTGGGTTGAATAATTTCTAACTGGGTCTGCACCACATATAGACAAGTATGCGCATTCCGAACATCCTGCAATATATTCTGTTGCCCAAACTCGTGACACTTCTTGTACTCTACGTCCATAAAAGATGCTCTCGTAGTTATCAGTTATTTTACCTAGTCGAAACTTATAGTCTCCATTTTCAGCAAGCATTCTTGACTCATCAGAGGCATAAACATATCCGTCATAATTGTATACGATTACGCCATTTACAATGCCAGAAGGTGATTGTAAATCGACAAAACCAATTGGAAACGGAGTCAATATCTTTTTGAGAATCATGGTTGTTAACTCCTCAACAAATAATTCTCCGGATTTATTAATCTCAATGATATAATCCAAAGCGATTTTATAGAACTCAACAAATCTATCAAAATAGCGAGGCCAATCTTCATTATCCTTCGCCAATCCATATGGGTTGAGCGATCTTATAAAAATGCTATTAAACTTATTCGCTCTATACGCATCAATAATTTCTTTAGGATGGTCTAAGGACAGTTCAGATGTTGTCATTAAGGCTGACACCTTATATTCACCTATTGCATCTCTTACTTTTTCAATGCCTGCAATAACTTTCTGATAGCTATCAGACTTTCCTCTATTTGTATTGTGTAACCACTCAGGACCGTCTAATGAAGTCGAAAATACGACATTGTAGTTTGAGCAGAAATCCAAAAGATGGTCTGGGATATTAACGGAATTTGTACATATCACATATGTAACAGACTTACCGGTTTGCTCCCTCTTACTTTCCGAATAGAGAATACCTTCCTTTATCAATTCCGGAACCAGAGTTGGCTCCCCTCCCTGAAACTCCATTGTTAGGTGCGGTGCAGGAGACATATACATGTGGTCTATCGATCTGAATAAATCTTCTTTACTCATATCGACACCACTTTTATCGCACACTTTACTTGATGCTTGACAATACACACAATTCTGGTTGCACCTTAATGTTACTACAAAAATGTGCAGTGCTGTATAATTATCTAAAAAGCTCTTTCTTGTTGAGAGTCTTACAGATAAATTATCTATCAGTCGAGGGACTGGCTGTTCACTTATTATATATGAAGCAAGCAAATCTTTGTAAAGATTGTCAGACGGGTCTAATTCCCTATTGACAATTTTAGACACAGTGCCCCTCGGCACAATTTGATAATCACCAAAATCATTAGTGATTATTTCCTTGCCGTTAGCTATATTATATTTGAAAGGCAGTAGATAGTACACTAGTCATTAAAATTAAATTCAACGAAACTATCGCTGTTTGCAAAGGCCTTTGCAAAATAGAGTTCTCTTAAATTTCTAGTCTCCTCCAGGATTATTTGACGATTTTTATAGTCAATGAACTTGTCACTTAAATCAAATACAAGTTTATCCCAGTTGTAGTCTGGCACATCATTCTTAAGTTTGAACTCTATTCTTTGAATATTATCGCTTACACCCTTACTACGACAGATAATAAAATCCGTAGTAAGCCAATATAGAGTTTTACATATTACAGCTTCACTATATATTGAAGTATCAACCTCTATTATTAGCGTATTATTCTCAATTTTGGAGCTAATCATTGTACTTCTTCTTTAGATAGAATACTATATCTGAGTCTGTTTTACCTGTCCACTCTATACCTACATCATTTAAGAATGCTTTAAGTGCCGTCTCTAATGTCACATCAAAGGTTGATACACCCTTAGATGCTGTGCCCTCAATATAGCCCTTCTCAATAAGGAGATTCTTCATCTCTGTTACGTCAGTACCAGACATGCCTACACTCAATACTCGATCCCCAAGTTTCTTAAAGTTTTCTGCATAAGCAGTAAGTTTGGTAATAGTTGTTGTGCCTGCAATACCATCCTCAGTCAGACCCATATCCTTCTGGAATCTCTTTACAGCGTCAGCAACATTCTCATCATATACTACATAACCAGAATAATTAGTTTTAACTTTTGACTTGTCCAAATACTCACACTTAACCAGGTTGTCAGTTAGAAGTTTCACATCAGCTCCATATAAGTCCTTGTTGAGTGTGCGAGAACCCAACTTATATGACGAAGGAGAAACATATGAAGATGAACTACTACTTGAACTCGTTGTACTTCTTGTTGTGGTTGTGGATGAATAATGTGATGAGTGCGAATAGTGGCTCGAACCCGATCTGTGTGAACTATGGCTTCGATGAGATCTGTGTGAACTATGGCTTCGATGACCAGCTATATCATAAGTATTATCACTATTTATCTTAAGCATCAATTTGTAGCTAAGATCTTTCTTTGCCTCACCTACTGACGCTATATCTAAATCCATATCTGAGTCATTAAAAGAGACTGTTGGTGCAGCTTCTGCGCCATGTGTTCCCGCTATTGCAGCTATTGAGGTAGCCACAATGCCTTTGATTAAATCTTTAAAGCTCTTTTTCATATGCCTAGAAATAATATGTAAATGCTGTTCCTACAGCACCAGATTCGCTATTGAATGTACTAGTTGTTTTTGTGTGTATTTTATAATATGCTTTCCAATCCCAATGTCTGCCAGCAAATCCCATTTGCAAGATCACACTTCTTGATGGTACAGATAATTGAACAAAGTCTTCGTCACCATATCTATAAAAATCACTTTCGTTAAAAGGATCTCCAAAATCATACTCGAATTTGTAATTATCTGATAAAAGAACGCCAAACTCGTATCCAATACCTAGATAGAATGACCAATTGTCATTTCTAGCTGCATTCCAATTAAGTATGATAGGAAATACAAATTGATTAACCTTTCGTTTATAGTCTGCATAGCTATAAACATATTCATATCCCCAATAACTATTATAGTCATCATATGAATAACCCACCCACTTACTATATCCAGTATACTGATATTTTATGCCTATAGTAGAGTTAAAAAGTGAATTAAAACGACCTATACGCATAGATAGTCCCCAACCAGAAGAGAAGCTCTTTAATCCCTCTATTGAGCCTTCAATACCGACTCTAACAAATGGTTCTTTTTTAACATATGTGGAATTACGATACCCACTATTGGAATTATAACTAGATGAGCCATAACTTCTATTATTAGACGAATATGAACTGTTATAAGAACTTGATGAACTAGTTGTATTGGAAGAACGGTAGGATGATGACGACGATGTACTACTACTTGACGTCTTCTTAGCCATAGCTGCTTTCCACTTATTAGCAATATAATCCTTTGTCATACCCTTTTTAGCGTACGACTCCGCTCTTGTTCTATCAGAATAACTAGAATTTGGCGTAAACTTATCCGCTAGCCTTTTTGCCATATTATCTGAAGCCGTATCATCATACTTACTTCCTGGATGTTTGGCCCTAAATTGTTCGTATGCCTCAAAGGTATTAGTTGTCTGAGCTAATTGCCAGTCTGCATCTATTTGTCTATCAGAAATAGTTTTATTGAATTTTTCCAACAATGCTTTCGCTTGCTGGTTGTCTGGGTACTTTTGCAGTATTTTTGTAACCAACTCTATGGCACCTGTTTCATTACCACTAGAGAATCTAGCTTCTGCTTGACGTAAAGCAGAAGATATATCCTGAGCACTCGCAGACAGTACAATCACGAATGATAGTATCAATAATGAGAATATCTTTTTCATATTAGAAGAATTTTGGATCTAATGAGTTAGCTGCATCATTATATTTAATTGACTTAAAACTTGCATCTAAGGCACTATTGCTATACTTATGCTTGCTCAAGAATAATTGTGCATTCTTGAGCATCTGGTAGTCTGCATCAAAATCATCAAAATAAGAATAATTACTTTTGAAATTATTCATCTTCTTACACTTCGGTAGCAATGTTTTATTGGTATATGAAGTCATTGATGTGTTTGGTACTGCAGCTAGACCTTCTTTCAATGAAGTACAATTACTCCATGGTTGCACAGAATACTTTGCGCTTTCAGTAATACAATTCTCAACTTGCGATTGGGTACGACAAGACTGACTAGATGCTAAAAGTGACTGTATGCTATAATATCCACTTACAGCATTAGCAGTGTATTTATGATCAATATACTGAGCAAACTTATTTAGAGACTGTAACTCTGATTCGTTCCAACTTTTTTGGTTGAAATATGAGCGTAAAATCAAATCTGCTTTAGTGTTTAATAAAGCATTGTATTCGGAGAGAGTTTCACTTTCTACTGCCCCCATTGAGCCAACTATTGCCAAGTCTGCATAAAGTTCCTTAAGCTGGTTGAAATCTTTTTTTGACCAGCTCTGAGACAAACTATCAACACCTTCAGTAAAGTCTTTATGATAATTATATTGTTCTATGGCATCCTGAGATGTACCAAGTGACATAAAATGGCTTATCGCTAAATATAGTCCTCCTATAACAGCGACCATAACCAGTAAAATCTTAAATACTCTCTTCATAAAAACTATTCAAAAAGTTATTTATGAAACTAGTTATCTCAGACCAGTAGAGAACAGAAAGTACACCTACTGCTGCAATAAAACCTATAATGAGAATAGCCATTAGCCATTTAATCCATTTAGGAGATGATGATTGATAATCATTATACTCATAATCTCTAACTGGTTTAGGATTTTTAGGAATATCAACTTGATATACATTGTTAAAGTCTAATCTCGCTCTGTACCCACAGAATCTATCAGACTGCGTTAAGTCCTTATATATTTTAGTTGTTTCATCAATTTGCATAAACACCGGGCTAGAACTGATGCTATTATCAAAATTGAACTGAACTCTTATTTTTGATACTTTAGGTTCCATCTTAATTAATATTTGAGAATTAGTTGTTGTTAGATCTACTTCGCCATTGTATTGATGGTAGTGTGGACCTGATGCTGTTATAGGCACAACTCGCAATGTTTTCAATTCTTCTTCCGTAAATCGTATTAGCTTTCGATTTGACTTATCTGGAATACGTCCATTGACTGTTAACTCAATAAGACTCTCATCGACACAAGTATTGTCGGTTGATTTGCGGATGTCAAAATACCAAGTTTTTGTGAAGACTACGTTTACTTTAGAAACATCGTTTAAAACAATTGATGTTCCCTTTATTTGAAAGTATTCACAATTGCAATGAGGTGCGTTGCATGCAATAATCGCATTATCAACCCCCTGCTTCCTATATGTAATATTGAAAGTATCTTGAGCATTTATGAATCTGCAATTTGCTTGGGCATCTTGAGCATCGTAAATATTATAGTATTTGCGTAAAGAAGAAGTTATATGCTGAATTGCTATATTATCTTTAGTATTACCATCTTTTGTAAGAATTATCTTATCATAAGATGCATATCCTTCTTGAGCGATAAATGTCAAGAGATCTATGAGTTCTTCATCATTCGCATAAACTTTATATCCGTATGTGGGCTCGGTTGTTGTAGTATTCTTATTAATTTTAGAAGGAATACATTTCGATGAAGTATACACCGCAATGTCATTTATAACCTCTTCTACAGTTTCATTGCTATATTCTCCATTTACAATGAACTTATGTGAGAGTTTTGTTAATGCCTCATAAATATCCTTGCCGTCACAAATATGATTTCTCTCTACGAAGAAAGTAACCATAGCCATTCCACCTCTGGAATCTCGACTATTTCGTGTAATGTGAGAGAAGTAATTGCCATACTCGTTACCCCATATAACATAGCAATCAGCTCCAGCCTTACATAATTTACCATGTAATGCTCGAGGGTCAGATATTGATTTTGCCCAGACAGTAGCTTCTGTGAAACTGTACTGATTTAACAACTTTGATGGATACGTAAACTCGTGTCTAGTATCATCATCAAACTGTCCGTACAAATCTACTTTTATATACTGTTTCATAGCTTATCCTTTTAAGAAATCCCACAAACTACGCCCAGTGCTATCACTTTTCTTGCATATATTGTCTAATACCAACTTCGCGTACTTACCATTAAACTCACAAAGCTGTTTAGCAACCACATTGCCTACAGAGAAAGGAATGACTTTGAGGTCTTTAACGCCACAGCTTCTACTAATTTCCTTCAATGTTTCCCAAAAACCATTAAAGTACTTTTCTACATATCTTTGTGCTTCTACAGCCTGATCCTTATATTCACAAGGAATCATATCACTCTTGGTTACTAAAACATATATACCATTAACTGAACTGCTGATAATTCTTAAATCGTTAAGATAGTTCAAACATCTATCCAAGTAGTCACTCATATTAAGATTTGAGTTATCATCCCAAATTCTGTTATGGCCATTATATTCAACTACGAAGAACATAATCTTTTTATTTCTTTTGTCCTTCAAATAGTTAAATGTTGTATTTAGTATTCGCTGACGATCTTCGTCTAGGTCAAAATTTTGGCTACTAAAATAGATGCATTTGAATATCTCACCTGCAAGGTCAATAAGTGTGATCGGATGTTTTCGGTTATTGTCATCCTTAATATCAACATTCATATCATAAATACAGGCATTAGATGTACTATTTGGTAATCTACTAATACCAGATGGGTTAAATATATTTTTTAATCCATCCATATATTCAAGAGCTCCGCCTCTTTTGATAAGTTTACCTTTAGTGTAGGCGCTGCTCAAAACTGCTCCCAAAGTACATGTTTTACCAGATGCAGGTGTACCCCAAAAATACACTTCTGTTTTGCCCTTCTGCAATTGTTGAGGAGAAGTGTAAATAGGCAAATCAGGTGGCCTTTGATAAGAGAGTATTTCATTGGCCCAATCAGCACCTACAATACTTATTAGCTCCTCACGAGAAATAACATTATTATTAATTGCTGTTTGAATTTCCTCAGCACTAATGTAATTTTTATCACTTGAAATACCACTAATCAGGGCGTCGTGCTCCCTTCTACTACTAATTATATTTTGAGCATCAGAGACCTTTTTCCCATTGGGGTGCTTCGAGATGTAATCTCTATATGCATTTGTAGTGTTCATAGAGCATGCGAACTCCCAGTCGGCTTGATCGCTAAAACCAACAAGAATTTCAGTAATTTCCTTAGAATGCTTACCAGGGAAACTATCTCTATATTTAAGATATGCTTCTTGAGTATTGATTCGGCACGTGTTTAACCAGTCTATATCCTTCAAAAGGAGGTTTGCATCATATAAATGGTCTC
The DNA here is from genome assembly GCA_017379075.1 of Bacteroidaceae bacterium. Classification (GTDB taxonomy): domain Bacteria; phylum Bacteroidota; class Bacteroidia; order Bacteroidales; family Bacteroidaceae; genus Physcousia. The sequence goes on from JAFNXL010000025.1 coordinate 48,793, forward strand.
CTTCTGGGTATATTGCAATATAGGCATTCAAAGATTCTTCTGTTGGTGCAATTGAAATATCATTCCACCAACTATCTTCAAGGTCCTCTAAGGCTTGCTTACAGTTCTCTGCATACTTACCTTCAGGAAAAATCCTCAAATATTCATGATACGCCTGTGGCGTATGAGACTTTTGAGCTCGTTTCCATATAATATTCTCATTACAAACGATCTCCTTATTAATCTCGTCTTCTCGTTCAGATGACAAGCCATTAGCTCTTAACTCATCCATAGTTATAACACCATCTCTCAAATATTTTACAATATTTTTGATCGGTATTACATTACAACGACTTAATATTTTATCTTTTTTCTCTTCCATCTATTTAATCTTCTTCAGGCATTTCTACTATATAGTTATTGTCATCGCCTATTGCGGCTATGTCCTTTGAGGTCACAATCCAAGGTAACAAGATTATTGCACAGCATATAATAGCTAGCAAAATGGCAATAAATGATGGTGGAACAACTGTTGTACACAACTTTTGTAATCTGTCAGCATTTTGATTGAAAGATTCGTCCTCAAATTTTGGATAATTTCTTTCCAGAGTATACTGCTTTTGGCTCAGCTCACCATAGTTTGCGAGCCAAGAGTTTACAGAAGAAGTAACATCTTGAATGTTTTTAGGAAGATTAATATTCCATATAGTTGTTGCACTTTCAGAAAGCCAGACAGTTCTTTTTTCGCTTAATGCATCTATATTGTCTCCTAATAAAAAGTCTTTCAATCTGCTTGCGTATTTTTCAGATATAGAAATTTGGGACATACCTAGTGACAATGGTTTTGCAACCATATCAGTGTATCCTTTTGTTCCAACCTTTAACCCAACTATTGTTGCTTTGTAACTTTGGCATCGTTGGTCTACATATTCTCGATATTTTGCATCTAACTCACGCGCATCATCAATAGTTTCTGAATAAAGTTCTACAATTGAGTCCTTCTCTTTTATCATACGCGTAAAATGAGTAAAGAAGACGGATGACACTAACAGGAAAACTAATATAATGAGTCCAATAGATATTTGACCTATAATACCAAGCCGAAGCCACCTTGTAGCTTTTGCTTTACACATAATATTGAGCAAAAAGACGATAATGCCTGTAAATGCCAATGCTATGAGGATAGAAAGCCCTAGTGAGCACAATTGACTATATATAAGCCCCATAAAGCTTATATATGTATATGTTAGAAGTGCAAGTGTCGCAAAGACCCAAGCAAAATTAAATTTAGATCTGGACATATTCAGAATCACTTTGTTTATTATTATTCCCTACTTGATTCTCTGGTAACATTTGCTCTAGCTCATCTATTCTTCTTTCATATTCTTGAATTAGAGCGCGTATCGCCTCGTAATCATCGGTCTTTTGTGGAGTTTCTTGAGGTGTTTCTTGTTTAGGCGTATGCACAACCTCAGGAATAGGTTGAGTTACAATAGGTGTATTGTTTCGTGTACTACACCCTCTAAACAAAGAAGACAACAACATAATAAGGAGGCCCATTAATAAAAGTCCTACGATCCAACTCAAGCAGCCAGAGAACCAGCCTCTACCAAACCCACCAAAACCAAATCCACTAAAAAGGTTTCTAAACCATCCAAATAGGCCACCACTAAACAAGTTACCCCAGAAACCCTTACCATTCTTTTTGTATTGAGCCTTAAAGACTTTATCTCCATTGATTGGATTGTTTATATCTTCATCCCAACCCACGAAATCATAGCCTCGTTTGGGTTTAACTTCAGGCACTTGCATTGGAGGTACAGGCTCTCCATTTTTTGCTCGTATTGTATCAATACCCTTTATCTTACCGTGTTCGCCACCATCGAATCTCACATTGCTAAACTCAGGCTGCGCTGTTTCAGACTCCACAATATCGTTAGTTGGCGCAGTTTCTTCACTGACTGGAGGTGCTGGAATAGGAGTACATATGGCAGTAAAATTAATATCTGATTCTACCTTCCGATTATGTGGGGCATCTGGTTCCCAAGATGAGAATTCAAACCCATCACCAGGGATAATATTTGGAATATCTTTACCTCCATTTAGGACATGTCCATGACGTCGCTTTATAGTACCTTTAATACCTGACATTATACCATTTCCTCTAACTTGATAGTTTATGGTATACACTCTTTTATCATCTATGTCCGTTCTAATAGATGTAGTAAGATTCTTTCCATCTATTAGTCTTAATCCCCATACGCCAAATATAATTTGGCCTTTATCGCAATATACCAAATCATCAATGTAGTCAGATGATAAGTACTTTGTGAGGCACTTAAAATATTTTTGATCATGGTCAGGTAAATCTGCTGCGGTCCTATTAAGATGCTGGATGATTAATTCCTTCTGCTTTGAGTATTCATCACCTTCAGCAGTTCCTTTCAATTCAGACAATTTTATTGCATTTTGGAAGTTCGCCGGTACATACCAGTCAATCATCCCATTTGTCGTATTGAAAACGGGCTGCGCAAAAAGGTTGTGATACTTTCTGTCAATTATATGCTTCTTAATGGTGTTATCAAACTCTATATATCTTTCATAGAAAGGTACGCCATTGATTTTTTCAACAGCAACACCATTCATATCAATCGAACAGAGTTTTACTTTATCTCTAACAGAACTCATATAATTATGAATTTACAATGTTTAAAATATCTCCCAATGTTTTATTCGCCTCTGCATCATAGTTGGGCAGATCACAAGCTAAAACATATCCAATTTTCAGCTGTTCCTCCCATTTCCAAACACTGTTATACTGAGGAAATTTGTTCAAGAAAGCCTTATCATCAGAATTAAAACTTGGATGCTCCAATATCTCCTTCTGATGACTAATATGGGATACTAACATTACGCCTTCATTTTGAGGAGATTCTATGTACTCTTCGTTTATGCGCAAACTGAACTTCTCATCTATATCGGCAATGGATGTTTTGGCTTCATCTGTCAGGAATTCATATCCAAACGAAGAGGTCATCTTGTTGAACATTACTGATAGATAGTCAGATAGTACACCTACAGCGCCCTCATTACCAAAACAATTAATATAGTATTCTACTTTGTTTATTAATTTTTTTCTAACTTCAAGCTGAAGGTATAATCTATACAGAGTCGACACAATAGTAGAGATGCTATCAACTTTATCCTTCAATGCATTTACTCCATAATGAGATAAAACCTCGTTATACCAGTACTCTTCAACGCGCATTACAACGCTTTCCGCTGTTCCAATATGCATTTGTTTGCTAGATAAGAGTTTTGCCATATCGACATTCATCTCCATCAACATTTCTTTGCACTCTTCAATATTTTCAGAACCCGTATATTCACACAACAACATCTCATTTTCTTTTCTTGAGTTATCAGTGCTCAAACCTGCAGCAATAAAGACCTGAGACTCAATGTTAGTCATTTTAACCTGGGCTTTATTGTTTATGAGAATAGTATGTAATAGTTCTCGCAGTTCGGTCTCATTCAGCATCAAGCGATCCATAAAAGTACCGAAGAATGATGGATCTTTTCCAATTTGGATATCAATCTGCATATTTGCTCTACGAGATTGCTTTTTGGCTTTCTGCACTTCTTCGTCTTTATTATCGCTATGATAGTAAACTTGAAGAGTCGACTTTAATTTATTCAATAAAGCTCTAATATCAGAATTGAATTTACTAGTACGAGCATTGTTTAAGTTAGGTGCAATAGTATTTAATGCATCAATAATTCTACTCGTTCCATCGTTGTTCATTGTTGCCGCACTATCCCACGCATTCTCTGGTGAGTTAAAGTGTGTCTTAACAAATTGACATGAGCAGAATGAGTTTCTAAGATCATTCAGAAATGTAGGATATGCAGGTGGCGTAATCAGCGACACCTCTGGAGATTTTCCCTCTGGGCCTGGATGATACCCAGAATATATTTCCTTAGAGAACTTATAATCTCTTAGCATATATATATTCTTGAAGCAACTACCATTTGACCAGTTGTTGAACCAATGAGTATTTGTCTCATCTGACAAAGACTTTAATACCTCTCCTTCAAGAACGGTAGTAAAGCGACGTCTCCATCTCTCTTCCAAATCTGATTTACCCTTAATCTCATCATGGTACACAAGATCTTTATTGAACCAAGTGCTTACAATGAAAAGAGGAGAGATTATAGACTGCTCAATAAATGAGGCTCTTCTTTCTGAACTCTCGCCAACATTGTTAGTTATCCAGCTGTTAAGCACAAAACTCATTGTACTTTCCGCCGATTGATTATTATTATGGCAGAACATTAATGAGTTGATTCGTTTAGCAGTAGAATATTTGTTAAACAAATAAGTAACCTTTCCTCGACGATATACAGTTGATAGATTTTCACCATCTGCTAATTTTGTTGCTTTAATTTTTTCTGGTCTTCGTGCTCCAGGAAAGTCCAAGATGTCAAGATGTTTCAAAAACGGATGTTCTTCGGCAATGGCAGAGGGTAACACAAAGTATAATTCGGCAGTCAACGCACTCAAAAATGATTTCTTCATTGTGATTTGATTGCCATTTGCAATCCTAACCTCAGAGTCCTTAATGTATTCCATCGGGACATTCTCAGGCTCACAATACATTTCGTTAAGACGAGCAACATCCAAAATGGTGCCGTGTTTGCGAAGTACAGACTTAAATGGGATATATACGAACCTTGAATACTGAAGTTTTTTGTATTCTGATACTATATCTTTAAAAGATTTGGTTATATCCTGATTCTTATCCCAAAGCATTTCAATCAACCCGAGGGTTTGCTCCTCAGATAGTCGATTGATATTATGAATCAAGAATGGGAAAAGCTCTGAATCAGTAATATTGAGGATTGATCTATTATATGAGGATAATGACTTTAGATATTCCTGCACATCTAGAATATCATCTTCACTCAAAAGACTGTTCTTTCCTTGTTTTCCTAGTGATAACGATTTTACAGCATCATTTATAGCACTTGTTCTGAGTACTTGGCTGAAGTCGTAGTCAACGATCTGAGTATAATATGCTTCACACAAAATTAATATTACATCGACAACTGACAAAAGGCGAATTTTCACATAACCCTCTGGTGTTTGGCTATCCGACTTGACGGTAAATCTAGTGACTACGCCAGTAGCCTCAACAGTAGCATTTGGGGCACTTGGATTAATTTCGTTTATGAAATTATACCTTTCTCCGGTTGATGAATCAGTAACACAAAAAGCCTCACCTGGTTTTGAGAGCATTGCACTTACTAAATATGATTTACCCATTTGGCTCTCACCAAATGCAGCTGTAGAACATTGCTCTTCTACCGCGAACTTAATCTTATTTAGCTCACGTCGTATATTGATGAGGTCCTGCTTATACTGAAGTTGTTCAGCTTCAGGAACATTTGCAACCCAATTAAGGGCTTGCTCAATAGCTTGCAGGTTTTTATCTATAATTGTATTCATATTACTCTCTCAATTCGCGGTTAACATTTGACACTGTGTTGATATTAAACTCTCCAGAGTCTAACCAATAGCACTCAGGATCATTTAGGCTCTGTATCTCCAATTTGAAATTGCGGATATTTATCTCCTCACCATCATCACCCTTAACACTATCTATTACTATTATCTCTTTATTTTCTTTGTAGTTTTCTCTTGTAAGCGATAATGTTAGCGGACACTTCGAAAGAATCTTGTCAATTTCCTCCTGAAGCGCAACTTGAATCTCTTGTGAATTTAACTCGACGGAGTTTTCTTCATATTGCTTTCTAATTCTTGCTTTGATGCCTCTCTCGTCGATGTCAAAAACATAGAACGGTCTTAATGGGTAATTCCCTATATCGAATTGCTTGGTCCCAATGTACGCAGGGAACGATTCAATAGACAAAGAACCATTATTAACATCAGGAGAGATAAACCAGTCTGTATTTTTCCTATTTTTGGACATCTTTGCATAATACTCCGTGGTTGGCTTAATTCTATTGCCAAGTTCGCTGAGGTCTAATAAAAAACCATTATAACCTCCGGCGTGAGATGCTTTATATGCAATCATAGCTCCTACAGGTACAATAGACTTAGAGTCACTCAAATAACCATTTTTATCAGCAAATGGATACCAATGACCTATGCAGAATTTATTCAAGGAAATAAGTCGATCTGGAGTTACGGCAAAATACTTCAAGAAAATATCTCTAATAACTTTTAGTGATGTTGGTCTACCTGTCAACAAAACAATATCACACTTGTATGCATACATAATTACAGCGATGTGCTCCAGTAGGTTATCCATCGCATATTCAATATGCTTACACATTACAGCAGAATCAAAAGTCCATCGAATAGACTTTAAATCGATTCCCATCTTTTCATTAAAAGCATCTATGACAACTTGACTAGGTGACTGTTTAGCAAAAATCTCGTCGTATGAAATTTCCCTAAACTGTTCACCATCGCTTAGCAAGTTCAAGAAATAGTACATGATGGGAACAGAAACTTGAGCGTTAAAGTCCCTTCTAACCATTCTGTCTTTAAATGACAAGCGGTTGTGATCGGCCCCAAAGAAATCGAATAATTTAGAGTATATCTGAGATGCCTCTAAACCGAGTTTTGACAACTCCTTTTGAAGTATACCGTCCTGACCTTCAAGGAGGATGTTGTTAATTAACACTCTAAGCATATCATCGCCTGCGTAATCAAAGCTATCCCAAAAAATAGGTGTTGGCTTTAATTGCGAAGGTTTAAGTTCATTATACTCATAAGAGCAGATAGTAACATCAGATGTTCCTGCTCCAATGTCCAACGAACCTACTGTTAGACATGTGCTAGAGCCTGTTTCTGTCCTAATCTCTTTGCCGTAAATATCGAAAAACTCTTTGGTTAAGTTTTTATATCGTTCAGTTAAAACGCTATATAGATAAACAAACTGCGAGCATGTAGCTTCGTCAAAGATCCAAGGTGTATTATCATTTGAATCTTTGGTTAATTTTGGCTCAATAGAGATATCTAATGGGATACGACTTGAATCGATATTGTTATAAAACTTATTCATAACAAAAATCGCATCTTCTAAACTCGAGTGCAAAGACTTCTGCTCGTATTTAGACATAGCAGTCGGACAAGTCAAAATAATTTTATTGATTCTTCGAGGGGTATTTAGGCTACCATTGTATTCTCGATAATCGTGACTATTTACTTGCGCCGATGCTTGTGCTAAAATCTCCAAGAAAGCAAATGTCATAAGTGACTTTCTCGAATAATTAGCACCAGCCCCTAATCCATCCTTATCAATTGTTCCATCATAATTGAAATAGTTAGATATCCCTTTTAGAATTGGAGGCCTATCTTGATTATTTTCAAGATTTATGAAGCGCCACTCTTCCTGTCGAGGGTTATAATCCCACAAATATCTTTTAGGACTAGAATAAGTGGATAATGTCTGTTTTGCAAAGGATATATTGGTTGCCTCATGTGAGAGATACTCTGCTTCATTTCCTAGCCTAACAATGCTAGGCCAAGTAAATTGAGTGCTTCCCTCCATATTTCCTCCAAACTCGACCTTACTGAACGCAAGTCGCATATTGAATGAATCTTCAACACGATTCAACTTGCCATTACTCAATAATGGTTTGGAAAAGTTTTGCAGTTTCAAAGATGCAACTTTTGTAAAATCTGAATTTTCAAACAAAATAGCTGATGTCCTAGAGTTGCCAATGTCAATAATCATTTCAACATTGATTTCCTCTTGTCCGCGCTCTTTAATAAGTTTGATATTTGGAAGGTTAGCCGTTCTTACCAAGTAACTTATAAGCAAATAATATGATGCCAAGAATGAATACTTGTATGGCTGCTGTGGCGGTATCTTATTGATGTCATCAGTATTGTAAACCAATTTCATCAAATACAGTCTAATCCAATCATTCTTGCCAGAACAATAATCAATCAATTTGTCGGTATTACCACAAAGACCAAATAATTTTTCATTCTCAAACGAGAACACAGGGCTTTCGTTGTATTCATCATTGCCATCATATGTAGCATGTGTATCAAAGGCAACCAATAAGTTGGCCTTAATGACTCCATTCTCCTGAGAGATAGGAATAATTTTAAAACGACACCAATTGTATGGGCCTAACTTAAAGTTTCCAGTTTGATCAATCTCATAATATGGAGCAGGTAACCAACAATTAAGATACTTTTCTAAGATGCAACTATTTTTGTCATCGATTCGCATCCTAAAAAGTCCCTCACCATCTGCGATATCGCCCTTGTGGATTAAGCGAACTTCAGGGTTTGCTGTAATGACATTAGACTCAACCAATAGATTTCCAGCATGGTCAATAAAACCATACTTCAGGAGGTCTGACATTCGAACAAATTCGCTTTGCTGCTTGATTTCGTAAGCATATTCAAGCACTTGCTCCACTTGTTCTTCGTCAAACCACTCGTAGAAAACCTGCTTAAAACCATCATTCAAATCTATTTCGATTTCTTTCGAATAAAATTGAATACCAGAGTTGGCAATTAGTGAGTAATTCATATATTTTATAACTTTTATCGCTATTCATATTGAATCTCCTATTAGGAGATTTATACTTCATAAATCTTGTTATTATGCAATCATTTAGCTAGTAAATCTTTATTGAATTGCAAAACGTTTTAACAAGAAAGCCATTATTTATACTTAAAAAGTGTTTTTTTGTAAACTAAAACTGCCTTAATATGAAATAAAACAACTAAATTTGCATATTAGATTATTATCTCCTAATAGGAGATGGATTGTTTGGCCAAACAAATAGTAAGTTCATCTGCACACAAAAAGGAGTTCGCATCTGAACTCCTCAAAATACAGAAATATTTATTTTTATAATAATTTCAGTATTTTCTTGTTAGCCTTATCGATTACTTGAGTTTCCAATGAAGCAAGGTATATCTGTGTGGTACTCTCAGAATCATGCCCCATTCCCTCACTAATAACTGATATTGGTATTCCTTCATTCCTGGCAATACTTGCCCACGAATGGCGCGCAACATACATTGTCAGCGGTAAGTTCAATCCCAACTCTCTACCAATCGCTTTTAAGTTATGATTTATAAGTGTTAAGGCATTATGATACTGTTTTCTAGTATTCTTGTCAGGATCTTTTATAATCGAAAGAAGAAATGGAGAAGTCAAAGATGAGTATTGGTCAACAATCTTTTGCATACAATCTTCCCAATGGACAGACAGTAGTTGTCCTGTTTTCTTTCTTCTGTATGTCAAAACGTTATCTTTCAGATTCTTCTTTTGCAAGTACGCCATATCCACAAATGCCATCCCTCGTGTATAGAAACTGAACAAGAACATATCACGAGCGAAACTCTTTGATGGAGAACAATTCAGATCCAAATCTTTTAATTTTCGAACAAATTTCAACGGGATAGCTCTCTTAATAGTTTTTTCAGATGATGTAAACACCTTTTTGAAAGGATTCTTATTCTCCACATAACCATCTTCTACAGCATTATTATATACCGCACGTAAACGTCTCATATAAAAAGATATTGTATTGAGGGCCAATCCCTTCGCTCTCAAATGATACTCATACGAAATAAGTATTTCCGAATCAATATCATCAAAGCATACATCTACACCTTTTCTAAACTTCCGAAAACTATTTAGAGCTGCTTGATATGTCTCGCTTGTGCGCTGTTGCCCTTGGCGCCAGAGCTTTCCAATCATCTTCTCCATATATGTGAATAGCGTAATTTTTGAGGTCTGCTTGTTAAACTCATCTACAACAGTATCAACAGTAAATGGGGCGTCGGAAAGGGTTAGTTCCTTTACAATGCGCTTGAAACATTTCTTGTCGTATTCTATGTGTTTTTGTACATACTGCAAATAACAGGTTTGAGAAGAATCATCATCCTTAATGATAATTTCTTCCAATTCTGAATCCCATTCATTTGGGGCTACTCGAAAGTTTGTTGCAACCTGTCGAACTTTCCGCATATAAATTACTTGGTAGTATAAACTACCAGATTTCCCTTCAATGCTTGAAGCTCTGAATTTTAATTTTATTGTTACTCGCATAATCATCTCCTCCTTCTTGATGTATTATTATCTTTCTTCCTCTCTCCCCAAGGCATATCAGGTGATGAACCACCTCCACCAGTTCCGACATGAGTCTGTGCTGGACCACCTGAAAGCATCTCAAATGTAGCTCCGAGTAATTGGGCCTGAACTTGATTCACTTGCTCAAACGGCTCAAAGATTTCATTGACCAGTTCATATTCTGTAAGCTCGCCATTCAGATACTTTTGTATAACAGGATTGTACCATTCGAAATACTTCGCATCCTCAAATGTCTCATTTTCCACCTTAGTTTGAATGCGAAGGCTTGGTATGTTTGAATGGCGAGGCGACATGCGAATACCTGTGAGTGTTGCACCCGATGACAGGCAATAACGATGCGGATTGGCCTTTCTGTCAAGCGTGTCAATACGTTGCTTCTGCTTTTCTATGGTAGCTTCGTGAGCAATGTTCTTTCGCTCGGCAATCTCGGCTCGTTTGATAGCCTTGTCAATCTCCGCAATATAACCATTGCGATATTTCGCTAGTTCTGTCTTATGTTGCTCCTTTAGTTGTAGTTGCTCCTGTTCTAATAGAGCGATTCGTTGCTGTAACTTTTCTATCTGCTTGTCCTTATCCGATAGTTTTTTCTTTGCTTCGGCCAGCTCTCCCGTCCCGAAGAATGCCAATATTTTGGAACGACCTTCACGTGCCTTCTCAACTTCTGCCTGCAATCTCTCTATGTCATCTTCGTATTTCAACATCTGCTCACGATAGTATTGACCGTTAGTCTTATGTCTAGCTGTAGAACCCACCACACCACGCTGCAATCCAAATGGTTTCATAGCAACGGCATAGGTGTTCTGATATTGGAACAATTTGCCACGAGCCATCACGTCATCTGCTGATAATCGTGGCCCACTTTTGGTTGCATATTTCTTATTACCCTCACGCTCCTTGCGTCTGCGTTCTGTGGTCACAATGGGTACGATGGTGGCATGAAGATGTGGTGTCTTCTCATCCATGTGCAACACACACGAAACAAGATTCTCTTCCCCGAATGTATCTTTGAGCCAACGGATATTGGCTTCTATCCATCTGTCAAGTTTACCTTCACTCTGCAGCTTCAACATCTGCTCGTGTGTTCCTGTCAAGATGATACGTATTGCTTTGGTCTGATTCTTACCGACCTTTCGGTGCAGACCTGCATGGTCTATACGATACTGAATAGCCTCGGTTCTGTTGGCAACTCCTTGCGGAAATTTTATCAGTTCCCGATTCAGATGTGTCCGCTTTGCATCGGCATTCTCCGGCACATATGTTTTGCCCTTTGCATCCGTTCTCTCTATGTGGCACGACATACCGCTGTCACTGCCACTGCCACGTTGCAGGTGGCATACTGCATATTGAATATTACTCATTTTGATTTGTTTTAAGTTAAACGATTGTTCTATAAAATGCCGTCATCATAATACCGCTATTTGTGTAGCAGGTATCTTCAAGACCTTATGGGGACTTTTTCGCTCCGCCACATCACGAGTGGAAGAGAAGAAAATGCCCTAATAAGCTACGGCATTTTATAAAGCCTTTTCCTTGAAAGATTCTCTTGCCTATTAGGATTCATCTACCAGAACTAAATCCAGCTCATCGATGAGCTTTTGTAATACAGGATTCTTGTCAATCATCCGTTGCAGTATCATCTGCGGAGTATCTTTCATCAATAGGAAGTCTGCAATGTCAAGCCCTTGCTTGCGTTGCTCATCAGTTGCCACATCTTCAAGAACAGAGCTTACGCTGACACTGCGGCATATAGGACGAAGCATGGAAACTTTCTCCTGCCACTCGGAGGTCGCTCCAAGGTCGGGCATCAGAATCACATCCCTGCCAGCGAGAACCTTAACTGCTTGTGCATTGAAACATCCATTCTTACCTCCCGTGGCGATCCATAGCCCATCAGGAA
>JAFNXL010000026.1 GCA_017379075.1 Bacteroidaceae bacterium
ATATTCACGGAATGAATCATCCTACCCTGTCCCGATCTCGATCTAAATTGAATCGACGGTTCGCTTCCTTTTATAAAAAAGCTTGTACTACATTTCCTTAATGTCTTATGTGAAATCTTTCAAAGAACTCGATCGCAAACTGCGTTGTTTCTCGTTTGCGGGTGCAAAGGTAGACACTTTCCACAATATGACAAAACATACAGGCAACTTTTTTTAAAGAAATCTTAAAAATATTTAATACACATTATTATATATAATATAGGAGGAAACGTGAGTTGTGATAATAAAATACCGTATTCTTTTGGCCTATTATATTATTTTCTATACCTTTGCCGTGTCATAATAACAACATTAATATTACAATTCTATGTTTTCATTTTTATTAGTAGAAGGTGCGGCGGAACAGACCGCAGAAATTGTGAAAAATGTTCAGAACGTAAATCTTGAACAAGTTATTCAACAGATTATCACTTTTTGTGTCGACGCAGGAAAAAGTATACTTCTGGCGGCAGTCATATTCATTGCCGGACGCTTCCTTATTTCTGTCATCAACCGTTTGGTTGCCCAGATGATGGAACGCAGAAAAATTGATGCCACCATCCAGTCTTTCCTGCGAAGCTTTATCAACATCCTGCTGACCATCCTGTTGCTGATATCCGTTGTCAGCGCGTTGGGTGTGAACACCACTTCATTCGCTGCGTTGCTCGCATCTGCGGGTGTGGCTGTGGGTATGGCACTGAGTGGCAACTTGCAGAACCTTGCCGGAGGACTAATCATCCTTTTGTTCAAGCCTTATAAGGTGGGGGATTATGTCGATGCACAAGGTGTGAGCGGAACCGTTAAGGAAATCCAAATTTTCCACACCGTCTTGGTTACCCCAGACAACAAGATCATCTATGTTCCTAACGGCAGTCTGAGCAGCGGCAGTGTAACCAATTACAGTTTGAGCCAGTTGAGAAGAGTAGACTGGACTGTAGGCGTTGAATACGGCACAGAGATTGAAAAGGTTCGCCAGACCGTACTTGATTTGATTAAGAAAGACGGCCGTATTCTCACTGAACCTGCACCCTTCATCGCTTTGAGCGCATTGGCTGACAGCAGCGTAAACATTACCATCCGAGTTTGGGTTAAAAACGAGGACTATTGGGGTGTGTTCTTTGACATGAACCAGAACATCTACGAAGTGTTCAACCGCGAAGGCATCTCATTCCCCTTCCCCCAAGTTACTGTGCATCAGGCATAAAAAAACACAAACCATCAAAAAGGGACATACCGGAAAGTATGCCCCTTTTCTTTTTATTAACCTTTACATTCAAATGCGGACAGCCGTGCCGCTGCAAGTAACCATCAGCATGGACTGGCCGACCGTTTCATAATCAATGTCTATTCCAACAACGGCATTGGCTCCAAGGACAGACGCGCGAGCCTCCATTTCCTTTAAAGCCTTGTCCTTTGCCTGCTGAAGCAGATTCTCATAGGTTCCGCTGCGCCCGCCAAAGAAATCAGTGAGCGAAGCCTTGAAGTCCCTCAGGAAATTTGCACCAGAAATCACTTCTCCGGTTACAACCCCGATGTACTCCTTGATTGGATGTCCTTCAAGCTGTGGTGTTGTTGAAAGTATCATAAAATTGTCATTTAGAGATTTTTTAATCTGCCGATGCGGCAAGCGGAGATGCCTGAGTATATGTCCGGGCAGCCAAATCCTTGTCAAGCATGTACATGCCATATTTGTTGCCTTCCACAGCCTCTACGGCGGTTATCATGTCGCGTGCGGACTCTTCTTCCTCCACCTGTTCGTCGATGAACCATACGAGGCGGTTGATGGATGCGAAGTCGCGGTCTTCATTGGCGATGAACGCCAGGTTGTTGATCAGCGATGTAACCTTCTTTTCATGTTCAAGCGTCTGTTTGAACATGTCCAGCACAGTGTCCCATTTTGAAGGCACCTCGGCAATGGGCAAAAGGGTAACCTTGGCATCCACACTATTGAGATAGTTCATAAAGATGCGGGCATGGTCCTGCTCTTCCTGGAACTGTACGTAAAACCAGTTTGCCACTCCCTTATAGCCTTTGTTCTCGGCATCCAAAGACATGGCCAAGTAAAGATAAGCAGACCAAAGTTCTGCATTGATCTGTGCATTGATTGCTTCGTGAAGTTGTTTGCTTAACATAACATTTAAATTTTAATGGTTTGACAATTAAGAGTGTTTAAAACATATGATAGCCCAGTCTGAATTCGGGATGCTTCTTTTCGCCCGGAATCCATAGGTTTTCTACAGTGAAGACCACCTCCTTGTCGCGGCTCACATTAAAGTCGCGCGAAGTGAAAGGACGTAACTGTACGGGATTTCCGCCAAAGTTCAGGACAAAGTGCATGGAGGTGGGATTGGTCATGCGCACCCTGCGCTGTTTTTTATCCTTCTCAAAGAGTGTCTCATATTTGATGCAGGCCTGGAAGAAATCTCTTACCAATTGCTCCTCACCGGCAATGGTGCCAAAGGAATAGGCCAATGTGCGACGTGCCTGCAAGGCTTCCTTCACAGCATCAAGAGACTTTTCCTTTGCAAGGATAAGGGTCATGTTGCGCTGGTGTCCCACAGCCACATAGTCTTTCGATGTGGTGCTGTGGATGTCGGTGTTGGCCGCCATGAAGAGTTTCTTTTCTGAAGCGCGGCTCACCACGGTGGGATAAAATTCGCTGCCGTTCATGATTTCCACACCGTCTATCAGATTCTGCTCATATACTTGCTTCTCAAAATCGATTATCTCCAAGTCCTTGCGACGCCATCCGGGATGGTTCTGCATGATAATCGCTCCCTGCTCGCGGGCGTTCTTTATAGACACGATGGGGTCGGCATCATAAACCGTATTGGCATCCTTTACGAAAAGGGCATTATAATGACCCACTTTCAGCGGGTCGCGGGTAATCTCCACACCGGGAATGAGCAAAAGTCCGCTCTGATCCGCAACCCGTTGGGCCTCACGCACCGGAAGGTTCAGGTCAGAGAGTATTCCCCGCTCATCAGCCGCTTTACCTGTGATGCCAGCATTTACAGCCTTGGTGCCCTCGGGCACATAGCCTTTCAGGAAGGAAATCATCTGTCCCTCCCACTTGCGGTATTCCACATGGTCTGTGATGGCTATCACGTCCAGTCCGTCTGTCCAGGCCTCCTGTACTCGATATTCGGGTGTCACGTTTCCATCGGAATAAATGGTGTGGATGTGCAGGTCGCTCTTCAGCACCACATACTTGTTTACGTTGGGCAGAATGAACTCGTTGCGCAGCACATCGTTGCGCATCGTATGGCGCATCATGTCCTTGTTGTTCTTGTCCTGGTAATAGATGGATTGTGCCGCAGCAGAGAAACTGGCCGCAAAGGCAAAAGCAAAAAGAAAAAGTTTTTTCATCGTATTATTATATCTTAATATGTGTATTATCAACGTGAATCAGACACAAAATTACGAATTGTTGGAAAAAGGACAAAATAAAAAACCGTTTTTTAGTTTTTTTTAAGATTGCCGGGCGAACAGGCTACGCGAGAAAAAGGCCATGTCCGGTAAAAGACATGGCCTCCGCAAGCATCCGCCTTAGGACTTCCTGCATATTTCTTTCCTGAGCAATTCCACAAAGCCAAGGGCCTGACTGCCGGTGAGGCAACGGATTTCCATTATGGGCACATACATGAGCGCCGTATACTGGCTTATCTGAAAGGCCGCAAAACTGCCATCTGTGGCATAGATGCTCTCAAACAGCACACGCCCTTTGTCTGCGCTCGCAAACATCTTCTCCGCCTCTGAATCAATCTGCACAAGACGTTTGTGCAATTCCTTCAGCCGTTCCACATCCATCTCTACGGATTCGGAGTAAAGAGGGCTGCCGGTGGGCACATAAATCCATTGTTTCCGTTTGGAAAACATCACAGCCACACTTGCGATGACAATGAGCACACCAACAAAAAGTCCCGTCATTCCCATACCTTCGTTGGTATTGGAAGAGGCAAACAACGTCAGCGCCGCGCCAAAGGCAAAGGCAAGCACACAAAACACAATCATGGGCATATTCACACGGGATTTCACATTGGCCACCTGGCCAATATTCTCAAAAGACAATGATGTCATAATAATCTGATTTTTATTGGGTTGATTTTCTTTTTTTATAATATATAGTTCACCTATAAAGCCCGCAAAAAGCATGTAACAAGAATGCACACACCTTACGCAGCTATACAACAGGAAGTAAAACGGGAAAAAAGAAAAACCGCTAAATGATGATGTGCCGAATGGCAAAAGTGTACAAGGGCGTAGGATAAATGCGTCCCACGCAACAGTCTGTCCTGTGGTATGACAGCGACTGCGCCACCCGATATTCCACAAGACGCACAATATACTTGAACAGCAGGCGGCGGAGACTCTGCTCGCGCCACAAGGAAGAGAACGGCTGCACGTTCCGTACAGTATTGGAACCCAGGGAACTGGTACGGGGCGCAATCCCCACACCGCCGCCGTCCAGGTCATACGGATGATGCTGCTTCACGGGAAGTATCTCTCCCGAAAAGTCCGAATCGGCCATGACACGCACTTCCGTCTGCTCTATAGCGGCAGACATGCCGCACTCCGAACCGC
Organism: Bacteroidaceae bacterium; assembly: GCA_017379075.1. Classification (GTDB taxonomy): domain Bacteria; phylum Bacteroidota; class Bacteroidia; order Bacteroidales; family Bacteroidaceae; genus Physcousia. Next base: position 4,624 of record JAFNXL010000026.1, read on the forward strand.
CCCACAAGGACAATCCGGCCAACAGCACCAGCATCATGCCGACGATTATAAGAAGCATTTTGCGTTTCATCTTCACAAATTTGCGTGCAAAGGTACGATTAAGCGAGCGAAAAAACAAACTTGTTTGATTTTTTTCCGAGCGTGAGTACCTTCGACGATAGTCAAAGCACGATTAAGCGAGCGAAGAGACAAAACATATAACTTTCATTTTTTGCCTCAAAATTACTAAAAACTCGTTTCTTATTGTGCTCGGCAGAGGCTGCCGCAGGGTTTCTGTGGCCAAAAAATGCTCGGCAGAGGCTGCCGCACGTTATTTTGAGGTAAAAAAGGGCTCGGCAGAGGCTGCCGCGCGTTTCCTGGGGCCAAAAAGTGCTCGGCAGGGTCTGCCGGACGTGTTTTTGAGGTAAAAAAGGGCTCGGCAGAGGCTGCCGAGCATTTCCTATGGCTGAAAAGTGTGCGGCAGCCTCTGCCGCGCACAAAATTTCACGAAAGAACTATTCGGATGTGGGATTTTCTTATATTTGCCGCGCTGCACTCCCCTGCTCCTTTCGACAGACTTGGCGACAGAAAGAGGAAAAACATCAGAAAGTGGGCAGGAGTTCTTATTCAGGAAAGGTTGTTGCCCCGATTTCCTCAATCAAACGGCGGTGGACCTCGTCCAATGAGAGGATGGTCGGATTGCCGATGAGCACAAGCTGCTCACGGGCACGGGTCAGGGCCACATTCAGTTTTCGGTCTATTACTGCCCCCTGCTCCACAAAGGACTGGCTGCAGAGGAACTGGAGCTGATAGGGCTGGCGAACCGTAAAGCCATAGATGATGACATCGCGCTGGCTGCCCTGGTATCGTTCCACCGTATCCACAGTGATTCCGTTCAGTTCGGGTATGCCCAGGCTTGCTATCTCCTGCATCACCTGTACAATCTGGAGGCGGTAAGGGACAATCACGCCCACACTTTCATGGGGGAGGAAGGGTTTCCGGTTCTGACGGTAGAGGCGATACACGCTCTGCACTGTGCGGGCAATCATGCGGGCCTCCCTGACGTTTGTCTTTGGAGACAGGTTGTCAACGGGCGCTGACGATGGGAAGAAAACCGTGCGCCGGGTGGCCATAATCTGCTGCAAGGGGCAGTCCGCATCCACCACCGGAAAATGCAGCGGAGAAAGCTGGTGAGGAAGGGGCACGGGACCGAGATTATCCTCATAGAAAGACTTCACGGCAAAGTGTGCCACATCGGGGTGCATGCGTCCCTGACGGGTAAAGGTAAACATATAAGGGGATTCTGTGCCAAAGGCCCTCTCCTGAAGGCGCACCAAACGTTGGAAAAGGGATTCGCGGCAGTCCATCAGTCCCATTCCATTCAAGAGGGCATCGCTGACGGCAGAGGTCTGGGACGGTTGCAGCACCACGGCTGGCAGTTGTTTGTGGTCGCCAATCATGACAAACTTCTTAATGGAAGGCTCACCGTGGCACGTTGCGCAAAGGATGCCCATAATCTGCGGCTCTAAAATCTGCGAGGCTTCGTCGATAATGGCCATGTCAAAAACCTTGAGCTGCAACAATTCGGCATGGGAAGAAATGCTGCTGGTGGTTCCCACGAATACGCGGGTTTGTCTGATCAAACCGTCGATCTCGTCTATTCTGTCCAGCGGTTTGATGCGCTGTTCCAAAAGATAAGGATGGTAGGCCTCGCTACAGGCATGGGGCCTGCCAATACGGATGAAGCCTATGCCATGTTGCACCAACTTGCTGCAGATCTCGTCCACCGCCCTGTTCGTATAGGAGAGCAACAGCACGGATTCTTCCGGATGGGCCAATGTTTCCAGCAAGATATTGACCAACCCGAACGAGGTTTTTCCCGTTCCCGGGGGGCCAACAAGCATGAAATAGTCCTTTGCCTGGCGGGCACGCAGAACCAGTTGGTTGAAATGGGGGCACTTGCCGTCCATTGAAAAGTCCTGACTGAGGGCAACTTTAGAGTCTGCTTCCGGTTGTCGCTGCGCCATAAGCAGCCGTCTTCTTTCCTCAGTGGTGGTCAGCAAGGAATACACGGAGCGGTAAAGTGCGGAGAATCCGGACTCTACGCAATCATGTTCAACTGCCCACACCCTGTAAGTTGTCTGTTCAAAAATGCGGCGATTCCTTTGCGGTGTTCTAAGCTGCAGTTCCACCGAATCAAGATTGAACGCCAGAATGGTACATCGGAATAATATGGCACCGCACGCATTGGGAACTGTATTGTCCGGATAGGCATACAGGATTACGCTGTCGCCCTTTCTGAAATTCGGGATGCCCAAGTCGTTGGCTCCAGAGAATTGTAGGACAACCTGTTCCGTCCCGTTTTCTTCGCTGTCAACGGTCTGTACGATTCTCAGACCCAAAAGGATGTTGCCTGCCAGCAGCTTTTCTTCCAAGGAGCATTTCCAAAGAGATGCCATACCGTCGGCCTCGCGTCCCGGTGCACCAATCTTGGCAAGCAGGTGTTCCTGTGCCACAAAACCCGTCATGCGGTGGTAATAGGCTTTGGCTTCAGCCGGCGCATCCTTTACGGCATCCAGCAAGCGGGCAAGCGGGTCTTTTACATATTCATTCCAGAAACGGTCGCTGCACCCAACCCCACGAAAATGTTCAGGAACAAGCTGTTCCAGCAGTTGCGTGCCACCCTTGCACAATCTGAAGTCGAGCCATACCATCTGGTTGCGTATCTGCAAAGCCTGCTTCAGCAACTGCGGTGCCGCACCCTCTTTCAAGAGTCCGTCCTCATACTTGGAATAGAGCAGATAGCAGGAAATGTCATCGTTGCGGATACCGAATCCGTAATGCAGCATGGCCTGATAAAGCAACATCTGTACATAGTGGCTCTCCACGTGCCTGTTGCGGAACTCATCGCGCTTGCCCGATTTCTGCTCCATCAGCACACGGCAGTCGTCCGTTATAAGGTCCATACGACCTTGCAGGCCCAACGCCTCGCACATGAACGACGCCTCCAGCAGGACATGGTCCATATCCAACGCCTTGTCGTGCCGCACTGCTTGTTGCAGAATCTTCCTGATATTGGCCAACTGGCTTTGTGCCTTGGAATGAAAACCGGAGAACTGGTCTTTTACAGAAAGAATCTGAAGCACGTTCATGTGCATGAAACGCCTTGCGGAAGCGGCATATCCTTCTTCTTCCTCCATGGAGGCTCTCTGCCGGCTGACTTCCTCATCGAGCAACTGGCCGGCAAAATTTCCGAGCAGAGTGGCGGGCGAAGCTTCCTTAGTGCCCAAGCGGTTTGTCAAGTGGGCGTATGGTGTAATTCCATATGCCTTGAAACAGGCGGCAACGGTGGAAACGTCAACCAGATAATCCGGTTCCAGAATTATTACCTCGGGATAGAAAATTCCTTCCCTCGCGACGCAGTTCAGCAAGCCCAACTGCGTGCCCACATTCAGTAACGGTTTCAAGTGTTCCCAACCGCCCAAATGGCCGTTGTCATCCACATAATCAATGGATATCTGCTCTTCAAAACCATCCTCTGGAACTGCCTGAATGTAACGGTCGTCCCAAGAAAGCACGCTCACCCGCATCTTCTCCACCTTTGGCACGGCATCCGCTCGTTCCGGCTGCTCGGCCTTAGACGGAAGCATAGAGAGAAGTTCATCCGGGACGGGGATGGCATGTACCTGACGCACCAGTTCTGTCAGACAGGCGGCATCATGGGGCAACAGTACGGTCAGTTCCTCACGGGTGTGCTCATGCAAGTTGTGGCAACGGCCACGAAAGTTGTTTATGGGATAATGAAGCGCACGTTCTATCAGATTGTTCTGACACGCAAAAGTCAGTCGGGCAAAAGGGCCACTGAAGTCGATGCCTGTATGTAGCGTCGCCTCTTCCAGTACAAGGCAGAGAATCCGATACAACTCTGTGTACCGGATTCTGATGTCTTGTGCCGGGTTCCTGAGAACCTCAAGTATTTCGCTATAGTGCGGCAATTACAATACCTTTTTATAAAGTTCAATGATTTCCGCTTCGGTCACATCGCGAGGATTGCCGGGCGTGCAGACGTCGGTAATGGCCTGTGCGGCAAGTGCGGGAATGTCCGCTTCCGTGATGCCGATTTCTGACAGATGCTGGGGGATGCCCACACGGATGCTGAGCTCGCGTACCGCATCCACCGCTGCCTGGGCTGCTTCTTCGGGAGTCATGCCGGTGGTGTCCACACCCATGTGCTGGGCTATGATGCCATATTTCTCTATGCGGGTGGGCATATTGAATTCCATGATGGTGGGCAACAGCAACGCATTGGCCACACCGTGGGGAATGTCATGCAAAGAACCCATGGGATGGGCCATGCCATGCACCAGGCCCAAGCCAACATTGGAGAATGCCTGTGCGGCAATGTACTGTGCCAGCGCCATACCCTCGCGTCCCACTGGATTAGTGGGTTCTTCCACAGCGATGGGCAAGTTCTCGGCAATCATCTTGATGGCCTGCAGCTCATACATGTCGCTCATGATCCATGCGCCCTTGGTGATATAGCCTTCGATGGCGTGGGTCAGGGCGTCCATACCCGTGGCTGCCGTCAGTCCCTTGGGCAGGCTGTACATCAGTTCGGGGTCAACAATGGCCACGGCCGGTATGTCGTTGGGGTCCACACACACCATCTTGGCCTGGCGCTCCTCGTCAATGATGACATAGTTTATCGTCACCTCTGCTCCTGTGCCGGCTGTGGTGGGAAGGGCAATGATGGGCACACTCTTGTTCTTTGTGGGAGCGCATCCTTCCAAAGAGACGATGTCGCCAAATTCAGGGTTGTTGGCCACAATGCCGATACCCTTTGCTGTATCCATGCTGGAACCGCCGCCAATGGCTATGATGCAGTCTGCTCCGCTGGCCTTGAACGCCTCCACACCTTGCTTCACGTTGGTTACTGTGGGGTTGGGCTTAATCTCACTGTAGATATCGTAGGGGAATCCCATCTCGTCCAGTACATCGGTTACCATCTTTGTGGTTCCCACCTTGATGAGACCTTTGTCCGATGTGACAAGAGCCTTCTTCACTCCCATTCGGGTCAGTACTTCAGGCAACTCCTTGCGGGCGCCGGGGCCGAAGTAAGAAACTTCGTTCAGAATAAATCTTTGTGCCATAAATATAATGTATTAGAGGGTTATTTGTTTGATACTTGCCAGTTGTCCGTGCGGAAGGGGGTTACAGGGAAATTGCCCTCGGTGTGCAATGTACAGGTGGGGTTGTCTGCCCATCCGTAACGTACGGCCACCGGATATTTCACTTTGTTGCTTCTTACAATTACCTTCTTGCCGTCTGTCTTGGCGCTTGCCACATACCACTTGTGGTCGGGTCCAGCAATGGTAAATCCGGGCAGATTGTTGTCCTGGATGAAGGGTTCGCTTCCTTCGGGATAGTCAAACTCGATGTGTACCTCATCACCAATGACCTGATACTTTTTATAGATAGGTGCGGTATAGACAACATCCTTCTTTCCATAAGTCTTGTGCAAGGCAATGGCAGCCATGCGTCGGCCCAGTTCGCGTTTGCTCTTGGGGTGAATGTCCCTGGCATCACCGATGTCTATGTTGCAGGCCATACCCGTATTATGCAGGGTAAGCGCCTTCTCCTGGGTCTCGCGCAAAAGTGCCCATTCTGAATCGGGCTGCACGTCTCTTGGGGTCAGGTAATTGGCCAGCTGGGCAAAGTAGAAGGGCATGTCGGGCTGTTGCCACTTATCGCGCCACTCCTGTATGAGAGTCTGGAAGAGACTTTCGTGCTGCACTGCCGCACCCACATTGGAACATCCCTGATACCAGAGCACACCTTTTATGGGGAAGTCAATCAGAGGATTGATCATTGCATTGTAAAGCACAGAGGGGTAATGGCTGTTCACCGTCTTGGGGCGTTCGCCAAAATGAGCCACATTCAGACCCACAGCATATTGCCATCCTCCGGCCAAAGAAGTCTTCTGACCACCAACGGTATAGTGCAGTTGGTCTGCCTTGCTCAAGAATCCGCCACCGTTGCCCATGTCAGAAACTCTCACTGCAATGACATTGCGGCCGGCCTTTACCAAGTTTCCGGGTATGGTGTACAAGCGGTTATTGGCGTATCCGCTTGTCTGACCCACTTGTTCGCCATTGAAATAAGTAATGTCGGCATCGTCCACTTGACCCAGGTTCAGTTGTATGTCCTTACCAGCCATCGCCTGCGGAATCTCTATGGTCTTGCGGAACCATACCACACCATCCAGACCGGGCAATCCCTTGCCTTCCCAAGCACCGGGCAGGATCATGGTGGGCCAATTCTTGTCATCAATCTCGGTCTTGAACCAGGGACGAGCCGTTGTCAGACCGATGTCACGGGTGTTGTAGGTATCATTCCACTCCTGCTGGATACGGGCCATTTCATCTGCCAGTTTGGAACCTTTCTGCTCCATCCATGCCATCTGTTCCTGGAATCCCATCACTCGGCCCAGAGCTTCCGCACTGATCCAAGCCTGTGCAGGTGTGCCGCCCCAGTTGGAGTCTATCACGCCAATGGGTATCTTCAACTCGTTCCACAGCTGACTGGCAAAGAAATAGCAGACAGCACTGAATTCGGGAACCGTTTTCGGAGAGCATTCCTGCCATCCGTCCATGTTATATTCCAGATTGAAACAGTCGCGTTCCTTCAGATCCAGCACGTTCTTTACCTGGAAGAGACGGATTTTTGGAAAATTTGCATTTGCAATTTCCTCTTCATAGTTAAACACCTTTCCCCATCCAGCAAGGGGCATATCCATGTTACTCTGTCCGCTGCCGAGCCAGATTTCTCCCACGAGCACATTCTTCAGCATTGTGTCCTCGCCATCAGAAAAGAGCAGCGTATAGGGTTCACAACTTGCCTTGGGCGTAGCCACCTCCATATACCAATGACCTCTGGCATCGGACTTGGTGTTAATGGCCGCACGGCTCCATCCCGTCTGAAGGGTTACATCCGCATTGGGTCGTGCCCTTCCATGAATTTTCAACGTTGATTTCTGTTGCAACACCATATTGTCGGTGTACACACTGGGCAAGGTAACCTTAGCCTGTGCCATCATGCCGCAAGCCAAAAGTGCGGCAGTAAAAAAAGTTTTCCTCATCTCCTTATTTTTTATGTTTTAATTCGTATCAGATTTATGTCCGAAACCCTATTGCCATATACGGAACGGAGCATCAATACACCACAAAGTTAAACAAAAAACCATTTGTAAACCACAAAAATCTGACAAAAACATGTTCTGATGGTGCTTTTTTCATACCTTTGTTACAAAATCAAATAACTTTAATCCCATTAAGACATGAAAAAAAGCTTTTTTGCATCACTGATGATGCTGGTTTCGCTGGCAACATTCGCCCAGCCCCAAGTTGTTGCACACCGAGGATATTGGAAGACCGACGGCAGCGCACAGAACTCTGTAACCTCCATGGAACTTGCCGCCAAGCACAAGCTCTACGGCTGCGAGTTTGACGTATGGATGACTTCAGACGGCATTCTGGTTTGTAATCACGATGGTGTAATTGACGGCATCCGCATAGAGGATGTGCCCTATGCCAAAGTACAATATTGCAAGATGAGCAATGGCGAACTTATGCCCACCGTGGCACAATACCTTCGCGAGGGTGCCAAATACCCCCACTTGAAAATGGTGTTCGAGATCAAGACCCACAAAAACAACGAGCGCAATGCCAAGGTAGTGGACCAAGTAGTGCGCCTGGTACGCGAACTGGGTGTACAGAGCCAGGTGGAATACATCGCTTTCAGCCAGTTCATCTGCGAGCGTCTGCACCAGTTGGAGCCACAGGCAAAGGTAGCATTCCTCAACGGCAACCTCACACCCAAAGAAGTGAAGGCATTGGGGCTGACCGGCATCGACTACCACCATTCTGTTTTCAAGAAAAACCCCTCATGGCTGAAAGAAGCCAAGGAGTGCGGTCTGGAAGTGAACGTATGGACGGTAAATGACGAGAAAGACCTCATAGAACATGCCGCCAACCCCTACATCGACCTCATCACCACCGACGAGCCTATCATGCTGAAAAAGATCCTCAAAGGCGGCAAGAAGAACAAAGCAGGAAAAGGCAAGGACGGCAAGAAGAACAAGAAAAACAAGAAGGCAAAGAAGTAATCCAAAGTCTCCAGACGTCATGCGAGTGACGTCTGGACCATTGGCTATTAGCGGTCTATAAACGTCATGCTAAATTTTGTTCAGCATCTGTCCGCGGTGAGGTGTCGGCTATGTACATCAAGACTCGCGGTGAGATTCTGAAACAAGTTATTCGCCTTCGCTCATCGAAAACATCTTTATATATTTTTGTATGAGGTATGGTCAGGATGACGTTGGGTAAAGCGATAGGCACAACCTGCCATGTCATTTGCATCGCATTTAACCTTTTAACTTTTAACCGTTACTGAAACGGATGTGGATTAAGAACAGTTGGAAATTTTATGCCAAGACGTTAAAAGGTTAAAAGGTTAAAAGTTAAATTTGACGAAATGTGTTTTTGACAAGCGGTTAAGATAACTGTCTGCTGATATGTGCAAATCGCGCGTGCGCGTATTATAAATTTATATTACTTATATTAAGTATAATATTATACTAATACTATATAGAGAATATTAGGGTATTGGTTTTCTTTATGAGTCACACCAACCTCTCACGGTAAGAAGACGATTAACATGCGAAGGTTGTTAGCCATTGGCTGTTAGCTATTGGCTGGTTCTATACGTCATGCTGAATTCAGTTCAGCATCTGTCCGTGGTGAGGGGTCGGATATGTACATCAGAGATCCTGAACTAAATTATTCGCCTTCGCTCATCGAAAACACCTTTATATTTTTTGTATGAGGTATGGTCAGGATGACGGTTGGCTATAGAAGGACTTTGGATGAAGTGTTCAGAACAACTTGCAGTGTCGTTTGCATCACATTTAACCTTTTAACTTTTAACCTTCCCTGGACTGGTGGGATGAGTCTGGCAACTATGACGGAACAACGGATATGCCATGCCTTCGTTCCATCACTACTGATGACGGGACGAAGGCATAACTGATAGCGGAACGAAACGTAAGTTGAAGGTACTAGATGAATGCTTTGACGGCCATACTATTCTTTGGCATGTGCCGGAGTCTGGGACTGGCTTTCCGTCTCCAGCCACCACTTCAGCAGTTCGAAAAATGAGGGCGCATCCAAGAGTTCAATGCTGGGGTTGAGCCGTTTCGCCTCGGCAATGGTCTCTTCGTACCACTTGGGACTTTTCAGAATGCAGCGGAACCAGTGGAAAGGTATGCCCCCACGGTCGCGGATGCGGTCCACCAGCACTTGGGCGGCAACCTTGGGATCATTTGACACCAAGTCCCAGTCGCTGCGGAGAACAGGCATTCCCTTGTACAAGGAAGCGGGCGGACACTTCTGCGG
>JAFNXL010000058.1 GCA_017379075.1 Bacteroidaceae bacterium
GCTCTTGTTTATCTTTACGCCCTCGCTCTCTGCGGCGGCGGTAATCAGCGCGTCCACGAAACTCTTCTGCAAGCTGCGCTCCATTACGTTAAGCTTTTGTCCGGCAATGGTTTTCTTGAAGATGGATTCGTGCAGCATCTGCAGCATCTCCACGGCGGTGAAAGCGTCCTCTCCGTTCATCCATTCGTTCTGATACATTCTTACAAGACGGTCGTTTGCCAGCAAGTCCCAGAAGATGTAGTTCTGCTGGTTCTTCAACAGCATGGCAGGCTCCTGCTCTGTGGTGCCGAAAGGAGTTTTGCGGAGCGGGAAGATTTGGGTGGAGAAGGGAGAACCGAAAAGCCATTCGGGGAAACAGAGCACCTCGTCAAGCAAGAATTGCACGGCTTCTTTCTGGCGTTCCTTTTCCACAAAGATGTAGGCCTTCTTTGCGGGATCATTCTGCCATTCGATGTCGGGACGTTCCATGTAGATACCGCCAATGTTGGCCATGACATGGTAATGATAGAGGCTCCACTGGAATATGATGGCCGAGTAGAGGCCGGCTGCCTCGTCATAGTTCTGTCCGGGCTTGTTGTTCTTTGTCCATTCCACCAGATTGGGCATCACACGTTTGAGGTTCTCGATACCCAGGCGTGCGGATTTGACGGGGTCGTCGCCCAGGTCCTCGCTCAATGCGCGGGGGTCTACGGCAGCACGCTGAGGCTGTGCCTCGCTGTAGCGGTATTCCTTTCCTTTGTGCTTTTCCAGGAAGGCAGACAGCACCTCATCCTCGTTTGTGCCTTGCGGATACCAGCGGTAGCCCCATTCAATGGCCATCAGGTCATACACCCCGATGTTGGGCGACATCACCTTCACGTTGTCGCCGGGCTGAGCCACATAATTGAAACGGGCATAGTCCATGATGCTGGCAGAGGTACCACCCATGCGAGTGGTGAAGCTTTCCGAGCGCAGAGAGTCTGTGGGATAGGCGGCAGAGGCCATCATGTTGTGGCGCAGTCCCAAAGAGTGGCCCACTTCATGGCAAGCCACAAAACGCACGGCATCGCCAATCAGCTCGATGGGGAGTTTCAGCGAACGTGCCCGGGGATCCACCGCTCCGGTCTGTACCGTAATCCACTCGCTGATGAGCGACTGCACGTTGTGCCACCAAATGATGTCGGCCTCAAGGATTTCGCCGGTGCGGGGGTCAATGGTGGAGGGACCCATGGCGTTGGCCTTTTCAGAGGCGGCATAGGTCAGCACGGAATAGTGCATGTCATCACCTTCAACGTCCAGCGTGTCATCGGGGACAATCGCGCGGACGGCATTCTTGAAGCCGGCACGCTCAAAGGCCACGTTCCAGTCAAGTATACCCTTGATGATGTAGGGTCTAAGATGAGCGGGAACCGCACCGCCAATGTAGAAGTCGATGGGCTTAACGGGCTCGGTCAGTTCGCCGCGCATATAGGCTGCGGTGTCCTTTGGCTCCAGTCTCCATCTTGTAATGTAGCTGGCGTGTTCCACCTTTTGCTGTTCGTCGTTGTAAATGGTAGAGGGGGTTGAGAAGTAGCCCACTCTCCAGTCCTCGCGACGGCGTGCCATGGGCTTTTCGGGGAGCAGGCAGATTGCGGTGCTCACCACAACCGTTACGTTCACCTTGGACAAACCTTCATGAACGGTGGTTGTCAGTTCCGACTTGGCCACCACGCTGCGTTCGTAAGACTTCACGCTGACTATGCGGGACAAATCGCTCACGGGCGATGTGCCAATGTTGATGTCGTTGAAAATGTCGTTCAGTACGTTCTTCTTGCCGTTGAAGAAATCGCTTACCTTGAAGATTACCGACGAAGAGTCCGGCGCCACGCCCTCAACCTTCATGGAAGCAATGATGGGGTCAATGTAGTTGTCGGCAACAGAACGGGCCAGATGAGAACCCTGGGGCACTTCGGGAGTTACGCGCTGTTGGCGCATTTTTACGGTTTTGCCTTCCTTGTCCCACTCGAACCGTACCATTTGGTTGGCATAGTTGATGCCTTTGTTGGCGCTTGATTCGTTCAACTCCACCGGAACCTGTTGCAACTTGTTGGAAACCAAGAACGGTTTTCCCAACAGCTTTACGGGCAACTCCAGGTATACCGTATCTCCCTTGCTGATGACATTCATCACTCCCGACATGGCCAGCGAGTCGCGGCCGGTAAGTTTCTTGTATGCAGATGGGGGAGCGGGTTTCTCTTCCTCGGACTTCTTGTTTTTCCGTTTGAAGAAGAGGAATTTCTTCTGCTTTCCCTTACTCTCTTTACTGGTTATTTCCGTCTTTTCCGGATTCTTTTTTCTTGCCGAAACCGACATGCAATTTCCGCCCAGCAGGAATGCTGCAACCAATCCGATTGTCAGGAGTTCTCTCTTTAATGCCATTGCTTTGAATTATGTAATTTGGGGTGATACTTTATAAATAAGGTGCAAAGTTACGGCAAAATGCACAAAACTCAAAGTTTATGCCTATAAAATCATTGATTTTACCCC
>JAFNXL010000027.1 GCA_017379075.1 Bacteroidaceae bacterium
ATTTCCGGACTGGCAAAAGCCATTCCCATACGGATGCTTGCACTTGCCCATGCCTTGCTCATGGTGTTGAGCACAATCAGGTTGGGATACTTATGCAATTGGGTGCGGAAAGCAGGGAAAGACGAGAAGTCTGAATAAGCCTCATCCACAACCACAATTCCACCGAATTGCTCAAGAACCTGTTGTATGGCACGGGCATCCAGATCATTTCCTGTGGGGTTGTTGGGGGTGCAAATCCAGATTACCTTGGTATGGTGGTCCGTGGCAGCCAACAGATTTTGTGCGTTCAGTTGGAAATCGGCATCAAGGGATACCTTACGGTACTCCACCGCATTGATGTCGGCACAAACCTCATACATGCCATAGGTGGGCGAAATGGCCACCACATTATCCACATGAGGTTCGCAGAAGATGCGGTATACAAGGTCTATGGCCTCATCGCTTCCGTTTCCCAAGAAAATCTGGCTGGGGTGTACGCCCTTATGACGCGAAAGCTTTGCCTTGAGCGACTCTTGCAAGGGATCGGGATAACGGTTGAATCCCTGATTGTAAGGGCTTTCATTGGCATCCAGAAACACATGCGCGTCTCTACCCTTAAATTCGTCACGGGCACAACTATAGGGCTTCAGTGCCCATATATTCTCTCGTACAAGTTCTTGCAATGCTTTCATTTCTTCATCTTATTTACTTCATCCATACGCAAGGTCATGGCATTGCTGTGGGCATCCAGCATTTCGCCCTGTGCCATACAGGCAACAGCCGGACCAATGTGGCTGACACCTTCGGGAGTGATGTGCTGGAAAGTGACCTTTCGCATATAACTGTCCAGATTCACGCCATTATAGGCAACAGCATATCCGTGCGTGGGAAGAGTGTGATTGGTTCCGCTTGCATAATCTCCGGCACTCTCGGGGGTCCAATGTCCCAAGAAGACGCTTCCGGCATTGATTACCTTTGCGGCCATCTGCATATAATCTTTTGTCTCAATAATCAAATGTTCAGGGGCATAGTCATTAGAGAGTTCCATCATCTCATCTGCAGTATGCATCAAAACGATCTTGCTGTTCTCCAATGCCTTTCTGGCTATTTCGGCACGAGGGAGCAAATCCAGTTGGCGTGTGAGTTCTTCCTGTACGGCAGGAATCAGTTCCGCACTTGTGGTAATGAGCAACACTTGACTGTCCGCACCATGTTCGGCCTGACTCAACAAGTCTGCTGCCACAAAAGCCGGACGGCTGGTTTCATCCGCCAGCACACAAACCTCACTGGGACCGGCAGGCATGTCTATGGCCACATCGTGCAGGCTTACCTGCTGCTTGGCACACATGACATACTGGTTGCCCGGGCCAAATATCTTATACACCTTGGGGACACTTTCCGTTCCGTATGCCATAGCTCCAATGGCCTGTACACCACCGACCTTGAACACACGACTCACACCAGCAATGCGGGCAGCCACCAGAATGGCAGGATGTACCTTTCCCTCACGATTGGGAGGTGTGCAAAGTACAATCTCTTCACAACCGGCAATGCGTGCCGGAGTGGCAAGCATGAGCACGGTACTGAACAAAGGTGCTGTGCCACCGGGTATGTACAGGCCTACCTTCTGGATGGGAACCGACTTTTGCCAGCATTCCACTCCCTGCACCACTTCCACACGGATTTCCTTAAAGGCTTGGGCAGCATGGAACTTGCGGATATTCTCATGGGCCAGTTGCAAAGACTGCTTCAGCTCTTCGCTCACAAGCAGTTCCGCCTCTTGCATTTCCTCCTCGGTCACTGCCAAAGCGTCCAGACAAACCTTGTCAAAGCGTTCTTCGTACTCGCGTACAGCCTGATCTCCACGAGCCTTCACATCGGCAAGCACCTCTGCCACCACAGCATTCAGGTGGGAGGCTTCGTGTGTGGGACGGCTCAGAAGTTGGGGCCAGACATTTCTCTCGGGATATTCGTAAACTTTCATCGGGACGAAAAAAAAGAATGTCGGTTTTTAAAGAATCATCTTTTCAACGGGCAGCACCAGAATTCCCTGTGCGCCATACTCCTTCAGTTGGCGGATGATTTCCCAGAAACGCTTCTCGTCAATGACGGTATGCACACTGCTCCATCCCGGAGTGGCCAGAGGCATGACGGTGGGACTTTTGGCTCCGGGCAATACAGACACCACATCGTCCACACGTTCCGTAGGCACGTTCATGAGCACATATTTCTTGTCCTCTGCCGCCTTTACGGCTTCTATTCTGAACAGGAGCTCGTCCAGTATGGCACGCTTGTCCTCATCCATTCCTCTGTTACCGATAAGAAGGGCTTCGCTCTTCATCACCACTTCCACCTCGGACAGGTTGTTGCTTACCAACGTGCTGCCGCTGCTCACAATGTCAAAGATGGCATCGGCCAGACCGATTCCCGGGCTGATCTCTACCGAACCTGTGATGACATGGATATCGGCAGCTATACGGTTCTTCTGCATAAACCGACGAAGGATTCCGGGATAAGAGGTGGCTATCTTCTTGCCCTCGAACCATTGCAGGCCGGTATATTTCTCTGCCTTGGGGATGGCAAGGCTCAAACGGCACTTGCTGAAACCGAGCGGACGGATAACCTCTGCATCCTCCTGACGCTCTTCATACTCGTTCTGTCCCACAATACCAAGGTCTGCCACTCCTGTGGCCACACTTTGGGGAATGTCATCATCGCGGAGATAAAGTACCTCGATGGGGAAATTACTGCTTTGCACCAGAAGGGTGCGTTTGCTGCTGCTCACCTTGATGCCGGCCTCAGACAGCAAGGCCATTGTGTCCTCAAACAAACGGCCCTTAGATTGTACTGCTATTCTTAACATTTCTTTTTTACCTTTGCTTTTCTTAGATTTCATAGTCCGTGCAGGCACGGCTCTTCACGTAGGGGATGATAATCTGAGCCACAGCCACATGATTGGGATGTACGGCATAGGCTTGCACATCTGCCAATGAATCGAACTCGCTATAAAGCGCCACATCATAGGATTCCTTTGCGTTGGCATTGAATCCCACCTCAATGTGGCGGATACAGGATATCGTTTCGGGCAGAGCCAGAATGCCGGCCTTGAAAGCCTCCATCACCCGCTGTTTTTCCGCTGCATCCACATCATCCTTCAACTGGAATAATACTACATGCTTTATCATATCTTTCTGAACTGTCTAAAATATATGTTTAATGGCTGCAAAGGTACGAATAAGTGAGCGAAATACCAAACTCGTTTGGGAATTTCCGAGCGAGAGTGCCTTCGGCAATAGCCAAAGGTACGAATAAGTGAGCGAAATACCAAACTCGTTTGAATTTTTCAGAGCGAGAGTGCCTTCGGCAACAGCCAAAGGTGGTTATTCTCAGCGGACAACCACCTTTCTGCCGTTTATCAGATATATGCCCTTCTGCAATCCAGCCGTTCCGTTTGCCGACTTCCGCACCAGACGACCCTTCAGGTCATAGATGCCATAGTGAGCCATTGTGGCTTCTATGAACGGCACATCGTCTGGATTGTCATCCGGTTTGTTGTAATATGAACCGTTAGCGGCATCATAATAGACCATGGAATGGGTGCGACGGAGAACCGGATGCGCATCACTGCCAAGATTTTGGCGCCATGTTTCTCTGCCGTCATTGAGCAGATAGCACAATTCGCCATCGGCAATCTGGGAGGCATTGATGGATGGAACCTGTCTTCCGCCGGTCTCGTAACAGTTCATGTGGCTGAAACCGCCTCGGGCAAAGGTTTTGGAGCCTTCTGTTCCGCTCACCTCTCCTATGTTATAACAGTTGTCCACCACTGCATTGCTACCAAGCCAACCGGATATGGTGGCGCTCTCATTGCCTCCGGTTATCCTTCCCGTGTTATAGCAATTACTCAGGTATATCGTTGCCGTACTATTCATGTTGCAACCAAAGATGCCGGACACGTTCTGTGCCGCACCCGTTACGTCCGCCTCATTGCCCACCTTATCGATGGTCACAGGACCCGTGTCATTGCTTCCGCCTACCACTCCCACAAAGGCAACGCCCTCAATGCTGCAACTGCTGTCCAGCGTGAAGTCATGGATATAGGCTCCACCGCTTACCACACCAAACAAGCCTGTGTAATTGCCACCCTTGATGTGCAGATTGCTGATGACATGCCCCCGGCCGTCAAATTCGCCCACATAGGCCATACCTTCCTTTCCGATGGGCTGGTAGCCGGTCTTGCCCTCCATGTCAATGTCTGCCGTCAGGATTCCCTTTGATCCCACTCCTCCATGGTTCACATATTTGGCAAAGTTAATCAAATCCTCGGCAGATGCTATATGAATGGTGGTGTCCCTTATTTCAACATCCTGATAATCCAGATAGTCCGTTATCCAAGCCACACGTTCCGGAATGTATTCGCGCAAGACACCCACCTCAGCCTCATAAGAGCCCAGGGCGAAGGCATTCTCGTGCACTCTTGTGTCAAGGATGGGCCAACGGATGAAATTAAGCCGTTGGGAGGCATCAAGAACCTGTGCCATACTGTCTACAAAATGTACCAGACTTTCTGGATCAAAGTCGCCCGAGGCCGTCTTTTCCTCCCACATTTCCTTCAGCATGGCGTCTGCATAGGGGTCGGAAAGGATGCGTGTGACAAAATTGTTCATGTTGGGTGCCGAACTGCCGCCACGGGTATACACCCAACTGTTGCGGTTGCAGACAGGATAGATGCGTGCATCGTTGTTGAAGGCCAAATCGAAGTCCCAGCTCGGAGCCACCACAAAATAGTCGCTGTTGCGGTTCTTCGACATATAGGTGCTCCAGTATGTGTCCGTATTGCCCGTAAACTCTCCCACGATAAAATGCTTGATGAAAGAACTCAGGTCCAGATACTTGCGGTATCCTTCAGTGGAATCGCGGAAGTTGGCAGAGAAGACCGCATCCTCCAACAGGTTGAAATAGTCTGTGATGTACTGTTTCTGCTCCGGAGTGATGTCATCCTCCCCGGGCGACTTGATGGTGACGGGCATGCCTCTTCTGGTGCTGAACCATGATTTTTCGCCCGAGGCATAGGCATCCACCTCCACCAGATAGCCGCCCGTGATGTTGGGGTGTTCATTGTCCGAAGGCTCCATTTCCGTGATGGGCACACGGTTGGGGTCGGCGGTAATCTGGTCGCAAAGCTGATAGCAGCCCTTGTACTGGCCGTTCATGATGACGTCCACCGGCTGGCAATAGGGCGTATAGGGCATGCCCACACGCTTGCTGATTTCAAACGCAAGGATGTTGCGCATCAGGGTCTTGTCGCCATAGTTGTTGATGAGCGTCCACTTCTTTGCCTTGGCCGGACTCTCAAGCGGAGAATCCTTCAGCATGTGATGGCTCTTTCCGTCATTGAACTTGATGCGGTAGGGCTTCTTGGGAAACTGGATGCTGGCATTGCCACGGAGACGGGTGGTTATGGGATATTCCTGAATCCTTGTGCCGTTGTCATAGACCAGCGTCATGTTGGACTCAAGGTCATGTGTCTTGTCATACGGCTCCTGTCCCGAATAGACATGAATACTTAAGGTAGGCAGGTTGGTCAACTGATAAAAGCGGCTGTCATCACCTGCGCCCTCATAACCGTAGAATTCCAGTTCGGCAATGTTGCACCTTGCATTGTCCGGACCCAGGTAACGGACATAGCGGAAGCCGCGGGACACACAGACATCGGCATGGTCAATGGTGCCAATCTCTCCCGTCTCGGGAATCAGATAAAGGGGAACGGCATCAAGGAAGTCCGCACGATTGGAACCCTCGAACAGTCCGAGCTGCACACGGTTGGGACCATTATGGTCGTTTCTCGGGCTCCATCCCACCCGTGTGATGACATGGGGCGTACCCAAGTCCAGCCCCACCCAGGTGAAAGAGCGGTCATAGGAAGCATAGAATGAACTAAGATCGCCATCGAACGCGCATTGTGGCGTATTGACCGTACTGGATGCCGCTCCAGTGGCGTAATCCACACTGGTGCTGCCGATGGGCGTTCCTGTGAGTTTTGACGGATTCTGAGCCTTGATTGGCAGCAAACCGCCCAAAAGCATAACTGCAAGGAACAAGCTCCTGCATAGTATTCTGTTCACAACTGTATTTCCGTGTTTCCGCATGAATTTCATGTGTTTATTGATGTCTTATTGTGCAAAGATAGTGCTTTTTGCCCTATTTCTTGCCACCTTAGAATGAAAAAGAAACATTATTCTGCCCAAACGCATGGATTATTCAGGCTTTTTGTTGTAATTTTGCATCACATTGCCCAATTTAACCATTTAACCACTTAACTTTTTAACTTTATGGACAAGGTTACGGAAAACCCTTTCAAAACCGCAGAACGGAACACCCGTTCCAACAGCCATACGGCACTGATGACCGTAACGGCTCTTTTTGTCACGCTCTATCTCGTTTCCAATGTCATGGCGGTCAAGGTAATCAGCCTTTTCGGGCTGTTCTATTTTGATGCCGGAACCATCACCTTTCCCTTTGCCTACATGCTGGGGGACGTACTTACGGAAATATGGGGGTTCCGCACAGCCAAACGGGTCATCTGGATGACCTTCTTCTGCAACATCCTCATGGTCGTCTGCACACAGATTGGCGTGTGGCTTCCCTCGCCCGATTATCTGTCAGAAACCGCCAATGCCTATAACCACATCTTCACCTATGTGCCCAGAATTGTAGTGGGCTCTCTTGTGGGCTTCCTTTTGGGCGAATTGTCAAACGCATGGTTCATGGAGAAGATTAAGCAGAAGACCAAGGGCAAGCGGTTATGGGTGCGCACCATCGGAAGTTCTGCCATAGCCTATTGGTTTGACAGCCTGCCATTTGTGCTGATTGCCTTTGCCGGTGTGGTCTCCACCCATGACCTGCTCATGATGATTGCCTTCCAATATGCGGCCAAACTGCTGCTTGAAGCCTTCTTCGGCACACCCATGGCATACGCCACCGTACACGCGCTCCGACGTTTCATTGCAAAAAAGTCCTGACCATGGAAAGATATGCGCTCATTCATGACAAGATGCCCAGGGAATTCATCCTGCTCCAGGGCACTGGATGCCGATGGAGGAAATGCACGTTTTGCGACTATCATCTGGATGCCGGCACAGACCCTTATACCGTCAATGCTCCCGTCCTTGAAAAGGTGAGCGGAAGATATGGCGTGCTGGACATCATCAACTCCGGTTCCGCACCCGAACTGGACGAACAGACCATCAGCCACATCAAAAGGGTGGTGAGGGAAAAGCACATCCACACCCTTTGGTTTGAGGCACATTACATGTACCGCAAGCGTCTGGCCACATTTGCCGCACAGTTCGCACCGGCAAAGGTGAAGTTCCGCTGTGGAGTGGAAACCTTCGACCCCACATTGCGAAGCCTATGGAAAAAGGGCATACCGGAACATGTAAGCGCCACAGACGTTGCACAATACTTCCAAGGCATCTGCCTGCTTTGCTGCACGCAAGGCGAAAGCAGGGAACACATCCTGCAAGACATTGAACTGGCGAAAGCGCATTTCGAATACTTTAGCGTGAATGTCTTCTGCAACAACTCCACCTCGGTCAAGCAAGATCCCGAACTTGCCGAATGGTTCATAAAAGAAGTCTATCCGCTCATCAAGGATGACAAGCGGATAGAAGTCCTTATTCAGAATACCGACCTTGGAGTAGGTGGCTAAGAGGCTTTATGACGCAAATACGATGGTTACGGTATCGCCAGCCTTGGATTTGATGGAATAGACACCATTGCCCATGGGGGTGACCTTAGCTGCTTTTCCGCCCACCATTATCTGAGCCTTGTCCAGTCCGTCACACTTCACCATGCAAGGCTGTCCCTGGTTGTTCTTTATCTCTGCCTTTTCCGCCTTTCCCTGCTTCCATGAGATTGCCACCTCAAAGTCGCCAATGGCCTTCAGTCCGCTGATGCTTCCCTGTTGCCACACCTCGGGCAATGCAGGCA
This sequence comes from Bacteroidaceae bacterium, assembly GCA_017379075.1. Lineage (GTDB taxonomy): Bacteria > Bacteroidota > Bacteroidia > Bacteroidales > Bacteroidaceae > Physcousia. The sequence goes on from JAFNXL010000027.1 coordinate 7,972, forward strand.
GAAGGTGAATGGCCCCACTATGGCTTTGCATAAGCATTTCGGCAATACCGGCCGTTGCGCCAAAGTTGCCGTCAATCTGGAATGGGGGATGCTGGTCATAGAGATTGTAAGAGACACCACCGCCTCCATGATACCTTATGCCATCGCCTCTGTAATGCGCAAGGGCAAGCTCAAGGATGTCATGCGCGTGATTTCCGTCCAGCGCACGTGCCCAAAGGTTTATTTTCCAGCCCATTGACCAACCTGTGGAGGCATCTCCACGAAGCTTCAGGCTGTTGGCCATGGCTTGGAAAAGTTCCGTTCCCTGCTCAATCTGGCTGAAGGGATAGAGGCACATGGCATGGGAGATGTGGCGATGGCCGTTCTGTCCCACCTTGTATGGGCTGTACTTCCATTCGCGCAAAATCTTGTCGCCCGTCTTGATGCCGTTCACGTTCTCGCCCCAAGCACCATCGTAAGTCTCGGTTCTCAGTCCGCGGTCCATCTTGGAGAATCGCTCACGGATAAGTTCAAGCTCCCCTGCATCAACGCCACTTCCCTTGACACCCAGAACCTCAATGGCCTTCAGGGTGTTGTCAAAGAGTTCCCATACCAGCTGTTGGGCATGGGGCATGGCATCCTCCACAGGTCCGTGTTCGGGCGAGAATTCCTTGGGGCAGACATAGAGCCCGTCCTGCTTGTCCTCCACCAGACGGTCCAGCCAGAACTGTGTGGCACTGAGCATAGAGGGGAAGGCTCTGCTCAGGAACTTCTTGTCAAGCGTATAGCGATAGTGTTGCCACAAATGGGTGCAGTACCATGCGTTGGCAATTACATACTCGTGCATGAATCCGCCCACACCACCGAAGATGTTGTTCTCGGTATAGCAGGTCCATCCTCGTTCCTGACCCGCATCCTTGGCATAGCGCTTCCATGACATGTGGGGCGAGTGAGGCGAAGACATGTTGATGATGTAGTTCAGGAACGGCAGATGCAGTTCGCCAAGTGAGGTGATTTCCGTGGGCCAATAATTCATCTGCACATTGATGTTGGAGTGGATGTCGCAATTCCAAGCCGGCTTCTGGCTGTTGTTCCAGATTCCCTGCAGATTGGCAGGCAAGTCCACACCACGGCTCGATGAGATGGACAGATAGCGGCCATAGGCATAATAGAGTTCTTCAAGCATCAGCACCTCTGGCTCCATGCCCGTTGTGCGTTTGGCATAGTTGCGGATGAGGTCGTCCGTAGGCATTGTGTTTGCCGAGGCGAGAGAGAAGGCTGAGCGCTCGAACAGTTGTTTGTAGTCCGCCAGATGGCGCTTGTAGAGCTTCTCCCAACCCTTCTTTGCAGCCTTTGCGGCACGCTCCTTCATCTGCTTCGGAAGTGTTGCCGTGCCCGATGTGAACGATGCCACAGAAGCGTCAAAGTCCGTTCCGCCAGCCAGCACCAGCAGACATTCGGTTGCGCCCTTCAGTGTTATGCCGTCCTTGCCGGTTGTGAGCTGTCCGTCCTTTGAAACCACCTTCAGACGGGCGTTGTAGGAAACCGTCTGCAACTTGCCCCCAAAGACAGCCTCACCATTCTCGTATGTGGTCTTGCCCTTGTCGCCTGCCACACCCGAAACCATGGTGAAGCGCAAGTCCAGGGCACCTGTCTGGCTTGCCTTATAATGGGCCACCACCACCTTGTCCGGATAAGAGGCAATGTATTCCCTATTGAATTTCACACCACCATCCGCACTGCTGTATGCCACACGGGCAGTGGCACAAGACAAGTCCAGCTCACGGTGATAATCCACCACAGCCTTCTCCTTGGAGAATGTTCCGCTCAGGTCTTCCACATATACCGAGCCGAAGTTCTCATAATGGCCATAGTCGTTATATCCGGCATTGTCTGTGCTTGTTCCGCTCCAGAGCGTCTTTTCGTTGAACTGAATCTCATCCACCCTGACCCCACCAAAGATGGAGGCTCCGAACTGGCCGTTGCCCAGAGGCAGGGAATACTCCTCCCATTGGTTGGAGATGTTGTGGGTTGTTGCGGGCAACGTGTACCAAAGGGTATGTTTTGCCTTCGGGCGGAAATTCATGTCGGGACGGATGGCATACTCTCCTGTTCCCGTCTTCTGCTGTGCCATGGCAGGCATAGCAAGGACAAGCGCGACAAAAGCGCAAAGCAATGTTCTGGCGGTCTTAATCATACTTTTACATTAATTATTATATTCGTGTCTTTTTCTTTCCATATCGTTTCGGGCTGAGGGGGGAGCCTCACTTCGTTGTGGCTTGATGCATGAGGGTGGCCACCTCATCCGGATTGGCTCCATGTTTCAGGGCTTGTTTCAGGTCGGCCATGGCCTCCTTGCGTTCGTTCAGCTTCAGGCGGAAGGTGGCGCGTGCCAGATACACCTCGGCATCCTGTGGAGCCAGCAGAACGGCTTGGTCATAATCATGACGTGCCGGCTCGTACTGCTTGCGTTCCTCTTCCATTCCAGCCCTCACCAGATAGAGATGGCTGTGCCGTGGATAATGTTCTATCAGCCGGTTGATGCCCTCCATGGCCTCTCTGGGCCGGCGTTCCTTGTTGTTGAGCAGCACAAGGCCCAGATGGGCGTTCTCGTGCATGGGGTCGAGCCTCAGTATGCGCTCATAGTCCTGCCGTGCCAGCGGATTCTTCCGTTGTCCGGCATAGGCGTATGCACGGAAGAAGAGGGCGTCAATGTGCTCTGCATCCTGTTCCAGCACGGAGGTATAGTCCGCAACGGCCTTTTCCTCGTTTCCCAACATCAGATAAAGCCCTGCCCTGCTCATGAGCAAGGCAGTGTCCCCTGGCATAACGTGCAGTCCCTTGCCATAACTGTCCAGCGCAAGCTGATGCTCGCCCTCGCGTTCATAGATGCGTCCCAGATAGCGATGGACAATGGCGTTCGACTTCGATGCCGGACTCAGCCTCAGTGCCTGCTTGAATTGTGCCTTGGCCTGCTCCACACTGTCCGCAGCCAGACAGTCAATGGCCTTTCGCACACATTGCTGATACGTCTGGCCGTTGGAACAAAGCGCCACACAACACACGCAAAAGATAAGAATCTGCCTTTTCATGCTGGCAAAGGTACGAATAAGCGAGCGAAATACCAAACTTGTTTGAGGATTTCAGAACCGACGAACGAAACAAGAGCAGAGGATGCTTGCATCTTATGCCTTGTAAGGAGGAGGAAGACGAAGTCAACGAGAGTACTTTCGGCGACAGCCAAAGGTACGAATAAGTGAGCGAAATACCAAACTCGTTTGGATTTTTCAGAGCGAGAGTGCCAATCATTATGTCATGCTGAACTTGTTTCAGCATCTGTCCGCGGAGAATGGATAGTGAAGGCTCGCAGTGAGATCCTGAAATTTGCGATTGAGCGAGAGCAGAGTCAAGCTTGCTTGAACTATGCCGAGCGTAAGCAAATTGAACGAAGTTAAATAAATTCAGCATGACGGGTGGCATCAGTATGACGGGTGGCATCGGGATGGTGTTTTGCGTCTGCTTTTGTTTAACTTTTAACCATTTAACCTTTTAACCACCCTCCCCATGACACCATGGAAAAGGATGCAGGCAACCGATAAAGAAGTACATCCCCCATTAGTTTTTCTGCCGAATATTTGCCAGTTCATTTAAAAAAATGTTTCTTTGCATAGGAAAAAGGCAAACATGCCCCCATACATGACAAAGGCATAGGTGCCATGGCCCCATTCATCAACGGACAAAGATAACAAAAAAACACAACAATTATGTTCAAAAAAATCAATTTCATGATGGCAGGCGCATGCCTGATGCTATTGCTTGCCTGTGGCACAAAGGGCAATCAGCCCCAGCCCAAACCCGCAGACTTGATTCCGGCTCCAGTTGAGCTAACCGTAAGCTCCGGAAGCGTTTGTTCCAACAAGTTGGCAAGCCTGCCCCAAAAGGTGAAAATATCGAAAAAGGCTCTCCTTGACCGTTTGAACGGACAGAAGTTGACCGACTGGCAGCTCAAGTCGGCCTATTGGATGGAGATTGGCAAGCGCAAGGTGAAGATTGAGGCTGCCCATGAGGAAGGTGTGTTCTATGCACAACAGTCGCTCAAGATGATGGCAGCACTGGACAGTGCCGTAACCTGCTGCACCATTCTGGACTGGCCAAGGTTCCAGTACCGTGGTGTCATGCTGGACGAGAGCCGCCACTATCAGGGAAAGGAATTCCTGCTGAAACAACTGGAGATGATGGCCCTGCTCAAGCTGAACCGCTTCCACTTCCATCTGGTGGACAATCCGGGATGGCGCATGCAGATTGACGCCTACCCGCGCCTCACACAGCTTACGGCATGGCGTCCTGTGCCCTATTTCTGGGATTGGGAGGTGAACGAGATTGGCGGAGACTTTGTGGAGGAGGGAACGCCCGATGCCTATGGCGGCTACTATACCAAAAAGGACATTGCAGAGATTCTGGCGTTTGCCGAAGAAAGACACATTGAGGTGATTCCCGAGATTGAAATGCCCGGGCACAACTATGAGACCCGTGCAGCCTATCCCGAACTGGCATGCAGCCTTCCCGATGGCGGACCAAGCAAGCGCGAGCTGTGCCCTGGAAAGGAAAGCACATACACGTTCCTGGAGAATGTCCTTCTGGAAGTCTTTGACGTGTTCCCCAGCAAATATGTCCACATTGGCGGAGACGAAGCCGGAAAAAAGAGCTGGGAGACCTGTCCCGACTGTCAGGCTCGCATGAAGGCCGAAGGGCTAAAGAACGTGGAAGAGCTGCAGAGCTACATGATCCGACGCATGGAACGCTTTGCCCACGAGCACGGAAAGCGCATCATCGGTTGGGACGAAATTCTGGAAGGCGGACTGGCACCCGACGCCACCGTGATGTCATGGCGAGGAACCGAGGGCGGACTGAAGGCCGTCTCACAGGGACACGATGTCATCTTCACCCCCACCCACTACTGCTATCTCGACTATCATCAGGACTCCACACAATACCGTCCCGTCGGCCGCCATGTGCCACTGGAGAAGGTCTATTCCTTCGACCCCATGGTGGAAGGCATCGCCGAGGCAGACGCCCATCATGTGCTGGGCGTACAGGGCAATCTGTGGACCGAATGGGTTATGGAACCATGGCATGCCGAAATGATGCTCTACCCCCGTGTGTTCGCCATTGCCGAAACGGGATGGACACCGGCAGAGAAGAAGAACTGGCCCGACTTTGAACGACGCTCATCAGCCTTCTCCACAGTTGCCCGCAACTGGGGCTACAATGTGTTTGTGAAGCCCATGACCAACGTTGGAGAGTGACAAACAGACAAAAATAAAGAACAAGGAACAAAAAAGAACAAGAACAACATGAAACATCCCTTTATAGCGGCAACACTGCTCGCAATGGCCTTTGCCTCCTGTGGCACAAAAGAAACAAAAGACACAGAGGGCACAGAGATACAAGAGACCAAGACCCTTGTGCTCTACTATTCGCTCACCGGCACAACGGAATCGGTGGCACAAGAGTTGCAGAAGGCGCTCAATGCCGACATGGAGTCCATTGAAATGGAGACCCCCTATACGGGTTCTTACGAAGAGGTGGTCAAACAAGTGGGCAAGGAACGTGAGGCTGGCGAACTGCCCAAGCTCCTCCCCCTGAATGCCGACCTCGCACAATATGACACCATCTTCCTGGGCTACCCCATCTGGTATGGCACATACGCACGCCCCATCTCCGCCCTGGTGGCAGAAAACGATTTCCAGGACAAGACGGTAGTCACCTTCTGCACCTTTGGCAGCGGAGGACTGGAAGCCGCCATACAAGACCTCCGCAAGGCCCTCCCCAAGGCTCAGGTGGCAGAAACAGGATTCGGAATCCGCAACGCCCGCGTATCCTCCACAGCCGGAGAGCTGAACCGCTTCCTCGTGGAGAACGGCTACATTGAAGGCAACGTGGAGGCGCTGCCCGACTACTCTGAAATGCGTCCCGTAACGGAAGAGGAAAAGCAGATATTCGATGCCGCCTGCGGCAATTACCAGTTCCCCCTGGGCACACCCGTGCTGGCTGGCAAAAGAGGCACACCGGAAGGGGTGGACTACATCTATCAGGCGGACAACAACGGAACCCCAAGCACCATCTATGTAACCGTGGGCAACGCCCCCGACGCCAAGCCCGAGTTCACACGGGTGGTGAGATAGTGAGTGGGACACTCCCCCTGCCCCTCCCTCTATGGAGGGGAGTGATTAGCGATGAACTGAAAATCCGTCTGAAAGACGGGAAGCCCGAAGGGCGAATAGCCGCGGGTTCTTGAACCCGTGGAAAATGTAGCGAGATAATAAATCCGTCTGAAAGACGGGAACAAGCAGTAAGGGTTGCCGGTTCGCGTCTTTCAGACGCCCTCTATATGTGGACACAATATAATACCGAGGGCTTAAAAGCCCCCGGCTATTCATATTCCCGTCTTCCAGACGCCCAAAGCCCATCACTCATCACCCAAAAGCTCTTCTCGCATGACAGAAAAGGAACGCATTATAAACTGTATGTCGCCCCTGGTGGCAGCCCTTGACAAGGCAGACCCCGAGTGGGCCATCTTCGGTTCGGCAGCCCTGGCACTCTGCGGAATGGACATGCCGGTGGCCGACATAGACATCATCCTCAGCCCTGAAGGAGCCGCACGCATGGAACAGGAATGGCTAAGGACAGGAATGGCACTCCCCCTTGACCAAGAGAGTGCCCCACAGAGCCAGTTCCGCTCCCACCTTGTCCGGAACAACTCCACCTCCATCATGGTAGAACTGAGCGGAGGGCTGGAAATCCGAACGGAAGAGGGCTGGATGCCCGTGCGCCCCAGGGAAGTGCTCACCACCCCCACCGGCATCCGCCACTGCTCGCTCCCTGAGTGCAAACGCCTGCTCACCCTCTTCGGCAGACCCAAGGACCTCCACAGGCTCAGGCTTATTGAGAAATTTAATAAAACATAAACTCACAAAAAAAGTACAGAGAGTATGAAGAAATATCTTACCCCATTGCTCATTTCATTGTTTGTCCTGCTGCCCGCACAGGAAGCCCACGCACAGGACAAGACCGTATCTGGTGTCTATGTGGGCGGACACATTCGCAGAGAGCGTCCGGGCACCATAACCAAACTGAAAGAATCCGGCTTCACCTATGCCATTCTGTTCAACGTACACGTTGATCCGGACGGTACGCTCAAGACCGACGGAGAAACCATCTGCAAGGATGGAAAGTACGTTTTCCAACAAACACAGCCACACTATGTGGAAGACGTAAGAGCCCTGAAAACCGCCCCAACCGGCATCAGCCGACTGGAAATCTGCATCGGCGGATGGGGGAACGACTCGTATGTAAACATAAAGAACCTCGTCAAGAGAGAGGGCACAGGCGAGAACAGCATCCTGTACCGCAACTTCAAGGCACTGATGGAAACCGTACCCGGAATAGATGCAGTGAACAACGATGACGAACACAGCTATGACGTAACCACAGCCACCAAGTTCCACGTCATGATGTACGACCTTGGATACAAGACCACCCTTGCACCCTATACCAACAAAAGTTTCTGGACATCCCTGGCACAGAACATCAACAGACAACGTCCCGGAGCAGTGGACCGAGTGATGATACAATGCTATGACGGAGGTGCTGGAAACGATCCCAGAAACTGGAGTTTCCCAGGAATCACACGCCATGCCGGCCGCACCAATTACCAGACCAGCATGGAAGGCTCAATAGAACAGATGGAACGCTGGCGCGACCAAAAGGCCGCCACCGGAGGCTTCGTTTGGGTGTACAACGACGAGACCTGGAGCCTGAACGCATGGGCATCGGCCATGAACCGCACATTCGGAGCGCGCACGGTAGAGGAAAAGGACATAGCTGCCAAGGCATACAGCAAGCAAAAGTTCGACGGCTATTGCGTGAACCTGCCCGTGGGCACCCATACCAAGGCCGACCTTGCCCTTTACGGCTTGCAGGCAAACGACCTGGAGTCCATAAAGATAATGGAAGGATACAGAGCCCGACTATACAAAAGTACAGACTGCACCAAATCATACCGTCAGACCAACAAGAGCGTAACCAACCTGGGCACCTATTGGCTCAATCAGGTAAGTTCCATTGTCATAGAACCCCTGGAGGACGGCATCGACCAGACAGAGACCGGACTGAAGGTAACCCAAGGCTGTCTGTACATAGACAATGCCCAGGGCGAAACACTGGAGATATATACCCTCTCCGGACAAAAGGTACTGAGCTGTGCCATAAGAAGTTCCGCCCAGACCCTCTCCCTCTCTTCCCTTCCCCACGGAACTTATGTGGTCAAGGCAGGTCACCACACCACACGCATTGTCCGCTGATTATGATGCAGAAACGAGTATCAACATACTTTTTCATTCCTGTCCCCCGACGGCAAAAAAACAATGCCAACGACCGCCAGCAGATAGCCCGACAGGCAGAGAAGGGGCGCCACAAGGGTGCGGCACACAGAGAAGATGCTGGGGCAAAAGCGGTGGGCATTGCTGCCCTCGCCCCCCATCAGCACATAGCCGGCAATGATGAGGAGGATGGAGAGGGAGAGCAAAAGCAGTCCTTTGCGGGACATGGGAAAGGAGGGTTCAGAGGGGTTTGTTCTGTTCTGCATAACGGATGAATTTTGGGGTGAATGATTGCATTAAGGATTGGCGCTGGTATTCTCCGGCAAGGGCAAGGGAGAGCTGCATGAGGCGCAAATGGCGATAGACGTTATGGGAGGAGGATGCCTTGCGCTCCGGACTGAAGGTGTCCATCCATGAGAGCCACTGGTCCGACTGGCAGAGCAGGCCCTCCAGTATGGCATCGGCACGCTCCGTGCTGCCACCTGCATAGAAAGCACGGGCAAGGGACAAGGCCAGCTCGTTGTGCGGCACGCTGGCGTGGGGGAATTCCCTCTGCCACAGGACTGCCACATCCATGGCACGCTTGTTGTCGCCCTTCTCCAGAAGTGCGTCAATGAGCCTTGCCATCACCCGTTCATGGGTATAGGCCAGATGGCGGACGTGCTCGTCGGCATAGACCGTGGGGTCTGAGAGGCCTCCATAGCGGAAAAGGTTCATGAAGCAACGGTACGTCTTGTCCACATCGATCTCCCCTTCGGTGGTCTGGGGCACAATGCGATAGGCCAGCCCTTCCAGCACAAGATGGTTGCGCAACCATGAGACTTCGTCCGGACCCACAGAGACGGACAGATAGAGGGGGCGTGTCCACATCGCATGGGAAAGCACTTCCAGCACAAAGAGATCGTTCTTGTACAACGCCTCCTTGTCCTTGAAGGAGAGGGTCATCTGCTGTGAGCCGTCGGCCGAGGTCAGTGTTACCGTGTCCGTGGGGATACATTGCATGTCGGGATTGTCGCTCAGTATCCAGTACCTTATCACGTTCTTCAGCTCAAAGGGGTCGTCGCCCAGCATCTTCTTCATTTGCTCCGGATTCTCCCGAAAGAGCTTGCGGACGCTCTCCTTCAGTTCTGGACGGACGGGTATGCGTTCGCGCGTTCCCTCTTGATACTGACGTTTGTCCCATGTGAAAGGGAGGGCTGGCGACTGCCATGCCGGCTGCTTCATCTGGTCAATGTACCAGTCGGTCTGCGCATAAGAGAGATTGCAGACGCGCGTGTCTGTGCGGAAGCCCTCCACATCATGATTGTACCACAGGGGGAAGGTGTCGTTGTCGCCATTGGTTAGGATGATGGGGCTGCCTTCCTGGGGCAGGCTTTGCAGATAGTTCTGTCCGTAGTCCCTACAGGTGTAGCGTCCGGAACGGTCATGGTCGTCCCAAGTCTGGCTTATCATCTGAAGAGGGACAAGCAGACAAAGCATCGAAGACAGCATCGCGCGCAAGCGGCCCTTCATGCGCAAGCGGGCAAAGAGCGAGTGCACAGCTGCCACTCCAAGCCCAATCCAGAGGGAGAAGGCATAGAAGGAACCGGCATAGGCATAATCGCGTTCGCGAACCTGATGGGGTGTCTGGTTCAGGTAAAGCACAATGGCAAGTCCGGTCATGAAGAAGAGGACAGAGACAATGCAGAACTGGTTGCGCCCAATTGTTCCCCTGCCCAACTGCCAATAAAGCCCCAGAAGGCCGAGCAGCAGGGGAAGGGCATAATAGACATTGCGGCCGGGATTGTGTCTGAGCACATCGGGCATCTTTGAGGTGTCGCATCCCAGGAGCAGGTTGTCAATGAAGGAGATTCCCGTTATCCAGTTGCCATGTTCTGCCTCTCCATGTCCCTGGATGTCGTTCTGCCTGCCCACAAAATTCCAGAGAAAATAGCGCCAATACATGAAGTTGACCTGATAGGAAAGGAAGAAGCGGATGTTCTCCACCATGGTGGGCATACCATCTTTCTTCTCCACTCCTCCCATCCAGTCCTCATATTGGTTCTGGAAGCGCTTGTCGTGCATTCGAGGGAACCACATGTTGTCGGCATAGCGATACTTGAGGTCGTGTCTGACCACATCGTAACGGCAGACGGTGGTGTCGGCCGACGGACGGTAGACGGGTCCTTCGTCATCCGACTTTGCCACCAGATAATCGCCCTTCTGCTCAAAGTCCAGCTTGCTGGTATATGCCGGTCCGTAAAGAAGAGGTTTGTCGCCATACTGCTCGCGCGCAAGATAGCTGCGGAGGGAGAACACGTTATCGGGAGCATTCTCGTTCATGGGAGGACGGGCACTGGCTCGGATAAGGATGACGCCATAGGTGCTGTACCCCAGCAACAGCATGGAAAGGGATAGCAGGCACACGCGTGCCGCCCTATTGCGGCTATGCCAGATGCAGAGAGGAAGGCCAACAAGCAAAAGCAAGACCAGACAAAGCAGACCGCTTTGGTAAGGGAGGGAGCAGACATTGACAAAGAACAACTCGAAAAGGCCTGCCAGCCAGACGACACCGGGAATGATGCCATAGAGCACCAAAGCCACAATGGCGGCACTGACGGCCAAAGCCAGCAGGATTCCGGCACGACTGACATTATGCCAACGCCTGAAATAAAAGACCAGCACCATGGCCGGAATGCACAGAAGATTGAGCAGATGCACGCCAATGGAAAGTCCGATCAGATAGGCAATGAGTATGAGCCAACGGCAGGAACGTGCGCAATCGGCCTCTTCCTCCCACTTCAGCATGAACCAGAAGACCACAGCCGTGAGAAAACTGGAATAGGCATAGACCTCGGCTTCGGTGGCGGAGAACCAGAAGGTGTCACTGAAGGCATAGGCCAACGCGCCCACCAGACCGCAGGATTCTATCAGAAGAACACGCTCACGAGTGTAGGTTCCGTCCGTCACAATCAGCTTGCGGGCAAAGTGTGTAATGGTCCAGAAGAGGAAAAGGATGCAGCCGGCACTGAGGAGGGCTGACATGAGATTGACCATAAGCGCCACTTGCGAGGGTGTGGCGGCAAGATGGGAGAACAGGTTGGCGGTAAGCATAAAGAAAGGCGCACCGGGGGGATGGCCAATCTCCAGCCTGTAGCCGGAAGCAATGAATTCGGGACAATCCCACAGGCTGGCTGTGGGTTCAACTGATGTGCCATACACCACCAAGGCTATGGCAAACGCAAGCCATCCCATGCAGATGTCAATGCGGTTGAATGTGTGTTGCTGCATATGATACCGATTAGAATTTTCGGCAAAGGTAGCAACTGGTGGGGAGAAAAGCGAAAATTATTTCCTTACATTTACCTTACATCTTACTGACAATGCAGATTATCAAGCGGTTGCATCTTCGTCCAAAAGCACGTATTCACGTCCTCTACGGTTCACAATCTGCAAGGTGGACTGGTTCTTGAGGCTGCTTTTCAGGCGAGACATGAAGGTGTATAAGGTGTCCTCGGGATTCTCTTTCTTGGGCCAAAGGGCTGTACAGATCTCTTCCTTGGTGAGCGTCTGTCCGGGGGCAGAGCGGAACATTTCCATCAGCTTTTCCTGCATGGGGGTGAGGCTGAGACGGGCAGGCGGAACAGCAACGGGTTTCAGCTGCACGGGAGCGGTTCGGCACCAGAAGAGGATGAGGGCCAGCATGCACAGGCCGGAGAAGAAAGTGGCCAAAGGCATTGCTGGACGGGAATGGGTGAAGATGGAGGCAAAGGAGGGATTGGCAAAGGCTTTCAGCACCAGAGTGGTGTGGCCAGCCCCAGCTCTGTCAACCGACCACATCAACGTGTCGCTACAGACCATGGCCCGCTCTGCAAAGGACTGTTCATTGCCCGCCAGACAGACGGAAAAATGGGCAGAATCCCTGAGCGGATTCATGGACAGATGGTGATGGAAGGGATTTTTCCGTCCCGAGGGCGTAAGTATTCCCTCGGGAGGAAGTGCGGAAAGCGAGTCTATGAGCCACTGTTGTTCTGGTTCTTGCAAGACCATTTGCTGCAAGGCCCGATTGAGGTCCTGTCTCATCTGGTTCTTGGTCTGCCAATAGCGGTAACCACCCATCCAGACAGATGCCAGAATCATCAGCAAGGGCAAGACTGCCATGTATCGGAAACTCTTCATCTTTTTTGCCTGATTGGTCAGAAACGGATATAGAACAAAGCCTTCAGCTCGTTGTACTTGCGGTCGCGCACATAGGGTTTGTCATGGACAAAGTTGTACTGCAACTGGAACATGAGGTTCTTGTGGAGCGTGAAGTTTGAGACCACAGAATAGATGGATTTGGCTGATTCCCATGTGGCCTGTTCGCGATAAGCGTCATAACGGAGGAATGGCTGGAGCCAGGGTGTCAGCTGATAACCCAAGGTGGCATACCATGCATCCGCACGTCCGGTTCCGCTCCATGTCTTGCTGTCGGCATCATAGTCCTGAATGCGATGGCCTGTGTTGTGGGCATATTCGGCATAGGCGGTCCACTTGTCGTTGGTGTACTTTGCTCCAAGACCCCATCGGTTGCGTCCAACCGTTACACCATCCTGTGTATAGTTACCCTTCCAGCCGAACAAGGCGACATAGAGATTGGGGATGGGCTGCACCTGAAGGTTACCAATCCAGTCCTTCTGACCGTTGTTGTCGGCACGGTTCTGTCCGTTTCCGTTGTAGACGGCAGCCTCATAACGGATGAGACGATGGCCGGTTCTGCCAACAGGGAAAAGGTCGCCACTGAACTGCAAGCCGATGTCGCGTCCGTTTACGGAAGGTTCGCCACAATAGTCGCCAAATCCAGCCAATTTGTTGACAATCTGGGGATAGACACCATTGCCAATGAGCATGGGATGTGTGGGGTTGCTGTAGGTGAAACAACGCTTGAACTGACCCGCCTTGACAGAGAACTCCTTCCAACGCGCCCACTCGATGGTGGCATCCCGAAGCGCCACACTGCCGTTCATTTCCACCTGTACACGATACTTGAAATCGTTGAGCAGGCTTCCGGACACATACATTCTGAGCAGACGGATGCCAAAGCCGTTTCCGCCATGGTTTCCTGTCTTGTCGTCATAACAATACTGTCCGTTGATATAGCCTCCAAACTGAGGGGCAGAAGCCCATGAATTAGAGGGGGTTACCTTCTCAACCGCCCGATTGAGATGGGACGTGAGAAACCCCTCCTGATATTCCTCGGCCTGCACACAAAGAGGCAAGCCAAGGAACAAGAGGGTTAAAAGTCTGAATTTGCTGAATTTCATTTCTGACGGATATAATCTACAATCCAAGCGCCCACTTCACGGGTTCCGTATTGGGGTGCGCCTTCTACCTGAATTTCGGGTGTGCGTACATTGGCAGCCAGACTGGCATTGACAGCCTCACGAATGAGCGCGCCCTCGGCCTTGAGGTCAAAATATTCATACAGCATGGCCACAGAAAGAATCTGTGCCAAGGGGTTGGCGATGTTGAGGCCCTTGCCCTGGGGCCAGCTTCCATGAATGGGTTCGAAGACAGGAGTGCTTTCGCCCGTTGATGCGGAAGGAAGCAGACCCATAGAACCGGTGATGACAGAACCTTCGTCTGTAAGGATGTCGCCAAAGGTGTTTTCCGTAACCATCACATCAAAGAAACGAGGGTCTTGAATCATGCGCATGGCAGCATTGTCCACATACATGAAGTCGGTCTCCACATCGGGATACTCCACCATCATCTCCTGTGCCACCTTGCGCCACAAACGGCTGCTTGCCAACACATTGGCCTTGTCTACTACGGTAAGATGGTGACGACGCTGGCGGGCATACTGGTAGGCCACACGAAGGATGCGTTCCACCTCGGGACGGGTGTAGGCACAAGTGTCATAAGCCTCATCTGTTCCTTCCTTCTTCTCTCCGAAATACATACCGCCAGTGAGTTCACGGATGCAGATGAAGTCGGCTCCACGGACAATCTCGTCCTTCAGGGGAGATTTGTGAATGAGGCATTCAAAGGTTTCCACAGGACGGATGTTGGCAAAAAGTCCCAGTTTCTTGCGCATGGCCAGCAAGCCTTGCTCGGGACGCACCTTGGCGGTGGGGTCGTTGTCAAACTTGGGGTCGCCCACACTGGCAAAGAGAACGGCATCGGCCTCCTTGCAGGCCTGAAAGGTCTCTTCGGGGAAGGGATCGCCCACCTCATCTATGGCATGCGCGCCACAAAGTGCCTCACGATAAGAAACCTGATGGCCGAACTTCTCTGCCACGGCACTCATCACGGCCACACCCTGTTCCATAATCTCGGGGCCGATTCCGTCACCGGCCAACACAGCAATTTTCAAGTTCATATTTATTTTCCTTTCCTTATATTATATATATAATGTATAGTCTCGGTATCAAAAGTCCTGTTCAATGAGGTTCAGCATCTTGATGGTTGCCTTGATGGCCGCTTCGGTCTGGTCGGCATCAAGTCCGCGGGTACGCAGGACACGTCCCTCCCACTGCCAAGTGATTACGGTCTGCACAAAGGCATCGGTTCGTCCGCCAGGGGGAATGCTTACGGTATAATTGGACAGCCAGGGGAACTTGCGTCCCAGCCTGTTCTTGTAGACATGACGTACGGCACGCACAAAGGCATCGAACTGACCGTCGCCCTGTGCGCTCTCCTCATACATCTCTCCATTAACCTCGAGACGAAGGCTTGCCAGAGGCTTCAAGCCATAAGCTGTGGTCACCACATAAGACAGCAGACGCACGTTCTCATCGGGAGTTATATGCTTGAGCACGTCACTCACGATGAAAGGCAGGTCTTCCTGGGTGACGATTTCCTTTTTGTCTCCCAACTCAATGATGCGTTCGGTAACCTTTCGGGTCTGCTCTGCTGTAAGCTCAAGTCCCAGTTCCTCCAGATTCTTCAGGATGTTTGCCTTTCCGCTGTTCTTGCCAAGGGCGTATTCGCGCTTGCGTCCGAAGCGTTCGGGCAACAGGTCGTTCTGGTAAAGTCCGGCCTTGTTGTCACCATCGGCATGCACGCCTGCCACCTGTGTAAAGACACTGTCGCCCGTGATGGGCTGGTTGGGCGGAATGGCAATTCCGCTATAGCTCTCCACCAGACGGGACACTTCGTTCAGACGGCTCTCGTCCAGATTGGTTGTGGCATGGAACTGGTCCTTCAAGATGGCCTGCACACTGGCCAGAGGTGCGTTTCCTGCACGCTCGCCAAGGCCGTTCACACTGGTGTGTATGCCCTTGCATCCGGCCCAAACGGCAGCCAGCACATTGCTGATGGCAAGGTCATAATCGTTATGGGCATGAAAGTCGAAGTGCAGTTCGGGGAACCGCTTTACCATCTGACGGACATATCGGATAAGATGCTTGGGGTTCAGCACACCAAGGGTATCGGGCAACATGAAACGTCGGATGCCGGAATGGCGAAGACCTTCCACCAACGCATAAACGTATTCGGGAGAGTCCTTCATGCCGTTGCTCCAGTCCTCAAGATACACGTTCACGGACACGCCCTTGCTTTCGGCATAGGAAATAACTTGGAGTATTTCCTGCAAGTGTTGCTCGGGTGTCTTTCCAAGCTGTCCCTCACAATGCTTAAGGCTTCCCTTGCACAGGAGGTTCAGGTTGCGGCATCCGGCTTCCACAATCCAGTCTACGGAAGAATGGCCGTCCACAAAGCCCAAGACCTCCACCTTGTCCAAGCAGTTGTTGCGCTTTGCCCAACGGGTGATGTTGGAAACAGCTTCCTTCTCACCCTCGGAAACACGAGCGGAAGCCACCTCAATGCGGTCTACCCTGAGCTGTTGCAGCAAGGCACGGGCAATCATGAGCTTCTCATGAGGCATGAAGCTTACGCCACTGGTCTGCTCACCATCGCGCAAGGTGGTGTCCATTATTTCTATTCTGCTATTCTTCATCGTCGTTTTCGTTATGGCACACAGATGACACAGATACTGCAGATAACCGCAGATTTTCTTTTCTTTTATTCTCAAAAATCTTACGTTTCACCTGTGGCTTTTCTCCGAAATTTAATAATAATCCCAATTCTATATTTGTAGCTTTCAGATAATTGATTAGCTGCAGTTCATGTTCATGACAGATGTGAGCACAAGCCTTCAATTCAAGAATGATACTATCGTTTACTAATATATCAGCAAAATATTCTCCAACTTCTTGTCCCTTGAAATATACTTTTATTTGCTTCTGGGCTTCACAATGGAATCCTCGACGTTTCAATTCCAGGAAAAGCGCATTCTGATAGACACGCTCAAGAAATCCGTATCCTAACGAATTATAAACCTCATAAAAGGTCGAGATAATCTTATCCGTATCTTTCTTGAATAAAAAATCTTCTTCCATCTACTAATTTATAATATAAATCTGCGGTCATCTGTCACGTCTGCGTCATCAGTGTGCCATCTCATCTAATCTGTCTTTTTCATATAACTGTCACAGATGCGGCATCAGCGTGCCATCTCAAAAGTTGAAATCTTCTCCTTGTTCTCCAACAGGAAGTCAATGTCGTCAAGGGCATTCATCAGACAGTATTTCTTGTATCCGTTGATGTCGAATGTCTCGCTATGTCCTGTGGCAAGGTTCGTAACCGTCTGGTTGGGCACGTCCACCTTAACTTCGGCTTCGGGATTGGCCTCAATGGTGTCGAAAAGTTCCTGCTGGAACTCTCGGCTCACAATGACGGGCAGCACAAAGCAGTTGAGCAGATTGTTGCGATGGATGTCTGCAAACGAACTGCTGATGACCACACGCACACCATAACCAGCAATGGCCCATGCGGCATGCTCGCGACTGGAACCCGAGCCCCAGTTCTGTCCGCCAATGATGATTTCATGCACACCCTGTCGAGGAGACTCGCTGTACTCGGGACGATTCATCACAAAATCGGCCACAGGCTGTCCCTCAGCATCAAAGCGGAGGTCGTGCATGAAGGCGTCACCAAAGAATTGCGGATCGCGAGTGGTACTGGCCAGATAGCGGGCAGGAATGATTAGGTCTGTGTTGCAGTTGTCTATCCTGATGGGAATACAGGTGGACTGTATGATGTCAAATTTCTGTTTCATTGTCTTGTTCCTTATTTTTTCGAATTTTCTTTGCTTTTTGCAGTTGTGGAAACGCTCGGCAGAGTCTGCCGGACACTTTTTTCTCCCAGGAAATGCTCGGCAGAGTCTGCCGACCACTTTTTTCACCTCAAAAAACGCTCGGCAGGGTCTGCCGGACACTTTTTTCACCCAGGAAATGCTCGGCAGGGTCTGCCGACCACTTTTTTACCCCCCAAAAAGGCTCGGCTGAGTCTGCCGGGCATTTTTTTCTCACAGGAAACGCGCGGCAGAGTCTGCCGAACGTATTTTCACGTTCCCAAAAGAGGCAAAAGCGGGCTTCCTTACTTTCTGGGGTCTGTAACCACACCGGTAATGGCACTGGCCGCCACTACAAGAGGTGAGGCAAGAATGGTGCGGGCACCGGGTCCCTGACGGCCTACAAAGTTGCGGTTGCTGGTTGAAATGGACAGTTTGCCGGCAGGCACCTTGTCCGGATTCATGGCCAGACAGGCAGAGCATGAAGGAAGGCGAAGTTCAAAACCAGCCTCTTCAAGAATCTTGTCAATGCCTTCGTCAATGATCTGCTGACGGACAGCCCAGGAACCGGGAACAAGCCAAGCCACCACATTGTCGGCCTTCTTCTTGCCCTTCACCACAGAAGCAAAGGCACGGAAGTCTTCAATGCGGCCATTGGTGCAGGCACCCAGGAAACAGTAGTCCACAGGCGTTCCCTCAAGTTTCTGTCCGGGATGGAACTGCATATAGTCAAGCATGGCAAGGAACTGTGCACGGTCTGCCTCGGGAATGCTTTCCAGTTCGGGAATGCACTCGTCAATGGCAATTCCGGCACCGGGATTGGTTCCGTAAGTGATTCGGGGAGCAATGTCCTCGGCACGATAGGTCACTTCCTTGTCGAACACGGCATCAGGGTCGCTATAAAGCTTCTTCCATTCCTCAACAGCCTTGTCCCATGCCTCTCCCTTGGGGGCATACTCACGTCCCTTCAGGTATTCAAAGGTGATTTCATCGGGTGCAATGAGTCCGGCCCTACTGCCCATCTCAATGGAGAGATTGGACAATGTGAGACGGCCTTCCATGCTCATGTTGCGAATGGTGGAGCCGGCATATTCTACTGCATATCCTGTGGCTCCGGAAGTGGTCAGCTGTGCCATGATATAGAGCGCCACATCCTTGGCTGTTGTACCTTGGGGCAAGGTTCCCTCCACATTGATGCGCATGGTCTTGGGCTTGCTCTGGAGAATGGTCTGAGAGGCCAGCACCTGAGCCACCTCACTGGTACCGATGCCCATGGCAATGGCGCCCACTGCACCATGAGTAGAGGTGTGAGAGTCGCCACACACAATGGTCATTCCGGGCAATGAGAGAGCCTTCTCGGGTCCCACCACATGGATGATACCGTTGTCCTTGGTTCCCATGTCAAAATGGCGGATGCCGAATTCTGTACAGTTGGCCTTCAATGTCTCCACCTGCTTGCGTCCCACGGGATCGTCAATGCGTTCCTGCTGGTCGCTGGGAGTGTTATGGTCTGGCATGGCCATCACCTGCTGGGGACGGAACACCCCAATCTTCTTGTCGCGCAATGTGTCAAACGCCTGTGGCGATGTCACCTCATGACAATAAAGGCGGTCAATATAGAGTTGCGTTGGGCCGTCAGGCACATTCTGCACCACATGGGCATCCCAGATTTTGTCGAAGAGGGTTGCGGACCCTCCCCCCTGCCCCTCCCTGGGGAGGGGAGTAGATACCTTGTTACTGCTCATAACTTTCTATTTCTTTTATAATTGTTTCTAATACATTGTCTGTGTCGTACAACACTTCTTCGTTCGTGAAACGAATAACCCGATACCCCATTCTGTTTAATGTTTCTTCTCTTTGCTCATCTTCCTGCATTTGCCGGCATTTTGCATGATATGGACCATCAACTTCAATGATAAGACAGACATCTGGAATCAGAAAATCCACGATATAATCACCAATGATATGTTGGCGAAGAACCTTAACGTCCAACTGCTCAGCTCGGATATGATTCCAAAGCACCTGTTCCGCCAATGTCTGGTTCTTCCGGTTTTCCAATGCAAATCCTTTTAGCAGCCTGTAACGGTCTGGCGATGCTGTCTTGTAGTCTTTCATCAGAGAACATTCTACTCCCCTCCTTTGGGAGGGGTAAGGGGGAGGGTCCGGTCTTACTTAAACTTATTTATACAGTCAATATAAGCTTCTACGCTGGCGGTTACGATATCTGTATTGGCACCGAAGCCATAGTAGACACGTCCTTCATATTCCACCTGCATGTGAACCTTACCCATGTCATCGCTACCCTTGCTGATGGCTTGGATGGTGAATTCCTTCAAGGTCATCTCTCTACGGATAATGGTCTTCAACGCACGGATGGCCGCATCCACAGGACCGTTTCCGCTGGCAGCTGCCTCAAAGTGTTCGTTGGCGATGAGCAGGCCCACACTGGCCACACTCTTCACACCCTTACCGGTGGTTACCTGCAGATAGTCGAGCTTGATGTTGTGAGCGGCAGTACGGTCTGCACCGGCCAATACCATGATGTCATCATCTGTCACCTCCTTCTTCTTGTCAGCCAGTTTCAGGAAGTCTTCGTAAACCTTGTCCAGTTTCTCGCCATCCAGCTCCACTCCGTTCACGCTCAAGCGATGGCGAAGGGCAGCACGTCCGCTACGGGCAGTCAGTACGATGGCATTGTCATCGATACCCACTTCCTTGGGGTCCATAATCTCATAGGTGGAAACGTTCTTCAGCACTCCATCCTGATGGATACCGCTACTGTGGGCAAACGCATTCTTACCCACAACGGCCTTGTTGGGCTGAACGGGCATGTTCATCAATGAGCTTACCATACGACTGGTGGGATAAATCTTGGTGGTGTTGATGTTGGTTTCAATACCCAAGTCGGGATGGGTTTTGAAAATCATGGCCACCTCTTCCAGACTGGTGTTTCCGGCACGTTCGCCAATACCGTTGATGGTAACCTCTACCTGACGGGCACCATTGAGCACACCGGCAACGGTATTTGCGGTTGCCATACCCAAGTCGTTGTGGCAATGGGTAGACAGGATGCTTGTTCCGGCAGCAAAAGCATCTACATGCTCATAGAGATACTTGATTTTCTCGCCATATTCATAGGGAGTGCGGAAACCTGTTGTGTCAGGAATGTTGCAGACGGTTGCTCCAGCCTTGCAGACTGCATCAATCACGCGTGCCAGATACTCATTATCAGTACGGCCTGCATCCTCGGCATAGAATTCCACATCCTCCACATATCGCTTAGCATATTTTACGGCAGCAACGGCACGTTCGATAATCTCCTCGGGATTGCTGTTGAACTTATATCTGATGTGCGAAGGGCTTGTACCGATTCCGGTATGAATACGCTTGCGTTTGGCATACTTCAAAGCATCAGCCGCCACATCAATATCCTTCTGTACGGCACGGGTAAGCGCACAAATGGTGGGCCATGTTACCGCTTTGGAAATTTCAATTACAGAGTTGAAGTCGCCCGGACTACTTACAGGGAATCCGGCTTCAATCACATCCACACCCAAGGCTTCAAGCTGCTTGGCTACCTGAATCTTCTCTACAGTATTGAGCTGGCATCCCGGCACCTGTTCACCATCGCGCAAGGTGGTGTCAAAAATAAACAATCTGTCACTCATATTTCTTAATAATTTTAATTTTACCTTACTGATATATAAATTGCGTGCAAATTTACAAAATAAAAATCGCGCATACAAACATAATAATATAAATGTCAATTTTTTTCACCAAAATCCGTTATGTTAGGAAAAACTTTTGTAACTTTGTCGGGATAAGACTGGGTATCAGTATCAGTCAAAGCAAAAACATAACACTTTAGATATAACATGGACAAGACATTTATGACTCGCCGAACCTTTCTGAAAGGCGGATTAGGAGCTGCCGCTGTATTGGGCATCGGAGGCGGAACCATGCATTACCTTAATATGGTTGATGTAAAGGGGCGCATCCTCATCATCGGTGGTGGTGCGGCCGGATGCAGTTTTGCCGCACGACTTATGAGAAGAATCAGCAATCCTGACATCACGCTCATTGACCCTGCGGACAGACAATATTACCAACCGGGATTCACCTTCATTGCCTCGGGCATCTTCAAACCCGACGAAGTGTGGAAACCCATGTCAAAATGCATCCCAAGTGGTGTGAAATGGATAAAGGATTCGGTTGTGGAACTGGATCCCATCAAGCAGACAGCCCGTACAGCAGGTGGACAAGTTGTTGAATATGACTTCCTTGTACTTACCCCCGGATTGCAAATCAACTGGAACAAGGTGGAAGGTATCAGCCGTGAGACATTGGGACAGGGCAACGCCCATTGCATCTACGATTTTGAAGGAGCACAACGCATCTGGCCGGCCATTCAGGAACTGGTGGCCAAGGGCGGACGAGGCGTATTCACCGACACTTATACCAAACTCAAATGTGGCGGAGCGCCCAAGAAAATCTGTATGCTGACCGAACATCTGGCACGCAAGGAAGGCAAGCGAGATGGGGTGCAGATTGATTATTTCTGCTGTTCGGACGCCCTCTACAATGTTCCCCTGTACACCCCTCGCCTACTTCAAATCTACGAGGAAAGAAACATTGGTCTGGAGGTGAACCACAGAGTGAAAGGCATTGACACACAGGCCAAGAAAGTCTATCTGGAACATCATGAAAAGAAAAAGGTCAAAGAAATAAACGAACTTGGAAAAGAAGTGGAGGTGGAGCGCACCATCATCACTCCTCGGGTGGAAGACTATGACCTGCTCAGTTTCGTCCCCCCCCAGTCCGCTCCCGATTTTGTGCGTGAAGCCGGACTCTCATGGACCGAAGGAAAACTGGCTAAGGACGGATGGGCCATGGTGGACAAGAAGACACTCACCCACATCCGTTACTCTAATATCGTCTGCCTGGGCGATGTGGCTGGAATCCCCACCAGCAAGACATCCTCAGCCATCCGCATCCAGCTGCCCATAGCAGTGGACAACCTGATTAGTATCATGCAAGGCAAGGATCCCGAAAAAATCTACAACGGGTATGCCTGCTGCCCCATCGTGACGGATTACGGTCATGTGCTTTTGTGCGAATTCGACTATAACAAGGACCCAGACCCATCCTTCCCCTTCACACTACAAGACATGTCAAAGGAACAGGCTTCCGCATGGATGCTCAAGCGCCATTTCCTCAAGCCGATGTTCTTCCATGGCATGCTCACCGGACTGATGTAGGAATGCTCTATCTGAACACAAAGATAAACGAAATCACAGAGCAGCAGCTGGACGAACTGATCCGGCTGCTGCCCTTGCAACGAAGACAAAAAGCAGAAAGGTTCACCCATCTCCAGGGGCGTCTGGAGTGTGTGCTCTCCTATCTGGAACTCAGCCGTGGACTGAAAGAAGAATTCGGCATAACTGAACAGCCCGATTTTGATTTCACCCCCAAAGGAAAACCATTCCTTAGCGCCCATCCACATATCCACTTCAGCATCAGCCACTGCCGCAATGCAGTGGGATGCCTCATAAGCACAACCCCATGCGGACTGGACATTGAGCGCATCCGGCCTCTAAATCCACAACTGGTACGCCACACCATGAACGAAGAAGAATGTGAGCAAATTTTTTCTTCCTCCCGACCCGATGTAACTTTCATCCGGATGTGGACCCAAAAGGAAGCCGTACTGAAGCTAAACGGAACCGGCATAACAGACCATCTGCATCAGGTTCTCTTACCACAAAATCTGGAAGGCATCCACCTTTCCACCACCGACTATCTTGAACAAGGCTTTGTCCTCACCTCAGCAATAAGTTATCATAAAAATAAGGAAAGCTTATGACGAACATGAAGATAACCTTTCGCAAAACAATCTATGCCAGTACAGTCCTGCTGGCAATCATACTGTTCTCGCTTGGTGCGGGCAGTTGCTATATGCTCTCATACTCACTTGGAGAAGACCCCAACCGCAAAGATGTGGATAGTGCATACAACGTCCTTTACAAGAGAGTGCCCGACATGAGGTGTTGGGTGGACAGCCTGAAGCAGAACGGTTTGTTGCGGGACACCTTCGTAACAATGCCTTCCGGAGAACGCCACCATGCCATCTATCTGCGGGCCGATTCGGCACAAGGACGCACAGCCATCGTTGTACACGGCTACAGAGACACTGCCCCCAAATACCTCTATCTGGGACGGATGTACCATCGCGACCTAGGATTCAACATCCTCATGCCCGACCTTCATGCGCATGGCCTTAGCGATGGCGAAGGCATTGGCATGGGATGGAACGAAAGACACGATGTAATCCGATGGGCAGAAGTGGCCGAAGAGATATTCCGCAGCCCATCGCACGAATCAAAGATAGTCATCCATGGCGTTTCCATGGGAGCGGCCACCACCATGAACCTTTCTGGCGAGCCACACCCCTCATACATCAAATGCTTTGTGGCAGATTGCGGATTCACCTCCGTCTGGGACGAATTCCGCGGGCAGTTAAGGGAACAATTCTCCCTACCCCCCTTCCCGCTCATGCACATCGCCTCCCGCCTCTGCCGCATGAAATACGGATGGACATTCCGTGAGGCATCCCCACTGAAGCAAGTCGCCAAATGCCAAAAGCCCATCCTCTTCATCCATGGCGAAAAAGACACATACGTCCCTACAGAAATGGTCTATCGCCTTTATGACGCCAAACCCACCCCAAAACAACTCTGGACCGTCCCCAACACCGGACATGCAGACTCCTATATCAATTTCCCGGAAGAGTATACGAAGAGAGTAAAGGAGTTTGTTTCGGAGTAAGGAAATTCCACAACATTCTTATCCCATACACAAACAAAAAACGAGCTCTTACTGCAAGCAGAGAGAACTCGATTTAATCTTGTTTATAGTGCAGATGGGTGCGACAGGGCTTCCCAGATACACTTTCAACTATGCAAATTTACATCATTTTTCTCAAAATACAATTAATTAAAAGAATTTTTTTATCGAATTAACAATTTTTTGGAAAAAAGAAACTTCTTGGGCAGTATTAACCGGCAAAATTATGCCTGTTTGAGATTCTATAAGCGGCTGTAGCATCGGTGATTTAGAGTATAATAATCGCATTGCCTCGTAAATTTCCTTCCACATATCATTTGCTCTATTAACTGAAACCATTTTCATAAGATAATCTATGACTCGCATAGCTCCGTGAAAGGTCTGCTGAGTGTGATCAGGAAACGAAGGACACGCCACACCAGTTCTGATACCAGAAGCCAGAGTCATACCCAACAAGACGTTACCATGAGCACAGGCATTGCGAACTTCACGTATGGCAGACAAGTAGGTTTTGAATGTAGCTGTTGCAGGTTCACCAAAATGAGTACTGATAATTCGTTTGTCTATATCGAGGACAAGGCTGTCGTATAATACTTCAAGGTTACCAAGCGTCATGTATTCCAATGTTTTCCATGCTGGAGCATATTGACCAAGGTATTTCAAATGATGACGTTTAATTGTAGGCTTCTTCTTGATTGACTGATAGGCTTTTACTGGAAAATCATTTATAAACTGTGAAGAAACGACAGAAGGGTTAACAAACCAAGTAGGATCTGCCACGTACTTATTGGATAGCTCATAGATGATAGTTGTACGTATTGCAACCTCAATTCTTGACAAATAGCGATTAAGAATATTTCTCAAATCCAAATCAAAGTAATAAAGCCAAACTACATCTTCAATCTTTGTTCCGGGACAAACAATATGGTTACGACGGAAATCAAGCAGAGGATATGTTTTCTCAAACGGATATATATAGAATCCAAGACGATAATATCCTATGTCAGCCAGATACTCCTTAGCCTTTGCTTCATCAGAAATTACCACATTACGATTACGGAGAATACGAATCTGCTCATCATATGTGGTTGCTTGTTTGGTATATGCTACTTTTGCTCTCTCCATTGGGATTATGAACCAATTGCAAAGTTATAAAATCTTTCCCTATTATCATCCCAAACAAACGCAAAACAATGCTGAACTCGGTGGAAATCGCATCATTTTGGATAGATTTCCACCGGGTTCAAGCATATTTTACCACTATTCTTCTTCATCCATGGCGAAAAAGACACATACGTCCCCACAGAAATGGTCTATCGCCTTTATGACGCTAAACCCACCCCCAAACAACTCTGGATCGTCCCCAACACCGGACATGCCGACTCGTATATCAATTTCCCGGAAAAGTATACGAAGAGAGTCAAGGAGTTTGTTTCTGGTTTTTAATTTGTATTAACGAAACAACTCCAATGACTTTCTTAAAGATTTCTATTCTGGCTTATAATGTGTAACGGATGACAACACAGGGGAGCATTTGGTGGCTAGCGTGCTATTTGTCATAAAGCCGCGAGGAACTTCTATCTTTTCCAAAGAAAAACAATATGAAAATGGAGTCTTCCCGACCTCTTTAACTTTTTCCGGTATTCGTATACTTTTTAAAGAAACACACCCAAGAAATGCAAAATCATCAATTTTTATTAATGAAGATGGCAATATAATAGAATAAAGAGAGCTACAATCTTTAAACATATATTTTCCGATTGTGTTTTTTTCACTTGTATAATTAGCTAAAATCTCTTCATCTTCTGTCTTAGTATAATATAAGCCCTCATGATTTAATCCGACTCTGCTCTTAAAGCTTTTCCATTGCTTCTCATTCATTGTATCAAAATCATAAGTTTTGTTATCTATGTCATACTTAAATCCGGAGCGTTCTAAATAAGACACACTAGTCCATCCACCTTTAGCCACCTCAACAAGATACGGTTCATTATCTTTAAGAATCTTGGCATTTTCAAGATCAAGGATCCGCAATGAACCTCCTTGCCAACTTTGCAATGGGTTATCTTGAAAAGCACCCGCCATTTTTCGCAAAAACTTAATATCTTCACTATTTATCGGACCAGAAATAACTAGTTTTGTTACATATTCCTTCTCATCATTTGTAAAATGTGTTTCTAATGTTCCCGCTTCTTTAAGCACAACATTTTTAACTCTTTCATCAGTTTGTGGTTCAATACCACATAATATTCCATTTACAGCCAATAAACTTTTATTCTGAGAGGGATAGTTTCCTAATTTCAGTCTATAGAATCCATTATGGGAACCTTTCCACCCCAGATTGACGTGGAAAAACTCATTATTGTAACCATCACATACAAAAGCATGACTTTCATCAGACAAAAAACAAGGTCGTTTCATATCAAGCTCACGATATATCAATGAAATCATATCATCATCTGTTAAGTGTCTTTGATAATAATTCATTTTGCCAGAATAACCGAGATTATTGCACAACATTGGTTTGATATATAAATATTTTGCAGAAGTTATCTCCTCAGTATAATTTGCACCTAAAGACAAACCTAAACAAGTAAATAATTTAGACAAATCTTTGGGAAACATTGCGGAGTCTTTCTCTGAATAATCTCCTTTATATGAATCCCAATTAAAAGACAATTTACTCCAATCAACTACAAACAACTCATCATTTGGAGTTGCAAACACATGATTATTCCCTTGTTTGGGCCATTTATGATAATTCATTATCATCGCAATAGATAATGAGACACATCCAATGAATGTTTTTTTCCCATTAAGCATAGGTGCATTTATATTATAAGGGGCACTTTGTCCCCATTTCACACCATCTAATAATGGAGTTATAGATTTATCGGGAATCGTATTTGTTTCATTATCATTAAGATGATCGATTGTATCTTTCATCATTGCAGAGATTTGTTCTTTATAAGAAGCCACAATCGGTTTATAATACATTGAAGACTCTGTACTATATGCAATAATAGGTTGTTCAAGCAAATCCCAGATGTTATGTTTGGCAACTATACAGAAACAATCATTCGATCTATCTTCAAAAATCCAAAAATTATCATCTTCTTTAGAGATTTTTAAAATTAATGAATCTGGGTGTTTGACATGTCTGCTTAACCAATCAGACGCCAAAGACATTTCTTTCCCATATTTCGGATTAGCCTTTACATATACACGCTTTACGTCTGAATACACTAAACTATCACCTACAATTGCGCTCATCCTCGGCAATTCAACATTCCCTGTTTTGGATGTTGAATATACAACTTTTGCCATTAATTGGGAATACGGTTTACCATCTGATTTAGAATATTTTAAATCAATAAGATTATAACCATTTCTACCAGTAAACCTTCCAGCATCTTTCCATCCATTTGAAGATAGTATATATTCTACAGTGAAAGGTTCTCCTTGTACAACAGAGTCTGTAGATTCTACTACAAATCGTTCCAAGTAGGGAAGTTTAGATTTACGCAACATCTTATTTTGTGCACTAATAGGAAGCAGAAATATAAAAGCAAAGATAAAAATAAATGTTCTCATAAGAAACTCACATAAATTGATTATTTTTTTGTTCTCGTTATCACAGTACGTACCCGATTAGTCTTACGATTATCCAACCATTTTTTATCCGCAGTTTCCTCATGCATCTTCATTGCCTTTTCAGCATTCCATTCGCAACGTTGAACTTTATGACTTTTGTTCCCATAATATGAAAAAGCAAATCCTTTTTTTGTTTTGGCGCAAATGCTTAACATATTATCCAAAATACTTCCCATACGTCCTACCTTGTCTGTAAAATGCAACGCCACCCTGGTCGTATCCAAAAATGAATGACCTAATTGTGCTTTAGAATCATCATGAGACAAATGAAGAGTTACAAACTTTTCATCTATAGACAAGCTGTCTACATCAAAATATTTATCCCTTGCAAAATGGAAACGGGCATACTCCAATGTTTCCATTTTCTTACGTATGAGAAAAATCTCTTCACCTATTTCATGAAGTTGCTTATCTGAAAGAATTTCCTTGAATTGTTGAGACGTTATATTTATAGTTCTTTCAATACTACTTGAAAACGTAAAAGAAACATTTGCATTAGCTTTTAATAAGTACTCTGACGCAGCCTTCCACTTATCAGGGCGCAAATTAATAATTGACATCAATTCTGCGTACTTAAACTTATCATCATCTTCATTTTTGTATTTATCTTCAAAAGAAGATAATGGTTCATATAAAAAATTTATTCTCAACTGATTGCTTTCGCAACTAAGATCATGCATACTAAGATACTGTACAGTTCGATCATTACATAATGGTTCCAGTTCTATCCTTGCCTTCCAAATCAAATGTTCAATTTCTTCACGCTTTTGTTTGTACATGATAAAACAATAGAAGGCAAGGCATGGCAGTATAATAATTATAAATATTAAAAGTAATGTTTTTTTCATAATCTAATTCATCATTTAAAAGATACCAACATGTAAAATTTTTAAACCTCTAAATTCCACACATTTAGAAGTTTAAACCATAACATTTTTATCTGTCTTGTAATTTCATTCCATAAATTAAATGGTATTTTCACCTCATCATCATCAATTGTTGAAATGCATAATACTGTAATATTGTCTCTTCCCCCTGATTTGATTGCCAGGTCAACTAATGCATTACAACAATCAGTTACATTTAAATATTTATTATAGTACACATGTTCAATTGCATTATCCTTACAATATGCAGACAATCCATCGCTACATAATAGAAATTGATCATGCCTTTGTATATTGTAAACTACTATTTCTGGTTCTGCTGAGACGTCACGATCCCCAATGCAACGAGTTATAATACAATTATCTGGACTTTTATATGACTCTTTTACAGACATTTCCCCCCTATCTATCAATTCTTGAACATAAGAATGGTCTTTTGTAAGACATTTTAATCCATATTTAGGATTAAACACATAACATCTGCTATCACCACACCATGCAATAAAAGCCTTATTGTGTAAAATCCACAATATTACAATAGTTGTCCCCATTCCTATTGTTTCCGGATCTGTTTCAATATGTTTTAATATGGCTTTATTTGCTTTTTTTATAAATTCCAACAAACAACTCCTTACTTTATCTTCGGTATCAATGCTACTTAACAAAATCGATCGGGATAGTTCCCCTTTTATGGTTTCGACAGCAATAGTTGAAGCAATTTCACCGGCATTAGCCCCTCCCATTCCATCTGCAACAATAGAAATTGCACCCAAACGACCTATTTTAACAAATTCATTAGATGAATTATTCCATTTCCGCTTTGTCAAATCCGGACAAAATGAAAAATAATCCTCGTTGTTAGCACGTTCTAATCCAATGTCAGTCTTTCCTGAAACACGAATTTTCATGATACCCGTAAATAATTATATGGCGTAAAGTAAAGGTGGGCATGTCAAACATTAGACAAACCCACCAAATAGTGTCCTTTTATAAATTAATTAAAAGCATGAACACGGAATTTCCTAAAAGATTCAATAGATCTTGAGCCAGAAACATTTGAATAATAAGAGACTTGTCCGTAATCTATATTATAAAAGACTGCAATTAATCCATCTTTTGTCAGATAAACTTTTTCCGAAATTGTACTCTCATTTTCTAAAAAGATGTATTTCTTTGCCAAATATGATTGAACATCGTTAGAATTGAGATTGCTATTTAGTTGTGTTATTACAGCCTTAGCGTTATTGTAGGTATGAACAAAATCAAAAGTATAATAACAACACACTAAATCCACTTTTCCATCACTTATACCATAAACCAGTTGATTTTTATCTTCTTTAAACGGTTGAGAATCTTTCATCATTGATTTTACTTCTTTTTGAGTTTTTCCAAGGAATGGACTATAATCAGTAAAAAGGTCATGATTTAAGGCTACATATGTTATTTCCAAATTGGGAATATCCCAAGTTATTCCAACAGACGCATCATCGAAATTTTCATTATTAATGTATGCCTTATAAGTATCCGTTGTACCTTTTTCATAAACCGTGTATAAACTACTTAAATATTTCGTTATACTTTTTACATCATCGGATTCCACATTAGAAAGATGCAATCTAATATCAGAGACTTTACCAGTCCATGAATTAAAACCGATTCTTATCTCACCAGAAACGTTTTGATAGACCATTACATTCTCATCCTCTACGGCTGGTTGAGCACCAAAGGTTTTATAAATCACTGATTTCTCCGCTCCAATAAATTCATCAAAATTGTATAGCAGCAGTCCTTTCACAATGATTTCTACAACAGCCGTACCTTCTGAAGTAATCACATCTATATAAGTTCTACCAGAAGAAAGTCCGGTTACCCGACCTGATGCCGCATCAACCTTGGCAATATTAGGATTATGTGAAGAATAAGCAATTATATCCGCACCCCTAAGAAGGTTGTCATAATTCGGCAGTATAGTTCCATTATATTCAATCGTTTCGGAATCCAGCAAGCGAGCATATGTAAAGGTCAGACCAGTATCATTAAATTTCGCAGTAAATTCAAGGTCATTGATTGCAGTTATCTGCATGTCTAAGTTCATCTGAGTAACCTCGTTTAATTTATATGTGCCGGTGACTTTGTTTCCATCCACAAAATATCTACCATTTACGTTTTCATTTTCAAACTCATAAAGAATCTCATTTGAATTTGAGTAATAAAACATACCGGATGATGTGAATTTTATCGTTTCCCATACTCCCTCTTCTGGATGGTCATAGACCCATTGCCCAACTAGTAAATTAGCATAATCAATAATGGGTTCGGGATCAGGGTCAGGGTCACATGCGCACAAAGCTGTAGCGCAAAGCATAAAAGCAAATAATTTCTTCATTGTATTTAAGTATTTAAATTAAAAATGTTATTGTTAATATCTGAATGTGTAGCCTAATTTTACAGACAAATAATTATTTCTTTGTTTATAACCGGACATTATTGTATTAGCAGTTTGGTCAAATACAGTCCATCTGTCACCCTCCCAGAATTTTTTGTTTGCGAGATTAGTTAACATATAATTGTATTCAAGGCCCAAACTAATACCAGAATATTCATATGTAACGCCTATACGAGCACCAAATTGAAGGCGTTTATAGGGTGATGCTTCAAATGTATTGTCTTTCTTAATATCTGCATTGTTTCCTTCTGAATATGTTTCATAGAAGGACACATTCTTACCATATAAATCAAGTTCACCATTACCTGTATAATGCATGGAGTAATTATAACCATCATATCGTTCATTTGTTACTTGATGGCCATCAACTTTATATCTATGCATCGTTTCACTATCTGTGTTACCAGACAGTTTCATTTTAGCGGATAAGCCATAATTAATAACAGGACCTAAGTTAAATTGCATATGGCTTTTCTTATTTATTGGTAATCGATATGATGCCAGTACAGGTATCTCCAAGGTATTAATTGTATATTCCTCTAAATATTTATTTTGAGTATTTCCGACTAATGCGTACTTACTTGTCTGAGGCATTACACGGTTCACGTCTGACTGATATTCATTCTCATAACTATAGTGTAAATAGTTTATACCAGCAATTAGATAAAAATTCTTATAAAGCCTGATATCAGCGTGAGCACCAATAACAAATCCACTACCAGAAGAATAAGATACTTCTTCTTTATTATTACCCAATGCATAATTTACAGGACTCCCTGTAAAGTTACCTCCAGAAGATGCGCTTATCATAGGGAACAGATAACCTGCAGTTATTCCGAATGACAATGGTCTTCCTCCTATTCCTAAATCCGGCATCTGTACAATCATCGGCCTGGGTTCTTGTGATACGTTAATCCCCAACGTCTGCAACCCAGTTGTGACATTTATACTGGCTTCACGCATCTCATTAATAGGAGCATTAGGAGCACAATGTATTTTAATAGAATCATTGCTGATTCTTGTCAACTGGCACCAGTGAGGGAAATCGCCGAATTTCCAATCTTCTGCATCTGTATAAACTTTTATATACTCATCTCCACCATTAGGTCCAAACTTCAACTCATTTTTTGAAAACAAAAGTTTCTCTTCTCCTGCACCTTGGAAAATATTGATGATAATAACTGAATTTGATGGGCTTTCTATTCTTACGTTAGCTTTACGTGCAACATTTTGATTATTTGCCAAAGCGGTCAATTCAACCTTTCCTGTTTCTTTATTTACGGAAATCCATTCTGGAATATCCTTTATCTCCCAATTTGTATTTGCAAAAATATCTACTGTATTTGTTTCACCCTCTGAAGGGAACATTATATTTTCAACAGAACTTCTTAATATCTCTGGAGCACCTTCATTCGTTACAACAATTGTTCTAAATTGCATACCACTCGTAACTTGAATTTTTGTTGTTCTATCATTAAGTTCTGTATTCTCTTTACTTGAAATAATAATTTGACTTCCTGATTTTCTTATTGTACACCAGTCGCTGTTTATGGAAACCTTCCATGAACTACCTCCATTAACTGTTACAACAGCATCACCACCTTGATAAGGAATTATGACTTCATTTTTTGATAGGCCGAAAGGTGCAGTTTTATTAGCCTTGTAGGTAATCTCATTAATAGTATTAATTCTGGCCTCAGCATCAAGTAGATACATTTTATCTCCACATGCTACAACTTTTTGATAGTATTTTTTTGCTTCATTATAATTTCCAGATTTAAAATACGAATTTGCTTGCAAATAAAGTTCTCTACATGTTTGGGCTGTCATCTGTGACGAAAATATAATCATCAACAAATAAAGTAATTGTTTTTTATTCATAAATCGTTTATTAGTATTATTATTTCATTTTCTATTGAGTCTTTCTTTTCACATTGAATAGCATTCTGTATTGGCAAATCATCAAGTTCTGTCTGTTTTATAAGGGAACATGTCTCATTATGTTCTTTATATAATTCATCAACGCTTGTCAACATCTCTGTCTTCTTTATGATTGATTGTTTTTTTCTTACATCTTCAGATTCAAGGGCTAACGCTTTTCTATAAAAAGCATTTGCTTGTATAATCTTTGCTCGGGTGCTGTCATTTACTTCAAATCCATTGTTGTTTATATCTTTCTTTATTGAAAATATTATAGAATCAGCAGAATAACATAATTCATTAGATGGAGACTCTTTTGTATCATTAGTATAAAAAAGTGCTAAACCGGTTATTAATACAGCAAACAAACATATAACTAAATATTTTATTCTGTTTCTCTTTAAGCGCCGCCCAATAACGATATCAACAATTTGTTGGGCAGTTGGGCGTTTTGACGGTTCTTTTTCCAAACAAGCATAAATAAGCTTCTTTACTTCTTTTGGTACTTTTTGTTTAATCTCTGGTTTTTTCGCACCTTGTTCCTGTGCTAAACCACCATCATCTCCAAATGGGACGTCTCCAGTAACAAATTCAAATAATGTTGCCCCCAAAGCCCATATATCACTTTCCGGCCGTGGTTCAGGATTGTCACAGAATCTCTCTGGAGCCATATAAACAAGTGTTCCATTATTAGCATCTTCATGAAAACAACTTGTATCGTTACTTTTTTTTGAACTTATGCCAAAATCTGTTATAGAAAAGTTCCCATTTGAATCAATTAAGACATTGGCTGGCTTTATATCTTGATGTATAATTGGAGGATTGCAAGCATGCAAATAACTTAAACCCGATGCTACATCATGAATATATTTCCATAATAATTCCGTATCTTCTACTTTTCCAATGAGTTTTTCTGAAGAACCATTTTCACAATACGGCATCACTAGATATGGAGTATCTTCAAAAACAGAGAAGTGAGAAGGAGGTAAAAGATTGGCATGGTGACAATTGTATACAATTTTAAATTCGTCTTTAAATCTTTGTTCACCTTCTATATCTAAAATACTCTGAAGACGGTATATTTTGATTGCAACTTTCATGCCAGTATTTTCATCAGGAGAATATTCGTCATCTTCAGAATAATTTCCTAATGTGT
Source organism: Bacteroidaceae bacterium (assembly GCA_017379075.1). Lineage (GTDB taxonomy): Bacteria > Bacteroidota > Bacteroidia > Bacteroidales > Bacteroidaceae > Physcousia. The sequence continues at coordinate 42,332 of JAFNXL010000027.1, forward strand.
CTATCGTTTTGACTGCTAAAGCGAGCCATACGTCTGCAGTGCCTCCCGCATCGCTTAAGCAACGTAACAATTTATACTGGCCATCAAATAACGCTGTGCCATCAGCGTATTTTTCAATATCAACCATTCTTTACTTCAGTTTTAATCTTCTTCCCGCTTTTAATTTTGTAAATAAATCTATGTTATTCATCTTGGCAAGATTGGCCATCTTGATTCCAAATTGTTGGGAAATTCCATATAATGTATCGTCTTCTTTTACACTATAATAATCACGCGGACCATAATATTTTTTCTTTTTCTTCTCTAAAAAAACGATATCACCTTCTTTAATGTTTTTTTCTGAGTCTATTTCATTATATTCTAATATTTTTTCTTTTGAGATATCGTATTTCATAGATATCGATGAGATTGATTCGCCAGGCTTCAATACTGAACATCTAATATCATTTATTTCAACAACATATCTTTTTATAGAACGCTTGATGGTATTTTCTTCTTCCGTTTGTACATCATCCGCAACTTGGCAATCTGCATCAAATACGGGCTGTTCTTTAGTAATATATTTGGTAATGGTTATTGTTTTTCCTGGTTTTAATTTCACTCCGCCATTGATGGAATATAATTTATAAGCATCAATATAACCAATCAAGGCTTTTGCGTAATTCGGAGCAGTAGCATATCCTGCTTTTTGTAGTCCAAATGCCCATGCACGATAGTCATAAACACTTTTACTAAACAAAGTACGATATCTGTTGCCTTTAAGTACCGAGGCATGGTCATCAAAAGACTCTTCTGCTGTTGAGTATTTTCTAAATCTACTTTTAACAACTTCATCATCCCACGCATAGTATATTCCACCAGTCCAACTATTTCCCGCCTTTATACCAAAATGATTATTGGCATTAATCGACAACAAACTTTTACCAGCTCCAGACTCGAGAATCCCTTGTGCTAAGGTTATGGATGCTGGGATACCATGTTTTTTTTCATGCTTTAATGCAATTTCCTTATATTTTGAGATGTATGCCTGTATATCAAATGAGGATTGAGCCTTTAATAGAAAGACAAGCGACACAAACTGTAATATAAATAAAACTCTTTTTCCTACCATGGTTTAATAATCGTTTGAGGAGATAGTCCATAGCCAATCCCATTTATCGAGATTCCACGATTTTGGATTTGCTTCCCATTTTTCATGAACTGACCGACTCCTGCGTCTCCTATTCCTTTATTTTTGATTGATAAATGTTCAAAATTCATTTTTTTATATGTTTGTCCTGTATCAAATTGTCTTATAGGTTTTTGGATATTTTTTTCTATATCAGTAATTTCTTTTTGTATTTTATTCGTTAGTTCTTTAATTTTACTAAAGTTTAAATCTTTTGTGAATACTTTTGCACTTTCTTTTATTTTTTCCCAGTTTTTTAATGCTTTTGCCAGTTCTGGATTTTTCTCTATTAAAATTATAACTTTATCTCCAATCTTTGTAAATAATTTACTTCCACCTTTAACACCTAATTTTGCCCCAGGTATACACCCTAATAATTCCAACAAACCACCAACAATATTTCCAGATGCAAAACAAACTATCGCATTTATTATTGAACAAATAATTCCGATTGGTCCAGGAATAAAGCTCAAAACTTGTGAAGCCATCAACGTCAGACTTCCAACGCTCTTCTTTAATGCGTTTGCTGCTGGAAGCAAACTACTTATATCTCCCCCTTTAGCCAATTGAGGGATGAGATCAAATTCTAATATTCTGATAATATTATTCCATTCTGTCATTATTGTATAATTGATGCCGAATGGATTGGCTCCAGGTGTTTTTACAGTGGACGACAATTCTTCACCGCCCTCTTTCTTTAGAATTTTAATAACTTCTGATAAATCTATAGGAGGTATTTTCATCTTTAACAATCATCAAGATTTAAAAGAGTTACTATTACTGGCATAGATATACAAGAACGATTAATAATCTTTTGGTATAGTCGATTCTTCAAAGAGGTATTTATAGCCTTCTCAAAATTCTTTTTATCCTTAAATTTGATGGTAATATATAATCCTCGCTGGAGTCTTGTTTCACCGGCCGCTCCCTCTATCTTTAGTTCTATAAAGATACGTTTAAACTCTTCTTTACCAAATTCTGTAATTATTTCTTTACGCAAAAATGCTTCAATATCTTTTTTGGTATAAAGACGATCATTTGTTAGAGTGTAGTATCTCAAATTTTCATATCTCTCATCTACATTTGCTTTATCTGCCCCCCCCATACTTGAAACAAATATTGGAAGTTCTTTCTCTATAGATGGCAATTTCTTGTTTTCCATAGTTTCTCCCAATTTAGGAGTATTTCCCAATTTTCCTAATGTTGATGTGAAAGATACTTTGATAGAAGAAGATTGTGGATATTGGTTCATGTTTTTCATTACATAGGCGCCACTATCAAAACTATATTTTGAATTGTGTGTACCAACACTCTTTCCAATTCTATTTATTAAATCACGTAGTTGCTTTATGGTTTCTCCATCTTTTATCCCATTATATTCAATGAAAGCATAATAATCATCGATAAAATGATTATATATAGTTCTTACATCTCTATATAAGTTGCCTTCGTGATAGCATGACGCATCGAAGTCTCTTACAATTATATCTTCTTTAGACATATTGAAACCTTGTTTGTTTGCACTGTTTGAGGTTTCAATTATCTGCAAAAAGAAAGAATTGTCTTGCTTTTGTAGTTTTGCGATAGGAGTAATCTGTGTTAAAGTAACATTGTTAATATCTATATTTGTGACAGGCAACACATTAATTGTTATTGAGGTATTTTCTGGAATGACATAATCATTTTGAAATTCCAGTCTTAACCATATAGTTGATTCATCAAAAGAATTCAGTCCTTCTTCTTCTACCCATTTTTCAAATATTTTAGGATATGCCCGTTGTTTAAATACATCTCTATCTTTAGTTTCATCAGTTATATATAGAAGAGACTTATTTCCCATGTTTGTCAAGTTATCTTTCCAATTCTCAATAATTGAAAAGAATTGACCCGATGATTGTTGAGAATCAAATGGTTCAACCATTTCAATATCCTCCATCTTTGTCATATCAGAAAATTCTAATTCATTGTCCTCAGGGCCAACAAAGATGTGTTCTGGTAAGACTCCATTAGTTCCTTCAATAATCAGAGAAAGCCCTTTAAGAGTCTCTATTTCTGCTTTAGTATTGATTCCTATCCAAATGCAATTTGGTTTATCCATGACAATGTCATAAATTTTATTACCAACGCATAGCTTGTGGGGGTTAAGTATATATAAATTTTGATATGGAATACATAAAGTGTTGAAAATAGGAATATAATTAATCTGAATTTTACTATCTCCTATTTTATAAACGAAAGATGCGTTATTTCCAACTATTATTGTTTCTAAATCTTTCTTTAGCTTAAATTTTGCTTCAATAACAGATAGCGCTGGCATAGCCTCAATTTCGCGCCTTGGTATAAAATCCTCACAGAATCTTTCAATGATTTTATCCTCAATACCATCAATGTAGTCAATTATCTTTTGACTTTCATGTAATAATGAAACGAGCATCATTTTTGCAATTGGATCCATTAATTTAAAATCCAATTTGTCATTAGATATATTTTTAAGATATTCAACGGCTGCGTTGATATTCTTTTCTAATTGTATGTCCATATATTAAATGGTTATTTTTTTTACTGTTGGTTCCATAAAGAACGTGACTCTTTTCTCATATTCTTTAACCATTCCTAAACCATCATCAATAACCCCCATAACTCTTACTGAAACTTCATATTTTGAAAATACTTTTTTCGAACTATTTTGTTTGTTTTCATCAATCGAATTTAATTCGATAAACACATCTATGTGCTTTAGTTGAGGTTCATATGTTTCCAAACTTTTTTTTATACTTTCCTGACATTCTTTTCGTGTTACATCATTGTATAAACCATATCCTCCCATACCGGTATAGTTGTTATTGAAATCCCTATAATGAATATTTGAATACTCATGGTTCCAATACTCAAAACCAAAATCCGGGTCTGCAGAAAAACTGCCTTTTGGTGTGAAAACAATCAACTCAACTAAATTATCCAGCATTAAAGTCACATCATCTATTTCTCTTTTAAAAGAAACGGATAATTCGTTATTAATGAATTGGATAGGAGTATTTACAAAAGTCATTGTTAGATTTCAATCCAATGTTTTACATCTTTTTGAAGCCTTACCTTATATGTATTTGTTACACTGCTAACACCATTTAAGATGGCCTTAACTTTGACAACCACATATTTGTCGTCCTCCTCTTTATCACGCCCACCAACAAAACCACTAGCAAAAATGATTGTGTTTCCTGTATTTGAAGAATTTGTGGGTTCACTGCCGTCTATTGTATAGTATATTGTTGCTCCAGGTGTATTGTTCTCTACAGGTATACGTACCTTGCTGTTTGTACATTTTTTTAACAAGTTGGCATTTGATATTGTAGGAGCTTCAATTTGTTCTTCTGTATGCGCAAAATCCTTAAATTTTCCAATTTTTTCACAAATAGCATTACAAAGTTCCAATCCCTCTGTTATACGATTATTAATTTCTTTGTAATTAAATGGGGCATCAATAAAATTCCTATATGTATCAGCATCCATTAAATTTAAACCTGTATCTAACGTACAGGCGCAAAAGAAACCACTAATATATTTTTGAATATTACCAAGCAACATCATTGGGGTCATTAATTCAATATCTTTGTTTATGACAATTTTTAGTTGCTCAACTATAGGCCAAAATACACTAATAGCTGTTTTACAATCCGAATTAGTACTATCTAATAATTGCTTGTTTGAAACTTTTAATATGTTTTCAAAAGAGGTAAGATGTTTTTTATATACGGGATGTGAAGAAACATATAAGCATGGTGGTATGAAATTAATCTCATCCAATCTCCAGCCATATTCATTTATTAAACGAGCAACAGGAAACATGTCTGCCCCCAGCATAGAATTCTCTTGAAGAAGTGCAAAATTATATTCTGGTTCACAAAATCCGTTATAAGTTTCTTTCCAAGAATCTTTAGTTTCTACACATAATATATAACAATCATCTTCATTTGATGGAATTGTTAATCTTGTGTCGTAATTATTTGTGAATGATGTGTCGTAATTAATATCTATTATACTTCCAGATTTGGTTATAGCAAGACAATTAAGAGCCTCCACATCTATAATATTCTTATTGACACTTAATGAAATATTGAACTCTCTATTTGATGGCAATAAGCCAAATCTACCGTTTGACGCTAATACAAAGGCTTGATTTAATGACTCTAAATGGCATTTGTCAGAGGATTTTAAAATCTCATCTGTCAATCTCATGCCTTTTTTCCAGCATATTCTTTTTGTCATAACCTATAAATTCGTATTATAATTCAGATAATTATATATAATGTCATCAGATACCCTAAGGGTTGGATAGTCTGAACAGAGATGAAAACATAAGTCATCTTCTACAGAAAAGAAATAATCCTTAATAAACAATCTGTACGTTTCCAACTCTTCTAAAAACAGATTGAAATGTTCTGAGCATTCCTCATCTGACCAATAATTAATCGTATATGTCGTTATATTTTCGCTAAACTGATTTCCCAGATATATGGAATCTATTTGATAATCCGTAACTTTGTAATTATATTGTGGTTCGTTATCAAGTACTTCACTTTCTATATTTTCTTTTTTCAAAAACAGTCCTTCTTCAAATAATACTTTCCTCAACATTAATGTTATTAAGGTGGTATTTCCCCTAATACGTTTACAGTTTGGAAGAAATGGGATTGTTCGTTTAATGAAACGATTAGATTTCTCTTTTTCAGGCAATGTATCCCCTATAATATTTTGAATGATAATATTATCAGATGCCAGTTGATTAATCTTATCTTTAACCTTTGTCTTTAAATCTAACAATAAAACATCAATTGGAGAAAAGAATTTATGAGCATTTTCTTTTTCTAATTCTTGTTTTGCATATTCTTCTGCAAATCTTTCTTTTTTTTCACGTTCTGGAATATTGTCAAATCGATTTATCGGATGAAACATATATTCCGGCAATGAATTGTACAAACCATTTCTTCCAACATGAAATTCCGTTATTCCGTCAGAGGTTTCTTCACAACTGATAATATCCTTATAAGAATTTCTTTTATGCAATCCATTAATAAAAATTCTATATGATCCTTTAGGAAGATATGATAATATATCTTCTATATTTATATCATTAGGAAGATACTTTATCATTGTCAAGCCAAATTAAAAATTGAGGCATCTTTAGTCAGTTCTACGAAGAACAGCCCTTTGTCTGTAGATACTTGAATGACATCATAAAGAGGAATACCGACATCTTTTAGTGACATTTCCGGATATGGGAAATACTCGTCAATATTTTCAATAAAACACTTATGGAACAACGTCTTGTAACTAAGTTTTCGAAGTTCTTCGTTATCCGTAATATAATCATCAAGTTTTGACTCCGGCAAGCGGATAAGAAATTCCTTCTCTGGTTTATCAGATATTATCTTATCTATAAATTTGTTGTTTCTCATGTTGATTTCAATAGCATTAACATTAAGGAAATCCTTTAAAATTGAAAGGACTTCTTTAACTGAGTTTTCTGCTGAAAGAGAATCAATCTTAATTATATTATCCCATCTTTCATGAGCCGGACATGTAGCTTTCCATGATGCATATTTATATGTGTTCACCGAATTGGTCAATCCTTCATATCTTAACATTTTCCCCTGAAGAGTCTTAAATGGAACCGGTTCGTCTTCTGACAGATGGATAATCTTCATCGCTTCTTGTACTTGCATAGCGCCTATAATTGAAGCACTGATTGGAGTTGTGGCTACACGGCCAGCATTGCCTTGCATCCTAAAAACATCTGCACATCCAGTTCTAAGCATAATATTATTGAATTCTTCTCTGGAAAGTCCACATTCATAACAACTTATACCTGGAGTATAAACTCTGACCACTCCTGTCATATTTTCAATGCTTCCGTCTATCCATGTTTTTCCTGCTCTCATAGCCATTCTATTTAACAAATACCTTGCGATAATGCTATCCAGACATCCAATTATCACATCAACGGAATTATACAATCCAAACCCTACTTCAGAAAATAGATTCCCCACAATTGGAGTCACCTTTATCTGGGGATTTATTTCCATGGCACGCTTGGCTACGATCTCTGATTTGAAGGAATGGTTATAAGCATCTTCTTCTCTGAATAAGACAGAACGCGTAAGATTTGATATTTCTATTTTATCAAAATCCACAACATATATTTGACCAACACCGAACAATGCAAGATTCTTTACCACCTCGTTGCCCAATGCACCTGCACCAGCCACTAAAACCCGTGCGTTCCTGACCTTATCTTTTTTGAACCAGGAGAGGAGTGTAAACACTCCATCTCCCCATTCATAAGTTTCTTTCTTTTGCATTATCAATATTTACATTAGAATACAAATCCGACATTAGCACCGACAAATGCCCTACTGATACGATCTTTGTATACATCTTCATCCCCAGAACAATTAATCTTATATTCTCCATATATACCCACACGGAAAATTTGATTTTTTAATGGAATATAACCTCCGAAATCTATTCTTGGAGAAATCAGGAAACCAGAAGCTTTCTCTCCTTTACGCTCACCTGTAAACACGATTTCATCAGCTTTTAATGTTCCATATATTGTAGGGACAAGTCCTAAGCCGGCATACACAGAAGCTTTTTTATAATCCAACTTTGTAAATTCAATTGAAACAGGAATACCAGTTTCAATCATTACGTCTTTTCTGTAACAAATCTTGTTACCTGTGTCACGATTATATTTGCCAAAAGAAAAAGCAAAGGACAGACCAGCATTCAGATATGCAACTTTTCCAATTTGTTGTTTCCAGTTTCCATTTATACCATAGATATTGGATACTCCTCTTATTGCAAATCTCGGCAGACTCATAAAGACATCTAACTCAAACCCCTGTTTGAAGGGTACAGTTTCAATTAGAGGGTTCATCATTATCGTGTCTTTTTTCAGACCAAAGTACTTATAAAGATCCACGCCATGACGAAGACGGTATTTATATTCTCCATCTTCGTTATAATCCACTACATAAGGTCCAACTTCAAAGTTGTCAACATTTTGTGCGTATCCTGTAACAATTGTTGCCAACAGGACAGTAATCATAAATAATTTTCTCATTTTATCTAATTTTATATGTTATTATTCTGTTTCTTGATATAGGAAAATTGTGTCACCAATCTTAAAATTATCTCCATTTGAGAGAACCGAGGGTTTTCCAACTGGCAACTCTGCACGGGTATTATAAATTACTCCTGCAGCCAATGGTTTTAACATCGGCAACTGTTTGTCATAATCAATATACAATTGTACATGCTCTTTGGCCACTTTATTGCTTTTCTCCCAATTCATTTGTATTTCACACTCACCAGTCATACCAATAGAAACCTTGTTTCCGCCTCCGGTTGCATTCATCCATTTGTGTATTGGAATTCTTTGTCCAGCCCTGACACCATTCTGTATGACAAGAAAATATTTTTCAGCAAGCATACGGACTGTCACAAGAGATGCTCCTAAACCACCACCATATATAATGAAATCAAGTAACATATTCATCCAACCGCTTGCGCTACTTGTTCGGCTTGAATAATACAGAACAATAAAACCAATCAATGCAGAACATAATCCTCCAAGCAACGCACTCTTCACTGGAATTGTTGACTTGACAGTTAAAGAAAGTGATATACTTATGGAGAACAACAAATAGGCAGGTAATGAAGAATACCACGGGATGTAAGTTGTTTCAATGACATTTAAAATATAGCACAATACCACCGCTCCGATTGCAAATGCCAACACACCTACTATTCCTGTCAATAAAGATAGTCCCAGAATTTTTATCCATACCTTTAAATCCTTTCTTTTATACTCATCATTATATCTGAAAATCAATGAGAGGAAAAATCCCAACAAAAGGCCTATAGTCAAAAAAGCAGAAGTCTTGTTTACACAATCCATGTGCAAAGTGGCAGTCTCTGCGTGTTCTGTATAGAACATATTCACTAAACGCTCAGATATTACGTTAAAGAAGCCTCCGCCAAAGAACTCATAAAATATCCAACTTATAAAACCTGCTATTATACCGGAGATTGTCTGATAACAATCTTTTAAGGCATTTAATGTTAACATTGCTTTCCATTCAATATGACTTTGGATACCAGTTTTACAGTTCTGTCCATATTCTGCGCATTTATAACCATTTTGTTTCCAACAAAAAACATGCATTATGTGTTTACATTTTGTTACTACAAGCTGACCGGGCTGAATATCTTGTTTGCAATAATGGCATATACGTCTTGACACATTTGCTTCAGGTACATATTTCTTATAGTATTTTACAGCAAAAGACTTGGAGCGTATGTATGGCACTAATATTTTGGCAACGGCATAAAAGAATGCAATTGTGCCTAATGTTACCAATAAAGCATATAAGTATTTCAGGGTCGCGTCCGAAGTTCTCTCCTCCCTGACTGGCCACGGTCTTTCTGCCGTACCAATGGAGAATTCTGCATTTCCTAAAATATCTTCTTTCCATTCTCCGCTGTATTTTACAATCCTTGAATAAGATTTTGATTCATCAACCTTATACCTGAAAGCAAAATCGTATTTTTCATCATTAACTTCTTCCCTTAGCGAATCAATGATGCTACTCATATCATCAGAACGCATGTATTTACCACGTGGAGCTGAATTTACCCCATTTGAATTGCTTATACCCATCAAAGTCCTTTCCAATTCTAACCCATCTCCTTCTTCTGTATAGTAAAAAATTGTTATTTTGGGCTTTACCTGAGATAACGAGTCCCGGAAATCGGTTACAGATGCAAAATTCAACACCTTTACAGAAGGTCGTTTGCTACCTTCCATAAAAATGAACAAATTGTTTTTGTCTTTATATTCTTTTGCTCTTTTTGATATGTTTGCATTCTTTTTATAACCTACTTCAACTTTGGCATCCGCATCTTTTTCTGTAGAAATATCAGAAAACTCAGCAAGTTTTGCATACACGGCGTCATAGAAATATTTATTCGTAACTTGATTGTAGAAATTTTCTTCATATTCTTTATAATTGTCTCTCGTTACGACATCACTTGACGTTACACTATCTCCAAAGAAAGACAAATAGACACAACTGTCAGGTGCGCTTTCTATCAAGTTGCCAACTGCACCGTAAATCATTTCTTTTGCCTTTTGGGGAATACTTAAATCCACCAATACAGAGAACGTACAATATTCTGGGATTCGCATCCCAGTTGTAACTATTGATACATCCGAACTTGTTTTAGCAATATAACTACTATCCTCTATAATTCTTATATTATTCTTCAATTGTTCGGGAGTGAATGTTTTGGCATCCACACGTTCATCATACTCATCTAGCAGATTAAAAAACAATGTTATGCTGTCTTTACCAATTTCATACTCATATTTCCTGTCACAAAATTGTATTTTAGAAACAGTCTGTGCATGAAGCAGTCCGGTAAAAGACAAAAGGCCTAATACCGCTAACAATCTAAAATTCATCTTTTTCTTCTTGTCCATATTTTTAATTCTTCTAATCTTTCTTCAGTACAATATTTATCAGACATACTCAGTTCCATGTTGATCACAGGGATTGTGGTTATGGTTTCATCCTTAACAGAATAGAACATTACAAATTTTATCTTTGGCAAATAATCTGAAATTGCTTTTTTTATTGATGGAATACTGCACAATGTTCCAATTACCATGCAGCCTAACAAGTCGTCATCATGCGATTTGTCTTCTTTCGACACTGAATTGACTACTAATATGTTCTTTCCGTTATATTGATTTATATACCCATGAGCCCATCCAGCCAATCCTATTTTTGTGTCTGTTGAGATAGATGATATATCTATTATTGCTCCATTACTTAACTGTATACTTTGAATACTTCCATATACACTTTCAGCTTTTGACAAAATATTGAAATAATCATCTGATTTGTATGTGTTCCTGTCACTTTCTACAGCCCACTTATGCAACTCTTCCAAAGAATACATCTTTCTCAAATCATTAGCAGAATTGATTGAAGAATCATGTTTGAAAGTAAAGATACCAAACTCTTGTTGTGGTGTTAGTATATCCACAACAATTGCCGTCAAAAACTTAGGATGAGAAGGGTGTTTCAACTGCATTTGAACACTATTGTCAGAATTGCTGAAGAACACACCTAATCCGGGATGTGAGTGAACCCAACAAGTTAAATCATATTGTAGATTGGTTTCTCTACGCAATTTACGCAGTTTTTCTGCTACTTTTAGTTTAATCTTTCCGCCAAAATTCAGTTCATATTCTTGGAACACGGCATCATCCCCTGGTCTGACAATTTCTTCTAACGATACATCATATTCGTTTCTGTCTTTATCAAACACCCATCTTCCCAAGACCATACAACCGTCTTCCTTTGGGTTATCAGGGTTTCTTAAGTCATCCGCATACATGTTGTAAATGTCTTTTATACATGTATTTTTAATGTATATTCTTCTGACCGCTGAGTCGCCACAAAAATCAGTGCATTCAACTTTAAGGTATGCTTGATTACCTATCACGTCATCCAGACTTTGCTTTTTCAATATTGATGTAGTCTTTCTTCTAACTACGATAGATGGTGACGCATTATTAGCAGACACTTGCTGGATATTAACCTGTTTGTTCTTTTGTTTTTTCTTTTTAGATAATATTTTAAGAGCTGCTAACAATATTATTATAATTAAGCCTATAACACCTATTTGTATAAAAGCACTTTTGTCTAATTCAGTAACATCAAAAGATTCCGTTTCTTTATTAGAATCAATCACATCTTTTAGATTTAATGTAGCCTCTTCGCGTCTTGATAATTTCTCTTCTAAAATGTGCCTGATACTATCCTTGTAGTCAAAATTACTTTCTATTTTATAATCATTATATATCTTTAGGAAGTCTTCTGTTTTTTTGTCTATATTCTTTTTGTACTCTTTGATTTCTCCTCCTTTTTCCTTAATAAGCTTATTCAGTTTTTTTGCTGTTATATATTGTTCTCTATCTGTCGTTATTCCCAAAAAATCTATATGATCTTTAATTTCTTTAATATAGGCATTTATTGAAGCATCAGACCAATACAGATCCCGCTCAAGACGCTGAATAAAAGCGTTTATTATGGACGTTCCATCCGTTTTCTTAACTTCTTGTACAATTTTGGGTATTTCTTTTCTGTCTTCTTTTACTTCTGATTTAGTTTTTGTCTTAGAAGACTTTTGTGTATCTTGCTTTTTAGAATCTGATGTTTGAGTTACAGAATGAAATTCTTTCCATTCTTTTTTTGTATCTTCTTCATTCCATATACTCTTTCTCTGGCCTTGTGATGAACCCCCACCTATTGGGGATGCAAAAACTCTTTTACAATCTATACCGACTTCCTTCGAGCCTCCTCTTGTAATCTCAAAATCTTCATTATGCCCAGAAGGAAGTTGGTATTTTATTCGCACATCATATCCACTTTTATTGGTGACTTTTTTCAAACGTATTACAGAATCAGAAATCAATTCTTTCTCAATCTGTATATTTTCTCTACTCACTTCCTGGGCAATGGCTAAAAATGGCAAATGTATCATTAGCACCCCCACCAGATATCTCATTATTGTTTTTCTCATTTTCATATTATATTGAAAAATTTTTAGATTTATTGCCACCAGATTGTCTGGTCTTATTATTGACTATTTTTTGCGTATTCCTCCGTGCTTTATTAACCATCTCATTCGTCTTATTTCTCGTATAATTATACGCATGTCTTTTTGCTTCATATTCTGCACGCCTTGCTATATCCTGTTGCATTTCGAACATGCTTCTTTGATTTCTGATATTCCGGAAATGTTGAAACACCTGATTTCCCACAAAACAGACCGCAGCAAAAATCACACCACCAACAATCATCCAAATGTTTCGTTTCTTTTCTTCCTCTGCTTTTTGTTGCTGGACAAAAGCTAAAGAATCTTGGCGGGCTCGTTCTCGTTCTTTTTCCAAACGGACTAATTCTTCAGCCCTTTCACGTTCCTTTTGGGCATCTAAAGAGTTTTTTTCTTTTATTTCCTTCTCTTTATCATCATACTGTTCTAAACAATTTTCTATTTTATTTTTTAGTTCTTTATCGTCACAACATTTTTTATATTCTTTTAGTTCTTCTCTCAATTCTTCTAATGTACGGGAAAAAGGAAGTTCGTATTCCTCTTGTAATTGTTCCTCAAATCTGTCTATTAGTTCTTGTACTTCTATGGCATATTCATTATTTGCCTCAATCTCATAAGTGGAGGTTACTGGTTCTAATGCAATTTCATTTTTGACAACAGGTTGTGAAGTTTTAATCTTTCTTGAAAAAGAAACTTGAAAATGCTCAAATTTACTAATCAGTTTGTACTCACTTTTTTTCTCGTAATGTGCAAAATATAGCGGAATTGATAAGGTCACTGTATCATTCCCTGTTATTAAAAAAGATAATGGGGGTGAGTCTTTTAAGAAAAAATATCCAGACTTCGATTTGGAATACGTTAAATTTGATGGAACGCTAAAAGCCTCCGGTTCAAGTCCTGTAAACATTATACCTTCATCATATCCACCAACTTTGTCAAAAAACACCACATCTACATCTTTAATTGGGTATCTTTTTCTTTTGTTTCCTCCAATTTGTTTTTTTATAACATTATGGAATTCTATAACACCTTTATTGTCGATTACATCTATAGTATAAGTCAGGATAAAGGAATCATAACCATCTATAGATATTAAAGTATCCTTGTATTCTCTTGCGCTACAGATGGCTGTGATTCCTAAAAATAATATAATCAACTCTGATTTTTTCATTTTAGAATTGACTGATTTTATTATAAAACTCTTCTATTTGAGACTTGTATTCACTTCTTTTCCAATCTTTTCTGCGTTTGGCACAATTGTACATGGCATTTACCTTTGCCTTGTATTTTTCTTTCTCTGCTCTTTTATTGCTGCTGTTATAAATCGTCTGATAAATATCATCCAGATTGTAAGAGATTTGTGTTAAATTTGTGTTACAATACTGACAACTATGCATTTTGGGTTTAATTACATGCTTACCGCAATCATGTTCTTTTTTTGATAAATCAATTGAGCCTAGTTTATTTTTCAGTTTATTATATGCGGTGTTTCTATTGTCATCAGACCAGCTATATTTCTTCAGATTTTTGTCAATTATATCCTTCAAAGAGTCTAATCTCTTTTGAAAACCACTTTTTTGTTCATCTAAAGTCGGAACGTGCTTGGCATTAGTACAAAACATTGTATCTTTTAAGTCATTCAACAGATTATCACACTCCTTAACAATCTGATAATATTCCTCACCAACCTTTAGTTCAACATCTATCTCCAACTCAATCGTTTCTTTCTGCTTCAACACCAATTGCTCGATGTCTTTGATTGGACCTCCTTTAAAACCTCTTATTTTTAAATCTTCTTTAGTGATATAAATCGGCAATTCAAATTTAGTTACTTCTTGATGGCGTCCAGACAAAGTCATTATCAAATCCTTTTCAGATGGCTTTAAATAGAACGGTCTTTTAATTCCATCACAAGCTTCTATCTTTCTGTTTTCTTTAGAACCAGGATAATATTTTTCATAGATTATAGAAGTTTGCATTTTTTTTAATTGCTTCTCATCATATGCTTTATCAAAGATCGATAATATTTTTGATTCATCCAGATTTTCAAGTTCAACATCTATCTTGACATCGTACTCATTATTTTCTAGTTTCTTCAATTCCAGAATAATATTGAAATTTTCTGTTTCTATGATTTCCTTCTTATGGTCTTTATCATCTAATTTTATCGTTTTCTTTTCATCTGCATAGGCAGCCAAGACAAAGGATAAAAATAAAATATTTATAATTGATATTCTCTTAATCATATTGTTCTTGTCTTAATTACAGGTTTTACAACAATTTTTTCTTCACTCGTTTTAGTTGCTTGAGGTTCTGGACTGTCTTGGCCAAAACGTACCCAACCATTTGGTTCACCTTCTTCACGTACCCATTCGGCTACGTTTTGGTCTTCCGGATAGGGATAAGTGTTTTGAGCATGATAAAGCTGGTACTTGAGATATTGTTCTACTCGTAGAACCAGGTCTTTCAACGATGCCAGCACGCCCATTTCTTTAATCGTAAGGCATACATGCCCCTTAAAGTTTCCCGAATAACGGATATTGGGATGCCAAATGTCCGTGAGGAATGTAAATATAGGATTTCCGTCGGCCGAAGGATAGTTGTTAGGCAAGACAATCCTCATCTTATGCAGATAGCCAAATTGGGGTTCTCTTGGTATGGTATTTCCTTTCACACCAACTATTGATTTTACACGATACCAAATATCATATTCAGTAGGCAATCCCATTACATTTTTCTTGCGGATAATATATGATAAAGAGGGTCTACGAGGATTTGCACTGGTTGCCTTACGTTTGGCACAAAGTGTATCCAGTTCCTTCCATTCTTTCCACAAACGCGCATCACGGCCGGAAAGGTCTTTCTGGTTATAATTGTTTATTGTTTCGTTCATCTCTTCCTACTACTTTTATTATCCTGCAATAGGTACAGAAATAAGATGCAAGTGGTCACCAGGCTGAATGTTGTAATCAATCAAAGCCTGTTCACGGCCATCTGCATCTTCAAATTCAAGAATTTCAGGTTCGTCACCATCTTCCATGATTTGGCCAAGCAAGTATTGAATGGGATTTCCACCATTATCAATCTTTGGAAGTTCAAATACCGACACAATACTACTGATTTGATCGCGTATTGTCTTGTTCGGATCTGTCACCTTTACTTCAACTTCTTCATAAGAAGTTCCATCAATAGTCAAAATAATGATAAATTCATCATCGTAAAATTCTTCAGTTGCCATAATTGTGCTATTTTTTAATATTTAGTCGTTATTACATATATCTATATCAAGAATTTGCAAGTATTATCTATACTAATAATACAAATGTTTATAATTGCAATAAGTCAGATGCCCATCATCATCACGAAGGTGCATTCCATTTCCCTCACACCAACGCCATGCTTCACAATCGGCACATAATCCCTTCTTCTTCCACCCCAAATCGCGATATTGGATAAACCGATTATTCCAAACATCCACAAAGGAGTCATTATATATATTACCTTGCTTGTGGTTATATCTTATACTCAGACAGCCAGATATAGACCCATCATTTAAGATAGAAGCGACATTTACACCTGCTGCGCAGAAGTATTGATTATCTCTAACTTCATATTCATAAGGTCCTAAAAAACCTTCACAGCCATAACTCACTTGAATCAAACTCTCATTACGAGTATCCCTAATGAAATCCAACAATTCTCGGTATTGCTCCTTACTCAACATCATATCTTCATCTTCTCGGGCTCTACCCATCGGAAATACCGTAAATATTTTCCACTTCTTCACTTTGTGGTCTATCAATGTTTGCTTAACTTCTGCCAACTGAGAGATATTCCTTTTGTTCACACAAGTTATAACGTCCCACGTTAGATGAGAAGATGCATTAACAATCAAATCAATGGCTTCAATAGCATCATCGTAAGACTTCCTGTTTTGGCGCATCCAATTATGTGTATCACACAATCCATCAAGACTTACTGATATTGTATTCAATCCAGATAACAGCAGATTCTTAAGTACATCTTCCTTCAAATAAGTTCCATTTGTCACTATTCCCCAGTAGAATCCACGTTTCGTGATTTCTTTACCACATTCGCATAAATCTTTCCGTAGTAGAGGCTCCCCACCTGTAGTAATCACTAAAATAGGATTATCAAAATGTGCCATTATCTCATCCAATACAGGGATGAAATCTTTTAGAGGCATATCCACTCTATCATCATTTAGACTACAATCGCTCCCACAATGCCTACATTTGAGATTACATTTCAATGTACATTCCCAAAACAATTATTGGAGATAGCTCTTTTGTATTCTTAGAGCATTTATTTTTCTTCCTTCCTCGAGTTTTATAATCTTACTTATATCAGTTGCCATTGTAAGCAATAAAGGAGTATGCTCTCACAAATATAACCTTACATTTTATTGATACAATATAGTTTCCACTCACTTTCCATCTCCATTGGGATAGGACATGCATAAGCTGGTACAGAAATAAGATATAAGTTATCTCCAAACTGTATGTTGTAATCAATCAAAGTATGTTCGCAGCCATCAGCGTCTTCAAATTCAAGAATTTCTGGTTCATCACCATCTTCCAAAATCTGTCCGAGCATATACGATATAGGACAATTCTGATTATCCGCATCGGGTAGATGAAATATAGATACAATTTTTTTGATTTGTTCACGTATTGTCTTATTGGGATCTGTAATCTTGAATTCAACACCTTCAAAAGATGTCCCATCAATAGTCAATTTGATGATGAATTCATTATTGTATAATTCTGTTTTATCCATAATTTTTATTAATCTTGCACAACAACCTGTTGCAGTTATTACATTCTTGCTCTATATTCACTCTTCACTTGTTCATAAAAATTTGCCATTGTTGCATAAAAAGATGGAATAAGCCAATTATCAAGAATTACAATTGTAAAAAAGCAAAAAATGTAACATATTATATATATGAGATAGATAGTGAGTAATTTCATTTTGTGACCTTGCATCATTGCCATGCTAAGTTCTATTGCCTTGTTACCTGACAGTTCTGGAAAATCTCTCAAAATGTATGGAGTAAGGGCATACGATAATGTCTTGATAATCCCTGGTACAATCAAAACGAGTGTCCACAAATAGACATACAGACCTTGTAGAAGTAAAGTTGTCAAAATGCGGTTCAAAAAGTCTTTGGAAATATATCCTATATATCCTGTAAAGAGCATTTTCACAGATAATGAATTTCTATTACAGCGGTGATGTTCCAAAAATAATATTTGGTATTTATAACCTATACCTATCAGATGAATTATAATTATAATTGAGCACAATAGCCCAAAGATAAAATGTAATTTATATGTGAATATTAAAACTATCAACCAGAAACAAGCATATAAGCCCATTATAAATGTCAACCATGCAGCTCTGCCCCAATAACCACGCAATTCATTTCTTGCGATTTTCCAACATTCGTTTACATTTACTTTTGAACTTTTCTCATTATTCTCTTCTTGTAGGGGGATAATTGAATTATCAGATTGGACAATATCTTCTTCGCATCTATTTTCTTTTGTCTTTAGGGTAAGTTCTTTCCAAAAAGTAAAAAATGGAATAGAATTATCTATACAAAATGACTCAACTGAACTATTTTTGTCAAATTCTTGTCCACCAGAATACTTATTGAAAACGTCTTCTGTCTGTGGATATAATTCAATTATATCTAATATCTTCATTTTAGGATCAAGATCTACCATAATATTACTAGAAAATAAAAGTTAAACAATTAAAATTATATATCTAAAAGTTTTTCCGACTTATAAAGAAACTCCCCGATATTCACCATATCCAAGCACCACGTTCTTGATTGTAATTATCGGAGCGATAATCCTCAAATTTATTTTTGAATACTAAGAGTTGGTAGGCATCTTCAGGTATGATTTGTGGTTCTTTTAATCCTTGACGGTATAGTGCCAATTCATATTTCTTCTGTTCTGCATCAATGCGAATGATAAAGTCGGTCTTAGTATCGGGATGGGCACCATAGAAGCGTTCGAAGATGGCAGAAAGTACATCAAACTCAAACCAGAAATAAACGATAAACTCAGTCTTTCCGATATTACAATAGAGTGCAATTTTTTGTGGAATAGCACTCACATGAATATTCAGCAATCTATTATTACGCAACTTATCAAAAGTGCCATCAAAAAGCGTTTCTTCTATGTATTTAAACTTAGGATTCAAAAGAGGATCCCTCGACACTAATCCTTCATTGGCAAATTCCTTCATTACAGGAACATATCGATACGAATATTTTTTCATTAATTCGTCAATATCAATATAGTCAAATGAATCTATTCTATATTCTTCATATAAGAGTTTATGGAATAAATCACATAATTCAACCATATTACATGATTCATTTTCCACTAATTCAATCTTATAATCTTCCTTGTTAAAAAATGAATCAAACTCGTCATCTATGCAATTGCCTTGATCATATAATATTACTTCTGAGGAACTATAATTATTTGACCAAATACAGATTTTTCCAAATAGTGCACATCCTATTAATAAATGTGATGTGTTTGAAATTACATTTTCTTCAAGGCGACAAGAATATCTGTACAATTTATTTTCAATTATAGACATCCATGCGACATCTATTTCAATATTACTATCTTTTATATCAATAAAAGAATTGTCATCAATAGGTTGTCCCCAATTTGTGTATATGATTGTTGTATTAGGTATAACATATGTGTTGTTATTACTTTGAGCTATAGCAAAGATACAATGTATCGGTGAATAAGGTGATGATGATACTCCAATACTAATCATATATATTATTCTTATTATTGACAAAAAACAATTATAACGACCCTATTACAATCTATTTCCTAAATAAATGTCCATATGGATTATTTTTTGGCATTTGATTCATGCTAGACATTATTTGGGAATTTCGCACTTGTTTGTTCGCTTCATGTATAATTTTTGATCCTCTATTTTGACTTTCCTTTGCAACTTCAAAAATACTATTGACCTTTTCTTTAGCAAAGTTTTCAGCACCTGTGATATTATTTTGCTTCTGTCCAATCGGATTCTTATATGTATTTCGTACCATACTTTTAAGGCCTTTTGAAGTTTGTAACACACCTCTTCTTACAGCTTGTTTCACACCTTTTTTAACGGCATGTTTTATAATTTGTCTTCCTGCACAAACTACGATGGTACGTACAACATGTACTGCTATGGGAGCCAAGAATACAGGCATACTACAATGAATTAATACGTTGTTTTTAACTTCGATTCAACCTTTTCTGTATTTGGAATCCAAAATATTTAAGAGCATGTCTTTACTATTCTATTTCTCACAATAACATTCCAGAACTTACTTCAAGATCATGATCAATACACACCTTCCTCTTTGAGTATTTTATTTTCACTCATAGCACCTCTAGTTCTGAGTCCCAATTCAAGTCTATAGAAAACTCACCATTAGGTTTCAGTGTAAATTCAGCACAATTCCAAATATTTTCACCACCTTCAGTAGTAATCTTATGAAAATCCATTAAAGCAAATTCCACATCATCCTGAAATTTACTTACATCTAATGGAAATGTAGTTCCATTAACGACATAACAGCCATCAATACCCATAGCATCATTATCACCTTGAATGTTAAGAACAGCCTTCTCCCAATTATCTACAGCTATATTATTATAAATATTAACAGCTATTAATTCATATATTTCATCAACCGTCATATAAATTTTTACAACTATTATTTACTAAAAGTGAAATTTCTAAACTTCTGACGATAAGGGATTCCGTCAATTGTATAGTTGACGACAAAACCTAAAGGACGCTTAGAAGCAGCCTTATACAAAATATTGATGTCAACTGTCACCTCTCCTGGCGGTGTTCTTTTTAAAGCCTTCTGCCATTCGCCCTCCATTCTTTTCCATTGTCCTCGATTTAATTCTCCACCTAACATTGGAACATAATTAATTTGTTCACCAGCGCCCTTAAATTGGTGTGCAATTAGGTGCCCACCATCATCAATTCCTTTTCTTCCGTCTTTAATCTCTATGGATCTTCTTTGTTGATACTCATTACGTCCATACTTACCTAGTGATAAATTTCCAGAAACATTTCTCACTTTTCCTGTTTCATCTGTTCTATATAATTTATCGCCAACTTTATAGTCTGTATTAGGTTGAGGAGATTCATTTAACTTTTTATTCCAACTTCCATTGCTCCCTGGTTGTAATTCAACACTATATCTTTTTGCAGTTTTCCTTGCTTCATTCGCAATAATAGGCTTGTTCTGTTTTTTAGTTTTGCTTAATTGTTTTACTGTAACCTTTGCTTTTCTTGCTTTTCTTGCAAATTTCACTCCCTTTTGTGCAAACTTTGTAGCAGTAGCGGCATCACCAATAACAGGAACTGCAGCAAGAACAGAAAGACCAGCTGCTGTCCAATCGCCTCTAAGTGCAGAGATACTTGCATTTAACAAATCGGGGATTGCTCCAAAACCAGGAACTAATCCTGCAGCATCTAATGCTAATTGAATACCATCAAGAACGGATTCAGGTTCGACTTTAAGTTTCTTCTCAGACTCAACCTTCATTTCATCTTCAGTCTTGGCACTTTCTCTACTGAGATCGGCTGAACCTGTATCTACTTGACCGTCATCTGTAAATTTGATAATACCTCCCCATTTACATCTGCAATAGGATGATTTCAGGAGTGCAGGCTCTCCCTTTATTAGATAATCGTCTTTTCCGTTTATCCAATCAGAAACAGTTCCTGGTATGCATGGCATCGGTGTTAATTTTCCCTTGTTAGCAGCCGTTGCTGCTCCTGTTGCAGGATAACGTGTTGTGTGACATCTGCCGAAAGGGGGTATATTGTAAAGCGATATGTGATCGGAAATGTTTGCCATAGGCTTTCCTGTCAAGAACACAGTTCTATCAGGGTAAACGATTAATTTGACTGTCCTGTCACCACAACTGCATTTTATTGTGGCTTGAGAAGTAACATATGAGTCGGACATTACTATATCTATAGATATTTGGAAATTGCATTAAATTCGATAGTTGAAAACAATCTAGTGCATATATCTAATATTTCTTTCTTAGATAAATGGTATTCTCTTTTGAATATATATATACTTTTAATAAGTTCTTTTCTATTGTTTGAGAACTGATATTCATTTCTTATTAAAGTAAGAGACCTATTTATCCATTCATTTTTGTTTAAAAGAGGTATATCCGAATTTTGAGAAATGATCAATATATTATTTATATATTTCCTGACATACTTAATTGTCTCTCTGTCAGGTAGAACAAGACAAGTGATAGACTTAATTTCTAATTCCTTCAAAAGATCCTCATAATCAACATCGAAGAAATTATTAATTTGGTGTATATCTACATCTACAATTTTTAAATTAGCTTTCTCTAATGGAGATAATTTATCAAGAAACGCTATTAGTTTAATTCGCTTAAGTTCGTCAATCTTTTCATTTGGTATTTCTAAGAAACCTGTAGATAAGCCACTAATATTTGACCAATAATATTGTTCTTTAGTAAATTGGTCTGCATATAATATTTTATGTTGATAACTTGAATAAATAATGCCATCTATACTAAAATGTAATGGATTACTAACAACAAATATGTTATCTATTATTGAGGCTTTATAATATAACATCCCTTTATCAGGGTAGTTGGTAAATTTTATCTTTATTGTGTCTTCATAATTATTAAATATTAGCTCTATGATAAATGAATCACTCCAGTCAATTTCAGGCTTATATATGTAAAAACCTTTTAAATTAATATACTCTTTGTTTTTATTTATGCATTCAGAAATTATTTCCCTAAAATTATCAGTTACTAACGCAGCATTTAATTGTGAGATAATTTCTTCACAAATACATGATAAATGATAGCATATTATATTAATTCTGTGTAACATAATAAATCTTAATTAATTGACTTTTACTTTACTTGCTTTAATATCAATTCTATTTCCTGCATTCATAGCCATATCGTCAGAAGCCTTTTGCTGATGAGTAGTAGAATACTGCAAGAATTTATCTTGCGCTTCCTCTCTGATATTTTCTGCTGTTATCTGAAGTTTATGAGCTATTTGTTCATCCTTATTGTCATTGATGCGGATAAACTGATTCGCTTCTACCGTTAAGGAATCATTTCTATCAATAGATGTTGAACGGTCATTACCTGCATGTTCACGAATGTCATTATCTGCCGTACGCTGCATATCATTGCCTGCAGCAATAAACACATCATTATCAGCACTGGCATTGATGTCATGTCCGGCGTGCATAATAATATCATTTTTTGCATACAATTCGATATTTCCCGTCGATTCAAGCTTGATGAGCTTTTCATCCGTAGAGAAAGTTAATATATAGTTTTCTTTCTCGTTATCATAGATGCGAATATAACCATCATTACCTTCATCGTGTATTTCAATAGTATGACCATTACGTGTTCTGATAGCTTTGATTTGATTGCTACTGTTGTTGTTAGGTAACCACTTAGAATCTGGGTCTCCAACACCGTTGTATAAAGTACCTTTTACATATGGTCGTTCGGCATTACCTCCTTCAAAATCAATCATCACTTCTTCACCTATTTCAGGAATGAAACTGAATCCTTTTCCTCCACCAGCGTAAGGTTGCGCCATACGTAACCAGGGAGTCATCATCTTTTCATCCAACTGTGCCTGCCAATCAAATTGTACGCGAATACGTCCTAAATTGTTTGGGTCTTCATTATCAGTCACCTTGGCTCGACATGATGTGGCAATAGGAAAAACATCACTATCGGCATAAGGTGGGTAATCGCATGCAGCCGGTATTCCTGTGAAATGATTGCTATATATTTTGTCCTTCGAAAAATAATGTGAAATACTAGTGATAAGTATTTCATCTTGATTTACCGGACTTTTTTCGTTGGTTATACCATTAGTTATGTAGTTATCTTCTATAACCAGTGTACCGCCTATTTTAAGCTTTGAACAATAGGTGTTACCGGAATATGTGAGCATGGTGGCTTTTTGACCACGAGCTTGTGTTTTTGTTGATATGTTTAGGATTGTTTCTCTACCATCGTTGTCTGCATAACCGCCGGAATGAAGGTTTAACAGTGTTGGTTTTGTAAAGTTCTCTTGTGATGCTAAAAATACCTTTTCACTTAAACTGTTATATTCTCTTTGCATCTCTTCAATGCCTTCTTTCTGATTAGCATCGTATGAGTTATATGATGAAGCAACATGATTAAATGCCACATGCTGCATTTTTAATTCTACGTTATAACTTGGAATATCCTGACTTGGATAGGCCAATTTTACGGAATCTCCTTGTGGAAGATTACCAAATACAAGTTTCTCGCCTGTATTAAAAATCCATTCTCCATATCTGCGTGCCAACCGAAGTAGGAATTGATAATTCGTTTCATTGTATTGCACACAATAGGGGATTGTTTCAGTGTACCTTGAATCAATTTCTGAATCAAGATGATTCGTATAATCATCAATGACATCATTAACAATGTCATTCAGCGTCATGTTTTCAAATGATTTACAACTTGGATTGTCATTCAGTAATGATTCCCAAGTGCCAGAAACTACATTTATATAATATTCGCTTCTACTTCTACTTCCTGATGCAGATAAAATGACACCTTTATAACAGATTTCATCCGTCTTCTCGCCTGGTTCATTAGGAGTTATGATTTCCGTTTGAAGTGATAAAGTTATTTCCTTACCAATTATCTGGCCACAAACAGCAAAAAGTGCTTCATTAATGTCTTCCTCTGGTCCTTTATGCATGATAAAGGACAATGAATTCGGAGAAAGAAGACTTTGAAGAAGGGAAAAATTATCAAGATGCCATGTGATACCGTCTAATTCGATGTCAAATTCATTAGATTTGACACCGTCAATTGAAATGGATATGTTCTTAACAGAAATAGACATGAGAGTTTATTTAAAAGTGGTGCCCAACACCAAAATCATCCATCTTTCGTTCAAACTTATTTCTAATATCTCCAAGTATTCCTCCCCATTCATTAATAATCATGGCACTGTCAATACTTCCGATTCTAATGGCTTCTGCACTAATGGTTACAGTAGTGTACATCAACTTACTGTCATGGTCATTGAAATAATCTTTTAACCTGATACAGTAAGCATTCATAAATTCTACACTCTTATAGCTCCTTTTGTTCTTGTTTGTATATACACAAAAACGAAATACTCCAGACTTTACTTCTGTTTTATGTACCATCCATTTATAGAAGAACACATCATCGTCGCTTGTTGCAGGCATAACGAAAGTAATCTGCCCACCCATGGGCCGTGATGTCGGTTTTCCTGTATCATCAACGGCTTGTGTAAATTCGTATTCACACTCGACAACACCGTAAGTTCTTCCACCAATCTTTAAACTTCCTTGTAGTGCCATATGCTAATTCTTTTAAAGCTTGGTAGCTATCCGTAGATAACCACCAAGCGATAATAGTGTCAATTAATTGTCTACAGTCCAACGGTTGTTATGACGAGCATTACCCACCTGGATTTCCTTACAAGTGATAGTAAACTCTTCATACTGCTGCATTTCATCCTTGTTGTCATAAGTTTCAGCGTACTCAACCATATAACCTTCCTTGAATGAAAGATGCTTCATCTCACCACCCTGACGATTAGGATATGAGATTGTACCACTCTTGCTCATGTAAGTGTCGCACATCCATTCCAAAAGATCAGAGTTTCCATCATCGTTAGATTTCACCTTAAAGTAAATCTTACCACCACGAGTTGTACCTGTAGGCTGACCTTCAACATCAGTCTGCTGATTCAGTTCGTAACGTACATACATTACTTCGCGTTCATCAATACCATCGGCATTGAGAGTAACTGTTCTTGTTGCCATAAATTTTAATAATTAAATGTTAATAAAAATATAAAAATAGTGTTTCTATTTTTCTTGAATGCTCTGATCCCAATCAACACCTGCTGTGCCATTATGTCCAGTAAGTTCTATTAAGAAATTCTTTGCAGCAAAGAATGGTTTCAATTCGACTTGAATGTTAATGTCTTTTGTCTTGGGGTCTTGATTGATGCCTTTCAAACTATAATTCTCAATTAATTTACCAGGGCCCTTATAGTCACTGAGGAAATCATGTACGGCCTGTTGAAGCTCACGTCTAACTTCAGAATCCCAGTTAATGAATGCTTCATCATTAAAGAAATTCTGGAAAACTTTACCTATCCAATCGAAAACACGAACAATTGGATATTCCTGCAGACCTAATGTCGCTCCATTATAAAGTGAACGATTGGAGAATGCCATTGTGCGTCCATCTTCTTCTACCATAGGAATAACCCCCTGGTCAATAAGGGATGCAATTTCTGACTTTCGCAAATCCATTCTTGCACCCTTAACATTGCCTAAAGTTCCATACTTCTTGCCTGCAGCACCTTGAGCGATAACTATTTCTTCGGTATTTGACATCTTTCCTGCTAATGCAGCAGAAGCTGGTATGTACAAATCGTCATCTTCATTTGCTATTTCAGACTTCTTTCTTCCCAAGATATAGTTACATGTCATGATGATATTTGCAAGATATGCATCTTGACCTTGAAGATTAGCATCATCCAATTCATCTTTTAACATTTCAAAATTCATGCTATCCTTAAAGTCTGTAACCATGATGACTTTGTTTCTATAAGCGGTTTGTGCCCACATCCTAACAGTATCAGAATCGCCCAAGTATCCAGGAACAACAAGCATACTATAGTTGTTTTTAAGACTTAAACGATCATAATATTGTTCCAACTCATCACGGATAGCCAAGGTGTCTTCAGAATCATTATCACCAAGTTCTTCTTTATTTACATTCATCAATGTAATACAATCAATTTTACCTTGACCCGCATTAGCAAAGAAAGAATCCAAAGCACGGTAAGTTACTTCTAGATTCTTTATTTCATCATGGACATTATATAGATTGTTCTTCAAATTTTCCTCAGCCTTTTCGCATTCTGCCTTACAAGAGTCAATGATTTCCATCGGATCGCCTCCTTTTTCTAAGATTTCTATCCACAATGAAAGTTCATTTGTTAATCTCTTTCGTGCATCTGAATAGGTAGAATCTGATAAGAAAATGCTTTTTACTGCCTTGCGGCGTGGATCCATATTTTCAACTCCCTTAATTAATCCTTTTAGCAGTTGGAACCCGCCATACTTGTCTAATCCGCTTAGACTATTTTGAAGCAATTCTGCAGGATTATCTATTTTTTCTCTTTCCTTAAATCCTAAAGACTCTGAGGAAACTATTTTTTGTTCTTCTGTTGCCATAGTTTTATTTTTTGAAGGTTCATAAAGAATTACTCTGCATCTTCTAACTCAGTGAGTAATGCTTTCAACGCATTCTTTAAATTCTCTTTAGAAGAATCGTCTTTTAATGTGTTGCGCAAAGTTTTATTCTTTTCCAATTGACGAATGACAGAATTATACGCATCAATCTTAGCTTTCTTACTGCTAAGAAGTTCGCTTTGTTCTATCAACTGCTCATCTTCAAAATCTTTAATTTGTCTAAATTCAAAGTTTTCGTAAACAGCTCCGCCTTCTTCTGTCTCTAGTGCAATTCCTTCTTTTGAAGGTTGATAGTGTTCAAACACTTCTTTCATACTCTTGGCCTTAAAGCCTTCTCGATCCTCGTCTTTATTGGGCGCAACATCAGTAAACTGGTCTGCATATAGAGTTCTATTTTGAGGAAACTCTATAATACCATCCTGAGCATTTGCATCCAAGACTTTAGTAATAACTGTCTTTTTTGCCATAATCTTTCTATTATTAATTAATGAATTGTTATTCTCAACTTTTTTCCCTCTAAAGATTTTTTTTATACGTGCTAATAGCCCCATAAATTAACTTTCGTCGGAGATTTCCCAATTTATAGATTGATTGATTTCATCATACATCATGATAACTTTATCACCGGCTTTTATATCTCCAGAGATAATTAATTTTGACAATGGACGTCTTATTTCTTTTCTGATGATTCCAAGAATAGGCCTTGCACCATAGTGTGCGTTAAATCCAACTTTTGTTACATATTTACGTGCAGATTCATGAATTCCAAATTCGATGTTCTGTTCATTGAGTGTCTTAAGCAGATTCTTTATATGGATGTCAAAAATCTTATCAATCATTTCTTCCGTAATTGGCGAGAAAGGAACTATTTCTGTCAAACGGGCCAGAAATTCCGGACGAAATTGTCCTTGCATAACTTCCAGCATTTGGTCGTGAGTCGGCACCTTATTCTCTGCAAATGATTTGAATATATAATCACTTCCAATATTAGATGTAAAGATAATAAGCGAATTGGAGAAATCACCGACCCTGCCAAGACGATCGTGTAATTTGCCTTCATCCAAGATTTGAAGGAATAAATCAAATACTGATTTATGTGCCTTTTCAATTTCATCAAACAATACCACAGAATAAGGTTTCTGTCTAATTTGATTAACCAAGAGACCACCTTCTTCATATCCAACATATCCCGGAGGAGCGCCATATAGCAATGCTACGGAATGTTCTTCTTTATATTCGGACATGTCAAAGCGGAGGATACTGGTTTCATCGTTAAACAGAAAATCAGCAAGTGATTTTGCCAACTCTGTTTTACCGGTACCGGTAGGACCGAGAAAGAAGAACGAACCTATTGGCTGGCCTTTCTTGTTTAGTCCAGAACGAGACTCATATATAGCATCCAATATACTTTTTATAGCATGGTTTTGTCCAACCACTCTTTTGTGTAATATGGCTTCTGCATTGGATAACTTTTCTCTCTCTTCAGATTGAATATTACCCATTGGAATACCAGTCATCTTAGACACGACGTCCCTTATTGTGTCTTTCTCTAATCTGTCAATTTTCTTATTTGCGGCATTACCACCTTCAATATCAGCAAGTTCGTTTTCAATTTTTACAGATGCCATAGAGCGGTCCAAAAGGTCTAAAGCGGATGAAGGGAGATTTTTGTCCGACATATATCTTTTAGCTAACCGAACGATTTCTGATGGGACATCATCTTCCATAGGTATATTGTGGAATCCTTCGTATTCTGCACATTTACTCTTTAAAATCTCTATAGCCAGTTCTTCTGTCGGTTCGTCTACTGTAATTTTTTCAAAGAATGCTATCAGTTCTTTGTCGTTCTCTATGTCTTTGGTATAACCATCAATTGTTGTTGTACATATTAACTGAAGCTGGTTCTTTGACAATACTTTTTTAAGGATAGGCAATATTCCATTTAAAACAGATTGCTTGTCTTCTATTCTGTGGAAATTTTCGATAACAAGAACTGGTTGAGGGGTATTCAGTATGTTTTTTACAACATCCTTAAATCTGTCTTCTATTTCGCCTTTATAACTGACTCCTTGACTTAGAGAAATCACATCCAATTCAAATGGATGAAGGTTTGCCAATGATGCGGGTATTTGTTTATCTTTAATGAGTTGAACCAAACAATCAATAAGACTTGTTTTTCCTACGCCAGTTTCACCAACAATCAATATGTTTGCTCTATCCTTTCGTGCCAGGACCTCAATCAATGAGCGCTTTTCATTATCAAACCCAATAATAGGTGATTCTTGACTATCATTCAATAAAGAATAATAATATTCACTTTCTTCAACCACTTTATTAGACTGAATGATAGGACTCGCTTCTTTTATCTCACCAGAAGATGCGTCTTTAATTACGCTTAATACCTTATCAGCCTTTAATGGCATTGTCTTCAGCTGCTCAAAGGAAAATGCAATGCCAGGCGTGATTAGAGCTGCTAAAATACAAGTGGTATCGATTTGGGATAAACCTGCTTTTTCTGATATATTTATAGCTTCTTTGATAACAGATTTAGTTTCATGTGAGAAATCGAACCCTTTCATTTTATAGGGTGATTTGTCACATTGTTGAATACGCATATCCGCCCAATCAACAAGATAATAATAATCAGAATCCAACGTATCCTCAATAAAATTGACTAATCCGGCACTCTTATGAAGTAAAGCTCTCAATATATGTGCGGGTTCTATTAACGGACTGTTATTGTCGTTAGCGTATGATTGTGCGATATGAAGCAAATCAAAATGCAAGCAGCTTAATTGTTCTACATATTTGTCCATAATATATTATATTTTCTTTATAACAATATTTTATTGGGGATTCCCTGTTATTGTATTTCGCCAAATAAACTCGGGTAAAAAGTCGCCTTTTCAAAAAGTTCTTTTTTAAATTCCTCAAAATCGCTACGTTCCCAATCCTCATGAAATGTTTTACCAGATTGCTTATAGGTAAGTATATAAGAATTTGGAGTTTTCCATTTTATATCACAACGGTTCCCACCTTCTTTTGTGACTTTTCCATTTTTGTTATACTCAAAGGTTTCCATTGATCCCCCTATACGATCGTAATTGGTTATATGGAACATCATACGGTATTCATTTCCATAAATCTTATATGTAGTCCCGTTTGCATCCTTACGTTTCCAGAATCCGCTAAAAATATTATTATCCTTTTTCTTTTTTTCTGTAAAAATTTGATGGAAGATCTCAAAATTTCTTGAAGGTTCAAACTCTTTTTTATAATACTCCATTACAATTGTTCCCTTTTCTATAGTCCTATGACTACTCATATTACAAACCCACTTATTTGTAAAACCTTTTTCATTCGCCTCAACCACATCTATTGTAGAACTGGAAAGTATGAAGGTTGGTACCAATTGATTATTTGACTTAACTTCAAAAAACTCTAACTGAAGTACATAAGTTTTATATTCGTTTGACTCATCACAAGAATCTGTAGTTATAACTTTGTAAACATCAAATGGATATTTCTCTATTGCATTTTCTCCGCGTTTATATGCTGTCATCCTATAAATACCATCTGTCCTTAAGACCTTAATCATTGGGGAATTTGAATCAACGATTCTATACTTTACTGAATCAGTCATATTCTTAATCGAATCAGAAACAGTTTGGGCACTACAGGTAAAAGCGAAAACTGAACATACTGTTAAAAAGAGACTAATAATAGTTTTCATAATCTATTTCCCTAAGGTATATAATATCAAACATTATTATACATCATTCTTATTTATCATAACGCAAACATAGCCAAGGAGATTCATATATACACCTATCATTGGTTTTCTTATCGTATTTGAACTATTTTTGTTGTAACCATTGTATAAAAGCATCTATATCTATTATATCTATAGTATCTATAGTTATCGTATCTTTTATTATTGTCGTGTCTTGTCCCACAATTCTTTTAGTTACTTCTCTCCTCCCTTTTTTGAATTTTTTTGTTACACGAAATGATTCTGTAATTGTAGTTGTATCTTTGATTACACTTTTATGTGTGGAAAAAGCTTTTGTATCAACCTTATCTTTCAATAATTCTTGTGCAAGAAAATCGCCTTGAGCGGCTGCTTTACGAAACCATTTTTCTGTTTCTTTATAAGACTGTTGTACTCCCTTACCATCCCTATAACACTTTCCTAATTCATATTGGGCAGAACTATGACCCTGATTTGCGGCCTTGCGAAACCATTTTACTGCTTCTGTAAAAGACTGCTCTACACCATCTCCATCTAGATAACTTTTTCCTAATTTATATTGTGCATAATCGTATCCCAGAGTTGCGCTCTTACGAAACCAATATACGGCTTCGGTAAAGGATTGTTCTACACCTTCTCCACCTTCGTAACAAAGCCCTAACGAGTATTGTGCGTTAGAATTCCCCTTATCTGCTGCTTTACGATACCATTTAACTGCTTCCGTTAAAGACTTTTCTACACCATTTCCACATTCATAACAAATTCCCAACATGAACTGTGCGTTAGAATTCCCCTTATCTGCTGCTTTACGGTACCATTTTACTGCTTCCGTTAAGGACTTTTTTACACCTTTTCCATATTCATAACAAATTCCCAAAATGAACTGTGCGTTAGAATCTCCATTATCTGCTGCTTTACGATACCATTTAACTGCTTCTGTTAAGGACTTTTCTACACCTTTTCCATATTCATAACAATATCCTAAACGATATTGCGCTTCAGCTATACCTTGTTCTGCTGCCTTTAAAATGGAATCACTAAAAGTGACATCTGACTTTGAAACATTTTGGGCACTACAGGTAAAAGCAAAAACTGAGCAAATTGTTAAAAAGAGTCTAATAATAGTCCTCATAATTCTACTTCTTTAACAAATATAAGATTAAACTTCATTTTATATCATTCTTATTTATCATAACGCAAACATAGCCAAGGAGATTCATATATACACCTATCATTGGTTTGTTTTCCTCTATATAACAAATATTGCCTTTAAGGCCTTTTAACGATCCCCTGATAACCTCCACTTCGTCACCGACCTTTAATAGAGAATCAGTCACATTAACTTCTGTGTCTGCATGATGAAGCATAAACTTTAAATGCTCCATCTGCTGGTCAGGAATTACGGCTGCATTCTTATGCCCTGGATAGGATAACACCTTATATATATAAGAATAGTTTCTGATTTGCCTTTCGGTATGCTCATCTGTATGTACAAACACCACCATTGGCATAACCACCCGTTCTATTTTCTTTTTACGGTCGCTCCATTGGTGAATTTCCATTTGGGTGGGAACATAATTCTCAATTCCTAACTTACTCAAACGTTCGCTAACTTTCTTCTCTGTACACATTTGTACAAGCACTGCGATCCAACGTTTTGGGTACGCTTCGCGGTCGGTTGTCCCATTGGCAACCGTAGCTTTTGTATCAGAGAATGTACCATTCATAAGCGTTATATCCATGACTAAAAAAGCGTGAGATTCGTACTCGTTACTTATCTCACACTCCTGGCCTTCGAACTTGCCCTTCAGTAAAGATAAGCAACTTCGAAGCCCACGCCGATATGAATATAATACACCTTATATAATAGTTCCGTCACAAATGTGAGGTACTACAAAAAAGGAGATGGTTATAAACACATCCCAGGGACATCTACCGTTGCGTCATCGTCTACTGAATTTTCCAAGTGTTCGAAGTTTGGAGTGCAGCGATGAAGCGTCAGAGTAAACGCCTTCTATGTCCGTCCTCTCTTCCCACCCATTACCCGCTTCATGAGTTTTACCTCACTCTGCCCGGCGTGAGCTGCCTTGCCATTTCCGTGAAAGAGCACGTCTTCCTGTGGAATTATGGACAAAGAACTGAGAGTCCGACTGCAAATTTAATAAAAATTATGTAAACAAAGTATAAAAAACAGAGAAAAATAAAAGAATCTGCTATGAATCTAAGTTTTGCAGTGAAAACTCGATGTATTAAGTCCATAAACGGACGATGGTGCGTTGGGAAACAAATACTGATGCGTTTGATAACTCAACAGCATCTAATCGCCCACGCAGCCTATTGTCTTTTCAGAGCAGTAGTACTGCATGTGCTTACGCAGTAGTACTGCAATGGCACATGAAGTATATCTTCTCGGAGCAAACAAGCTATCTACCTTGAACAAGTAAGCTATCATATTTTTTTATTCCCGAAGAATGAAACGCAATAAAACAAATGCAAACAGATTGTTATTGCCATGACAACATGCGTCATACTGATAGAGGAACAAGACACATCAAAGTAAATATTCTTTACAAAACAGTGAAACCATTTAAAGGTGTTTTAATATCCAAATGTAAAAATCGGGCAATTGGGGCGAAAAATGCGCCCAGTTGGAAAAAAATATGTTTCCAACTGGGGAAATTATTTTTTCCAACTGGAAACTTGAAATTAGGGGGTTATCGCAAAAATCTGCTAATTCATCCCTATTTCATGTTTGTCCACCCAAAAAGGCTCTAACCTTACACGGTAAAAAGTTTTGACATAAAAAAAGATGTACCGTTTGATACATCTTATAATTGGGAAATCATTTTAAGAACCACCCTATCCCGGAAATTCAATTAACAATAATTTCATCGGCAAATATCCAGCCTCCATGTTGGGCGGAAGAACGGGCTTCAACCTTGATATAGCGAGCTGTGGTCCGGCCTTTCCATCCCCATTGTTCTATCTTGTTGAGAGGAAGTTTGGATACAGGATGGTCTGTATTCTTAAGTTCTGCAAATGTTTCGCCATCTGTAGACACAGAGATTTTATATTCTGCAGGGAAATAGATTTCGGGACCGCTGCACTGGAGAAAATCTGTTGAGATTTCCTTCACACGCATTACCTTTCCCAAATCCAATGTTACATCCAGATAATTCCATCCGATAAAGCCTTGCCAACGTCCGTCACCATAGTTCCAACCTCCGTACAATCCGTCAGTCAGTGTGGTTTCCTTTGTTCCGCAATACTTTTCGTTAAACTTGCGATGATAGGTAACCTTTGCCCCAATGGCCTTATGTCGGATTGGATGCGTCACTTCTGGACGGTTTCCGATTTCCTTCCGCAGGTCGAAGGCATTGACTCCCCACTTATGCAAACGAATTGTCTGAGCAAGCACACGTTGGCGGAATTCGGGAAAATCTTTTTCTGCCGTTCCGCTCCAACCTATTTCCGCAATGGCCAACAGACGAGGATACAGCATATATTCGGCATGAGACGCTGTAGGTACATATTCCGTCCACAAGTTGCCTTGTATGCCAAGGATATGCTTGCGGTTAGAAGGAGTAATGCCTTTGTCCGGTACAAAGTCGTAAACCATTTCTAAAGAACGATAGCCACCGTAGGCCTCGGGTTGCGAGTCTGGTGAATCTTGATAACCATCCAGATAACAGAACGCACCAGGAGAAAGTACCACATCGTGTCCCAACTGAATGGCTTCGTTGGCCGCCTCCACGTTTCGCCAAACCATCACGGCACTGCTTTCCTCAAGCGTTGAGTCGATAATCTCGTCCCATCCAATCAAGGTGCGATTATGTTTTTTAAGGAACTGTCCGAAATGGCGTATAAGATGTGCCTGTAGTCCGTAAACATCTGCGATACCCTCTTCCTTCATTTTTTGCTTGCAAAGAGGACAATCCCCCCATGAGGCTTTTCCAGCCTCATCGCCACCCACATGGATGTACTGACTGGGGAAGACGTCCATCACTTCCATCAGCACGTTTTCCAGGAAATCATATGTGGCCACACTTCCCGGACAGAAATCTGCCTGTTTATACGGAACGTGCGTACAGGACAGTTCGGGATAGGCCGTAAGAACCTCCTCGGAATGGGCGGGCATCTCTATTTCCGGAATAATCGTAATGCCACGCTCTTGGGCATAACGCACCAAGCCGCGCAACTCATCCTGTGTATAATAACCGCCATAAGCACCGGGGGTTCCTTCCTGTGCATAATGGCGTTTGCCGTCATTCCACCATGTCTTCCACAGCGAGTCCGTTCTCCATGCCGCAAAGTTTGTCAGTCTGGGATAGCGCTTTATCTCCATACGCCAACCCGCAGCATCAGTCAGGTGAAGATGCAAGCGGTTCATTTTATATGATGACATTACATCAATCTGCTTTTTCAGGAAAGAAATTGGAAAGAAATGGCGCGAAACATCCAACATGGTCCCTCGCCAACCGTAAGCCGGCTCATCCTCTATCACACAGCATGGGTAACAACCATCCTTGTCCTCAAGCTGTTCCAATGTGGACTTGGCATGCAAAAATCCGATAAAAGAATTGGCAGAAACAATAAGACTGTCCGGAGTGATGCGCAAATTGTAAGCCTCGGAGCAGTAATTGGCAGGAAGCACAAAAAAGCAAACTCTACCAGGGGCAGAATCTACTGCTTTATTATCCTGTTCTAATGGAAATTGAGCACGATCCACATTTGTCCGGGTTTCCTGCGAATCATACGTAATCTGATAACCATTCTTGGGACTGAAGACTCCTTTTTTCCATACAACCCGTTGAGGGGCCGGCAACAACGAGTGTGCACATACCAAGGAGGGCGTAAAGGCAGAAATAAACAATAATGAAAACAGCAGGATGTATTTCATAAGCGAAGAAAACAAGTTAATTAAAATGAAAAAAGACACACCGGTTAAGGATGCGTCTTTTACTGCACGGGAAGAGAGGCTCGAACTCCCGACACCTGGTTTTGGAGACCAGTGCTCTACCAACTGAGCTATTCCCGTAAGTTTGCGGCTGCAAAGGTAGAACTTTTTTTGCAATCCTGCAACAAGATTGGAGAAAAAAGCTTAACTTTGCGTAAAAAGTTGTCTCTGACACTTCATTATATAATACATGTATCACAAGTGACACTAGCACCAACTTATATTATAAAAGGTTTTTCCTTTCTTTTCCTCACTATTTCCCTAAGCTGTTGTAGCCAACAGGAAAGGCGAAAGCCAAGTGCCATATTCGGGAAAGAAGAGAAACAAGTGAAACTGTATGATTTGCCGGAAATTCAAATGGCAGGTACTCTTATCGGCATCACACTGAACGGTCCTGAGACCTATTACGAATACCGCGGACAAGGTATGGGCACACAGTTCTTGTTGGCGAAAGAATATGCGCGCCACATCGGTGCAAAGTTGCAAATGGAGACTGCACCAGACACGGCGACTCTCTTGCGAAAGCTAAAATCAGGCGAGGCCGACTTTATCGCATTGGAAATGGGGAATAAAAAAAGATGGATGACACGGGAGAACACTCCCCTACTCACCCAAAGCATTGACGAATGGTGGAATCCAAGTAGACGACCCACCATTCAGATGCCAACAGGAAACAATTCCATCAAAAGGAAAATGAGACCGGTAATGAGCGACCGCACTCATGGAATCATCTGTGCATTTGACCAAGAACTGATAAAGGGTGCCGACATGATTGGTTGGGATTGGAGACTGCTGGCAGCCCAATGTTATCAAGAGTCTGGTTTCGATCCGTTAGCCGAATCATGGGTGGGAGCAAAGGGGTTGATGCAAATCATGCCGGCCACTGCCCAAGAAATGGGTGTTTCCGTGCAACAATTATATGAACCTGCCGTGAACATACATACAGCAGCCCGTTATCTGAAACAACTCAACCGCACATTCGCTGACATAAAAGACAAACGGGAACGAATCAAATTTGTACTGGCTGCCTATAACGGTGGGGCTTTACACATCAAGGATGCCATGGCACTGGCACGCAAATACGGCGGCAATGCACACCAGTGGGCAGATGTGTCGGATTATGTGCTGAAACTATCGGAACCGGAATATTATCGCGATCCAGTGGTTTCAAACGGCTATATGCGTGGAAGCGAGACGGAAGCATACGTAAGGCAGATTCTGGACCGATGGTTCCAATACCAAGGATGTGCCAGAGCTTATTCCAAAGGCAGCACACCCAAACCGGCCAAACGAAACATGAAAGACGGAAAGCACCAATCAAATGTGAAAAGTGCAGAAGAGTTTGTTGGGAGTTGAGTCTCCACTTACAGCTTATCCTTTTTCGAAGCATCACTTATGGCAAGCGTCTGTCATAAGTGATGCTTCGAGTCGTACATCAGTAATGTGTCTTATCGGACCATTATCTTTCGTCCGTTCTTCACATACACACCAGAGACGTTTGTATTCCCAGAACGGACACCTTGCAAATTATATATGGCAGATGATGAGGCTTTGTCTATGGCGATGCCATTTATACTATTTCCTTCCCCACCATCAAAGACAAAACTGATTCTTCCATTGCCATCCTCTGTTATCTGCTCAATGGGACGGCCCAAAAACTTGCGGCCGTCAGCATTGGCATGGTAAAGGGTGGCTGCCGGTTTGCTGCTATCAGTCAAAGAGGTATTTCCAACACTGCCGGGATACAGGTCACCCTTGCATCCGTTAAAGGACTGTACCATGGTATTGTCTGCCGGAACCACAACAAACCGTTGGTGTCCGCGCACATCATTGACGGTATTGTCAAGCCATGCTTTACGGTCATAATCCACATGCATCACCAACAATCCGTGGGCTGGAAGATGGGCATCCCACCCCATCTGCTGACGGTTCTCCAACAGGTAATACTCATCGGAGTAAGAACGGTTGCGCACCATATAAGTAGGTCCGTTTTCGGAAACGCTGGGCATATTGTCTATTTTGCAGCCTTCGGTCAGTTCGGCCAGTTCAGCCCAACCGCAAAGCCAACGTTCGTATCCTGTATAATTGCAGGGAACCTCTCCCCTCAAATTGGGGCCACAATAGCAACCGGCATCCATCAGACTCCAGATGTACATACCATATCCGCCACTATAATCGATATCATAAAGGTCGGGCAAACCCAAATTGTGACTGAATTCGTGACAGAAAGTACCGATGCCGTCAGGAATAGTACCCGACTTGCCTGACAATTCAGAACTGCAAGCATAGGCATCTATCTTAACACCATTGAAGACCGGTGGCGTAACACCGGCATAGGACAAATAATAGGCATGGGGCCAAATGGTATAGGAAGGAGCGTTCTGAGCCTCGCTATATCCTGCATACAAGACAAATATCTGGTCTACAGAACCGTCATTGTCCCAATCATATTTGGAGAAATCGACTTGCGATGACGAAAGACGTATCGCCTCTTCCACCATTTTTTCCGGGTGCAGGTCATCACCCCATGAATTGTTGCTTCCGTAATAAGAAACCTTGTTGCTTACCGTCACTGGTCCCACCACATCAAATTGCATGTCAAACAGTCCGTTGCTTTGGTCACTGAAATAGCGGTTCACGCTGGCTGGTATGTCATATTGGGGAGCGCCCGAACCATTCAACACTTCCTGATAATATGATTTCACATTGGGGACCGTGAATTTACAGTCCGAGAATTGTGCCAGAATCACCAACGCACGTTTGGTTCCCATAAAGGCCGAACGCGAAACAGAAGCACTGCGGGTAGTCGCCACTCGCCAATTTCTGCTTTTACTTCTGACTTCTGCCATCATTTTTCCGACATCGCCTCGCACTTTCAGGTAGTTATCTTCAATTTTATCCCTATCCTTTGGCTCATGTGCCAGCACCGCAGAGGGAGACAGATGCCCCATGACATTGACGCTTGCATGATAATAACCTCCATCCCCGGCGCAAAGCACTGGCTGGGCATCATCTGTGAGATAATAATGCAAATGCTCATCACCGCAAAGCGTCAATGCAATCTGACTGCCGTCAATCTGATTCGCCACAAAACGCACACGAAGGGCGGGTACTGCCATCAGCATATTGATGACAAGGCAACATGACAACAACAGAGCAATCCTTTTCATCATATAGTCTAATGGGTTATTTTACAGTAAATTTTTCGACATATCGCTTTCCGTCAACCAGCAACGTAGCAAAATAAACTCCAGCAGGAAGATGAGAAAGTGGTTGCACATTTGCTCCGGCATTAAAAGTCTTCTCGGAAACAAGCTTTCCTGTCATATTATAAATATATAATGTGGAAGGAGAAGTGGTTTCCATCTGCAAACTGTTACCTGAAAACTTAATCGCCGGTTTGCGCACATCAGATGAAGGAGAGGAAACACCATCCGAAGTGCCGCTTCCAAAACTGAATGTATCCAAATACGCCAACTTCACTTTATTGATTCCAGTAAGTTCGAAATACACATCATGCACACCGGTAAGGAGGGTGTCAAGTTCAATTTGGTGAAGCTGCCACTGGTT
Source organism: Bacteroidaceae bacterium (assembly GCA_017379075.1). Lineage (GTDB taxonomy): Bacteria > Bacteroidota > Bacteroidia > Bacteroidales > Bacteroidaceae > Physcousia. Next base: position 81,879 of record JAFNXL010000027.1, read on the forward strand.
CAAGTCTTCAGCATCGGCACGATACTCACAAAGCAATGTACCTCCAATGCGGTCGGCATACACCTTTATTACGGCAAAGGCACGCAAAATGTTGGCCTGCAGCAACAAGTGGGTTGGAGCGTCCTGACCGAAATCCACTCTTCTGTAACCTGTATAATATTTATTGTAATATGGTCCTGCCACCTTGTGGCCCAAATCTTGATTGTCAGCAATCTCCACTCCTCTCAAATAATCGAACTGAGCGAAAGAATGCGTACCTTTGGCCTGACGCACACCACGGTACACACCCAAATGGGCATTAAATGCGGCTGAAAGTGCGGTCATTGCACCGCCACCGTCATCACTGAAACTGCCACCGTCATGAAAATAAAAGTCTTCCGGTGTCTTGGTCAGCCATGCGCTCATGCTGATACCCTCACTGTTCCTATTGTTATAGGCATGGAAGGCATTCTTTGCCAACCAGTCATACCATTTGGGCTGATCCATGCAAGCGGCATAGTTACGGACGTAACGCATAAGGATTCCTTTGAAGCCAGTGAGGTCTCCTGTTACCGTCTGACAAACCTTGATGATTCCATATTCATTTGTCAGGTGTTCGGCTGTCCACTCCATAATGGCATCTGCATCATCCTTATACTGTTTGTCGCCATATCTGTTATAAAGCATACAGGCGGCTCCCATGGAAGTGCCTTGATTATATGTACTGGCCCATTCGTTGCCCACCTTGTTATTCTCCGTATCATAAGAGTCGAAGACATGGCCGTTGAATTTTCCGCTCTTAAGATTGTATAACTTTGCCCGATGTCCTGCATAAGTGTTCTTGGCCTTCTGATAATACTTGTCATCACCAGTGGCCATAGCCAGATAACATGCAGCCACACAGGCCGGACCGTTCACACAACTGTTCGTCCCAGTCTTGCCCATACACCAGATGAGGGTGTGGTCGCCATAGGCATTGGCACGCTTGTACATCTTGTCAAAGTTGGATTTTGCTATCGTCCTGTATTCTTCCTTTCCAGTCAAAAGATAGGCTCTTGTACAGGCAATGCACATCCAGGCTATATCGTCATTATAATCGTTGCCACTCCAGTCTGTTCCGTTTCGCTTGCAGAAATTCTTGTACAATTCGTCAAACATGGTGGCATACTGTATGTCACCTGTGGTTTCATAGGCATCCAATACGATTTCGAACATTTCGGCATCGCCCCACCAGCCACCTTTTCCAATAATGTGACCCACAGAAGCCTTGTGGTAATAACGGGACTTCCATCTCTCCATCATTTCCGTGCACACTTCGGCAGTCAGTTTGTCTGGTTTGGCCTCAACAACCTGCACCTGCCATCGGATACGTTCCGTGTCAGTGCCTTGTTCGCGCTGCAAAGTGAGTTGCTTACCCAACTCCTTGTTGGATGGTGAAGCCAGACAGTTTCGCTTGCTTGTACCAAGGTAAATTGTATATACACCTTCCTGACCTTCCACCGGCTCAAAAAGCCAGTTGCCGTGAATTAGGGATTTTTTCTCTTCAAGTTGCCCTACCGGTGCTCCGTTTACAGCCGTATTGGTTCTACCCAAATACAAACCGCTATATACGTTCTTCAGCTGTATGGTTCCGCCAGTTCCTTCATATACCTGCCAGCATTGCGAAGGGGTGTCCGTATCGTTCCACAATACTGCTTTGGCAGAAACCGCAAGAGACGAGTTTTCCACCGAAAGGACGTATTCACTCTCCGGCATGAAGATTTTCAATGTCTGTCCAGCTTGGAACTGAGCCTGCATGGGCAGAACAGACAAAAACAAGGAAAAGACAACTAGCGCAATGTGCAGGACGTTCTTTTTCATACAAATGTGGTTTTAAAGTTATTTCAGGGAAGTTTTTTCATCACTCATCACATACATTTTACATTGTACGCAATCAAATTTCAATTGGAATCGTTTGCCATCCTGAGAGAGCAGGAAAAGGGGCAACTTATAGTCGGCATGCTTATTTTGAGATTTGGGACACAAACCCATTTCATTTCTCAAGCAATAACGGCACTCCATCAAGGTAGTGACATCTGATGACGGTTTCACCTCAATGGCCTGTTGGATGGCAGAGATGCCAGACGCTTTATATACGTTTTCAGAAAGAGAATTGCTTACATTGAAAGATTTAATGGAAGCTGACGGACGGGCTATCCGCATTTCTGCAGACTGGGGCTGACGTTTCGGCAATTCTGCATCCATCAATTCCACAACCTCCCTTCTCCAAGCCGCCAGCTGGCTACGGGGAATGAACCAGGAATCACTGAAACATACTTGTACGCCCGAACTGCGGTAAGCCGTATCACCCAGTTTGGACAATTGTTCCTCAATATTTGCAGTCTGGTCGGTCTTCGCCAACTGATGTTCCCATGGAAATGTACGTTCCACCCAGACTCCGTCTTCGCGTTTCAGTTTCAGACAGAAACCTTCTTCTACATCTGATACCGTCCATTCCACCGAAAGGGTACGGACTGCCGTTGGACGTGCCATCATACGCTCCCACTCCTGGTCAAAACTGCGGTATAATGGTGTGCGGGGACGGATATTCACTGGTTCTGCGGGATAAAGATGGTTTCCATCCGCTCTATTCACTCTGAAACCTTTCAGCTTTCCTTCCGAATCCAAATAACAAAGTCCGTCACCATTGGCAAAGGACGCCACACCTGACACAATGATACAACCCCCTCTCACTTCCTTTACAACACCCACATCCTGCCCCATACTTTTGGGCGTATGAAACGACGCCATTTTAGTTCTCTCGTGAAGAAAATATTCCGTGAATCCTCGAGAGAAACTGCGTTGGGGATTGGGTTGGAAATTCAGTTCCACTGTACCCAGAGACGCACGACCGTATTCGGGACGCCGGCGAAGTATCTCATCTATACGCCGGCGATACCATGCCGTTACGTTTTTCACGTAAGAAACATCCTTGAGGCGGCCTTCTATTTTAAAAGAACGGATGCCAGCATCCATCATCTTTTCAAGCGATGCTGTCCGGTTCATATCGCGCAGGGATAGCAAGTATTTCTCTTTTGCCAAGACCTTGCCTTCAGCATCTACAAGGCTGAAAGGCAGACGGCAGAACTGGGCACACTGTCCTCTATTGGCAGAACGGGAAAAACAAAACTGAGAGGCCTGGCAACGACCGCTATATGAGACACACAAAGCTCCGTGGACAAACGCCTCAAGAGGAATCTGAGGTACAGTCTCATGGATAAGGCGTATCTGTTCCAAGGAACATTCTCTCGCCAATACCACCTGACTGTAGCCCATATCTGCCAGCCATTGCACTTGTTCGGGTGTCCGGTTGTCCATCTGCGTACTGGCATGCAGAGGAATGGGCGGCAAGTTCATCTTGAGCAAGGCCAAATCCTGCACAATCAGGGCATCCACACCAGCTTCATAAAGCTGCCATACAAGTTTTTCGGTAGCGTCCAATTCCTCGTCATAAAGGATAGTATTGACCGTCACATATACTTTTGCCGCAAACTTGTGGGCATATCGGCACAAGGTGGCAATGTCTTCCACAGAATTTCCGGCTGCAGCCCGCGCACCGAAGCGTTGCGCTCCGATGTAGACCGCATCTGCTCCGTGGTCCACGGCAGCCATTCCGCACTCAAGATTCCGTGCAGGGGCAAGGAGTTCAATGTATGTCTTCAATATTATACGGGGTCTCTTGGTATACGTAATAGTTAAGCCAGTTGGTAAAGAGCAGGTTACCATGTCCGCGCCATGTCACCAAAGGTCCTTGGTCCGGATCATCGTTGCGGTAATAATTTACCGGCATCTCTATGGGCAGTCCCTTTGCCAGATCTCTTCGGTATTCCGTATCCAGCGTATTGGGAGAATATTCCGAATGTCCAGTCACGAAAATTTCACGGCCGTTGCGTGCCATCACCATGCTCACACCGCTCTGCTCGCTCTCGGCTATGATGCTGAGTTCGGGCACACGCAAAATGTCCTCGCGTCTGATTTCCGTGTGACGGCTATGCGGCATATAGAACACATCATCAAAACCGCGGAAGATTGGCAGACGGGTGTTGCTGGGAATCTGTGGGAAGATGCCAAACATCTTCTTAGGAAGCGGATATTTGGGCACGCCGTAATGATAGAACAATCCGGCCTGAGCCGCCCAGCAGATATACATCACGCTGGTTACATGAGTTCTTGCCCAGTCAAAGATTTCGGTAATCTCCTGCCAATAGTTCACCTCGGAATAATCGAGATGTTCCACCGGAGCACCGGTGATAATCATGCCGTCAAACTTTTCGTGGCGCATTTCCTCAAAATCGCGGTAGAAAGCCTGCATGTGCTCAACCGGCGTGTTCTTACTGGTATGCGCCTTAACCTTCATCAGATGCACATCCAATTGCAAAGGCGTATTGGAAAGCAGACGGACGAGGTCGGTCTCGGTGGTAATCTTCAAGGGCATCAGATTGAGTATGGCAATGCGCAAGGGACGGATGTCCTGGCTGTTGGCTCTTTCACTGCCCAGCACAAAGATGTTCTCGTCCTTGAGAAAATCTATGGCAGGAAGTTTATCGGGTAATCTTAATGGCATGTAATATATGATTTGTTAAATGCGCTGCCCTGGACACTGGGGCCATCAGGGCAGCGTTATTAGACGATTAGAAAACAAGGTTTACCAAATGACGGTACGTTCTGCCTGTGGGAGGAACATGGGATCGTTTTCTGTGATTCCGAATGCCTCATACCAGGCGTTGATGTGGGGAAGCGCTCCGTTCACACGCCACTTGCCCAGAGAATGCACGTCGGTCTTGGTGCGGTTCAGGATTTCTTCGGGACGGATATTGCCTGCCCACACATTGGCATAAGCCAGGAAGAAACGCTGTTCGGGAGTGAAGCCGTCCTTCTCGCCCAAGGGATTCTGTGCGGTGGCTTTCTTGAATGCCTGGTAAGCGATTTGCAGACCTCCGTGGTCGGCAATGTTCTCGCCCAGGGTCATCTTTCCGTTGGCATTAACGCCGGGAGCAACCTCAATCTTGTCAAAGAAGTCCACCATCACCTGTGCACGTTCGTCAAAGTTCTTGGCATCCTGCTCTGTCCACCAATCCTTCAGGTTACCGTCCTTGTCATACTTACGGCCCTGGTCGTCAAATCCGTGTGTCATCTCATGACCGATTACCACACCGATGGCACCATAGTTGAACGCATCGTCGGCATTCATGTCAAAGAAGGGATACTGCAGGATTCCGGCAGGGAAGCAGATTTCGTTGGTAGTGGGGTTATAGTAGGCATTGACGGTCTGGGGTGTCATGTGCCACTCTTCCTTATCCACGGGCTGGCCCACCTTGGCAATCATCTCGGCATGAGACCACAGGTTGGCACGTTCCATATTGGCCAGGAAAGAATCGTCCTTGATATCCAGTGTTGAATAGTCCTTCCACTTGTCGGGGTAACCAATCTTTACGTGGAATGTGGCCAGTTTCTCCATGGCCTTCATCTTGGTAGAATCGCCCATCCATTCCAAGGCCTGAATACGCTCGCCAAGGCTTTCCTGCAAGTTCTTCACCAGAGTAATCATACGCTGCTTGGCCTCGGCAGGGAAATATTTCTCAACATACATCTGACCCACGGCTTCGCCCAAAGCGCCGCTCACTACGGCAACGGCACGCTTCCAACGGGGCTGCATCTGCTGTGCGCCACGCATGGTCTTGCCAAAGAAATTGAAGTTCTCCTCGGCTATCTCGTCGCTCAACATAGAAGCTGCAGTGGTGATAGTCTTCCATTGCAGATAGAGCACCTGATCGGCCACGGGAGTGGTGTGCAAGATTTCGGCTGCTGCCTGCAAAGAGGCAGGCTGGCCAATAATGATTTCCTTCACATCCTTAAAGTCCATGGCTGCGAGGAAAGCATCCCAACCAAAGGTGGGGCACAGTTTCTTGGCCTCGTCCATGGTCATCTTGTTATAATTGGCATGGGGGTCGCGCAATTCTGTACGAGAACGGTATGCCTTGGCCAAACGGGTTTCGATATCCATTACCAAGGCTGCACCACGCTTAGCTGTAGCCTCATCCATTCCGGCCAATTTGTACATATTCTCTACGTGAGAAAGAAAAGCAGTACGGATGCGCTTGCTGTTATCTGTATCTTCCAGGTAATAGTCGCGCTCGCCCATGCTGAGACCAATCTGATAGGTCTGCACGGCATTCATGCTACTGTTCTTCTCATCAGCACCAACATACACGGCCACATAGGCACCAACACCACGCTTCTGCAATTCGCCCAAGAGCGCATACAAGTCCTTTTCTTCCTTTACAGAAGCAATCTGCTGCAGGCGTTCCTGCAAGGGGGCAGCACCGTCGTTGTTCAGTTTGACGCTGTCCATGGCCACACTATAGAGGGTACCAATCTTCTGAGCCACACTGCCGGGCTGGTTTTCCTTTGCTGCCAGTTCCTCGATAAGACCCTGAATCTGGGCACGGTTATCCTCGGCCAACTTGTCGAACGAACCGAAACGAGAGAATTCAGCGGGCAGGGGATTGTTTTTCATCCATCCGCCACAGGCATACTGATAAAAATCTGCTCCGGCCACCGCGGTGGTGTCCATGTTCTCGGCACGTATGCCGGCTGTTGTCTCTGTTACCTTCTCATTCTGGCAGGCCATTGTCATCATTGTACAAAGGGCTGCTACAGGCAAAAAATGATTTACTTTCATCTGTTGTATATTTTATGTATTCTTAAATTCATCCAGTTCGATAGACGCTTCTTCCCATTGTTCCACAGCGCGGTCAAGCTGTTGCTTCAGTTTCTGGTATTTGTCATACAGATTCATGTCCGACGCACCCTCGGCCGTGGCAAGTTGAGATTCCACAATAGCAATGGCCGACTCGGTCTGCTCTATCTCGCTCTCGCACTCCTCCACCCTGCGTTCCATTTTACGCAGTTTCTTGTTGTATTCCTTCTGCTCTTCGTAGGACCTTCTGGCCTCACTCTTGGCAGGGGTTTCTTTTTTTCCTCCCGAGGAAATATTTTTTTCCTCCCGACAGAGTGCGTTTTCGTCCCCTGGAAAGGATGTGATGGTGGGGCGTTTCTGCAAATCGTTCAGGTTGTCAATCTGCTTCTTCTGCAGGAAGTCATAGATGCCGCCCAAATGTTCTCGCACCATACCTTCGCCAAACTCATACACCTTAGTCACCAGTCCGTCAAGGAACTCGCGGTCGTGGCTCACCACAATAACAGTGCCGTCAAAATCTCGAATGGCAGCCTTAAGTACATCCTTCGAACGCATGTCAAGATGGTTGGTAGGCTCGTCCAGAATCAAACAGTTTACGGGTTCAAGCAACAGGCGTATCATGGCCAGTCGGGTACGCTCGCCTCCGGAAAGGAACTTCACCTTCTTGTCCGAAGCCTCGCCACCGAACATGAAAGCGCCCAGAATGTCACGGATTTTCAGGCGGATGTCTCCCTTTGCCACTCGGTCTATGGTGTCGAAAACAGTCAGTTCGCCATCAAGTAACTGAGCTTGGTTCTGGGCAAAATAGCCAATCTGTACGTTATGTCCCACACGAAGACTTCCGTCAAAGGGAATCTCGCCCTGGATACATTTCACCAGCGTGGACTTTCCCTCTCCGTTCCGGCCAACAAAGGCCACCTTCTCCCCTCTATGAATGGTCAAGTTGACATTGTGGAACACATTGTGGCTGCCATAGTTCTTGGCCACGTCTTCGCAGATGACGGGATAGTCCCCGCTTCGCATACTACAGGAGAACTTCAAATGAAGGGCGCTGTTGTCCACCTCGTCCACCTCGATCGGAATCATGCGTTCGAGTTGCTTCAACCGGCTCTGCACCTGAATGGCCTTGGTGGCCTGATAACGGAAACGGTCCACAAATGCACGGATGTCGGCAATCTCCTTCTGCTGGTTCTCGTATGCCCTAAGCTGTTGCTCGCGTCGTTCGGCACGCAGATTCACATATTCGTCATACTTTACCTTATAATCATAAAGCCTGCCGCAGGAGATTTCAAGGGTGCGGTTGGTCACATTATTTATAAAGGCTCGGTCGTGGCTTACCAGCACCACGGCACTTCCGCTGCTTACGAGAAACTGCTCCAGCCACTGGATACTCTCAATGTCAAGGTGGTTGGTAGGCTCGTCGAGCAACAGTACATCGGGCCTTTGGAGCAGCAATTTTGCCAGCTCTATGCGCATTCGCCATCCACCGCTGAACTCGCTGGTGGGTCGGTCAAAGTCTTCTCTTCTGAATCCCAGTCCTTGAAGGGTTCGCTCCAGTTCCGACTGGTAATTCAGTCCGCCAATCATCTGGAAACGCTCGCTTTCGTGGGCAAAGCGTTCCACAAGCTGCATGTACGACTCCGTTTCATAATCGGTACGTTCGTCCAGCTGGCGTTGCATTTCCTTCAGTTCCTGTTCTGCCTCATGCAGATGCGTAAAAGCCTGTTCGGTTTCCTCTCGCACGGTTCTTCCGTCCGAGAGCACCATTACCTGGGGCAGATAGGCCACCTTAGTTCCGCGCGGCACTACGGCATTTCCCTCAGAGGGCAGCTGCAGTCCGGCCATGATTTTGAGCATGGTACTCTTTCCTGCACCGTTCTTTCCCACCAAGGCAATACGATCCTTGTCGCCCACTAAAAAGCTGACATTGGTAAAAAGCGGCTTGGCGCCGAACTCCACACTCAGATTTTCTATTGATATCACGTTGTTATATGCTTTCTTTTTGCTATAATTCTGCTAATGCGTGCAAAATTACACATTTTTCTTTGCCCGTCCTATTATTTATTCATAAATTTGCCCTTGAAGACGCACTTATACAAAGTATTACAACCTCTAAATCATAACCGCAACATGTTACACAAACTAAGCAAGACATTCCGTTTATGCTGCACTTTGGTTGCCGCAACCTGCCTTTTCTGCCTTTCCGCCACTGAATGCATGGCCCAGAAGCCCGGTACTTTCGAGGCAGGCAAAGGTCCGTTCCTGCTCAACGGAAAGCCCTTTGTGGTCAAGGCCGCAGAACTGCACTATCCACGCATTCCACGTCCCTATTGGGAACACCGCATCCAGATGTGCAAGGCACTGGGTATGAATACCGTCTGCCTCTATGTCTTCTGGAACTTCCACGAACAAAAGGAAGGTCAGTACGACTTTACCGGTAATGCCGATGTGGCCGAGTTCTGCCGTCTAGTACAAAAGAATGGCATGTACGTCATTGTGCGTCCCGGTCCTTACGTCTGTGCAGAATGGGAAATGGGCGGCCTGCCTTGGTGGTTGCTCAAGAAAAAGGACATCCGCTTGCGCGAGTCTGACCCATACTTCATGGAAAGAGTCCGTTTGTTCGAGCGCGAAGTGGGCAAGCAACTGGCTCCGCTGACCATACAGAACGGCGGCCCCATCATCATGGTGCAGGTGGAGAACGAATACGGTTCTTACGGCAAGGACAAGAAATATGTGAGCGAGATTCGGGACATCATCCGCGAGAGCGGTTTTGACAAGGTGGCGCTCTTCCAGTGCGACTGGAACTCCAACTTCGAGCAGAACGCCCTTGATGACCTCACCTGGACAATGAACTTCGGCACCGGAGCCAACATTGACCAGCAGTTCCGCCGTTTGGGCGAACTCCGTCCCGATGCGCCCAAGATGTGCTCGGAATTCTGGAGCGGATGGTTCGACAAGTGGGGCGCAAGGCACGAGACACGCCCTGCCAAGGATATGGTGGACGGCATGGACGAAATGCTTTCAAAGGGCATCAGCTTCTCGCTTTACATGACCCACGGCGGAACCTCCTTCGGCCATTGGGCGGGTGCCAACAGTCCCGGCTTTGCACCAGACGTAACCAGTTATGACTATGATGCTCCCATCAACGAATACGGACACGCCACACCCAAATACCACGAACTGAGGAAGATGATGCAGAAGTACAGCGACAAGAAGCTGCCGGCCATTCCTAAGGCACCCATGCCCATCATCACCGTTCCCAAGTTCGAGCTGAAGGAGTATGCGCCCCTGATGTATGCAAACAAGGGGCTTTGTACCGACGGCAGCCATGAGGACCTTACCTTCGAGGCACATAACCTGGGATGGGGATTTGCCACTTATTACAACACACTACCCGAAGTTCCGAGCGAGGGTATTCTCACTCTTAACGGAGTTCACGACTATGCCCAGGTTTGGATAAACGGAAAATACATCGGTAAAATTGACCGCGTTAAAAACGAAAAGAACCTTACCATTCCTCCCACTAAGGCTGGGGCAAAAATCATAATTCTGCTGGAGGCCATGGGACGTATAAACTTCGGCCGTGCAATAAAGGACTTCAAAGGTATAACCGGAAAGGTGACCATCAAGGCCAATGCAAAGGGACACGACCTGACCTACACCCTCAACAATTGGGAACAGTATTACGTGGACGACCGTTATGAAACCGCACTACAGGCACTGAAGAAGGCCTCATCAACAGAAAAGAACGAGTATACGACCTACTTCAAAGAAGACGCTCGCATAATGGAAGGCAGAGGCTACTACCGCGGCTACTTCAACCTGAAAAAAGTGGGCGACACCTTCCTCAACTTCGAGACCTGGGGCAAGGGTCAGGTATGGGTAAACGGCCATGCCATGGGCCGCATCTGGTCAATAGGTCCGCAACAGACACTCTATGTGCCCGGCTGCTGGCTGAAGAAAGGCGAGAACGAAATCATCGTACTCGACATTGCCGGACCGAAGGAAACCGTAGTCTGGGGACAGGACGTTCCCGAACTGAACAAACTGCAGATTGAGATGCCGCCCACCCATCGTAAGAAAGGAGAGACGCTCGACCTCAGCCAAGAGAAGCCTGTCATGACGGGTACCCTGGAATCTGGCAACGGACTAAAGTTTGTCAAGTTCGACAAGCCCGTAACCGGCCGCTATTTCTGCATCGAGGCGCTGAACAGCCATTGGAACCGCGAATATTGTTGCATAGCCGAAATCTATCTGAGGGATGCCGATGGAAAATCCATCCCCCGCGATTCCTGGACCGTGTCCTATGCCGATGATGAGGATGTCGTCACCGGCAACAAGAACGGCACCAAAGCATTCGACCAGCAGGAAAGCACCTATTGGAGCACCAACAAGGGCGTGCCCTTCCCCCACCACCTTGTCATAGACCTCCAGAAGGAACAAACCATCACCGGTTTCCACCTCATCCCCCGAATGGAAGAAGGTGCCCCCGAAGCCATCAAGGACTTCCGCATCTTTGTCAAGTCCTCACCATTCAAGATGTAACGGACAAATAGATTTTTAATCATTATACCTTTTGGCGGAATCGATTCCGCCAAAAGGTTCATAATTTATAATAGTATTGAGAAAGCCAGGTGCAATTGTATCTGGCTTTTTAGGTATCTTTTTAAAATGTTATGAGTAAGTTTAACCCTGTCAGGAGGTCTGCTTTTCATTCCTATCACATAATTAATCCCACATAACATTTAGGGAGTCCCACATAATTTTGTCAATTTACTCATAGGACTCTAATGCATTCAATCAAATTACCGAAATATCGGTATTGCTTTACCATGATTTATGGCATCAAGCCGCAAATGCGGTAAATAAAAGTTAATATTTTAAGTTTTTTCGGTAATTTATATTAAAAATGCTGTTCAAAAAAAAAAAAAAATAGTTTTTTTTGGTATAAAGCAGAAAAACGGTAATTTTAAACCGTCAATACCGTTTTTACATAGAGAAACAACTAATTTTACAGGCTTATGGGCATTAGGAAATTTTGTATAACATTAATTCTTTTGCTATTTAATGTGGCTTTTGCGCATTCGCAAGAGGTGAGTCTGGATGTTCCTTTTGATTTGCGTACAGAAAGAGATTTTGCCAATGCGGATACATTAGAAAATTATATTCGGATCAATAAAAGGCATCAGAACATAGAGGTTCATTTTAAGTTTGATAAATATAACCTTGAATTAGATTACATGGGTAATAGAGGTTCTTTGGAAAAATTCTCTCACAAAGTAGACTCTATCGGGTATTCAAAGATTGATTCAATTGTTATCATATCACAGTCTTCTCCAGAAGGCATATATGAGCATAACCTCATGCTTTCAAGGAATCGTGCAAATACCATGCGCAGGCATATTCTTGACAGGCATCCTAATTTAAGTCATCTTCTGTATGTGCATCCTGATGGCGAATCATGGGAACGGCTGCGTGAGTATGTCAAGAAGGACACTTTGATGAAAAAGTCTACAATAGAAAAGATTATCTCTATCATTGATGCCGATATTAACGTGGGTACAAAGAAATGGCGTATGGAACAACTTCCCGTTTACCGATATCTTCTTCAGACTTATTATCCAAAAATCAGAAACTCTACATTCTATATTTTATATTATAGCGAAATTATACCTAGAAAGGTAGAGCCAGAGCTAGAATTAATAGTCAAAGAGGACACACCATACACTACGGCTATTTTTGAGCCAATAATACCTATTACAGAAGAATGGACACGCCAGTTGCATCTAAAAACCAATGCTATCGGTTTGGGTATGGCCATTGCCAATGTTGCAATAGAAGTTGATTTGGCAAAACATTGGTCATTCAGCTTGCCTATATATTATTCGGCTTGGAACTACTTTAGGTCCCCCATCAAGTTCAGGACCCTTGCTGTTCAACCAGAGTTCCGCTATTGGTTCAAGCCAGACAACGAAGGCTGGTTTGTAGGAGGACATTTCGGTTTGGCATACTATAATATCGCTTCCAATGGTGATTACCGCTACCAGGACCATAACCGAGAAACACCGGCTATTGGTGGAGGCATTGCAGCAGGTTATCGTACACACATCAGCAAAGACAAACGCTGGAAGATGGAATTTACGCTGGGTGGTGGTGTTTACCCTCTCCATTACGACAAGTTCCACAACACCCCGAACACCACAGAAGGCTTAATGGCCGAGGACATCAAGAAGACCTATTGGGGTATTGACCAAATAGCAGTCTCGTTCTCCTATGCGTTTGACTTTAAGAAGAAAGGAGGCAATAAATGAAAAAGCTATTTTATTTCATTATATGCATACCGGCATTGCTGTGGCTAACATCATGCGATGTACACGAATTGCCAAAGGCTCCTGAATACGCGAAACTTCGTCTTCAACTCAATTACGAGACGGATATGACTATATGGAGAAATCCATACGATGAGACGTCGGTCATAAACAAAGAACCAACGAGAACATACGACAATCAACAGAAATCTGGAAAGATTCGCTATATTGTCCGTACATATCCTGTTTTGAATGGAGAACGCGCTGGGTACGAATATACACAAGAGTTTATATTCACCAAAGATATAGAAGAAGGATACAACCACGAAATTACACTCAACATTCGCCCTGGCAACTATGACATAAAGGTTTGGTCAGATTTGGTCTCAACAGAAGCAGATTCTTACTATTATGACGCAAAGAATTTTGCAGAAGTCAGGCTGCAAGGAGAATACAAGGGTAACACCAACTATCGTGACTCCTTCTATGGCAATAGTACCCTTTCATTATACCCCAACAAAAATGAGAGACATTGTGACACCGTAAACATCACGATGAGGCGTCCATTGGCTAAGTTCGAGATTATAGCCAACGACCTGTCTGACTTCATTGCGCAGAAAACGGAAAATATTGACCAGGTCAAGGCAAGAATTCTATATGTGGGCTTCATGCCCGATGCTTACAGTTTGTTTACCCGTAGACCTGTCGACTCCAAAATGGGAGTAATCTTTGAATCCCCCCTAAAGATTCTGCCCAGATCAAGGGCATCGCTATGTTTTGATTATGTGTTTGTGAACGAAAATGTATCAACCGTAATGATTAAAATAGGTATCTATGACAAAGACGGAACACAGTTGTCCATGACTGAGAACATAAAAGTTCCACTCAAACTTAGCCATCATACCATACTTACAGGCGATTTCCTCATGCAAAATGCTTCAGGCGATATTAAAATAAACCCCGATTATGACGGGAACTATAATCTTATTTTACCCTAATCAATTAATCATTCATTTAAATTTTAAAGAGATGAAAAAACATTTATTTTTCGGAATGTTTGCAGCAGTCGGAATGACGCTGGCAACATCTTGTACGAATGACGAAAACATCATTCCGTCAAGCAACGAAGCACAAGTGACCTTCTCACTTGGACTTGAAAGTGGTATCAATACCCGTACAATCAGCGATGGTACAGGCATTAACCAATTGTTCTACGCCATATTTGACAAAGAAGGCAAATTAGTAAAAAAGTACACGAACAAAGAATTCAAAGAGGAAGAAACAATTTCATTGATCAAGGGAGAGACATACACTGCTGTATTCTGGGCCTGGGACAAAGATTGTGAAGCTTATACCGTTGAAGAGGACAACAAAACTGTTACTATAAATTACGGCGAAGCTCTCAATAACGACGAGAATCGTGATGCATTCTTCAAGAATGTAACTTTCACTGTAGATGGAAATGAAAACATCAGCATTGTCCTCAAACGTGCCTTTGCTCAGTTGAACGTGGGTATTCCTCAAAGTGAGTTTGATGAAGCGAAAGCAGATGGCCTTGAAATCAAGAATTCTAAAGTTGAAATCAAGAAAGCAGCTACAACTCTCAATTTGATGGATGGAACTGTTGGCGGTGCAGAAGACATCACATTCGAAGCCAATGTAATTCCTACAGAAAAATTATATGTAGATGCAGATTGTAATGGAGAAGATGAAGAATATGTATATCTGTCCATGAGCTATTTCTTGGCTAACGATGAAAGCGATGGTGCATCCAAGACAACGCTGGAAGATTTAAAGTTCACATTCTCTTCTGATAATGGAAAAAGTTTCATATTGACCGAAGGACTTGCAAATGCTCCTGTACAGCGTAACCACCGTACAAACATTGTTAGTCTTGATGGAGCCGGCGGTGGTGGCATTATCACTGGAGACGTAACAGTAAAGGTTTTGCTCGACCCTCTCTATGATGGCGAACACACATTGACCAACGAAAAGGTGTGGGAAACTAATGCTGGTATCTATACCGAAGAAGCTTTGGCCGGTAAGACTATCGAAATGCCTAACGGCTGGCATATCAGAAATGGTTGGATTCTTGAGCCTATGCCTGAAAACTGGAGCACAGATAAGCCAAACGGAATAGACGACACATATGTAATTTATAGGGAGTCATATAATATTGATGGTAAGGGCAATACTGTAACATTTGAGCCCTATGCTTATAAATTTGCAGCAAAAAATGTATTTGCAGCCGCTGATGACGCCATTGTAACCGTAAAGAATTTGAATTTTGCTGGTGAACATTCTGGTGTTTATGCTGGTGTTTATGTAAATAGATATAATAAATACACTACTACATTTGAAAATGTTAATATAGTAAACAATAAACTTTTTGCTTATAATAATAATGGACAAACTCCAATTATTGCATTCACCAATTACGGAACAACTGAATTAAAAAATTGTACAATTACAGGATCTGATTGGGTGGGTGAAGATAAAGACGGACGTACTGATTTAGCAAAGATTGCTATAGAAAAGTTTGATGGAGTCTATGATGTATTTGCGCCTAATACAACTACAACAAAGATAGACAATAGTACAATCGGTCGTATATATGTTAATGCTCAAGGAATTTTAGAAGTTTGTAACGGTTCTAAAGTTGATGAAATTATTTGTGACCCTATTGATGGACTGGCGAAGGCAAAGGTATCTATTGATGCAGAAGTTAGCAATTTAGAACTTTTACAGTACTCTCCTACTTCGTATCCGTATACGTTAACAATAAAAGCTAATGCTAAGATTGGCACATTGAATCTTAATTCGAAAGAGGGTCACACTTTTAATAAGAATAATATCATTTTTGAAGAAGGTGCTAATATCACAACGATCATTTGTAATGGTACCGAATACACATCAATCGCTGCTTTCAAAGCTGCAATATAATTGAGCATTCAAATAAGCATCTATCAATCTATCATCCTTTGATAGAGATATAACACATTAACAACAATGCCTTGCGTTTCGTTTGGACGCAAGGCATTGTCATTTTGTTGCCATTACATTGACATCGTCAACGGAAAGCATTGACTTTGTAAGATGCAGGGCTGCATGAACGTCGAAAAGACAATTTCGGGCAAGGTGCAGAGCTGTATGAACCTCGAAAAGACGATTTCGGGCAAGGTGCAGGGCTGCATGAACCTCGAAAAGACGATTTCGGGCAAGGTGCAGGGCTGCATGAACCTCGAAAAGACAATTTCGGGCAAGGTGCAGGGCTGCACGAACCTCGAAAAGACAATTTCGGGCAAGGTGCAGGGCTGCACGAACCTCGAAAAGACAATTTCGGGCAAGGTGCAAGGCTGCACCTTCATCGAAACAAAAGTTTGGGGCAAGATGCAACGTTGCACCTTGCCCCAAACTGGAGGATATGATTCTGTATTCTGACGGAATCAGGGTTTCATCTTAAACACCAGTCTGCCACCGTTCACAATGTCTTGGTGGGTGATGTAGTTCTTCTTGTATTCCTTTCCGTTAAGATAAATCTTGTCCACATAGAGGTTCTCCTTGCTCAGATTCTCAGCAACCACGGTAAAAGTCTTTCCACCTGGAAGATTGAGGGTGATGGAGGGAAGCTGGGGCGCACCGAAGACATACTTGGCACTGACGGGATCCACAGGATAGAATCCCATGGCAGAGAACATATACCAGGCCGACATCTGTCCGCAGTCGTCATTGCCGCAAAGGCCGTCTGACTTGGGAAGATACTGGGTGTCGAAGATCTCACGCACAAGTTCTGCCGTACGTTCGGGACGTCCTGCCATGGTATAGAAGTATACAACGTGGTGGCTCGGCTCGTTTCCGTGCGCATACTGGCCAATGAGTCCGCTCACATCGCTTACGGTGCTGACCAAGGGAACGGTGAAGAGCGAATCAAGTTTATTGAAGAACTTCTTCTTGCCGCCGAAAAGTTTGATGAGACCGGGCACATCATGCTGTACATGCCAGGTATACTGCCATGCATTGCCTTCGGTGTAATCCATTCCGCCATCCTTGGCACCGCCCATTGCGCTGGGGTTGAAGGGATCGAGCCATTTGCCGTCACTCTTGCGCGGACGCATGAAACCGATACGCTTGTCAAAGAGGTTTTTGTAATAATTGGCACGCTTGGCAAAGTAGGCCTCATCCTCCTTCTTTCCCATCAGTTTGGCCATGGTGTATGCGGCATAGTCATCATAGACGCATTCGAGCGTCATACTGACACTCTCATGCTTCATTACGTCAGTGGGGAAATAGCCATACTTGGTGTAGGTTTCCCAGTCTGACTTAGGCTGGTGCGAGATGGTCTGGGTTTCCTTGACCGCCTTCCATGCCTCTTCCACGTCAAATCCGCGGAATCCCTTGGCATAGGCTTCGGCCACAATGGGCACGCTGTGGTTGCCAATCATACAGTGGTTGTCCTTGCCCCACAAAGTCCAGATAGGCAGATACCCGAGTGTCTTGTGATGCAGGATCATACTGCGCACAAAGGGATTTACCATTTCGGGAAGCACCAAGGTATAGAATGGATGCGAGGCTCTGTAGGTGTCCCAGGTAGAGAAGGTGCTGTAATAGGTTCCACCCTCTGCCTTGGCCAGCTCGCCCTTGGCGTTACGGTACATGCCATCCACGTCGGCAATGTTGTTGGGTTGGATGAGCGCATGATAATAGCTGGTATAGAAGTTGGCCTTCTGTTCGTCTGTTCCCTCCACTTGTATGCGTGAGAAATAGCTGTTCCATGTATCCTTGGCCTTCTGTCGTGTGGCCTCGAAGTTCCAGTCGGGCAGCTCTGCCTTGAGGTTCCGTTGGGCACCCTCTACCGTGGCCGATGAGATGGCAATCTTCACCTCAAGCTGGTCGCCGGGTCTCATGTCAAAGGAGAGCAGTCTTCGCTCGCCACGTTCCTTTTCGGTCATTTTAGGAAGGTTAGTAACCTTTTTTATGGGGCGGTTGAACTCTGCCACAAAGAAGACATCCTTGTCCACCCATACGGCATTGCGCAGGTGGCCTGTAACCGTGCGTTCTCCCACTTGAATATCGCTTTCCAACACATGCTGGTGGAACTGCGCCTGCGACCATACGGGAGAGTGCTGAAGGTCAATGTAGATGCCGGCCGAGTCTGTGCGGTCAAATGTGTAGCGGTGGTATGCCACATGAGGTGTGGCGGTCATTTCGGCACGGACGGCTGTCTCGTCAAGATAAACACAATAATAACCCGGTGTGGCGTACTCGCGGTTGTGAGAGAAATCGCTGTGGTAATCCTTGCGGTCCTTACGGGCCGTTACGGGCATAACAAGGATATTGCCCAAATCCACACATCCGGTACCGTTGATGGCCGTCTGCACAAATCCCCAGATACGTTTGTCATTGTACTGATAATTGCCACAATAGGCCCAGCCCACAGCTCCAGTTGCAGGAGTTGCCTGGACCAAACCGAATGGCACCGTGGCACCGGGAAAAGTGTGTCCAGTGGCTGCGGTACCGATAAGCGGATTCACGTACGATGTGTAGTCTGTAGCGGCAAATGCGTTTGCCGCAGCCAGAAAGGCACATGATAAGAAAAGAGATTTACTTATTTTCATTTTGATAAAGAATTTAATTCATAAGGAATGGGGCGCTGACTGGTCTGTTCATACTTGCGACCGAAACTGTCGGTTACACGCACCGTAATGGGACGGTCAGCCGTTGTGGCCTGGGCACGGAAGAGATGGTAAGTCTTTGTGCCGGCTGCGGTTTCAACAAATTTTCCGTCAGAGAGGTACTTGGCATAATCCATGGCCAGTGTCTGCAAGGGGTCTTCATCCACCACACGCTCATAGGGTATGGGCTTGCCGTCTTCAAGAATCTCCACCTTCCAGTCCGTATCATAGGCAAAAACATTGACCATGACCGTATTGGCCGGCAGCGAGCCGTAATCCGTCCGCCTGGTCTTCTGCTTCATCATCTGCACAAAGAAGGGGTCTTCCCTGTACGCCTTCGCCACCGTATTCATGTCATAAATACGCATCTGGTCGCTGTCTCCCTTATCAAAAGAGCAATAGGCATAACGGATTCGATTGCCGTCAATCTCCCAACGGGAGTAGCCGCCGGGCGAACCGTCCTTCCCTACATGGTGGCCGCTCAACTTTCCGGTTCTCCACCAAGTGGCACAAACGGCTGCGATGTTATGTTCGGTGATGTTGGGATAGGCCTCGGGACAGGCAGTATAGTTCACATGGACATGTCCACTGACAATGTGTACTTGTTTGAAAGGGCGCAAAATGTCACCAAGACGTTCGGCAGTTCCTTGCTTCAAGCGGGCTGAGGTCTTGAGTGTCATATAATCGAGCTTCCACACAGGAATGTGCACAGCAACAATCAAAGGCGCGTTCTTGTCCTGAACCATTTCCAAGTCCTTTTCCAACCAATCAAGCTGTTCCTTGGTAAGGACTGCATCATAATTGCGGCTGCCCACCACTCCTTTTCTGTACTTGCCGCCAGTATCCTCGTTCTTATAAACAATGTCATCCAGTACCACATAATGAACACGGCCCAAATTAAAGGAATAATAATTGGGCCCCATCACCTTGCGCCATACGCCAGCCGACAACACATCGGTCTGCGTTCCGTCTGGTATGGAAGGGTCATGGTCATGATTTCCCATTACGGGCCACATGGGAACCGGATATCGGCTCTGTTCAAGGAAATCCACCAGCTCGGGCAATCCGAATTTCATGGACGTCCAGTAATTATCCCATGAGATGTCACCCAAGAACATGGTATGTACGGCACGCTTTCCTGCTCTTTCCCGCTCGCGTTCCAATGCGGAAAGGAATCCGTCAAACTGTTTCAGGTCATCATTGCGCTTAGCCAAGTGGACATCAGCGCCAAAGAGCATCACATACTTGTCCGTAGAGCCTTTGAGACGCGACAGTTCAAAGTCGTGCACCTCATCAGTTGAGACATCCTTGCTGTTAAGGGGAGACCATATACGGGGCAGGAAGCCTCTTGAATAAGCGGGCTCATATCCTCTGGGAAGACTGTAGAAAACATAGCCGTTTTCCTTTCCAGACTGCAATTCATAATGTCCATTCCTGTCTGTGGTGGTTACTTCCACACCATCACTGACCACCACCCCTTTCAGCGGTTTGCCGTTGGCGACAATGCGGCCGGTGATGTTCTGCGCCTCTGACAAAAGCGCAAAGGCTAACAGGGAAAAGCCCAGACTGACACATCTGGGCAGATGCTTTCTGGCTGTCAAAAACATGGTTCTTGAACTTTGGTATCAATATTCATTGCACAGGAGATAGCGTGCGGGCTCATCCTCTTCAATGGCAGAGAAACGTCCCAAAGGCTCCAGGAAGCGGTTGTCGTTCACATCGTCATTGACCGTAGACACCTCACCAATCATGCTGGCTCCGTTCTCTGACCAGAACTGGTGGTACATATAGGGTTCAAAGCAGATGCTCTGTCCAGGTTTCAGTCTGAGCACTTCACCGGCAGGAACCACTGTGGTTACACCATCTATCTGAACCACACAGGGTTCCTGGGTGGGATTCTCATCCGCATCGGCTTTCCAAAGCTTGATGCAGAAATCGCCTCCACCACGATGGATGATGTCCTCCATCTTCTTCCAATGGAAATGAGTGGGTGTAACCTGACCTTCACGCACATACATAATCTTTTCGCAATAGACCTTTTTGTCATACTTTACGTTTCCGTTTCGGATAGTAACAAGTGTAAGTCCGACATTGGCGAAATCTCCGGTAGAGAAGTCCGTCACATCCCAACCCAACTGGTTGCGTCGGATTTCAGTACACTCCTCGCCCTTGGTGGCCCATACCTCTGGTGTCCACTCAATCCATTCGGGCAAATAAAAACCGTGTTGTGTAAAGAATGCCTTTGCCTCATCAATATAGGCATTTATTTCGCTTCGTTTCATACATTATATATTATTAATGGTTAGACAGGAATTGGTTAATCTCTTCCAGAGTGGGCGCTCCTTCGGTTGAAGTGGCGCTATGTAAATTGAACCATGCCGCGGCATTGGCCATGCTTATGGCTTTCTGCATGGGTATCTCTTCGTGCAAGGCATAGAGCATGGTGGCACAGAAGGCGTCACCGGCACCCACGGAAGACACAATTTCTTCTGCCGGCACATGGAAGGAAGGTACGAAGACAGGCGTGCCACCCTGCAAGCCAAAGCCTCCTTCGGGGAAATGAATGACACAGGCCTTCCCCACTCCATTTTCCATCAGATAACGGGCTGCACGTTCCACTTCGGACAGCAGAATCTTTCCCTGCTCATCGCGCAAGGTCATGGCACAGCAGGCTCCGGCTTCAACCTCGTTCAAAATGAGATAATCCATATAAGGCAAACACGGGAGGACTATCCTACGGAAACGGTCGCCTTCCTCGGAAACCACATCAACCGATGTCTGGTATCCCCGTTCTTTCAATGATTTCAACACACGGGCAGCCACCACTCCATATTCCTCATCCGGCTCATCCATACGGTCAAGCAAAAGCAGATAGCCCAAATGGAATATCTTGGCAGGCGCATTGATGCCCTCTACATGTTCCGGGCCAAAGGCAGCGTTTGCGCCTCTGTGATGGAAGAAGGTGCGTGTGCCGGTGGTGGTATCTGCCATCACATCAGTATAGGAGGTGGCAGCATCCACCCTGCACAAGGCACTGCTGTCAATGCCCAGGTCGGCAATGGCCTGCATCAGTTCGTTTCCCAACGCATCACTGCCTATACATCCGCCGGCATACAAGGGAATACCAGCATTCAATCTGGCCAAATCGGCCAGCACATTATGGGCACAGCCGCCAAAACCTTGTTCTATTCTTTCTATTGTTACAAGATTTCCCGGTGTGGGATAAGTACGGATAAACTTTACCGTATCGGACACCCAGTTACCGGCTGCAATGATTCCTTTTCTCATGATATTGTCGTCTTTATGCTTTGTCGTTACTTTCGAACAAGCGGATATGATCCATCACCACTTGTTTGGATGCCTCCACCATACAGGCTTTCATATCAATATAGTTGGGTTTGGCTGTGTTTGCGAGATACTGCTGGATGCCAGCAGTTACACCCAACTGGATGGCTGTGGCCACATTGATCTTGCAGATACCGTTGTGGATGCATGCCTTGAAGTCTTCTTCGCTTGTGCCAGAACCGCCATGCAGCACCAAAGGAACGCCAGTGGCCTGCTTCAATTCAATGAGGCGTTCGATGTTCAATTTGGGAGTGGCCACATAATGTCCGTGCTGGTTGCCGATGGCAACGGCCAACGCATCCACCTTTGTCTCTTCTACAAAGCGGATGGCTTCCTGTACATCGGTAAAGACATCCTTGGAGGCATCGTCCACACCCACATCGCCCACTCTGCCCAGTTCGGCTTCAATATCCACACCACAGGCCTTTGCCATGCGTGCAATCTCATTTGTCTGGCGGATGTTCTCTTCCAATGACAAGGAAGCGCCGTCAAACATAACCGAACCGAATCCCTGGCAAATGGCATCGGCACAAGTCTGGAAACTCTGTCCGTGATCCAAATGCACCACCACGGGCACGCTTGTCTCCTCGGCAGCCTGCAGATATTGGGGCGCCATCAAGGAAAGGGGTGCGCAGGGGAACTGCACCTCTGCCAGCTGGATAATGATAGGAGCATTCAACTCCTCGGCAGCCTGGATGGCTCCCTGTACGTTCTCGAGGCTGAGGCAATTAAAAGCTCCAACCGCATACTGACCCTTTTGGGCCTCCTGCAACATTTCTTTCAGTGAAACTATCATATGTTATAATTCCTATTAATATTTATACGCGTAAGAAAATTTGTTGTTTATACATGCGCCACAAAATGAAATATACGATACCGCTACATGATGCGGTCAGAAGTACCTGGAACCAATCTGCTCCAATATACTGTTCCACTCCCCTGAATACAGATTGGGGTATGCTACGGAAGTTTACACATTGCGTAAGCATGTAGGCCACGATGGAATTCATGCCATAGACCTTGAGCCATCCGGTTCCTTTGCGGAAACCCAGCACATCCACCACATAATAACACAAGGCCATAAGCAGGAAACAATAGCCGCTGCTGACCAGAACCATAGAACTCGTCCACAGTTTCTTGATGACCGGAAGTTCCAGATTCCACAGCCAACCGACAGCCACCAATGCCACTCCTGTTCCGGCAAGCATCATCGCTCTTTTCTTTGGGGTGATAGATGTCTTTCGCAGCATCTGTCCGGCAAAGGCACCACTCATGACCGTAACAATGAAATTCATGCTACTGAGTATCCAGGTATAACGGTACCACGGTGCAAACTGTACCACTCCGTCCTTCACAGACGAAGCATCGCGGAATCTACCTAATACAGTACGGTCTATCCATTCCGCCAAATTCGCATCAGGAGTATAGTTTCCGCCCCCAAAACCGTCAACCGTTATCCATTCCATGGCTCCCCAATAGCTCAAAAGCAGCCCCGCAGCAATGCACAATTGGGTGCGCCACGAGGTGTAAAGGAAAAAGAGAGCTGTGAACAGATAGCCAACAGCAATCGTCTGCAGGGTGTTGGAATAAAAATATATGCGCGAAGGATCCAAACGTAAGAGGTTACCCTGGCACATCATGCCGAATATCCATAACAGCAAGACGCGTTTCAACAATCGCCTGATCAGTCCGGTCTTGTCATTTCCTTCCTTATAGCGTTGCATGGCAAAGGGAATAGACACACCAGACATGAAGAGGAACAATGGCATCACCAAGTCCCAGGGAGAAAAGCCCTCCCACTCCACATGGCTGAAGTTCCACATAAAATCATGAAAACTCTCTGTATCTATTGCCGTGGACATGGCGTGCATCACTCCTTCCAAACCAACGAGAAAAAACAAGTCTATTCCACGCAACACATCAAGGGAAGCCAGTCTTTCATTCTTTTCCATCTCAAACTCTCGTTTTACAAGAATACATTTATTGTTTCATGCTGTTCTGGATGCGGCCGCCTCTGCCCAACAACGAATTTACACGGGCGTTGAAGGATTTGCTCTCCATGAGCTGCTCCAGTTTCAGATGCATACGATAACGCCAGTAATGATGCGGATTAGAAGGCACATTGATGCGTTCCTGTTCTGCATTCGGATTACGCAAATCATCATCCATTGCCAGCCAGTCCTGCAGGCTTAACAAGCAAAGCATGCTGGGGCAATAGACATGGCGGGCGATGATTTCCTCGGCAAGCCAACCTGGCATCTCTGCCGGAGCCTCACCGTCGTGGAGGAGAATCTGGTTATAGAATGCCTGCGAGCGCTCTGGGTTCTGTTTCCACCACTGCCGCAACGTGGGCATGTCATGGGTGAACAATGTACACACACTGAGATAAGGATTCTCTTCCAGACGGCCAAAACGGCGTCCGAAGCGCTTGGGCATGGCCTGAATTTCAAGGGAAAGGATGCGTAAGCGCTCCATAACAGGTGCCACACAAGCTGGCACCATGCCCAAATCCTCGGCACAGACAAGCATTTGTGTGGAGGCCACCAGTGCCGGAAGCTTTTTCAAAGCCTCTCCATACCAGAAATCGTTATGTCTATGATAATAATAATGTTCGTGCAAACGGCGGAAAGCATCCTGGTCCTGTACTGAAAGATAGGCAAAGGCAAAATCATCCATTGCATTGATGCGGGGATGATAATGGTTTTCCAACTGGGTATCGGGAACAAAGAGCACATTGCTGATCAGTTGGTAAAGGCCATCACGGATCTGCAATGCCACATCGTCTTTCTGGTCACAGAAGGCAGCCTCCACCAAACGCTGGGTAGCATAAGCAGGCTTCAGGGTATAACGTCCGCCGGCATGCGAATCAAGATACAGGGCGGCAACCTGCTGGGCACGGTTCCCGAATATATCCTGCAAAATATCATCCGTGATGTAGGGTTCTGTATGCTGTTCGGCATCAAAGGAGAAGCCAAATCCGCTTATTTCCTCTTCGCTCATGGGCAACGAGGGAGAGAAATGGCCCAACAGTCCGTGCACACTATGTGCCGGAATGTCCCAAATACGGAAGAAGCCCAATACGTGGTCTATTCTATAAGCATCGAAGTAGCGAGCCATCTTGCGGAAACGCGCCTTCCACCAACTGTAGTCCTCAAGTGCCATGGCTTCCCAGTTATATGTGGGGAAGCCCCAGTTCTGACCGTTCACACTGAAATCATCTGGTGGCGCACCCGCCTGACCATTCATGTGGAACAAGTGGGGTTCTGTCCACGACTCCACACTGCAACGGCTTATGCCGATGGGGATGTCGCCTTTGAGCACCACACCCATCTCACGCGCCTCGGTAGCAGCCTTGTACAGTTGTTTGTCCAGCAGATACTGCACATACATGTAATAGCCCAGTTCAGTTCTCTTCTTCTGAGCCCACATGGATATTTCCTCTGCCTTGTATTCCGAATAACGGGGCCAGGACGAGAAGTCGCAAGTATTGTACTTGTCCCGGAGCAGGCAGAAAGCGGCATAAGGAACAAGCCAACTTTCATTGGCGGAACAGAACTGAAGATAATCCTCATCTTGCTGCAGACGCCGTTGTATCTGGTTATAGAGTCTGCGCATATAGTCATGCTTCAGCTGGTTCACCGCTTCATAGTCCACCTGGGGCAACGCGTTCAATTCCCTGCGTCTCTTTTCGTATTCCTGCATATAGCCGCCGTCGTTGATGGGTGGAAGTGACTGCAAGTCCACATACATGGGATGAAGGGCATAGATGCTGATGCTGCTATAGGGATAGCAATCGGTCCATGAACCAGTCTGGGTGGTGTCATTAACGGGCAGAAGCTGCACAACCGTCATGCCTACGGAATATGCCCACTTTGCCATTCGGGCAAGGTCGGAAAAGTCTCCCACTCCCTGGCTCTGTTCACTTCGTAAGGAGAACACGGGAATAACCACACCGGCAGCTTTCCAACGGTCGGACTTTAGACGCACTTCGGTATCTTGTATCACCAGCACCTGGCGTTGCTGCATCAGCCCCGAAGGACTCAGGCGGTTTGGCCCGCCCTCCCATTCAAGAAGTTCTCCGCTGGCCTCGTTCACCACTACATATTTATATTCAAAAGGCAGATAAAGACCAGTGGCGCTGAGACTGATGACCCATTCGTTGGTGCCGGCACGCTGCATTCGCAGATACCTTCTTGTATCCCATGCACCAAGCGGGGGCTGGCTACCCAGAAGAGCAAGCACCTGGCCTTGTTTCAACTGCGGAGCCTGTACACGGAACACAAGCGTCTGCTGGAAATACACCAGTTTGGGAACTTCTGCCTTGAAGTGGCTTACTGCATTGCAATAGGCGGCACTGTACAGATGATTCAGCTCTGGAATGTCTCGCCAATAGTCGGGCAGCCAGAAGTTCAGGTCAGCAGCAGGAAATACTCTCGGTACGGCATCCCATTCGCGTCTTACAACCTGCTCCCCAGCACATATTATATAATAGTATCTGAATGTCTGCACATCCTTTTCGGGCAGAGAAATATCGGCAGCCCAATGGTATCCGTCTGATGTCTCAAGCGGAAATAGATGATTGACTTTGGAACCTTGGTTGCGTGTGGCTGTAATCTCCACTGCAACATGTTGTCCCCACTCAGTATGATATTCTATAGAGAAATGCAAATTCATGGCATATATTTTTGTATGTTCGTGATTACAAATTTATACAAAAAACCTAAATTAGACAAACGAGTTCTAAAAAAAACGAAAAATATTTGCACGAATGGCCGATTTGTTCTATCTTTGTGCTAGAAAAGTTTAAGATTAACATCCTCACAGGCCGCACTGGTTCGATTGGGATACTCATCAATTAGAAATCTGAAACCGAGGAATGTTTGCGTTACTGATGGCGTGCCACATCCCGCAAGGGTAATTGGATTACAAAGGTAACGAGCCCCTCAAATCCTGTTATTTAGGAGTTTCATCACATCATCAGTGCGGTCTTTTTCTTTTTCCCAACAGTTATTACCTCCTTGCTCGGAAAAAGACAATCAATCAAAACACAAACGAAACGTTATTACTATTTTGTCACCAAGTTTACTTTCCCACATAATTGCCAACGCAAAAAACTTTACAAAGAAACAACTTGACGTAAAACCTGCAGAAAACCGAAACTATATGTCATCCTGAATTTAGTTCAGAATCTCACCGGAGCCAATAGTATGACTGTAGGGTAATTCCCTATTTTCCTATAAAGTTTTTTGCAGACAAGGGAAAGGGATGTACCGGCGTCCTCTATTATGACAGCGGAAGCGTATTCCAATAAGTTATAGACCCGCCCAACCCATTGGGACTGGCTTAGTCAGCCACAAAGTTAGGAATTATTTTCCATTTGAAAGAATAAAGGCCGTATTTTTCCATAATATCGGCATCCGGGAGCAGTAGTACTGCAAGTGGCAACGCAGATATACTGCACAGGCTGATGAAGATATACTGCGATGGCAGATGCAGTATAACTGCTCTGAAAAAGGCAATGCATTGAAATGGCCCACGCAAGCCGTTGCAATGGCTGTTGCATGCTGTTGCGTTGGCCAATGCAACGGCATGCATCGGGCTACGCACTTTGATGGCAAATTTGGGAAATATGGCAGGAAAAATGAAGATAGCTTGTTTGGCCAAAGATCAAAATCAACTTGACACAATTTATAATAAAACTAAAAGAAAAAAGGACTGCTCCGGTGAGGAACAATCCTTTTTAAATCGATGCAAGAAAGAATTACTTTACCTTGGCAACGATAGCCTTGAATGCTTCGGGGTGATTCATGGCCAGGTCAGCGAGAACCTTGCGGTTGATCTCGATACCAGCCTTGTGCAGAAGACCCATCAGCTGAGAATAGCTCAGACCCTCGAGACGAGCGGCAGCATTGATACGCTGAATCCACAGTGAGCGGAAGGTGCGCTTCTTGTTGCGACGATCGCGGAAGGCATAGGTAAGACCCTTCTCCCAAGTGTTCTTGGCTACGGTCCAAACGTTCTTGCGGGCACCAAAGTAACCTCTGGTCAGACCCAGGATTTTCTTTCTCTTAGCTCTTGAAGCTACATGATTTACTGATCTTGGCATAATTTTTTTCTTTTTGAATGTTAGCGTCGCCTCTTCATGGGGCAATCTTTTGTGCTAAACATTCGGTTAATAACTTAAGTGAAAACTTTGTCTTGACTCTAAAAAAACGGTTAGATTAGCGCATGCACAACAGGTCGCGAACCTGCTTCATGTCCTGAGATACAACCAAAGCGCTGTGGTCGAGGTTTCTCTTCTGTTTCTTGGTCTTCTTTGTCAAGATGTGGCTGTGATAAGCGTGATGACGCTTTACCTTGCCAGTACCGGTCAGCACGAATCTCTTCTTTGCGCCGGAATTAGTCTTTACTTTTGGCATTTTTTTGTTTTATTTATAAATTATTAATATAGGATGTGGCAACGCATATACCAGGGCGTTACGCACGATCTTCTCTTTTCTCTTGCGACAAATCAATCGTCGAAATCCTCACCTTCCACCTTGGGGCCGGTATATTCCTTGCGGGCTTTCTGCTGGGGAGCCTTCTTTACCGGAGCGGCTTCTGGTTCGGGCATTTCCTCTGTATCGGCTTTCTTGGCCATGGCTGCTGCCTGCTTTTTGGGTGCGATGAACATAATCATGCGCTTTCCTTCGAGCTGGGGCATCTGTTCCACCTTTCCGTAGTCTTCCAAATCAGCTGCGAATCGGAGCAGAAGTACTTCTCCCTGTTCCTTGAAAAGGATGCTACGTCCCTTGAAGAATACATAGGCCTTTACCTTGTCACCATCTGAAAGGAAGCCCTGAGCATGCTTCAGCTTGAAGTTGTAGTCGTGGTCATCTGTCTGCGGTCCGAATCGGATTTCCTTGACATCTACCTTGACCTGCTTGGCCTTCATCTCCTTCTGGTGTTTCTTCTGCTGGTAGATGAACTTGCTGTAGTCAATGAGTCTACAAACAGGGGGCTGGGCGTTGGGCGAAATCTCCACCAAATCCACGCCTTTCTGTTCGGCCAACTGAATGGCTTTAAAGGTGGGCATCACTGTGGATTCAATTCCGTCTCCCACTATTCTGACCTCGCGCACATGAATCTGTTCGTTAACGCGATACTGCTGTTTGATATTGTCTTTTTTCATTAATTTTGTAAATCGGGTGCAAAATTAATACTTTTCTACCATATTTCGCACCTCTTCGTTGATTTTATTTGCAAAATCTTCGAATTTTAGGGTTCCTTGCTCGCCTCCACCCTGTCTGCGGAAGCTTACAGTGCCTTCTGACTGTTCTTTTTCGCCCACAATGAGCAAATAAGGGATGTGCTTCACTTCATTGTCGCGAATCTTTCTGCCGATCTTTTCGTTGCGGTCATCCACCTCGGCACGCACTTCCTGGCTGTCAAAATACTGCTGCAACTTATAGGCATATTCGTTGTACTTTTCGCTGACGGGAAGAATCACCACCTGTTCGGGACTGAGCCACAAGGGGAAGCGGCCGGCAGTGTGCTCAATGAGCACTGCGACAAAGCGTTCCATTGAACCGAAGGGAGCACGGTGAATCATTACAGGACGGTGCTTCTGGTTGTCCTCGCCAACATACTCCAATTGGAAACGTTCGGGCAAGTTGTAGTCAACCTGAATGGTACCCAGCTGCCAACGGCGGCCAAGGGCATCCTTCACCATGAAGTCGAGCTTGGGACCATAGAATGCAGCTTCGCCAAGTTCGGTTGTGGTTTTGAGTCCCTTCTCTGCACAAGCCTCGATAATGGCTTTCTCTGCTGCTTCCCACACTTCATCGGAACCGATGTACTTTTCCTTATCGTTGGGGTCGCGCAAGCTGATCTGGGCTTCAAAGTTGTCAAAGTCGAGCGCACCGAAGATAATCTGGATAATCTCCATCACACGGATAAACTCATCCTTCACCTGGTCGGGACGGCAATATACGTGAGCATCGTCCTGAGTGAAGCTGCGCACACGGGTCAGACCATGCAACTCGCCACTCTGCTCATAGCGATATACAGTACCGAATTCGGCCAGACGCAAAGGCAGATCCTTGTAACTGCGGGGACGCCATGCGAAGATTTCGCAGTGGTGGGGGCAGTTCATGGGTTTAAGCATATATTCCTCGCCCTCTTCAGGGGTATGGATGGGCTGGAAACTGTCCTTGCCATAGTGGGCATAGTGGCCGCTGGTCACATACAGGTTCTTGCCACCAATGTGCGGAGTGATTACCTGCTGATAGCCATAACGCTTCTGTATCTTCTTGAGGAAATCTTCAAGGCGGAGACGGAGAGCGGTTCCCTTGGGAAGCCACATGGGAAGTCCCTTACCCACACGCTCAGAGAACATGAAGAGACCCATTTCCTTACCAATCTTACGGTGGTCGCGCTTCTTGGCTTCTTCAAGCATCTGCAGATACTCGTCAAGCATCTTCTGCTTGGGGAAGGTGATGGCATAAAGGCGGGTCATCTGGGGACGCTTCTCATCGCCACGCCAGTAGGCAGAACTTACAGAAAGCACCTTGCAGGCCTTGATGGGGGCTGTATTCAGCATGTGAGGTCCACGGCAGAGATCTGTGAACGCTCCCTGGGTATAGGTGGTGATGTGACCATCTTCCAGATCTTCAATCAACTCGTTCTTGTATGTCTGGCCACGGTCGCCAAAGAACTTCAAGGCATCGGCCTTGCTGATGTCCTGGCGCACAAGGTTCTCCTTGCGCTGTACCAGCTCCTTCATTTTCTTTTCAATCTCAACGAAATCGGCCTCACGGATGGTAACGCCTTCTGCGGGCATTACGTCATAATAGAATCCGTTTTCTATGGCCGGACCGATACCAAACTGGATGCCGGGATAAAGTTCCTGCAAAGCTTCGGCCATAAGATGGGCACTGGTATGCCAAAAAGCATGCTTGCCCTCGGCGTCCTCCCATTTGTAGAGAACCACCGATGCGTCCTGATGAATGGGGCGGTTGAGTTCCACCGTCTCGCCATCCACGCCACAAGCCAACACGTCCTGTGCAAGACGCTGTGAGATGCTCTGTGCTATTTCAAGACCGGTAACGCCGGCTTCATATTCGCGGACAGAGCCATCAGGGAAAGTAATTTTAATCATTTTATCTGTCGTTATTTTTTGTTTTTTATTTACTAAGGTGCAAAATTACATTTTTTTTGTCAGATTGTCCCCATTTTCAATGGAAAAATTGCACGTTCAAAACCTCAAAGTCATTTATTTGCAGAATATTGCTTTATCAGGCTGTAAGCATGATACAATCCATACTCTCCAGCCTGGCTCAGGTCTGACAATCCCTGTTCCTTCCTGCCCAACTTGAGATTGGCCACACCACGGTTATAATATGCATCGGGGAAATGCGGATCGCATTCAATCGCCTTGGTATATGAAGCGACTGCCAATTCCACTTCGCCAAGTTCCATTTGCACTGCGCCCAAATTATAATGGGCATAAGCCACTTGGGGACAAAGCGAAACACACTGGGTGAAGTCCTGCTGTACCATCAGATAACCCAATCTAAGATCGGAAGCAGCAGCCTGCTTCGCATTGGCCTGCAACAACGCCATGCGTGACTGTGCCCTAAGCCAAAGACCGAGGACATCGGACGGCAGAGCCTGAAGGAAAGCGTTCATATCGGCTATCGCTCCTTCAAAATCCTTGACGTGATAATAGTCCATGGCCCGTTGGAACAGGAGGACATAATTGGCCGGTTGCTCTCCAATCTTGTCGGCAAGACTGTCTATTGCAGACAAATGACGTTCTACCTGTTGTTCCGACAAAGTGCGTTCCTGGGCTGAAAGGAACAATTCTGAAGGCAACACATGGCTGTTATTGAGCGAATCTACCACAGAAGCATAGGCTGTATAGCCATTAACTTGAGACACCTTCTTGTAATAAGTAAGGACGTAAAGCGGCATAGGCTTAAGCTCAGACTTCTGGTTCTGCACCTTTCCACGATACTCGCTCTCGTATTCGTTTTCCGTTTCACGCTCGTCCTCAACCACAAGTTTCTGATAATCCTCAATGGTCCGCTCGCTTTTCTTTC
Source organism: Bacteroidaceae bacterium (assembly GCA_017379075.1). Lineage (GTDB taxonomy): Bacteria > Bacteroidota > Bacteroidia > Bacteroidales > Bacteroidaceae > Physcousia. The sequence goes on from JAFNXL010000027.1 coordinate 114,004, forward strand.
GGGTCTTCCCTTGTTTATACGTACCGGCAGCTACCGCCATCTGTGCCTGCAGAATCTTGAACTCGTCACGTTCCGCCCCATTGCGGTCGCCAATCTTCCGACGGATGGAGGCACGCTTGCGATAACCCTCCCAAAACTGCGGATATTCCTGTATCACGGCACTGATATCACGGATGGCACCTTGATAATCTCCAGTATTGTCCAACAACAAGGCACGGTTGTAAAGCGCTATCATATTGTCCGGCTCAACCTCCAGCACATGATTGAAATCCTCAATGGCGAGATTGTCCGCACCGACATTCGCACGCAAAAGTCCACGATTGAAGCGAGCCAGATAATTGCCGGGTTGCAGCTCTATGGCGGCATCGTAATCGGACATTGCCCCTCGCAGGTTGTCCTGATTATAACGCGCAAGCGCACGGTTTACATAAAGCGGCACATTTCTGGGAGACTGAAGTATGGCCTTGTCCAATGCGGCCTCTGCCTTTGCAAACTCTTTTCTGTCCGCATGAAGCATGGCTTTCATGCTCCAGGCATTGCCGTCAAATTCATTCACATCCAATGCGCGATCCACCCATAATTCGCCCTGCAAAGTATCCTTTCGGGCAAATGCTACCTGTGCTTTCAGCGTATAATGAGACGGTATCTTGGGCCACTGCTTTATCATGACATCAAGAGCAGAGTCTGCACTGGCGTATTTTTCCTGTTCTATCTGGCACAACACCATATTGTACCAACTATTACGGTCAAGAGGGCTAAGATGCAAAAGCTTTTGATAATCCTCTTCCGCCAAGGCATAACGTTCCTGGTTGATGCGGCACAAAGCGCGTAGCCCATAATAATTGGCAAGATACGGATTACGCTCCAGGGCGTGGCCACAATCGATTTCAGCACCGGGGTAATCCTCAAGATAGAACTTGGCCAATCCCCGATAAAAATAAGAATCGCTAATCCATGGTTTGGCATTGACTACCATGTTGAAACGTTGGATAGCCAACACATAGTCTTCGTAATAAAGAGCATTGCGCCCCATAAGCATTACCCTGTCCGTATTGATTTGGGCATAAGCCACACTTACGCCATGCCATCCCCATGACAGGAACAGCACAACAAGCAACAAAGACAGGCGATGTGCGAATATGGAGCCAGTGCTTCTCTTTATCAACGCTTTACCTTTACTTTGTAGTTACAGGCGAAATCACCCTTGGCAATTGACTGTAGTTTCTTTCTGATCAACTGTTTACGAAGTCCCTTAAGATGATCTGTGAAAACCATTCCGTCCAGATGATCGAACTCATGCTGCATGACACGGGCCAGGTAACCACCCACCCATTCGTCATGAGGTTGGAAATCTTCATCCAAATAGGTGACGCGGATGCGGGTCGGCCTGCGGACAGCCTCATGGATGCCGGGAAGAGAAAGACAGCCTTCTTCCATTACGTCCGTTTCAGAATCATCCACTTCCTCAATGTAGGGATTGATAAAAGTACGGATATAACCTTTATATTCCGGCAAATCCTCGCTGATTAAATCAAGGTTGATGACCACCAAACGGATGGGAAGTCCCACTTGGGGAGCGGCCAGACCGATTCCTTCGCTTCGGTCCAACGTATCATACATATCCTGAATGGTCTGCTTGAGATTCGGATAATTTTCATCTATATCTTCCGCTTCATTACGAAGTACGGGTTGACCGTATGTATAAATGGGCAATATCATTGTTTTGTTTATTTATATAATATATATAAGGTATACTAATCAGGCACCACTGCCGTTCATAAAGAAAAAGGGCTGCGTTGCCTTGACTCCATCCAACCCTGCAATATGATGCAGGCACTTATCTCGTCCACCAAAGCCTTGTTTTGTCTTGCCTTCTTCCCTATCCCACTGTCCAGCATCACCTGATGAGCCATTACGCTGGTATAGCGTTCATCCCACATGTCTATCGGAACTGTCGGAAAAGCCTGACCAAGTTTCTTCACAAAAGCCTTGACGCGAGGGAGGTTGTCACTGTCCCTGCCATTAGTCTGCTTGGGAAGCCCCACGACAAAACGTTCTACGGACTCACGGGAGAGATAATCCTGCAAAAATGCAAGAAGCTGAGGCGTATTTACTGTGGTTAGCCCGTTCGCTATTATCTGAAGAGGGTCCGTCACTGCCAAACCAGTGCGACGGACCCCATAATCTATTGATAGGATTCTACCCATCCTAACAGTTATGTGTAATTATAACGATTACTTCTTATACAGCAACCAAGCGCCGGGATATTGACCAATCAGGTTGTTGCGGCTCTGAGCTGCTTCTGCCTTGGTGTCATAGCTGGTAGCGCAAACACGATACATAACGCCATTGCTTGAGGTATTGGCCTGTACCACACGAGCGGTATAGCCCTTGCTGTTCAAAGTGTTGGCAAGACCAGTAGCATTGGCCTTTACACCAAAGCTGCCGACAACAACGCTATAAGCCTTCAAAGGAGCGCCAGAAACGAGAGTAACATTTTCTGTGCGTACGCTTACATTGCTGTAATCTGCGGTTGTTGTGGTAGGAGTTGTAGTTGTGGTTACGGGAGTAACACTTACGGGAGTTGTCTGCTGAGTTACAGGCGCTGTTGTCGCAGTCTGCTGTGCCTTAGCCTTCTCATAAGCCTTTTTGTACGCACTTTCCTTGCTCTTACAAGAACTCATTGCAAACACCATAAACAGGGCTGTGCCCATCCAGAAAATCTTTTTCATACTTGCTGAATTATTTTAAAGAATTATTTTTTACTCTTATCTTTATTTTTTACCTCTGCAAAGGTAGCTATTTTCCAGTTACCAACCATGAAATAATGTAAAAAAAACGTTAAAAATATCATAAAATCCAGTAGAAAACTTTTTATTACAAAAAAAAACACTACATTTGCATCATTACTCACCATAAAATACGTTTTAGACTATGAAGGCATTGAATTATTTGGTAGCATTTTTAGGCGGTGCCGCAATTGGTACTGCATGTGGATTACTTTTTGCTCCTGAAAAAGGCAGCGACTTGCGCGAGAGAATTGCCGAAGCATTACGCAAACGCGGCATCAAGCTCAACAGCAAGGAAATGGCCAATCTGGTAGATGAGATTGCAGAAGAGTTGCAGGCCAGTCCCGCACCCGAAATCTAACATTACGATTTGTAGATGAACACAGAGGAAAAGTACACAGACAATTTCCGCAAACTGTTGCAAGAGACAAAGCAATATTTGAACTTGCAAAAAGAATATGCGTTGATGGACACGGCAGACAAATTGACCGTAATTTTGTCTACCGTGGCCATTGCCGCCGTCTGTTTCGTTTTGGGCGCCATGATACTGTTTTTCCTCACATTTGCCTTGGCATACTGGATTGGAGACCTTACCGGCAACCTTTCGTTGGGTTTCATCAGCATTGCCGTTTTCCTTGTACTTGTCCTGCTCATCGCCTACAGCAAGAGAAATGCTTGGATTATTCAGCCACTCGCCAGAATGATGGTCAGACTATTCGTAAACAAAGAAGAGAAAAACAATGAACAAAGCTGATTCCATTGCAGGACAGATTGACGCCTTGGCTGCTTTAAGAGAAGAAAAAGCACAAGTAAAGCTCCGCATCAACGCATCAAGCCAAAGATTGGGGCAGATTGTCCAACGCATCACCGACCCCATCCCTTCAACCACATCAGTCTTCAGCATGGGCAGTCTGGTCAGCAATGGTATAGCCATTTATCAAGGCGTCCGTTTAGGAACACGACTCCTGCGTTCCATCACATCCATTTTCCGCCGTAAGAAATAGCGTTATTTTATATCCTTTACATCCTTCGTGTGGTAGTCTATCATACGTTTGATTGCCCTTTGACAGACCGGACAGAAAGCAGGCGCTGCATTGATTTTCATTCTACACTCCTGCACCGGACGATATACTCCCTTAGACTGATATCCCCCACCTTCATAAACACCCAATTCCGAATACACATTTTTTCCGGATGGCGTAGTAGGAATTTTTGCCTCGGGAGATAATAAATCCTTCCACTTTGAAGAGAAATCCGTCAACGTCGTAATATTGGGTTCCCAAGGCTCCACGCCTGCCGGATATAAAACCTCATACTGGTCATCATAATAATATTCGTCCCCTAAACCAGCAAAGCTATGGCCCAGCTCATGCACTATGACTGGACGGCACATGGCATTGTGGGCTGCGGTCATCAAATAGCTGTTAAAAATTCCCCCACCACCATAATTGTCCGTATTTGCCAATATCAGTATATGTTCGCTTGGTACACCGGCAAGGACATCGTGCAGACGTTTCAAATGCAGAGTGGTAAGATAGCGCGCACTATAGAAGGTATCAAAATTGCTGTTCAATACCGTGTTTCGCCACAATGATTTATGTGGAATACTGACACCACTCTCTACCGAGGGTGCCATCACCGCCACGAAATTCAGTTTATCCGCCATGGACTTGAAGGGTTCATGACTCAGAATCGCATCCACACTTTCTTGACAATCCCGAAGGAAAAGAGGCATTTCATCCTGGGTATAACCTTCTGGTACAAATGTAAAATCTATACAATTACGGCTGTCGCCCGCCTTGCGGACATATTGCCACTCATAAGCCTTGGATGCAGGACGGATAAGGATATCCTCTGGAAACACACGATGGGTAAAGCGGGAACTCACTTTCCCATGATTATCGGTAAGCTCAACAGTGACATCCACCACATCTTTTGGCATCGGCAACAAAAAGACATTCTCAAATGACTTATGTGTACGGGCTGCCTCTTCCGTTCCCTGCCACTCCTGAAAAAGCGTGCTGAACGCCATACGATACAATGTGTCGCAAGCTGCTGTATCCGTCATCATGATTTGGCCATTTCCACGCAGAAGTAACTTGTCCAAGTTACATCTCCTGCCATACCATCCTTCTGCACAGCGCAATTCATCCACACTGATCTGTTGGGAATTGGCATTTCCGCTGAATATATAGTCAACACGGAGTGTACGGTCAGTAAACTTGTCATCAAACCGCTGTGCATACATCGTCAACACATTGAACACAATCAAAAGGCCAAGGGCAGATATTCTTCTCATTATCGTAAAATCATTAACATTCGTGCACAAAGGTATAAAGTTTTCACGTACTGGAACACAGTTTTTGGAAAAACTACATATAAATGCTTTTAAAACTTGCCTGTTATTCCAATGTCATGTATCTTTGCGATTGAATTTTGAAAATTTCAGGTATGAGAAAGAAAGAGCTATACCAAAAAACCATTGCATATTTCCAACAGGCAATGCCCATGCCGGAGACGGAACTGCACTATGAAACACCGTTCCAATTATTGGTGGCCGTCATTCTTAGTGCGCAATGTACAGACAAGAGAATCAACACGGTAACACCTGCCCTGTTTCAGGACTACCCCACTGCTGAAGTCATGGCCGAGGCCACACCAGAAACCATCTTCGAATACATCCGCAGTGTCAGCTATCCGAACAATAAGGCCAAGCATCTTGTAGCCATGGCAAAGATGCTGCAAGAAAAATTCGGAGGAGAAGTACCCTCAACTGGCGAACAGCTGGAACAGCTTCCCGGAGTAGGAAGAAAGACTGCTAATGTCATACAGGCTGTCATTTTCCAGAAAGCCCGCATGGCCGTCGACACCCACGTTTTCAGAGTCAGTCACCGGATCGGACTGGTCTCAGACAAATGCACCACCCCGCTCAGCGTGGAAAAAGAATTGGTAAAACATATTCCCGAAAACCTGATCCCAATGGCGCACCATTGGCTAATTCTTCATGGAAGATATGTATGCCTTGCACGCCGTCCAAAGTGTGAAGAATGCGGCTTGCTTCACTTTTGCCCCAAAAACGGAGTCAAACTTTTGTCCTAATCGGCAGATTCATATACCTTTTAATTGGTTTTATTTGCGTATGCAAACAAAAAAACGTAACTTTGTCGACTGAAAACAAGAATATTCAAACTTCTTTTAAAAGATAAAGATTATGACAATTGAAAATTTTAATTTTGCCGGCAAGAAAGCCATCGTTCGCGTGGATTTCAACGTGCCCCTGAACGAGAACGGTGAGATCACCGATGACACCCGTATCCGCGGTGCATTGCCCACACTTAAGAAGATCATCGCTGACGGCGGTGCAGTTATCATTATGAGCCACATGGGCAAGCCCAAGGGTAAAGTAAACCCCAAGCTTTCTCTGGGTCAGATCAAGGATGCAGTAGCTGCCGCACTGGGAGTTCCCGTAACCTTCGCACCTGATTGTGCAAAGGCTGCCGAAGCTGCCGCTGAACTGAAGATGGGCGAAGCGCTGCTGTTGGAGAACCTGCGCTACTATCCCGAAGAGGAAGGAAAGCCCGTAGGTATTGACAAGGCAGATCCCGCTTACGAAGAAGCAAAGAAAGCAATGAAGGAAAGCCAGAAGGAGTTTGCAAAGACTCTGGCAAGCTATGCAGACTGCTATGTAATGGACGCTTTCGGTACCGCTCACCGTAAGCATGCCTCAACAGCTGTCATCGCTGACTATTTCGATGCAGACAACAAGATGCTCGGCTATCTAATGGAGAAGGAAGTTGCAGCCGTTGATGCAGTTCTTGGCAACATCAAGCGCCCCTTCATCGCCATCATGGGTGGCTCAAAGGTTTCATCAAAGATTGGAATCATTGAGAACCTGCTCGGCAAGGTTGACAAGATTATCCTTTGCGGTGGTATGACCTACACCTTCGCCAAGGCTCACGGCGGAAATGTCGGCAAGTCTATCTGCGAGATTGACAAGCTGGACGTTGCGCTCGGTGTTGAGGAACTGGCAAAGAAGAACGGAGTGGAACTAGTACTGGCTCCCGATGCCATCATCGGTGATGACTTCTCTAACGATGCCAACCAGAAGGTTGCTCCCGCCACCGACATTCCCGAAGGTTGGGAAGGTCTGGATGCAGGTCCCGAGGCACAGAAGAAGTTTGCCGAAGCCATCAAGGGCTGCAAGACCATCCTTTGGAACGGTCCTGCCGGTGTATTCGAATTTGACAACTTCTGCGCCGGTTCACGTGCAATCGGTAACGCCATTGCAGAAGCTACAGCCGAAGGTGCATTCTCACTGATTGGCGGTGGTGACTCTGTAGCATGTGTGAACAAGTTCGGCCTGGCCGACAAGGTTTCTTACATCTCTACCGGTGGTGGTGCTTTGCTCGAAGCTATTGAAGGCAAGATTCTGCCCGGTATTGCAGCAATCAAGGGATAATTCCCCCGCATAGAACACACAATAGACCAACAAGGAACGAGGGAGGGCGAGCATATCAAAATCTCTCGTTCCTTGCATTTTCAACACCTAGAAAACCCTTTCAGCAACAGCGTGAAAAAATATATCATCATCACTCTGCTTTCCCTTGTGGCGGCCATGTCCTGCACACAAAAAGAACGTGAACTTACCCCTGAGGAAATTGCCACCCAGGACAGTCTGGCACTCCACATTGCCGTAATGCCTACAACAGACTGCCTGCCCCTTTATCTGGCTGCCGAATGCGGCATTGCAGACTCACTGGGACTGACCATGCGACTGCACACCTACCTGGCGCAGATGGATGTGGACACAGCCATACAAAAGGGACATGTAACCGTGGCATACAGCGACCTCATCAGGGCTATACGTCTGAACGAAAGCACAGATATAAAAGCCATCATGAAGGGCAGCACAAGCATGAGCCTACTGGCCATCAAAGGCAAAAGAGTGAGCAAGATACACCAGATGAAAGAACGCATGGTGGCCATCAGCCGTTTGTCCGTGACTGACTACTGGTGCGACAATATGCTCGACAGTGCGTTCATGCTGAAAGAAGACGTATATCGTCCGCAAGTTCACGACATCCAACTACGCACGGAAATGGTACGTACAGGACTGATTGACGCAGCCATACTGCCGGAACCATACAGCCAATGGATGAAATTTGAGGGCAACAACCTTATTTACACCTCACCACAGGAAGGCCCCCACCTCACCGCATGGATTGTAAGGAACGACAGCACACTGGACGCACACCGCCACGAGCAAATCCGCCTGATGGTACAGGCATACGACATTGCCGCCAAACAGATGAATGACGTTCGCCATCAAAACACGGTAAGACGCATTCTACAGTCACAATACAAGATTGCGCCCGAAGCGGTGGACAGCATACAAGTTATATGTCCAAAAGGCGCTGAGCTTCCAGACAGCCTTGCGCTGAAAAAAGCCGCAGACTTCCTGCAAGCCAGGGAACGCATGCCCAAGAACGTTGTACCCGACAGCCTTATATGGAACACATTCATCAGAAAGTGATAACAAACGACGTTCGCGACACACTCTACAAGGATGCCACCGAAGCGTTGCTGGATTACCGCATTGCCACCGGACTGGCACAGGCACAGGTGTTGCAATACCATTGCAATGACCGTTCGCTTGCTATGCAACTGGAAGCCGTAAGCAAAGACTATGCGTCAATGCGTTCCTTCATCAAGCAAGGAGGTATCGACCCCGAACGCCACCAGATGCAAAAACAGATAGCCTCTCGTGCGTTGGAGATTGTGGATGCCATACATCGGAACATACGCATAGAGACACAAGGTGATGACTATGCCCACACACACAATGCCGGCCTCACAACAGACTTCTCCGCAGAAACCACGACAAAACTGAAACGGCATTACAGCAAAGAAGATACGGCTGAAGGTTACATCCTTCAAGACCGCATATTCGGCAAGTTGTGGACTATGGGCCAGCTTTCGCGTAAGGAGACGGCCATACTTTACGACTTCATACAGGAACAGCAACCCCTTGTAAAGAGATATTTCGTGGCCGGATTGCTGATGGCTCTTTGGGAATACTTCGACCTGCAAAAGCTACAAATGCTCTTCATGTTCATGACAGAAGAGGACATCTCCGTCCGTACACAGGCTACACTGGCATACGTTCTGGTCCACCTCAGATACGCCAAACGTCTATCTCTCTACCCAGAGGATGCTGTTACCACACACACACAACACCTTAACGAAGAAATCCGCATCATTCAACACTTTCTCTTCATACAGAAGAACTGCCTGAAGATATACGAGCAGTTGGCCAAGAACGTAAAGAAATATGCCCAAAATGGCATTAGCGAAGAGGAACGTGCCGACTTTATGCAGGACGCCATGCGAGACAGGGCCGACCTCAACCCCCGCACCTTTGTCATTGCCTACCACAAGCCTTTTTTCCAGAAAATGTCTGCCTGGTGGATGCCTTATGACAAGGAACGGACCGAAGTGAAGGAGATTCTTGCTAAGGCAAAAGACCAGAGTATGGTAAAACTGCACGATTTCCTGCAACAGCACTGCTGCGACATTGACATGTATGCCATCGTGCAGATGCTGGATATGAAAGGTCTGGGAATGAAAACATCCATGTTCGCCAATCCCGAAGAAGAACTTGACCACGAACTGGCCGTACCCGAAGAACACACCCCCCGTATTGCCTACGGACTGATGATACAGAACCTTTACCGTTTCTTCTCATATTCCAAATGGAACAAGGTCTACCCCAGCCCGTTCGCCATGAATGTCTACCTACCCGCCATACCCACTCTGACCCACCATTTCAACGTAGAAAGTTTGCTGCAAATGCACGATATGCTCATGCGCACACAGGCATACAATGCCGCATTGCTCTGTGCCCACGACATCATTGCCATCAAGGGCAGTGACGAGCAGATGCTGCTCGATTGTGCCCTATGCCACCAGAAGTTGGGCAACACAAAGGCTGCACTTCAATGCTACCGTCAGGCAGAACTGCTGACAGGCGATGAATTCTGGCTGCTGAAACAAATGGCAAAGTGTTACATGGAACTGGACTACCACATGGAAGCAATTGACTGTTTGGAACGCGTTTCAGCCTTGCCGGAAACCACCACGGAAGACTATCTTCCTGAAATGGCAGACTGTCTGGTTAAGATGAATGACTACGACAAGGCACAGCAATGCTTCTTTGAAATGAAGTACCATAATCCGAATTCTCCCATAGCCACAAGAGGCATCATCTGGTGTTCCTTCCAAATGAAGCAGTACGAAAAGGCACGCACCTATTCCTACTTATTCCTGGAGCGTAACGAAAGTCTGACGCAACAAGACTATATTGTAGCAGGACATATCGAATGGGCAGACGGCAACTGGTCCGGTGCATTGACACACTATCAGCAAGGCATCCGTCTCTTCATTGCCAAACATTCCAGCAAAAATGTAGGCGAGGAATGGAACTTCATCCAAAAAGACCGCGAAACATTGCAGCAACACGGCATCACTCCCTCAGACATGATGCTCATGTACGACATTCTTTCTGCTGAATTAGATCATACCGACTGACACCCCTATATACATTATATATATTATAGGAAAGCCTTCATCATAACAGATGAAATAGTGGTTCACTGCTCACTTCGGTCATGCTGAACATGTTTCGGCATTTGTCCGTTGGGTCTTATGACAATGTTCTGCTATAAGAAACCTTTCAGGAAGGAGAAGACCCTTCCTTGGGCACGCTGGCGCAGGGTGAACCTTTCCTTGAAGTTTTCGGGAGTGAGAAGCGTACATCGTGAACGTTTGTCAAACTCGTAAACGTCCTGCAATCTGTTGGTTACGCCTTTATCAAACATAAAGGCATTTATTTCATAGTCGAACATGAGTGAACGCGCATCTAGATTGGCCGAACCAGTAGTACAATAGATACCATCCACCATCATGGATTTGGCATGATGGAAGCCGCCCTCATAATAATATATATGTGCACCCTTGTCCATCAGTTTCTTCATCTGGATGGCCGTCACGTTGGGTGTCAGTTGCTGGTCATTATTCGCAGAAAGCATAAGTTCCACCCTGACTCCACGCGCCAAAGCACGGTACAATGCCCTGCGCACAGTACGGGTGAGTACGGGATAGGCATTCACAATCTGCACACATTCTTCAGCCTGATCAATGGCTGCGGCATACGCCTTTCTCATCAGCCCACTCCGTTTGCCTGGGAATCTGGCCACGACGCCCATTAAGATATCATCCCCACTTTTGTCCGGACCGGCGTAATCGGCAGCATCCATAGATTCGTCGGTTACCTTTTCCCACATCTGGGCAAACAAACGCTCATACTCCGCCACACACGAACCATGCATACGAATGTGCATGTCCACCCAATCGCCCACCTCCGGCTTTCCATACAGATAGTAGTCGGCGATGTTCATGCCACCTATGTAGGCCGTATGTCCGTCTATAGTAACAATTTTGCGGTGGTCGCGATGATAGGCTCTGTGGATATAGGGAAAGACAAAGGGAGCAAACTCGTACATCATGATACCCTCGGCACGCAGACGTTGCATGTCCTCCTTTGTAAAGTTTTCCGTGCGCCGATGGTTGCCCTGCCCGTCAATCAGAATCTTCACCTCCACACCTTCCTTCGCTTTCTGCCGCAAAAGGTCCAGCGTGGCATTGCCTATGCTGTCATTGTAGAATTTGTAAAATTCAATGTGGACATAACGTTCGGCACGACTGATGTAATGGAAGAGGTCATCGAAAAACGTTTGTCCATTGGGCAGAAGATGCACCTCATTACCCTTAAAGAACGGCACATCAAGTTTCTGCAAAGCATCCACGGCAAGAGAGTCACTCTGCTTTTGAGGGTATGCGGAGAGAATGAAGGCAAAAGCCAAAAAGCACGTCAGCAGGCGTGCGGGAAAGAGTCTGTATCGCTTCAAGAGGGCAAACGGTAATATGTGGAAGATGCCTACATCATACAGCGGAAGTTGTCCACGATACCCAGCAGTTGCTGTTCTTCGTTCACAACAAGCACGGCATGTATCTTGTGATTGTTGAGTTTGTTCAAAATTTCACCCAACTTCATGGTTGGCGGAACACACACAGGAGTGCGGGTCATCACCTCTTCCACCGGTACATTGAAGAAACGTTCCTGTAGGCTTTCGGTGGCACGACGGATGTCTCCGTCTGTAACCAGGCCCGCAACCTTTCCGTCTTCCACGGCTACAGCCATTCCCAACTTGCCGTTGCTGATACGGATAATGGCCTCGCCCAACTTCATACCTGGGTCTATCACTGGCAGATTGTCGGCACGCATTACATCTTGTGCCGTAACCAAAAGTCTTCTGCCCAACGTACCTCCGGGATGGAAACGGGCAAAGTCGCGTTCCTTGAAATTACGCGCCTCCATCAACGCACAAGCCAAAGCATCACCCATTGCCAGTTGGGCGGTCGTACTACTGGTAGGAGCCAGATTCAGCGGACAAGCTTCTTCCGTCACCTGGATATTGATATGATAATTGGAATTCTTAGCCAATAAAGACTGCGGATTGCCGGACATACCCACAAGAGGTATCTTCTGTTCCAACAGCGTGGGAACAAAACGCAATAGTTCGTCTGTCTGGCCACTGTTACTGATGGCAATTACAACGTCATCGCAGGTGATTACACCCAAATCGCCATGATACAGGTCCAGCGGATTGGCATAAAAAGCCGGTGTGCCAGTACTGCTCAATGTGGCGGCAATCTTTGCACCGATATGGCCGCTCTTACCCACTCCTGTTAGGATAATCTTACCCTTACATTGGAGTATCAGTTCCACAACTGCGTCAAAGCTTTCATCCAACTGGGGAATCAGACTCAGCACGGCCTGTGCCTCATCTTGCAAACATTTTATGGCTATGTCTCTGTATTGGCTCATAATAATGACTTTATCACGTTGTTCAAATCATCCAGGCAAAGCATGTTGGGACCGTCGCTCAAAGCATTGTCGGGGTCGGGATGCACTTCAAAGAAGTAGCCCGTAGCACCGAAAGCCTTGGCTGCCAATGCCATTGCCGGTACAAATTCACGGTTACCGCCAGTCTTACCGCCTGCTGCACCAGGACGCTGCACACTGTGCGTACAATCCATGATGACGCGGGGAACAATCTGCTTCATGTCGGCAATGTTGCGGAAGTCAACGGCCAGATTGTTATAGCCATACATGTTGCCACGCTCGGTCAGCCACACTTCCTTGCCTCCTGCCTCAAGGCATTTTTCCACGGGATACTTCATGTCCGCACCGCTAAGGAACTGAGCTTTCTTGATGTTCACCACCTTACCGGTTTCCACCGCAGCCAGCAAAAGGTCGGTCTGCCTACAAAGGAATGCAGGAATCTGCAGTACATCCACCACCTCTCCTGCCGGAGCGGCCTGATAGCTCTCATGGATGTCGGTAAGCAAAGGCAGGCCATAGCGTGCCTTGATGTCGGCCAACATCTGCAGGCCTTTCTCCAGACCCGGACCACGGAAAGAATGGATGCTTGTACGGTTGGCCTTGTCAAAAGACGCCTTGAAATAAACGGTAACGCCAAACTGCTGTTGTATGTTTACAAGCTCCTGCGCCACAGCATCCATCACATCCATGGACTCAATCACGCAGGGGCCGGCTATAAAGACTGGTTGCATAACTCTGAATATGTTTTTTATATTTTGCCACAAAGTTACAAAAAAACAACCAAATTATATCCATTTGTGGGAAAATTCAGTAACTTTGCACAACAATCATTACACAAACACTTATTTTTTATGAGCAAAGTCGTTATCAACTGCTTCGAGGATTTTGAACCTTACGCAGGAAAGGAATTAGGCACAAGTGATTATGTACAACTCACACAGGAGAGAATCTGCCAGTTTGCCGATGCCACACTGGACCACCAATGGATTCATGTGGACGAGGAAAAGGCCAAGGCGGAAAG